>NZ_BAAJOT010000002.1:0-342500 GCF_057554225.1 Labrys sp. Lb11
AGCTACCGCAAGCGCCAGGTGGTCGCCGACGTCAGCCTCGATCTCAAGCGCGGCGAGGCGGTCGGCCTGCTCGGGCCGAACGGCGCGGGCAAGACCACCGTCTTCTACATGATCATCGGCCTGATCCCGCCCGATCACGGTCGCATCGAGCTCGACGGCCACGACGTCACCCGCCTGCCGATGTACCGGCGGGCGCGGCTGGGCGTCGGCTACCTGCCGCAGGAGGCCTCGATCTTCCGCGGCCTCTCGGTCGAGCAGAACATCCGCGCCGTGCTGGAGATCGCCGAGCCCGACCGGCAGGCGCGCGAGCGCCAGTTGGAGGAACTGCTGGAGGAGTTCGGCCTGACCCGCCTGCGCGCCTCGCCCTCGATCGCCCTGTCCGGCGGCGAGCGCCGGCGCGTCGAGATCGCCCGGGCCCTCGCCAGCCACCCCTCCTTCATGCTGCTGGACGAGCCGTTCGCCGGCATCGACCCGATCGCCGTCGGCGACATCCAGGCGTTGGTGCGCCATCTCACCACCCGCGGCATCGGCGTCCTGATCACCGACCACAATGTCCGCGAGACCCTGTCGCTGATCGACCGCGCCTACATCATCCACTCCGGCCACGTGCTGACGGAGGGCACGCCTCAGGCGATCATCGAGGACCCGGACGCGCGGCGCCTCTACCTCGGCGAGGAGTTCCGGATGTAGCGGGCCGGGCGCCCGGTTGTTGTCAACGGGTAACGCCTTGTCACAATCGCGCGCTGCGACGAGACCGCCCTCCCCGTCCGGCCCATATTCATGATAGGGTCCGCCTACGTTCACCCTGTTTCGGGCTTGCTCCTTGTTGGTTCTTGCATGACGATTCTGATGCGCACCGCCGTTGCGGCGGTCTCTGCCTTTGTTCTGACGTCCAGCGCCCAAGCCCAGACCGCAGCCCCCGATCCGGCACCCCCGGTGTCGGAGGCTCCGGCCGCAGCGCCCGCGCCCGTCGAGGCCGCCCCCGCCGCCCCGGCGCCGCTCGAAGCCGCCCCGCCCCCGGTCGCTGAGGCGCCGGCCGAAGCCGCGCCGGCGCCGACCGCCGCAGCCCCGGCCGCGGTCGCCCCGGTGAAGAAGAAGCTCAGGCCCGTCGCCGCGGCCTCGACGCCGCAGGCCCTGCCGCAGACGCCCTGGTCGGACGTGCCGACCTTCGACGCCGGCTCGCTCGACCGCCTCAACGGCCTGTCGCAGTTCTACGCCAGGATCGCCCGTTCCGGCGGCTTCCCGCCGGCTCCCCCGGCGACGCTCGGCCCCAAGGCCAGGGGCCCGGCCGTGGCGCAGTTGCGCCAGCGCCTGATCATGGAAGGGGATCTCGCCGCCGGCGCCGAAGGCGACCACTGGGACGGCGCCCTGACCGCGGCGCTGCGCCGCTACCAGATGCGCAACGGCATCGCCGCCACCGGCGCGATGAACGACCGCACCCGCGCCGCCATGGCGGTGCCGGTGGACAAGCGCCTGATCCAGATCGGCCACAACATGGAGCGCCTTGGCGCCCGCTTCATCGACTTCGCGCCGCGCTACGTCGTGGTGAACCTGCCGAGCGCCCAGGTCGAGGCGATCGAGGGCAACCGCATCTCGCGACGCTACATCGCCGTGGTCGGGCGCCCGCAGAACGCCTCGCCCGAGGTCGACGCCACCATCAGCGCCGTCAACGTCAACCCGACCTGGACGGTGCCGCAGTCGATCATCAAGAAGGAAATCGCGCCGCACATGCTGCGCGACCCCAGCTATATCAGCCGGCAGGGCATGTCGGTGCTGGACGGCGCGGGCAAGGAGGTCAACCCGGCCAGCATCAACTGGTCCAGCGACAAGGCGCTGAACTACACGCTGCGCCAGAAGTCCGGCCTCGGCAACGCGCTCGGCCAGTTGCGCATCCAGATGCCGAACCCCGAGGCGGTCTACATGCACGACACGCCGTCCAAGCGGCTGTTCGGCGCCACCGACCGCTTCTTCTCCCATGGCTGCGTGCGCGTGCAGGGCGTCAACGACCTCGCCGCCTGGCTGCTCGGCCCGGGCTGGGATTCCAGGCGCATCGGCCAGGAGATCGCTACCGGCCAGCGCAAGGACCTCTCCCTGCCCGACCGCGTGCCGGTGCACTGGGTCTACATGACCGCCTATGTCACGCCCGACGGCGCCGCCCATTTCCGCGACGACGTCTACGGCCTCGACTTCGGCAGCCAGGTGCGCGTCGCCGCCACGCAATAGGCCGGACCGGCGCGGGATCGGAACAGAAAAGGGCGCGCACAGCCCTCTCCGCCGAAGGCGGCGACGGGTGGGGTGCGGCGGGCAAGGCTCCGGCTTCGCCGGCATGGCACGACGGCAAGTGCAAGCGGGGCCGAGGTCGAGCCTTGCGGGCCACACCCCATCCGCCCCGACTGCGTCGGGGCACCTTCCCCGCTTCGCGGAGAAGGCTTTTGGCGGCCTTTCCTGCCCCCAAGGACCGTCCCTTTGCCGGGACCATCCGCCGCAGACCCTTCCCCTGAATCGCGCCAGTCATTAGGGTTGCGGCAAATCAGGGCCGCCGATGCTAGCCTATATCCTCCGCCGACTGCTCCTCATCGTGCCGACCATGCTCGGCATCATGCTGGTCTCCTTCACCATCATCCAGTTCGCCCCCGGCGGTCCGGTCGAGCGGATGATCGCCCAGCTCACCGGCAACGGCGGCGGCGACCGGCTCGGCGGGGGCGGCGGCGACTTCTCCGGCCAGGGCATGAATGTCGGCGCCGAGGTGAACTCGCAATATCGCGGCGCCCAGGGCCTCGATCCCGCCTTCATCAAGAGCCTGGAGAAGCAGTACGGCTTCGACAAGCCGGCGCCCGAGCGCTTCGTCCTGATGATGAAGAACTATCTCACCTTCAACTTCGGCGAGAGCTATTTCCGGGCGACGTCGGTGATCGAGCTGGTCAAGCAGAAGCTGCCGGTGTCGATCTCGCTCGGCCTGTGGGTGACGCTGCTCAGCTACCTCATCTCCATCCCGCTCGGCATCCGCAAGGCGGTGCACGAGGGCACGGCCTTCGACGGCTGGACCAGCGCCGTCATCATCATCGGCTACGCCATCCCCGGCTTCCTGTTCGCCATCCTGCTGATCGTGTTCTTCGCCGGCGGCTCGTTCTGGCAGATCTTCCCGCTGAAGGGCCTGTGGTCGAGCCGCTACGACGACATGCCCTGGTACCAGTGGCTCGCCTCGCCCGGCGCCCTCGCCGACTATGCCTGGCACCTCGCCCTGCCGCTGTTCGCCCTCAGCCTCTCGGCCTTCGCCACCCTGACGCTTCTGACCAAGAACTCGTTCCTCGACGAGATCCGCAAGCAATATGTCCAGACCGCCCGGATGAAGGGCCTCAGCGAGCGCCAGGTGCTGTACGGCCACGTCTTCCGCAACGCCATGCTGATCGTCATCGCCGGCTTCCCCGCCGCCTTCATCGGCGCCTTCCTCACCGGCGCGGTGCTGATCGAGAAGGTGTTCTCGCTCGACGGGCTCGGCCTGCTCGGCCTCAACTCGATCGTCGACCGCGACTATCCCGTGGTGTTCGCCACGCTCTACATCTTCTCGCTGATCGGCCTGGCGGTGAACCTGATCTCCGACCTCACCTACATGGTGATCGATCCGCGCATCGACTTCGACGCCCGGGAGGCCTGAGCCATGGACGCCGCCCTCCCCGCCCCGCCCCGCCGCCGCTTCGCCCTGTCGCCGATCAACCGGCGGCGCTGGCGCAACTTCAAGGCCAGCCGGCGCGGCTACGCCTCGCTCTGGATCTTCGGCCTGATCTTCGTGGTGTCGCTGTTCGCCGAGGTCGTCGCCAACGACAAGCCGTTCCTGGTCAAGTATGACGGGCACTACTACGTGCCGATCCTGTTCTCCTACACCGAGACCACCTTCGGCGGCGATTTCGAGACCGAGGCCGACTATCGCGACCCCTACCTCACCGGCCTGATCCGCGACAAGGGCGGCTTCATCCTCTGGCCGCCGATCCGCTATTCCTACGACACGATCAACAAGAACTCGCCCACCCCCTTCCCCGCCCCGCCGACCTGGATGCTCAGCGACGACCAGTGCCGGGAGGCGGCCGCCCGCGTCGGCGGCAGCACCTGCCGCGACCTGGAATGGAACTGGCTCGGCACCGACGCCAACGGCCGCGACCTCATCGCCCGCGTCATCTACGGCTTCCGCCTCTCGGTGGTGTTCGGCCTGATCCTGACCGTGCTGTCCTCGATCATCGGCGTCGCCGCCGGCGCGGTGCAGGGCTATTTCGGCGGCTGGACCGACCTGATCTTCCAGCGCGCCATCGAGATCTGGGTCAGCATCCCCGCCCTCTACCTCCTGATCATCCTGGCGGCCGTGCTGGCGCCGAGCTTCTGGCTGCTGCTCGGCATCCTCCTGCTGTTCTCCTGGACGACGCTGGTCGGGCTGGTGCGGGCCGAGTTCCTGCGCGCCCGCAACTTCGAATATGTCCGCGCCGCCCGCGCCCTCGGCCTCTCCAATTTCGGCATCATCTGGAAGCACCTCCTGCCCAACGCCACGGTGGCGACGCTGACCATGATGCCCTTCGTGCTCAACGCCGGCATCTCGACCCTGACCTCGCTCGACTATCTCGGCTTCGGCCTGCCGCCCGGCTCGCCCTCCCTCGGCGAGTTGATGCGCCAGGCCGCCGACAACGCCCAGCAGGCGCCCTGGATCGGCATCACCGGCTTCGTCGTCATCGCCGGCATGATGTCGCTGATGATCTTCATCGGCGAGGCCGTGCGCGACGCCCTCGATCCGCGCAAGACCTTCGCCTGATCGCGGTTTGCCCATTGCCGAGCCCGCCAAGCTCGGCTATGTAGGCCCCATCCAGGCGGTTCGCCGCCCGCAGCACCCGTAGCTCAGCTGGATAGAGCGTTGCCCTCCGAAGGCAAAGGTCACACGTTCGAATCGTGTCGGGTGCGCCAGTTCTTCTAATGAAATCAGAACCTTACTTTGTGGCGCCGTTTTGCGCAAATTGGCTGCGAAAGCACGATTCCCGATTTTCCGGATGGCTACGCCTTCTATTCTTACTGCGTCACAAGCGTTGTGGGACAGTCGGTGGCTTGCGCGGTGCGTTGCAGCAGGGACAGCGCTGCAGGCTGCCGGCGAGAGCGACGGTGAGGCGTCGGCGCATGGAGGCGATCGAGTTGGGCATGTGCCGTTCGGGCCGGGTCGGCGGCGCCTCGGGGTCGATAATCGTCGGGAAGGGCAGGTTGCGGGAGGTTCGCGGCGGTGCCCGGTCCGGAGGGGGGAATCGTCTCCCTTTCGGAGACCAGGAAGCCGTAGGCGGCGATGCACAGGGTGGCGTGATGGTGGAAGCCTCGCCAGCCTCGCCCTTCGTAGTGGCCGAGCCCGACCTCCTGCTTGAGGTCCTGGTAGTCGCGTTCGATGCGCCAGCGCAGCTTGGTGACATCGACCAGGTCGGCGAAGGGGATGGCCTCGGGCAGGGTGGAGAACCAATACTTGACCGGCTCCGCCTCGCTTTCGGGCCATTCGATCAGCAGCCATTCTTCCGGGCGCGGCTGGGTGAGCTGCTCGTCGCGGTGGGCCGGGCGCACGCGCACCCTGGCGTAGCGCGAGCTCAGCCAGTCGGCCGCGCCCTCGCGCCAACGGATGGTTTCCCAGGCCGAGGCCGGCAGGCTGAGCGCCAGGGCCTTGACCGTGACCGGCCGATGCTCGGCATCCCGGCGCAGGCGCGTGCCCGGCCGGCCCCGGCCGCTCCGCTCCCTCGGCGGCAACGGCCCGGTGCCGGGCGGCCACACCGTCATGGTCGACGTCAGGCCCGCTGCGTAGCGAAGGCCGAGGGCGGTGATCTCGGTGCGCAGGCGCGTGTCGACGCCATAGCCGGATCCATCAGCACCGTCCCTCGTGGAAGACCTGCCGCACACGCCGCCCGCAGCTGGGCCAGCGCGATCTCCGGCCTGGTCGCAAACGCCACCTCCGGCGGCACGCCCGCCTTGGCCCGCCGCAGCGGATCTGCCGCCCAATCTTCCGGCAGGCTGGCGGCATGGCTGGCGATCGACAGGCTCACCGCCACCTGGCAGTTGTCCTGCTTGCCGAGCTGGCCGCAATCTTGCCGCGTCACCCCGACCGAATGACGCCCCTTCTTCGGAAAGCCCGTGTCATCGATGATCCAGGCTTCGATCGGCCCACTGCGCTCGATCGCCGGCAGAACCTGCTCGCGCACCTTGGCCAGCACCGGCTCATCCGACCACGGCGCATTGCCGACAAAATGCAGCAGCGCCTGATGCTGCGCCGCCACCCGGGACGGCGCCGTCACCGCCGCCATCGGCTCCACGCTCTTGCGCTCGCCCGGCAGCAGCAGCCCGAGACAATAAGCGCGCAGCGGCTCCGCCCGGTCCGCATGCCCGATCACCCCGACAAGACCCTCGACATAGCTCGAAAAGCGCGCTTCACTCTCCCGGCTCGCCAAACCGTCCATCCCACCCTCCGATGAGGCCGGCCAAATCAGTCCAACACCATACGCCGGCCGCTCGCCCCAAAATACCGGTCCAATCCGCGGCTTTCTGACTCAGTAAGATTATCCACCGAGCGGCTATTCCATCTTCGCTTTCCATCGCACTGACACGTTGCCCGGTCCGGCCGGGCACTGGCTAATTGAGAAGTTTGCTACGGCGCTGAGTGCCCCACCTGAGTAGGTCCGAGAGAAAGCGGATAGGCGGCGCCGGTCGTGCCGGGGCCGCCTTCCCTTGCGATCAACCGATCGGCACGCTCATGCCGCCGTCGGCCATCACCACCGAGCCGACGATGAAGCTCGCGCGATCCGACGCGAGGAAAGCGACGATCTCGGCGATCTCGAGCGGATCGGCAGCACGCCCGATCGGCGCATTGCGGCCATGCTCGGCGAGGAATTCGCGCCCGTCCGCCCGAAAGTGATTGAGCAGGTTGGTGACGACGTCGCCGACGCCGATCGCGTTGACGCGAATGCCATCCCCGATCGCTTCCAGCGCTTGGGTGCGGGTGAGCTGCGCGAGCGCGCCCTTCGACGCGGAGTAGGCGGCGATGCCCGGAAAGGCGAAATAGGAGGCATAGGACGCGATGTTGATGATCGCGCCCGATTTGTTCGGCGTCATCGCTTTTTGCGCTTCGCGCGAATGCAGGAAGGCGCCGGTGACATTCGTCTCCATTTGCCAGTTCCAGTCCTCGCGGGTCATCTCGGTGAGGTTCTTGTAGATGATGCGGCCGGCATTGTTCACGAGGATGTCGAGCCTGCCGAAAGTGTCGACCGCCAGCGCGACCGCCTTTTCGGCGGCGCCGTCCGCTGTGACGTCGGCGACGAATGCCACCAGACCGTCGCGTTCGAGCTCCCTGACCGCCGGATCGATATCCTCGGCCACGACCCTGGCGCCGCGCGCATGCAGCAATTCGGCGATGGCGCGGCCGATTCCGCTGGCGGCGCCGGTCACGAGGGCGACCTTGCCCTCCACTTCATTCACGGTCGATGCGATGCTGGTCATTGTCTATCTCCAGATTGGGGTCGTTGATGAAGGGCCAAGTCGTTGATCCCTTTGACGATGTGGCCGCGTAGTCGTGACGTGATGCGGTTATGCCAATGCCGCGCGCGCAGCGTCGGCTGGCAGGAGGTCAGTTCGTTGCCGGCAGCATCGCGGGCGCGAGGTGGCGCAACAGGCCGTAGAAATCGAAATAGGAGTCGGCGCGGGCGATCTTGCCGTCCTTGAGGCGGTAGACGTCGCAGAAGCGGACTTCCATCGTCCGGCCGCTCGGTTCGATCGTGCCCGCCGGGGAATGGAACACGCCGCGCTGCGTGCCGCGGCCGATGCCCTGAGCGATGACGTGATCGCCCATCGCCACGAGGCTTTGAACCTCGCAGGTGGCGTCGGGGAAGATATCGAACCAGCTCTTCCAGGGATCGATGATCGCGGTGACACCGATGGACGTAAAGTCGAACGGCACGTCGAGCCACTCGCTGTCGGGCGCGCCGAATCCGGCGATTGTCTCGTGGTCTTTGGCGTTCACAGCGTCGTAAAGCTGGCGGATACGGGCAAGGTTGGCATGGTGGGTCATCTCAAAGGTCCTTCCTCTCGGGGAGGCTGACTGCCTCTGACGCCGTTTTACGGTCTTCCATTTCGACGAATAATCCGGTCAATTTCGATTGGGTTTGTTAGCGCGGGCACATAATGGTGCGCCGACCCGAGGGGAGACCGGTCATGACGCCATCGGTACAGGGCGCCGAATATGCCCAGCTTCGCGCGTTCGTCGCGGTGGCCGAGCAGATGAGCTTCAGCCGCGCCGCCGAGCAGCTCGGCGTCACGCCGTCGTCGCTGAGCCAGATGATCCGCAACCTCGAAGACCGGATGGGCATCCGCCTGTTCAACCGCACGACGCGCAGCGTCGCCGCGACGCCGGCGGGCGAAGCGCTGTTGCTCCGCCTGCGGCCGGCGATGGACGAGATCGCCAGCGCGCTGACCCATGCCGCGCGCTTTCGCGACGGCACCGCCGGGACGGTGCGCGTCATCGCCGCGCGCGGGGCGGCGCTTGCCTATATCGCGCCGGTGCTCGGCGCCTTTCATCGCGCCTATCCCGACGTGCTGCTCGACGTGACCGTCGACGACGCCGTGGTCGATGTCGTCGCCGGCGGCTGGGACGTCGCGATCCGCCCCGGCGAGGTGGTCGAGCGCGACATGATCGGCGTGCAGATCGGCGGCGAGATGCGGCAGGTCCCGGTTGCGTCACCCGACTATCTGGCGCGCCACGGCCCGCCTGCGACGCCGGAGGAACTGCTTGGGCACAATTGCATCCGCTGGCGCTGGGCCGGGCGGGCGCTCCCCTACAATTGGGAATTCTGCCGCGACGGCGAGTGGTTCGAGCTGGTGGTCGACGGCAAGCTGATCGTGTCCGAGCGCAGGTTGATGATCAGCGCGTGCCTCGACGGCGCCGGGATCGCGTTCGCCACCAATCTCGAGATCGCGGAACTTGTCACGCAGGGCCGGCTGGTGCCGTTCCTCGAGCCCTGGTGCGCGTCCTATCCCGGCTACTTTCTCTGCTATCCGCAACAGCGGCAGATGGCCCCGGCGCTGCGCGCCTTCATCGACTTCGTGCGCGCGGCGCCGATCTGATCTCGACCCATTATGTGGTCCAGCTAACAGACCTTCGTAAAACAAGCCGGATTATATCGCTTCGGTCACGGGTCTAACTCTTCTCTATCGGCGCTGCTCCCTCCGGACGGCGCATTTGCAGGAGAGCACCATGACCCGGAAAATCTGGTTCATCACCGGCATCGGGCGCGGCCTCGGCCACGCGACCGCCCGGGCCGCGCTGGCGCGGGGTGATGCCGTCATCGGCACCACCCGTGACGGCAATGCGCCCGCCGACCTGACGGGCGACCTCACGATGTTCGCGCTCGACATGCGCATGCTCGATACGGTCGCCGATGTTGCGGCGCGGGCAGCGGCGATCCATGGCCGGCTCGACGTCGTCGTCAACAATGCCGGCTACGGCCTGGTCGGGCCGGTCGAGGCGGCGCAGGACGACGAGACGGCTGAGCTGTTCCGCGTCAATCTGTTCGCGCCGCTCGCGGTGATCCGCGCGGTCCTGCCTACGCTGCGCGCGCAGCGGTCGGGGCATATCGTCAACATCTCCTCGGTCGCCGGCATCGCGCCAGGCGCCGCCTCAGGGGTCTATTCGGCGAGCAAGGCCGCGCTCGGCGCATTGTCGCAGAGCCTGGCGCAGGAAGTCGCGCCATTCGGCATCTGGGTGACGAGCGTGTCGCCGGGATCGTTCCGCACCGATTTCCTGTCCGACCGTTCGGCGAAGCGCAGTGCGGCCGAGATTGCCGACTATGCGGCGGGCGGCACCGTCGCGGGGCTGCTCGCCAAGGACGGCCGCCAGATCGGCAATCCTGCCGCGGCCGCACAGGCGATCCTTCAGGCCGTCGATGCCGACGAGCCGCCGCTCGACCTGCTGCTGGGCAGCGACGCACTGCAGCGCGCCCGCGCCCGGCTCGACCGCTTCGACGATGACGTCCGCCGCTGGGAGGATGTCAGCCTCGCCACCGATTTTTCTGCCCAACCCGCAAGAGCCTGAGCCGACCTAACAAGGAGACGTCTCGTGACCAGCTACACCAATCTCGCTTTTATCCGTGCTCAGTCAGGCAAATCCGACGCGCTCGGCCAAGCGTTGCTCGAACTCGTCGCGCCGTCACGCGCTGAACCAGGCTGCGGCACATACGAGGTGCATCGCTCGAACGACGATGCGGATCTCTGGATGGTCTATGAGACCTGGGCGTCGGCCGCCGATCTCGAAGCGCATTTCGCGCTGCCGCACATGCAGGATTTCGTCGCGAAGATCCCGGCGCTCGTTTCCGGCGACCTCGACCGGCGCGCCTTCACCCGCATCTCCGATCCGGCCTGAGCGGCCGGGGCTCAAAGGATTATTGCCATGACCGGGATCGTACTCATCACCGGCGCCAGCAGCGGCATCGGCGAAGCCACCGCCCGCCTGCTGGCGGAGGCCGGCCACACCGTCGTCCTCGGCGCGCGGCGCACCGACCGGCTTGAGGCGCTTGTCGCCGAGCTCGGGAAGGCAGGTCACACCGCGCGCTGCCGCCGGCTCGACGTGACCTCGCGCGAGGACATGCAATCCTTCATCGATGCGGCGATCGCCGAATTCGGCCGGGTCGATGTCATCGTCAACAACGCCGGCATCATGCCCTTGTCGCCGATGGCCTCGCTCAAGGTCGACGAATGGGACGCGATGATCGACGTGAACATTCGCGGCGTCCTCCACGGCATCGCTGCAGTGCTGCCGTCGATGACCGCGCGTGGCGCTGGGCAGATCATCAACATGGCCTCGATCGGCGGCCATCATGTGTCACCGACCGCAGCGGTCTATTGCGCGACCAAGTTCGCGGTCCGCGCGATCTCGGACGGGCTGCGCCAGGAGAACGACAAGCTTCGGGTGACGGTGATCTCTCCCGGCGTCGTCGAATCCGAACTGGCCGAGACCATCTCCGACGCCGCCGCCCGCGAAGGAATGAAGGCGTACCGCGCCATCTCGATCAGCCCATCCGCGATCGCGCGCGCGGTGCGGTTCGCGATCGAGCAGCCCGAGGATGTCGACACCAGCGAGATCGTCATCATCCGTCCGACCGCCAGCGCGCATTGAGCGCGGGCATCGGGCGGGAACTCTTCACCTTTTAACCGCAAGGATCAACGATGGCAGACCATGATTTTGTCGGCATGTGGGTGACCAAGGACGGGCATATCCGTCAGGAGCTTCTGCCCAACGGGCGCTACGACGAAGCGCGCGGAACCAAAAAGAGCGCCTATCAGGGCAGCTACACCGTCAGCGGCAACCATATCGACTATGTCGACGACACCGGCTTCACCGCGACCGGTGACGTGATCGACGGCGTGCTCTATCACGAGGAACTGGTGCTCTATCGCGAGCGGTAGGGGCGATCGGTCCATAATTACTCCGGCCACTCAAACGATGGGAGGAATGGAGAGCGACGCAAGGCGCTACCTGGTCGCGTCGCGCATCCCGTCGCGCAATTTCTGGACCTTCCGGTTCAGGTCGATCATCTCGGGCACCGTGAATCCGGAATGCTGGAGCAGGGCATCCGTCAGGCATCCGGTTTCGGCGTGAAGGTCGCGGCCCTTCGCGGTCAGGCGGACCTCGACCAGCCGCTCGTCCGTGGTGCTCCGGTGCCGGCCGAGGAACCCTGCCGCCTCCAGCCGCTTGACCGCCGGCGTGATCGTGCTGGGTTCGAGAGACAGGCGATCGGCGATCGCGGAGATCGTCAGCCCGTCCTTCTCCCAGAGCGTGCTGAGGACGAGATACTGCGTGTAGGTCACGCCCAGCGCATCGAGCATGGGCTTATAGAGCCGGTTGATGGCGATCGAGGTTGAATAGATCGAGAAGCAGAGCTGGCTGTCCAGCGGGAGCGTCGGGGCGTCGGCCATGAGGGTCTCCATAGGCGTGGCAGGTTGCGTGCCGCAAAAATCAATATCGCGATAAAAAATATCTTTACAAGGGAATTGGACTGGCGTACACGATGATTATCGCGATAAAGAATTGTCGCTGAACCAACCAAAGGAAACCTGCCATGACCACCGCCACCGAGACCCTCTCCGCTGCTCTCGCTTCCGCCTCCGCCAGGAACGTCGTGCTGGTCCACGGCGGCTTCGTCGATGGCTCAGGCTGGCAGGGCGTCTACAATGTCCTGAAGGCCAAGGGCTTCAACGTCACCATCGTCCAGAACCCCACCCTGTCGCTGGCCGACGACGTGGCGGTCACCAAGCGCGCGATCGCCCGGCAGGACGGGCCGGTCGTGCTCGTCGGCCACTCCTATGGCGGCGTGGTCGTCTCCGAGGCCGGCACCGACGCGAAGGTGAAGGCCGTCGTCTATATCGCCGCCTTCGCGCCGGATGAGGGCGAATCTGTTTCCACGCTCATCGCCAACCCGCCGGCCGGCGCGCCCGTGCCGCCGATCCTGCCGCCGGTCGATGGCTTCCTGTTCCTCGACAAGACCCAGTTCGCCGCCTCCTTCGCCGCTGATGTCGATGCCGAAGCCGCGGCCTTCATGGCGGATTCCCAGGTGCCGTGGGGCGTCGAGGCACTTGCCGGCGCTGTCACTGTCCCGGCCTGGAAGCACAAGCCCAGCTACTATCTCATTGCCTCCGACGACCGCATGATCCCGCCGCCGGCCCAGCGCATGATGGCCGAGCGCGCCGGTGCGACCGTCGCAGAGGTCGCCGGCAGCCACGCGGTCTATGTCTCGAAGCCCGAAGCCGTGGCGAAGCTCATCGAAGAGGCCGCCAACGGCTAAAATCACCGCCGGCTGATGAACGAAGCCCCTGGATGCAGCCGTGTCCGGGGGCTTTCCTGTGGGAGCGGATGCATCCAAGCACGCCGCGCGGCCGCTTAGCCAAGACTGCCGGCAAATCGCTCGGCGAGCCGCTGGCGCCGGAACGCCTCCGCGACGAAATCGACAAAGACGCGGGTCTTTGACGGGAGCAGCGTGCGGCTCGCGTAGTAGATCGAGATCGGCCCTTCGTCGATGTACCACTGCGGCAGCAGACGCACGAGTGCGCCGCTCTCCAGATGCGGCAGGACGTGGCACACGGCGTTCAAGGTCACGCCGAGACCCAGCAGCGCTGTGCGGCAGGTCGCTTCCGGATCATCCAGGACGATGGTTTCCCTGAGCTTCACTGGAACTGCGGCGCCTTCGACGTTGCGCATGATGCGTTCGCGCACCCGGCCCGTCCGCGAGGAGCGCCATGCGATCCCGTCGAACGCGGACAACTGCGTGGGGTCGGTCGGGTGTCTGCGCTTCTTCATGTATTCGGGCGAAGCAACCGCGATGAGGTGGAGCGGCGCGAGCGTGCGCGAGACGACGCCCGGCCCCCATTCGATGCCGCCGCCGATCGCGGCATCGAAGCCCTCGGCGATCAGGTCGGTCTGTCGCGTGGCGAATTGCCAATCGGGACGGATGCCGGGATAGCGGGCAAGGAAGGCGGGCAGCAGCGGCAGGATGTAGTCGGCCCCGAAATTGAGGCCCATGCTGACCTTGAGCACGCCCGCCGGTTCTCCGCCGTTCGTCGCCACGCTCGAAATGGCGTTCTGGAGCCCTTCGAGGTTGTCCCTGATCTCCAGCAGGAAACGCTCGCCCGCATCCGTCAGCGTCAGCTTGCGCGTGCTGCGATGAAACAGCCGGACACCGAGGTTGCGCTCCAGCATCGCGACGTTGCGGCTCACCGCGGCAGGTGTGAGCGACAGTCGCCGTGCGGCCGCGGAAAACCCGCCCGTTTCGGCGCTGCGGACGAAGGATTCGAGGTTGGCGAGCGTCTCCATCATCCACTTTCAAGCGTTGCTTGGAGGAAATGATAGCCATTACCGTCTAATCGCGCAGCAATGAATGTGGCGATATCGGCTTCGGAAACACCGCCAACCAAAACCGGAGCGAACGCCATGACCCAGTCCCCAGCCCTCAAGAACGGCCTCGACGCGCTGCTGACCCCGGAGGCGTCGGTGCTGGTGCTGATCGACCACCAGCCCTTCCAGTTCGCCAACCTGCACAGCCACGAGCCGATGATGATCGTGAACAATGTCATCGGCCTCGCCAAGGCAGCCAAGGTTTTCGGCGTCCCGACCATACTGACCACCGTGGTGGAGGATCGCGGCGGCAAGCTCATCCAGGGATTGCAGGACGTGTTCCCCAACCGGAAGCCGATCGACCGCACCTTCATCAACACCTGGGAAGACGCGCGGGTCGTCGAGGCCGTGAAGAAGACCGGACGCAGGAAGATCGTCATGGCCGCGCTCTGGACGGAAATCTGTCTGGCGATGCCTGCGATACAGGCTGCCGGCGAAGGCTACGACGTCTACGCGGTTACCGATGCGTCGGGCGGCGTCAGCGTCGAGGCACACGAGATGGGCGTGCGCCGCATGATGATGGCGGGCGTGGTGCCGATGAACTGGCTGGCGGTCGCGAGCGAATGGCAGCGCGACTGGGCGCGGCAGGAATCGGCGGCGGCGCTTGGCGGTTCGGTCCTGCCGCACACGGGCGCAACGGGCACATCCTTCGCCTGGGAGCTTCAGCTTCTCGGCCAGAAGGCAGGCGCCGGGGCCTGAGCCCGGATACCGCCGCAAAGATCTCAGCCCTTTTTCCGGAGCACGTCATGACTATCGACAATATCAGCGAAGCGGCGAAAGCCGTCGTCCGCCGCAATACCGAGGAAGTCCAGGGCGGCGGCAATTTTCAGGTGTTCGAGGAGCTGTTCGCCGACGACTTCCTCGACCACACGCCGCAGCCGGGACGCACACCGGACAAGAACGGCGCGCGGGAGCTGTACAAAGTCCTGCGCGCGGCGTTTCCCGACTTTCACGCGGAGATCCATTGGCAGCTTGCCGATGGCGACCGGGTGACGACCTACAAGACCTATCACGGGACACATCGCGGGGAGTTTTTCGGGATTGCCCCGACAGGCCGCGACATTCGATTCGAGACCGTCGATGTCATGCGGGTGCGCGACGGCAAGATCACCGATCACTGGGGCGTCGCCAACCTCTTCTCGCTCATGCAGCAGCTCGGCGCGCTGACGCCAAAACTGTGACCGCAAAGTCCATGCCGGCCGCGGTCGAGCGCCGCGGACCGGCCCTTCATGAAAGGACATCACATGACCATCGGAATCATCGGATCGGGCGCGATCGGCACGGCCTTCGCGCGCACCTTGGCGCGCACAGGGATCGCGGCCGTGATCTCCAACAGCCGCGGCCCGGACTCCCTGCAGGACCTGGTGCGTGACCTCGGCCCCACGATCAAGGCGGCCACCCGCGAGGAGGCGGCGCAGGCCGACATCGTGTTCGTGGCCGTGAACTGGACGAAGCTTCCGGCCGCGATGGCGGGGCTTCCGGCCTGGAAAGGGCGCATCGTCATCGACGCCAACAATGCGATCGAGGCGCCGCTGTTCAAGCCGGTGGAGCTCGGCGGCCGTGCGTCAAGCGAGGTGTTCGCCGATCTCGTTCCCGGAGCGCGCGTCGTGAAGGCGTTCAACCACCTGCGCGCGGAACTGCTGGCCACGGATCCCCGCTCCGATGGCGGGCGGCGCGTGCTGTTCTATTCCGGCAACGACACTGTGGCCAAGGCGGAGGTCGCCGCCCTGATCGAGCGGCTCGGTTTCGCCGGCATCGATCTCGGCTCGCTGGCGACCGGCAAGCTCGCCCAGTTTCCCGGCGGCCCACTCCCCAACCAGAACCTCGTCAAGATCGGGTGATGGTCTTCGCGCATCGAGATCATCCGCCTTAATCGGAGCTTCTTTCTTCCGTGTCCGACAAGTGCTTGATATTTCGGCAGAATGCGTCTCTGGTGACCTATAATGTAGCCATGTAATGGCGCCATTTCCGGTTACAATGCAAAGGATATTTGGTGTACAATCAGCCATGTACATCGAATCCGTCTCCAATCGTGACTCCCCGCCGGCAATCCTGCTGCGCGAGAGCTATCGCGAGGGCGGCAAGATCAAGAAGCGCACGCTGCTCAACCTGTCCGACTGGCCGCCCGAGCGCATCGCCGGCTTCAAGATGCTGCTGAAGGGCGTCACGGTGCTTCCGCCCGACCGGGAGGCGATCAGCATTGTGCGCTCGCTGCCGCACGGCCATGTCGCCGCGGCGCTGGGCACCGCCCGCAAGATCGGGCTCGACCGGCTGCTCGGGCCGGCCGGCAACCGCTGCCGCGATCTCGTCCTGGCGCTGATCGTCAGCCGGGTGCTCGATCCCGGCTCCAAGCTCGCGGCGGCGCGGGCACTGTCGCCCGACACCGCCGCCCCCAGCCTCGGCGCCGAGCTCGGCCTGGGGCCGGTCGACGAGGCGGACCTCTACGGTGCCCTCGACTGGCTGGCGGTCCGCCAGGGCGCCATCGAGACGGCGCTGGCCCGCCGCCATCTCGCCGGCGGCACGCTGGCGCTCTACGACGGGACCTCAAGCGACATGGAAGGCCGGTGCTGCCCGCTCGCCCAGTTCGGCGACAACCGTGACGGCAAGACGGGCAAGCTGCAGATCGTCTACGGCCTGCTCTGCGCCCCCGACGGCTGCCCGGTCGCCGTCGAGGTGTTCGAGGGGGCGACCGGCGATCCCTCGACGCTGGGCAACCAGGTCGCCAAGCTGAAGCAGCGCTTCGGTCTCGATCATGTCGTGCTTGTGGGCGACAGGGGCATGATCACCCAGGCTCGCATCGCCGAGGACATCAAGCCGGCCGGGCTCGACTGGATCACGGCGCTGCGCGCACCGGCGATCCGCGGCCTGCTCGAGGGCGGCGCCTTCCAGATGTCGCTGTTCGATGACCGCGACATGGCCGCCATCCACCTTACCGCAGTTCCCGGGCGAGCGGCTGATCGTCTGCCGCAATCATGCCCTGGCCGCCGAGCGCGCCCGCAAGCGCGAGGACCTGCTCAAGGCCACCGAGCGCAACCTCGCCCCCATCGCCGCCGCGGTGCGGCGCAAGCGCGAGCCGCTGCGCGGCAAGGCCGAGATCGACCTGGCCGTCGGCGCCGTGATCGATCGGCACAAGATGGCCAGGCACTTCGCGCTTCAGATCACCGACACCAGCTTCACCTTCGCCCGCAAGACCGCCGAGATCGCCGCCGAGGCCACCCTCGACGGGCTCTATGCCGTGCGCACCAGCCTGCCGGCCGCGACGCTCGACGATGCCGCCACGGTCAAAGCCTGCAAATCCCTCAGCCACGTCGAGCGCGCCTTCCGCTCGATCAAGACCGTCGATCTCCACGTCCGCCCGGTCTATCACTGGCTGCCCGAGCGGGTGTGCGCCCACGTCTTCCTGTGCATGCTCGGCTACTACCTCGAATGGCACATGCGCCGGCGCCTGGCGCCCATGCTCTATGATGACACCGACAAGGACGTCGCCCAGGCCCTGCGCGCCAGCGTCGTCGCCAGGGCCGAGCGCTCCCCCGCCGCCGTCACCAGGCAGGCGACCGGCCGCACCCCGGACGGCCTGCCCGTCCACAGCTTCCACACCCTGATCGCCGACCTCGCCACCCTCACCCGCAACACCGTCGAGATCGCCACCGCGCCGGGCATGCCCTTCGCCATCACCGCCCGCCCGACGCCGATCCAGGCCAAGGCCTTCGACCTCCTCGCCGTCGCCCGTACCCAGCAGAGACGTCCGTCAAGCCGGTTTTAGCTCGCAAGATCAAATGCTTGCGCTCCGCGAAAGAAAGAAGCTCCGCTTAGTCGGCAATGGCGCCGGGCCAAAGATCGTCGATTTCTTCGAAAGGCTCTTTCGATTGCATCGTGTCACTTAATCTGTCGGCGGATCAGATCGACGAACGCGCGCAACCGAGCGGGGATGTTGCGACGGCTCGGATAATAGAGGCAGAGCCCCGGATATTCTGGCGACCAGTCCTCCAGCACCGGCAGCAATCGGCCGGTTTCGATCGCCTCCGTGGTTGCGATGTCGGAGAGATAGGCCAGACCCTCACCGGCCAGCGCGGCCTGAAGCATGAGGTCCTCCTCGTCCAAAGTCATCGGGCCGGGGACGTCAACAGCGAGCGCCTCGCCGCGCCTTTCAAACTCCCAGCGATAGATGGTCCCGCTCCCCAAGCGCCGCCGGATGCAACGGTGATTAGCCAACTCCGCCGGAGTCTTCGGCTGCTTTCGTCCCTCGAAATAGGCGGGTGAGCCGACCACGATCGAGCGGATCGGACCGGTGATCGGCACCGCGATCATGTCGGGCGGGATAAACTCTTGCAGCCGCACGCCGGCGTCGAAACCCTTCCCCACAATGTCCACCATGGCGGCTTCGGTGACCATGTCGACCGCCATTTGCGGGTAGAGGCGCAGATATTCGAACACCAGCGGCGCCAGGATCATTCGCGCGGCGCCGAGCGTCAGGTTCAGGCGCAGCACGCCGGCGGGCTCGGCGCGATGTTCGTCGATCCGCTCCATGGCGGTGCGGATCGCGGCCAAGGCGGGAGCGATCTCGGTGACGAACTGCTCGCCCTCAGCGGACAGGGCGACGCTGCGCGTGGTGCGGTTGAAGAGCCGAACGCCGATCCGCGCCTCCAACGCCGCGACCGCGTGACTGAGCGCCGACGACGACATGTCCAGTTCGCGTGCCGCGACCCGGAAGCCGCCATGGCGCGCAACCGCCACCACCGCTTCGAGTTCAAGTTGGCTCGCCCTTATTGCGCGATTTCCTGCATCAGCCTGTGTCATTCTGATCGACTTATCAGAACAGTGTCGACGTGTCACATCGGCGGTTATCAACTCAGTGGAGACCCGCCATGCGAACCATCGACAAAGTCTACATCGACGGGCAGTTCGTCACCCCACACGGGGAGGAACTGTTCGACCTGTTCAATCCCGCCACCGAAGAGAGGATCGGCCAGGTGCGTCTGGGCGACGAGGTCGATGCCAAGGCCGCCGTCGCCGCTGCCAAGCGGGCTTTCCCGGCCTGGTCGCGCACCACGAAGGAGGAGCGTATCGCCATGCTGCGCCGGCTGCACGACGCAGTCGCGGCGCGGACCGATGCGCTCGCCGCCGCGATGACCGAGGAATACGGCGCGCCGCAGGCCTTCGTGGGCTTTTCCACCGCGCACGCGGCTAACCTCTTCCTCGACATGGCCGAAACGCTGGAGGCGTTCGAGTTCACCCAAACCGTCGGCGGCGCGGAGGTCAACCTGCAACCGGTAGGCGTCGTCGCCGCCATCAGCCCGTGGAACAGCAATATCGGCTCCATCTGCAGCAAGCTTGCCACCGCTTTGGCCGCGGGCTGCACCTTCGTCATCAAGCCCAGCGAAATGAGCGCCATTCAGACGCAGGTCCTCGCCGAGGCTCTGCACGAGGCCGGCTTGCCCGCCGGTGTGTTCAACATCGTCAACGGCCGCGGCGACGTGGTGGGCGCCGAACTCACGTCGCACCCGGACGTCGCCAAGGTGACCTTCACCGGCTCAACGGCGGTGGGTCGTTCGATCATGCGATCAGCGGCGGAGACGATGAAGCGTGTGACCCTGGAACTTGGC
This sequence comes from Labrys sp. Lb11, assembly GCF_057554225.1. Lineage (NCBI taxonomy): Bacteria > Pseudomonadati > Pseudomonadota > Alphaproteobacteria > Hyphomicrobiales > Xanthobacteraceae > Labrys > Labrys sp. Lb11. The sequence goes on from NZ_BAAJOT010000002.1 coordinate 19,540, forward strand.
GGCAAGGGGCCGAACATCATCCTGCCCGACGCCGACCTTGAGAGCGCGATCTCGAACGTCGTCGCGGTCGGCTTCCTCAACAGCGGCCAGGCCTGCATCGCCGGGACGCGCGTCCTGGCCCCGAGGTCGCGCCTGCCGGAGATCCTCGATCTCCTCAAGGCGGCCGTCGCCGCCCTCAAGGTCGGAGAGTCCACCGACCCGACGGTCACGATCGGGCCGATGGTCAGCCAGAAGCAATGGGACCGGGTGCAGGGTTATATTCGCCTGGGTATCGACGAAGGCGCTGAGATTCTGGTTGGCGGCGAAGGCCGACCGGCCGGCCTCGATCAGGGATGGTTCGTGCAGCCTACGGTCTTTACCGGCGTGAACAACAACATGCGGATCGCCCGGGAAGAAATCTTCGGCCCGGTGCTGTGCGTCATCCCCTACGAGGATGAGGACGAGGCCGTCGCCATCGCCAACGATACCCCCTACGGCCTGCAGGCCTATGTCCAAAGCGCTGATCGCGCACACGCGCATCGGGTGGCCGAGCGCCTGGACTGCGGTCGGGTGACGATCAATGGCGCGCCACACGCGCCGCTGGCCCCCTTCGGGGGATTCAAGCAATCCGGCATCGGCCGTGAGTACGGCCAGTACGGGCTGGAGGCTCATCTGGAAGTCCGAGCGATCCTCGGCTGAACAGGTTGGAGAGGAGGACCCGAACCGATGTTCGGGTCCGGCATTGGCCTAGTCCGAGCCCGCCCCATCCTGATCGAGCGGTTTGGGACGCGGTCTCACGCAGCCAGGCGACGTCCCTCTTCGGCTTCGTTTGCCGGCTCTCCCACCGCTTTGGTGAGGAAGAGATCGAGCGCAGCTCGACGGGAGTTTCGATCTAGCGCGTAGGCGGTCTGCTTGAACTTGACCCCATCGAGCAGCCCCTGAACGTAACCGGAGATAGTGTCGGCGGCCATGATGAGGGCCGTGTCGAGCGAATGGATGTATTTGCTCGTGACCGTCCCCTTCGAGTGGCCGACCAGTGCGGCGATGGTGACCTCGGTGAAGCCGAGATCATTGGCGATGCTGGCGAAGCTGTGACGCAGGACGTGCGGCGTTACATCCGCCAGCGGCGAGTCCCGGAAAATCTGTCGCCAGTGGTTGGGGAATCCGCCAAAGGCGTTGTCATCGCCATGGCCGGGGAAGACATAGCTGCCCGTTGCGGTCTTACGGCGTTCCTCCAGATACTCGACCACGGTGAGGCCGATGGGACGGATGGAGGCACCTTCCTTGCTGTCCTCCAGTCGCATGCAGCTCGCGTCAGTGTCCGCCTCGGTCCGCTGAGACCGATCATCTCGCTCCGGCGGCAGCCGGTGAGCGCGATCTGTCGGATGATCTCGACCGTCATCTCATATTTCGGGGTTTCGGCCGCTTCGCGCAGAATCTCGCCGAGCGTGCGGTATTCGGCCTCCGTGAGACGGCGGTCGCGGACATTGTCCTTGGGCTCGCGGATGCCGCGGACGGGATTGGCGGTGATGATCCCGGCCTCCATGGCGTAGGTGAAAATGCCGCCAACGAGACCGAGCGTCCGCGTGGCCGTGCCGGCGCCGCCTTTCACGATGGACTTGCCGCGCAGCTTCTTGGTCTTCACCGACACCGCCGTCTTGCCCGCCATGATGTTCTTCAACACCTTGACCATGTCGGCTTTGACCAGGTCCTTGACCCGGCGGGTGCCGATCAGCGGGATGATATGTCGATGAATCCGGCCCGTATCGCTGACGATCGCCGTCGCCTTTTTCGGACGACCGCCCTTTCCGAGAATGAGCCCCGCTTCCAGATCCTTGAGATACATCGCGCATAGTTCTTTGACGATGATCGCCTGGTGGTCGAGCAGACGTTCCTCGGAAGGGTTGTCACCCTGAGCAACGCGGCCGAGCTGCACCTTCGCTTCCTGCCGGGCTGTCTCCGCCGTCCACACACCGTGAAGACCGATTGTGAACCGGCGGGTTCGACCCGCCGCGCGGTATTGGATAAGGTAGCTGCGTTTGCCGGACGCGAAGATGCGAAGGCCGAAGCCGGGCAGTTCGTCGTCCCAGATGAAGTAGTCCTTCTCGCGGGCTGCGGCTGCATCCACGACACGTTTCGTGAGCTTGGCCATTACGCGATTTCCCCCTGGAGATCGGGCTGTTTCCGCGGAAGCACCACGGAAGCAGCCGGATGAAAGTCGGAGCGAAGTGTCGGATATGGATTTCGGCGGGGAGAACCGGATTATCCATATGTTTCAAAGTGTTGTAGTATCATGGCGTGTCCTAGCGTGCATTTCGGATAGCCGGGACAAATTGCTCCGAAGGCAAAGGTCACACGTTCGAATCGTGTCGGGTGCGCCAAATACCGCCGATAGCCACCGAAACTACGCCCGCGTAAAGAGCGGGGGGATGGTTCTTGCGCGAGAAAGCGTGGAAACGGCGGCGTTTGGCGGTGAAAAGTTCGAATAGCTTCTGGTCGATTGGTCGATTTTGACCCTGCGCAGACGTGGTGTATGGGGCTTTGAACGATCGCTTTGCGAGGGTCCTTGCCGACATGCCAACGTCCTTCATGAACGCTCCTTCCACGGAGTGACGTATCGCGACGTCGTCGGGAGGGTGTCCACCCCTCGATTCTCGGTGGAAATATCTGGCTGTTCCGGAGCAGCCCTTAACGGAAATCAATAGCTTGCCCGTTCCGGGTCAGTGAGTTCGCGAATGACCCATTGTGCGGCTATCCTGGGCGATTCCTCGGATCGATGAATGAGGTATAGCGGCATTCTCCTGGTGCGGGGCGGTCGGTCGGCTAAATCCAGCACTATGAGACGCCCGCAATCGATGTCGTCCTTGACAATGCTCAGCGGCATAAATCCCCAGCCCAGGCCCGATCGAAGCATTCCGTGCTTTGACCCGAAATCACTGGTCAAAATGCGTTGCTCTGCATAGACGGAAAACATCCGTCCCTCAGTTCGCTTGCTTGGATCAGTCAAAATGACCTGTGGATGTTCCCGCAACAAGTCTCGAGGAATTTTTGAAAGAAGCGACAACGAATGTGTGGGAGCAGCGACCGGTTCGAGACCAATCTCGGGCATGGAATAGCTTACCAGGGTGGGATCAATATCCGGCAACGAGCCCTGAACGCCAAGACAATAATCTTTGTTAAGAACCCGATCTGGGACACCGCCGAGCACTTCTGTCCTTAAACGGAGCACGACGTTTGGAAACGCTTGTTGAAAGTCGCTGACCAATTTGACCATTCTGGCGACCGGGAAAAAGACGTCGAAAACAATCGAAAGTTCAGCTTCCAAGCCTTGATTTAGACCCTTCGCGCGCAGCTTCATCTGCTCCGCACGTGCGAGCACGCTGCGTGCATCGGCCAGGAGCGCTTGGCCATCCACGGTGAGGCGTGGCCTCCAATCATTTCGATCGAATAGAACGAGACCTAATGATTTCTCCAGATTGGCGACAGCGTGGCTGATCGCTGACTGCGCCCGGCGCAGCTGGCGTGCGGCAGCGGTGAAACTGCCAAGATCCGCGATTGTGACGAATACGCGAAGTTGATCCAGGCTGAAGCTATCCAGCATTATCATCAATCTAGATGGACTTGATCATTTTTATATCACTTTTTTTGATTCTATCAATTGCTAATCTCAGCGCTGCAGAGGACATTTGGAGCTGCAGGATGCATCTATCGAGACGTTATCTATTGCAAGGAGCCCTGGGAGCGGGGGCTCTGGGAACTACGCACTTTGCCACCGCGGCGGCAGCTGAGACCATCAGCAACGGAACTGACGTTTCGGGGGAATACCAAGCCAGTGTCGCCGACGAAGATGTGAAGATTATCAATCTTGACATCCTGGAAGAGCAGGCGAAGGCAAAAATTACCGACTACGCCTACGCTTTTGTCAGCGGCGCTGCAGGTGACGAATGGACATCACGCGAAAATCGTAGGGCGTTCGAAGACTTTCCCATCATGACCCGAAGGCTGACGGGGATTGACTCAAAGACGATCGACCTTCGGGTGGAGTTGCTCGGCGCAAAGCTGGCTTACCCGATTATGGTTGCACCGATGGGCCTGCATGGGCTGGTGCATCATGACGCCGAGGTGGCAACTGCCTCCGGCGCCAGCGCGGCAGGTGCCCTCTATCAATCATCCGGTGCGTCCAACCGCCCACTCGAAGAAATTGCGAAGGCCACGCAGGGCCCAAAATGGTTCCAGCTGTATTTCAATTCGGATATCGGCGTCACCCGATCGCTGCTGAGCCGCGCGGCAGCGTCTGGTTACTCCGCGATTGTTCTCACAGTCGATGCGCTCGGCCCGGGAGGTAGCGATCGGGTTCGCAAGTTGGGCAAGCCGTTCCCTCAGGGACTTACTTTCGGAAATCACGACCCTCGATATGGCGGCTTCGGCAATTTCAGGGATCAGAAGCAGGGCCTCACGCTGGAGGACATCAATTTCTGCCGTGAGGTTTCCGGTCTGCCTATAATTGTGAAGGGAATCCTTCGTCCTGAGGACGCTGTAAACGTCGTGGATGCCGGCGCGGCCGCCGTGCAAGTCTCGAACCACGGTGGCCGCCAGATTGATGGCGTACCGGCCAGTACAAGTGTCCTGCCGATGATTGCGGATGCGTTGAAGGGAAGAGTCCCGATCATCCTGGATGGCGGCGTCCGCCGGGGCATCGACGTGTTTCGCGCTCTTGCGTTGGGAGCCGATGCAGTCGCCGTTGGCCGTCCAATTCTCTATGGGCTTGGCGCAGGTGGCGCCCAAGGCGTGAAGAGCGTTCTCGACTTCCTGAGCGCCGAGTTCAGGACGGCGATGCTGCTTGCCGGAGTCGGCAAGGTTGGCGCGATTGATCGTGCAAGCATTGCTAATGCTCAAAAGCTTTGAACTTTGTGAGGAAACATCTATGAATCTCAAAATTATCGTTGTAGCAATACTTCTAGCCAGCACCTCAAGCGCAGCTCTGGCGGCATCCGATACCGGAGAAGCCGTTGCACTGGAGCAGTATTCCAAGCGCGAGACACTTCCAGATCCGACCGCAGCATCCTGCCCGGACCTTCCACGTACCTTGGAGCATGTGAAAGGCAATCTGTACCGTCATACGAACACTGCCTTGCCCGCATTGCACAGCGGATTGGTGTTAATCACGAAGGAGGGGGCGCTGGTCATCGATCCCGCATCTACCTGCGCCACCGTGGCGCTGCGAGACGAAATCAAGACGCGCTTCAACGTAGGTGTCCGCTATGTGGTATATACCCATGCGCACTTCGACCACATAGTTGGTTCGCAACTGCTTCAGGACGATGGGGCGACCGTAGTTGCTCAGCGAAACGCGGTCGACACCATCGTTGGCGAGAAACTCCCTGTAGCGGTTCCCAACAAGGTCTTTGATAAGGAGATGACGATCACCCTGGGTGGGGAGACCGTTGAGCTTCATCACATCGCTCCAAGTCACTCTAACAGTATGACACTGGCGCTCTTCCCGAAGGAGAAAGCACTCCAGTGCACTGACATATGCGAGTCGAAGACAATGCCATACATGGATTTCCTGGATTTTTACTATGATGGATGGATAGAAAGCCTGGATTGGGTGTTGAAGCAGGACGTCGATTACATTGACGTGGGGCACTATACGCCAGCAACGAAAGACGACCAGCGAGCGCTCCGCGACTACATGATCTCACTTCACTCTCAAGTTCTGGATTTGATACGCAAAGGTCAGAGTTGGGATCAACTGTGGCGGAACGTCACGTTCACCGACGAGCAGAAGTCATGGTTTGGTTATGCTTTCATGCGAGTTCCAAACATAGAAGGTATGTACCGCTGGGTCGGGAATCACCGCCGAGGCGTATGGTAAGCAGGTGGGCAGACCAGTATCGGTAATTTGGACGTAGACCTGATCGGCGGTGCACGATAACATCGTCGATCCCTCCGCTTTACTGAATTGTCTAGCCGTATGGCTGGGATGCGCAGAACGATGCTGCCGTGCTCCGAGGAACGGCTGTTGATTTCCGCTGAGAACTGATCCGGGATTTTCGTTGCCGACGTCTTCAGGGATGGTCTGGGTCTCAGGCTTTGGTCAAGGTGGGTGCTTTATCCTTCTTTGTGGCAGAGGTCTGGGCCGAGCCGTTCTTGAAGCGTCAGCAGTCATTGTGGCGCTTGACCACGCAGCCGCGATTCCTTGCGAGGTAGCAGAGCGTCGCAAAAGCCTTGGACCGGATCGGCAGGATGTCGAGGCAGCGGCCGTTTACCTCAAGAACGTCGCCTCCCTGCACCTGCAGGGCCCCCTCAGGTCACTCGAGGCTCATGACACCCCAAACATCGGCTTGACGCAAGCGCTGTATCCCTGAGCGCCCGCCCGCCTCTGCCCTTCCGACCAGCGTCGCCGGTCCTCGCCCCGGCGAAAGGGAGTGTGACCGACGAGATCGTCGGTCTCGCAGGCAGCGGTCGTGTCCCACCCGGGCCTTGGAGCGTGAGGTCCGCGAGTTGCGCCAAGCCAACGAGATCCTGCGCAAGGCATCGGCATATTTTGCGCAGTCGGAGTTCGACCGCCCGTTCAAGACATGATCGCGTTCATCGACGATCATCGCAAAGCCTATGGAGTCGAGCCAATCTGCAAGGTTTTGCCGATCGCCCTCGCCGGTCTCATCATTCGTACCGCCTCTGGCAACGACGTGTTGCCATAGCTATTCGGTCCATCGGATCACCGAACGTCCGCTGGTCAGATCCGCAAGCAGCCGCTCCGCGCCACCGGCTTCCGATTTCGGCGCAAGCACCGACAGGATCGCGCCGCTGTCCGTGAAAGCCTGAACTCCCACCTGCACGCCCGGGAGCGCGCCCAGCCGCGCCTGGACCAGCGTCAGGTCACTGAACCCGCATGGGACCGTCCCGGAGACGGTCTCGATGAGCGCCGCCTTCTCGGCTTCGCGCAAGCACAGGGCCGCCGTGCCGCCATAGGCACGGATCAGGCCGCCGCTCCCCAGGAGGACGCCACCGAACCAGCGTATCACGACAACGGCGACGCGATCGAGGCCTTGTCCGTCGATTGCGGCAAGGATCGGCTTGCCGGCGGTTCCGCTGGGTTCCCCGTTGTCATTGAAGCGGTAGGTCTGCCCCAGGCGCCAGGCCCAGCAATTGTGATCGGCTGCCGGATCCGACTGTGCCGCGATGAAGTCCTTCGCTGCCGCCTCGTCCGCGACGGGACCGGCGACCGCAGCGAAGCGGCTCTTCTTGATCTCCTGCTGGCGTATGGCGAGTTCGACGAGGGTGAGGTGTGCGGCCATGCGCTCGTCTAGCACGGCCTTGGTCCCTGATCTCCTCCGGCCTGGGGGGAGTCCCGAGTTTCATGGGTCCGAACCCATGCGTTGGATCGCCGGAAGCCGACATTCGCCGCAAAGACCGGGAATGCCCGCTTCCCGGCGGAGCGCTGGAGTGGAATCCGCTCAGGTTGCATCATATCCGGCAACGGCGAGGTCATTCGTGCATTCGGCCGGGGCGACGAAGTCGACGAGGCGGCCGATCGTCCATGACGACGATGCCGCCGCGCCTCGCTTCGGGGACGAGGACCTTCTGGACATGGGTTTCGAAGGCGCGGCGATTGATCGGGCCGTCGAGCACGAAAGAAGCGATCATGCCGCGCGTGGTCGCCCCTCTCGGTGGCCAGCGAGGTTCGTTTGACAGACACGGAATGATTGCGGACAACCTCCTGGGAGTCATGAATGTCCGACAGCCTGAGCGCCTGGGAGATGATCGTCGGCGGCGATGCGGCGCTTTATGCGATCGTGTGGCTGTCTCTCGGCGTCAGCCTGTCCGCGGTGGCGATCGCGACGTCGATAGGGCTGCCGCTGGGGGCGGCGCTTGCGCTCACGCGGTTTCGCGGCCGCACGGCCCTGATCGTCCTCCTCAACGGCTTCATGGGCCTGCCGCCGGTGGTCGTCGGGCTCGCGGTGTTTCTTCTTCTGTCGCGGTCGGGGCCGCTCGGCGCCTTCGGCATCCTGTTCACGCCGCTCGCGATGGTCATAGCCCAGGCCCTGCTCGTCATCCCGATCATCGCCTCCCTGTCGCGCCAGACGATCGAGGACCTGTGGCACGAATATCGGGACGAGCTGACGGCCATGAACGTCGGACCGGCGGGACGCATGGCGACGCTGATCTGGGACAGCCGCTTCAGCCTCATCACGGCTCTGCTGGCGGGTTTCGGCCGTGCCGCGGCCGAGGTCGGCACGGTCATGATCGTCGGCGGCAATATCGACGGCTTCACGCGCACCATGACGACGACAATCGCGCTCGAGACATCGAAGGGCAACCTGCCGCTCGCCATGGGGCTCGGCATGATCCTCATGGCGCTCATCCTGGCGATCAACGCGGCGGCCTGGGGCGTGCGCGTCTGGTCCGAGCAACGGGCGGGCTGATGCGCGACGCGTCGAGCGATCTGCCCGTCAGCTTCGAGGGCGTTACGGTCCGCATCGGCCAGACCGCCATTCTCGAAGACGTGAGCATGGCGATCGCGCCCGGTGCGCCGACGCTGGTCATCGGGCCCAACGGTTCCGGCAAGACGACCTTGCTGCGGCTGTGCATGGGCCTCACCGTCCCCACCCGGGGAAGGATCACCTGGGGCGGGCGCGACGCCCTGTGTCCGCCTCGCCTGGCCATGCTGTTCCAGCGGCCCGTCATGCTGCGGCGCTCGGTCGCCGACAATGTCGTCTATGGCTTGGCGCGGGCCGGGCTGTCCCGCAGCCAGCGTATCGTCCGCATGAAGGAGGCGCTTGCGGACGTGGGCCTCCTGGACCTCGCCGCTCGCCCGGCCAGACGGCTTTCAGGCGGCGAGCAGCAGCGCGTCGCGCTGGCCCGCGCCCTGGCCCGCCGGCCGGAGCTCCTGCTGCTCGACGAGCCGACGGCCAGCCTCGACCCCGCCGCCACCCGGGCCGTGGAGGAGATCATCGCGACGGCCGCACGGTCCGGCATCAAGATCGTCATGGCGACGCACGATCTGGGACAGGTCCGCCGGCTGGCCGGAGAGGTGCTCTTCCTCGTTCGCGGCCGTCTGTGCGAGCGCGCCGGCACAAGCGACTTCTTCGATCGTCCATCAACCGCCGAGGCCGCCGCCTTCGTTCGCGGCGATCTCGTCATCTAGCCGGAGGGGCTTCACGTGCTGAACCGTCGTCTCTTTTCCGCCATGGCGGCATTTGCGTTTCTCGTTGCCGGCGACCTCGCAGCCCTCGCGCAGGACAAGTCGATCGTGGTCGCCTCGACGACCTCGACGCAGGATTCCGGCCTGTTCGAGTACCTCCTGCCGCTGTTCAAGGCCAAGACCGGCATCGACGTGAAGGTGATCGCCCAAGGCACCGGGCAGGCCCTCGACACGGCGCGGCGCGGCGATGCCGACGTCGTGTTCGTGCATGCCAAGGCGCAGGAGCTGAAGTTCCTCGACGAAGGGTTCGGCGTGAAACGCTATGACGTGATGTACAATGATTTCGTGCTGATCGGGCCGAAGAACGATCCGGCCGGCATCAAGGGCAGCAGCGACATCACCGCCGCCTTCAAGGCCATCCTCGCGAAGCAGGCTCCGTTCGTCTCGCGCGGCGACAGGTCGGGCACGCACGCCGCCGAACTGAAGCTCTGGAAGGATGCCGACATCGACATCGGCGCCGCAAAGGGCCCGTGGTATCGCGATATCGGCCAGGGCATGGGCGCCGCCCTCAACACGGCCGGCGCGATGAACGCCTATGTCCTTTCCGATCGCGGTACATGGCTGTCCTTCAAGCACCGCGCCGATCTCGAAATCGTGGTCGAAGGCGACAAGCGGCTGTTCAACCAATATGGCGTCATGCTCGTCAACCCGCAGAAATTCCCGACCGTCAAAGCGGAACTCGGCCAGGACTTCATAGACTATCTCGTTTCCGACGAGGGGCAGAAGGCCATCGCCGCATACAAGATCGACGGCCAGCAGCTTTTCTTTCCCAACGCCAGGCGCGATCCGTCCTGACTGCCGCGTGGCGTGCCGGAAGCCGTCCAGGCAATCGTGGCGGGTCTCTCCGATCGGCGGTGCGCGATCCGCGTGGACTCATTTTCGTGTGCCCATAGGCATGTCTTGCGGCGCCCTGGACTTGATCCTCCAGCTCCCTTCTGTTGCATCCGGAAGCAATATCCAGCTCTTGCCGCCGATTTCGGTGCCGCGCGCCGTCCTGTAGCCCGCAATCGCCAGGATGATCGCCGTGCCCTCGCACCTGGGCCGGCACGCAACGGTCACGCCGTCGCTGAACTCGACCATGTTTTCATCGCTGTTGTCCTCCTCGACGATCCTCACCCGGCATCCGGGATAGGCATGGGTATGGGAAAGCTGAAAGCGCAACGCTCGCCCCTCCGATCGTCCTTCCGTGTCTTGCCTAAGGGGCCGCTCGCGAACAAGTGCTTCGTTACTCGTGGGGCACTCCCTCTCAACCGTCGTGGCCGGGCTTGACCCCACAGGCGCTAAGATAGCGCCGGACCATACCGCTGCTGAAAAAGGCGACGCCCTCTCGGCCGTCATGGCCGGACTTGATCCACGGCTGTCCGGTTCATGTTGGGAGTAAGTCCAGATGGACTTGGCGAGGGTCGCTTTTTGGGATGGTGGGCGGCTTGAGCAATTGGTCGATGCTGCGACGGTGCATGATGTTGGCGCGGACGAGCCTGGCGAAGGCGAGTGGGCTGTCGACGATTTTGACGGCGTCGTTGGCGATGCGCAGCAGCAGGTAGGCGATGAGGGCGACGGCGATCTGGATGCGCACGGCGTTCTCCGATTGCCCGATGAAGTGCTTGATGCGGAGGGTCTGCTTGACCCATCGGAAGAAGAGTTCGATGGCCCAGCGGCGCTTGTAGAGGTCGGCGATCTCCTGGGCTGGGGCGTCCAGGTCGTTGGTGAGGATGCGCAGTGTCTTGCCGTCATCGAGAACGACGCCGATCTCGCGCACGGGATCCTGGAAGGGGTTGATGCGCGTCGTCGTCAGGCGTTCGGGCAGGTGGCCGATCCGATCATAGAGCAGGGTCGATCCGGGCGGCAGAGGCTGTTCGGCGACCGGAGCCAGGGGCGTATTCTTCTTGAGCCGGGTGACGATCCGGCAGCCGGCTGTGTTCAGGCGCTCCCACCAACCGTAATGATAATAGCCGAGATCAAAGACATAAGTGGCGCCGGGCTCGATGGGCATGGCGTGCGCGGCCGTGATGTCGTTGACCTTGGCGGGCGTGACTTCAAGGTAGAGCGGCCGGTCGGCGTCCGGGTCGTAGATGATGTGCGCCTTGGCGCCGACGGCGCTGCGGGAGAAGCGTGCCCAGGCCGCAGCAATCCCCGACAGCCGCAGGCTCGTCGAGTCGATCAGGCGCACCACCTCGGCGCTCGACCGACGAAAGCCCCGGCTGGTCTGGGCCGCCATATGGGCGAACAGGCCCGAGAAGACCTCGTGCGTTCTCAGGGCGTTGGCGTCGGCCAAGGTCGAGCGCGACACCTGACGCACGCCCAGGTGATAGAGCCTGCCCGCGTGGCTGGACATCGCCGTTTCGATCTCGCGCAGCGAGGCGGCGCCGGAAAGCTGCGCGTAAAGCAGCGCCACAAACTGACTCTTGGTGCTCAGCCGCCGAACCCGGGCATCCGTTCCCTGTTCATCCACAAGCCGATCGAACACCGACCACGGCACATGCTTCAGAAGCCCGTGCAATACGCTATTGTGGTGACGCATGGCGTTGGCTCCTTCTCGTGTCCAAAACACCGGCAAGTGCTTGGAAACAAGTAGAATCAATGCCATGCAACCTGTCTACCAAAACCAACCGGACAGCCGTGGATCAAGTCCGGCCATGACGGCTCAAAGGGCATCGCCCTTTCCGGCAGCGTCGTGGTCCGTCTCTATCTTAGCGCCTATGGGATCAAGTCCGGCCCTGACGCCCACGTTGATTCACTTGTTCGCGAACGGCCCCTGACCGCCGTCCTGCCGCAGGGCGTCGATGACGACCTTGAAGGCCGGAAGAGTCTGACGGCGGCTCGGATAATAAAGGAAATAGCCGTCGAAGAACGGCGACCAATCGTCGAGAACCTGCAGCAGCGAGCCCGAAGCGATGTGCCGCTCCACGATATTCTCCGGGATATAGGCGATGCCGTAGCCGCTCACCGCCGCGTCGATCATGGCGTAGGTATTGTTGAAGGTGAGCTGGCCGTTCACGCGGACGCGCAACGCCTGGCCATCTCTTTCGAACTCCCAGGCATAGAGGCCGCCGGCCGTTTCCTGGCGCATGTTGATGCAGATGTGCCGGACCAGATCCTGCGGGTGTCCGGGCACGCCATGCGCATCGAGATAGGCGGGCGAAGCGACCGCCACCAAACGCCAGTCGGGGCCGATCCTCACGGCGATCATGTCCTTCTCGACGCTCTCGCCCAGCCGGACCCCGGCATCGAAGCCTTCCTCGACGATGTTGCGGAACGTGGCGTCGAGGAGCAGCTCGACGCTGATGTCGGGATAGGCCTTGAGCACCGGTTTCAGCTTTGGCCAGACGACGCTTTCCAGCGCGTGGTCGGAGAGGGTCAGCCTGATCGAACCTGAAGGCTTTTCGCGGAGCGCCGTCAGCGCCGCGATCTCGTCCTCGATCTCGGAGAAGCGCGGGGCGATCGTCTGGAGCAGCCGCTCTCCCGCAGCGGTCGTCGCAACATTGCGCGTGGTACGCGTCAGCAGCCGTATGCCCATATGCGCTTCGAGCTGCTTGATCGTGTGGCTGAGGGTCGATTGCGCCACGCCGAGCTTGGCCGCCGCCCTGGTGAAGCTGCGCTCCTCCGCGACGGCCCGGAACCACGTCAGCTGGTTGAGATCGGTCTTGGCCATGAGGGTCCCTCGCCCGTGTCCATGCCGCATATTATTCGGGCTGGTCGATAAGTTCATGCCAATTTCCACGGGTAATCGTTTTATGGAGAATGCGCTAGTTTGCACCGCAGCAATTCAGGCAGGAGCAAGCGAACATGGAGGTTGCCGCGTCGGATGCGGGCAGCAGGCCGACCGCCGCCCGGGGCGCGGTCCTTTCGATGGCGCTGTGCGTGGCGATGCTGATCGCCTCGGAATTCATGCCGGTCAGCCTGCTGACGCCGATGGCCGAAGGGCTGCGGGCCACCGAGGGCCAGACCGGGCAGGCGATCTCGATCAGCGGCCTCTTCGCGGTGGCGGCGAGCATGGTCATCACGACCGTCGCCGGCGAGCTGAACCGGAAATGGGTCCTGGTCGCGACGACGGCCGCCATGCTGCTGTCGCTGGTCCTGGTCGCGGCCGCGCCAAACTTCGGGGTGCTGATGATCGGGCGCGGGCTTCTCGGCCTCTGTATCGGCGGCTTCTGGGCCCTGGCGACGGCCGTCGTCATGCGGCTGGTCCCCGAAGGCGAGGTGCCGCGCGCTCTTGCCCTGATGTATGGCGGCCAAGCCATCGCGGCGGCATTCGCCGCGCCGGTCGGCAGCTATCTCGGCGGCATGTTCGGCTGGCGCGCCGTCTTCTGGGCGCTGACGCCCATCGTCGCGATCAATCTCGTCTGGCACATGGTCGCGCTGCCGTCGCTGCCCGCGCGCCAGCGCCAGGATTTGCGGACGATGGTCGGTCTCCTGAAGCGTCCCTACTTCCTGCGCGGGCTCATCGCCTCGATGCTTTCCTGGGGCTCGGCTTTCACCATGTTCACCTATCTGCGGCCCTTCCTCGAAGAGGTGACGGGAGCGGATGTCGCGACGCTGTCGGTCCTGCTGCTCGTGCTGGGCTGCGCCGGCTTCATCGGCACATGGGCGTCGGGTCGGCTCCTCGGCGGCAGCGTCGCGCCCCTGCTGAAGCTGCCGGCGCTGTCGATGGGCGGCTGCACGCTCGGCCTCCTGCTTCTGGGGCGCTCGGTCGTCGCGGCGGGCCTGTTTCTCGCGATCTGGGGCGCGATGAACACCGCGATGTCGGTGATCTGGATGACCTGGCTGTCGCAGAACGCCGACGACGCGCCGGAGGCCGCCGGCAGCCTGATGGTCGCGGCCATCCAGACCTCGGTCCTGCTCGGCGCGGTCGTCGGCGGGCTGCTCCTCGACAGCATGTCGATCTTCGCGACCTTCCTCGGAAGCCTGGTCCTGGCGGCCATCGGCATCGTGCTGATCGGCGGCGGTCATCGCCTGCTGAAGCCCGCATAGCCGATATGGGGAGAGCCGCCTGACATGACCAAACATCCCGCCCGCCTTTCTCGCCGTTCTCTGCTGGCGGCCGCTGCGGCCGGTCTTGCCGTTCCCTCCCCCGGCAGCGCGCAGACGGGCACGGCCACACGCCGACAAGGAGCCGCCATGCGCCTCAGATTCGCCTTCGCGGACCAGGATTTCACGGCGACGCTGGAGGACAATCCCTCCGCGCGCGATCTGGTCTCGATGCTGCCGCTGGACCTGACGATCTCCGACTACGCGACCAATGAGAAGATCGCCTATCTCCCGCGCAAGCTGACGGAGGACGGGAGCGGCCGCTTCGACGGCGAAGCAGCCGGCGACCTCTGCTACTATGCGCCCTGGGGCAATCTGGCGATGTTTCACGGGCCCTATCGCTGGTCGCGCGGCCTGATCCGGCTCGGCCGGCTGGACCGGGGGGCCGGGCCGCTGCTGGTGCGCGGCGAACATCCGCTTCGCGTTGAAACTCTGTCCTGATCCGAAGGAGATCCTCATGCAAATCTATCGTGCCGGCCAGACGCCCTCCCGCCCCGGCCCGTCCGACTGGTTCACCGGTCGGGTGCGCATCGACGCCCTGTTCAATCCCGCCGCTCCCGACCGCGTGCAGGGCGCCCATGTGACCTTCGAGCCGGGCGCACGCACCGCCTGGCATACCCATCCGCTCGGCCAGACGCTGATCGTGACCTCCGGTCTCGGCCGGGTGCAGCGCGAAGGCGGACCGGTCGAGGAGGTCCGCTCCGGCGATGTCGTCTGGTTCGAGCCGGGCGAAAGGCATTGGCATGGCGCATCGCCCCGGACCGCCATGACCCATATCGCGCTCCAGGAGGTCAAGGACGGCAAGGTCGTCGACTGGCTGGAGCATGTCAGCGACGCCGAATACGGCGCCTGAGCCCGACGGACCGACAAGGAGCGCGCCCATGCTTGCAACCGTCCTGCACGGCCCCGGCGATATCCGCTGCGAAGAGGTCGCCGAACCGAAGATCCTCAGGCCGACCGATGCCGTCATCAGGCTTTCCGCGAGCTGCATCTGCGGCTCGGACCTCTGGCCTTTCCGCGGCCTCCAGCCGGTCGACCAGCCCATGCATATGGGCCATGAATATTGCGGCGTGGTGGTCGAAGTCGGCAGCGCCGTGAAGACCGTCAGGCCCGGCGCGTTCGTGGTCGGCTCCTTCGTCCTCTCCGACAACACCTGCCCGCATTGCCGCTTCGGCTTCCAGTCCTCCTGCGCGCAGCGCGAATTCATGTCCGGCGCTCAAGCGCCTTATGCGCGGGTGCCGCTCGCCGACGGCACGCTGGTTCCCACCGACGCCATGCCCGACGACGATCTGATCCCGGGCCTGCTGGCGACCTCCGACGTGCTGGGCACCGGCTGGTACGCGGCGGATGCGGCGCGGGTGCAGCCCGGATCGACGGTCGCCGTGGTGGGCGACGGAGCGGTCGGCCTGATGGGCGTGCTGGCGGCGAAGCAGATGGGCGCGGAGCGCATCATCGCCATGAGCCGCCACAAATCCCGCCAGGACCTGGCCTTGGACTACGGCGCGACGGATATCGTCTCCGAACGCGGCGACGCAGGCGTCGCCCGCATCCGCGAGTTGACGGGCAATGTCGGCGCGGATTCGGTGCTCGAATGCGTCGGCACCGACGAATCCATGCATCAGGCGATCAACTGCGCCCGGCCCGGCGGCTCGGTCGGCTTCGTCGGCGTTCCTCACGGCGTCGAGCTGAATGGCGAATTCCTGTTCTTCGCGCAGAAGAGGTTGCTCGGCGGTCCGGCCCCGGTGCGCCGCTTCCTGCCGCACCTGATGGACCTCGTGCTGAGCCGGAGGATCGACCCCGGCAAGGTCTTCGATCTGGCGCTGCCGCTCGAGGACGTGGCCGAGGGCTATCGCGCGATGGACGAGCGTCGCGCGATCAAGACGATGCTGCGGTTCTGAGACCAGGGACTGCGTCATGGCTTCTCCTGCGGCGATCCTCGGGCCGGCTGGCCTGCCTGCAACGGATAGACGAGCCGCCGGACCGGGTTCCGACGGATCGTCCGAGCGCAAGGGCTGTCGCGAGCGGGACCGGGAGACGCGGGCCGGCACGGTGGACCAGCGCGTCCCCGGGCCGGCCGTCGTGCGGCCTACTCCTCGAAGCGACCCGTCGGGTCGCGATCGCGGTCGTATCGCCGGGTGAGCGGAAACGGCGGCAGCCAGGACTCGCGCCGGACGATCCAGCCTTCATAGGTCGGCGTCAGCTGGTCGGGCGCATCCAGGGAGCCCAGGTTCACTTCGATTTCGTCCGCGGTGCGCCCGAAAACCGACGAGCCGCAGCGCGGGCAGAAGAACCGCCCGGCATAGTCGCGGGTTTCGCCTTCGATCGTCACCGCATCCTCGGGAAACACCGCGGCCGCCTGGAAAAGGGCCCCGTGATGCTTGCGGCAGTCGAGGCAATGGCAAAGGCCGACGCGGTAGGGGCGTCCCGACGCCACGATCCGTACGTTGCCGCACAGGCAACCGCCTGTGAACCGGTCCATGCTGCGCCTCCTCTCAAGTCGAGCGCCCGGACTGTCTACGACGAACCCCGTCGAGCGTCCATGGCGGCAGTCCCGGCCTTTCCGGCCGGCGCGTCAGTCCCCGCTCCATTGCCGGGCGCGCCACTGGGACGGCGCCATGCCGGCCCAGCGCAGGAAGGCGTGATCGAACGCGCTGTTCGCCGAATAGGAGAGCGTCTCGGCGATCCGCCCGATGGGCAGGCGGGTCGAGGCCAGCAGTTCGCGGGCGACGGCGAAGCGCACCTCGTCCTTGATCGCCTCGAAGCTGGTGCCGGCGCGGGCGAGACGGCGGGCAAGCGTGCGCGATCCGAGCCCGAGTTCGCGGGCGACGGCTTCACGGTCGGCTTCGCCGACGAGCAGGCGCGGGCGTATGGCGTGGCGCACCTGGGCGGGGACGTCTTCCAGGTCGCCGAGCGCCATCTTCCGTATGGCCGCGCGCAGCTCGATCCGGCGAGACGGATCCGCCCCGGGCAGCGGCAATGCCATGTCATGCGCCGCGACGACGATGCCGGTCCGCTCCTGGTCGAAGGCCGTCGCCGTCTTCAATATCCTTCGATGGGGAGCCGGGTTGTCGGGCTGGCCGACGCATTCGAGCGCCCGCAGCGGCTGCACCCGCCCGCCGGTCAGCGCCCGCACCATGTTGCATCCCATGGCGACGACCAGATCATGGACCTGCCGGCCGGGGGCGACGCCGGCGCCGGCGTCATAGAGGCCGTAGCCGACGAAATATCCCTCGTCGATGCGTTGGAGATAGACGACGGCACCGCGCGAATAGCCGAGCTGGAGCCCGATATAGTCCCGGAACGCGTCGCCCAGCGTCGGTGCGCTGGCCATCATCTCGCCGATGATGCCGAGCGCCCGATGATCGCTTCGCGCGCCCAGCAGCAGGCCGAGATGCGGGCAGCGGGCCAGCCGCGCCGAACGCTCGATCAGGTCGACGAGCGACGGGTATGAGAAGCGCGCGTCCGGGACGAGCTCGCCGGGCTCGATGCCCGAACCGGCAAATGCCTCCTCGAGGCTCACGCCGAGTTCGCCGAGCAGGCCCGGCAGTTCCGCGACGGGGCCGACGCGTTGGGATGGACCATTCGTCAAGATCGGCACCCCTGTCCTCAAATATCAAGCACCCCCCTCTTCCATAGGGTATGGCTCCTGCGTCCGGCAAGAATCTCGATCTCCGGATCATTTGAATCGGCGAGCGTCGATGCGACCCGCATCGGTGTCATGCCACTGTCAAATCGACATGGCTCCTGAGGAAGGGGCCGAAAAGCGGTCTGAAACATTCTACGGCGAGAATCCGATGACACTATTTTCCTTCATGCGACAGCTCTGCGACAGAGCCATTCCGGCCGTGGGCATGGCGCTGGTCCTTGCCGGCAGCGCGGCGGCGCAGGAAGCCATGCCGGCGGAGCCGCATGTGCCGCTCAAGAAGACCATCGGCGTGCCCCATGCCGACAGGCCGATCCCCTCGCTCGCGGTGATCAACGCCGCCGGCGCCCGGCTCGACGGCGGAAAGCTGGTGCTCACCGGCGTCACGCCCAATGTCATCGTGTTCGCGGATCGCCCGGTGCGAGCGGCGGGCCATGAGATGCTCGGCCAGTTCCTGACCCAGTGGGACGAGGGACACGACAGTTTCTCGGTTGATCCGCCGAATGCCACCGTCTCCGTCCTCGGCGCCAAGCCCGGCGAGGTCTCCGACACCGTCCTGGTGCTGAAGGCGCCCAAGCTCGACGGCACGACGCTGACATTCGATGTGGCGACGCTGGAGGGCAAGCTCGCCTCCGGTGGTCCGGTGGCTGTCTTCATCGATGCCTGGGCGGTGCGCGGCCCCTATGGCGGGGGCGCCGCCCACTGGGGCGGCTATGGCGGCGGCGGCGTCGCCCGTTGGGGCGGCTACGGCGGCGGCGTTGCCCATTGGGGCGGCTATTATCACGCGCCGGTCTATCATGGCGCATGGTACGCCCGTCCCTATCCGGCAGCGGGCGCAGCCGCCGCCGGCCTGGCAACCGGCGCCGTGATCGGCGCGGCGGCGGCAGACGCGGCCCGCCCGCCCGTCCCGGCGTGCGGCTACTATCCCTATCCTCCCTGCTACTGAGCGCCGGCGCGAACCGCTGGTCATCCAGGTTCAGGACAAGCCTCCGGGCGCGGGCAAGACGGGCGACCGGCTTCCCGCGCCGACGGAGCGCTTCAGCATCATGCCGCCTTTCGACCAGCCGGATGAGAACGATCCCTCGATCCCCGAGGGATCCCGGGTCATCCCGGCGCTGACGAAGGCCGGCTGAACCGGCACGCGCCCTCCTCCGACGGGAAGGGGGCGCGGTCCTCGATTTACCACTGAAAATTCCAGGGCTGAGACCATGATACGTCGAATGATGCTTGCCGGGGCTATGATGAGCGCAGTCACGCTCGCCGCGCTCTCCGCCGACGCGCGGGCCGAGACCATGAGCTATGCGCAGGCCGGAGCGCTCATCGCCAAGAGCTGCGGCCCCTCCATCCAGAAGCATTGCAGCAGGGACAATATCGGCACCGGCCAGGTGCTGGGATGCCTCACGGAGCACAAGGCGTCCGTGCCGTCGCAATGCTTCGCCGACTTCGAAGCGGTCGTCGCCTCGATCGGCACGCGCGTGGCGGCGCAGACCGACGCCTACAAGCTGTGCCAGGTCGACATCGCCCAGTACTGCCAGGGCGTGAAGCCGGGCAACGGCTATATCCGGGATTGTCTCGTGGCATCGAAGCGGGTCGTCCGGGGCGCCTGCCGCCAGGCCCTCATCGACGCCGGCTGGTACTGACCGCCGCCGCGCAACCCCTTCTGAAAAAGATCGATCCCATGTCGAAGCTCATCCATCATTTCGCCGCGACGGCGGGCACGCTGCTCCTTGCCGCCTCGCTCGCAGCGCCGGCCCAGGCCCAGACCGCCAATTCCAGCGCCCAGCTCATCCAGGGCCTCGAGGCTGTGACCGCCCATGTGCCGATCGTCGACGTCCAGGCCCTGCGCAGCTGGGCCCAGGGCAGCGCGAACGCGGGCGGCGCCCTTACCGCGACCCGCCCCGAGCTCGTAAGCAAGCTGTACTCGCTGGCCCAGATCACGGTGCAGATCCAGTTTGCGCTGGATTCGGCGATCATCCGGCCGGAATCCTATGAGGCCATCGGCGCCGTCGCTGACGCGATGCACGACCCGATCCTGTGGAACTACCGCTTCGTGGTGGTCGGCAACACCGATGCGACCGGCACCCGCAGCCACAACCTCAAGCTCAGCCAGCAGCGCGCCGACGCCATCGTCGAAGCGCTGGTCAATCTCTATCGCATCGAACCCGCACGGCTGGAAGCGGTCGGGCTCGGACAGGAAGCGCTCCAGAACCCGCAGAAGCCGGACGATCCGATCAACCGGCGGGTGCAGATCTTCAATATCGGCCTGATGTCGCCGATGCCGGCCAAGGCGCCCTGATCCGCCGGATCACGTGAAACGAGGCCCTCCGCCCCTGCTCCCCGAGTTCGGCCGGAGGGTACCGCCGTGACGACGGACGCGGAAACGCCGGCACGAGGCGGGGCTCGGTCCGCGACCAGACCGCCGGGCATGGCGCAGCCTCGCCCCTACTTCGCCCCCGGCCTCGGTCGCGTCGCCAGCACGTTGCGGATCGAGAAGCTGGAATGGATGCGCGCCACCCCCGGCAGGGTGGAGAGGATGTCGGTGTGGATGCGCTCGAACTCGGCCGCATTGTCCGCCTCGACGCGCAGGAGATAGTCCGAACCGCCGGTCATGAGGAAGCATTCCTGGATCTCGGGGTGCTTGCGCACCGCCGCCTCGAAGCGGTTGAGGTAGTCCTCGGTCTGGCGCTCCAGCGTGATGTTGATGATGACGGCGATGCCGGCCTCGCCGGCGGAATGGTCGACCAGCGCCGTGTAGCCGCGGATCACCCCGGCGCGCTCCATCAGGCGGATGCGGCGCAGGCAGGCCGAGGCCGACAAGCCGACCTCCTCGGCCAGCCTGGCGTTGCTCATGCGGGCATCCAGGCGCAGCAGCCGGATGATGTTGCGGTCGATGGCGTCGAGGCCGGCCATGGCATGTTCCACGATTTATTCGTGGTTTCATGCATAAATGCTGTCCTTGTCGCAGAATCAAGCGCGAATGAAGCGCCTATTGCGCGATCATTGCGCTACGATCCGCGCCGGAGACCCGTTGGGGGAGCGCATGTTTGGTGACATTTCCGGGCCGCGGACCATCGAGGCGGCGTCCGGCGTGCTGACGATCGATCTCGGCGCCGTCGCGCGGAACTATCGTGCGCTCGCCGCGCGCGTCGCGCCGGGCAGGACGGCGGCCGTGGTGAAGGCCGATGCCTATGGCCTGGGCGCCGCGCGGGTGGCGCCGGCGCTGTACCAGGCCGGCTGCCGGGATTTCTTCGTCGCCCACGCCGCCGAGGCGCTGGCGCTGCGGCCCGATCTCGCCGGGGACGCGCGGCTCTATGTGCTCAACGGCCTGCAGCCGGGCAGCGAGGGCGCCTGCGCCGCCGCCGGGATCATCCCGGTGCTGAACTCGCTCGAGCAGGCGGCGAACTGGTCCCGCCTGGCACAGGCGCAGGGCAGCGTGCTCTCCGCCCTCCTCCAGGTCGACACCGGCATGTCGCGGCTCGGGCTGGCGCCGGAGGAGGTCGAGACGCTGCTCGCCGAGCCCGCGCGCCTGGACGGGGTCGAGGTGCTCCAGGTGATCAGCCACCTGGCCAGCGCCGACGAGCCCTCGAACGGGCAGAACGCCGAGCAGCTCGCGGCCCTGCGCCGCATCGCCGGCGCCTTCCCCGGTGCCGGGCTGAGCTTCGCCAATTCCGGCGGCATCTTCCTCGGGCGTGATTTCCATGAGGCGCTCGTCCGCCCCGGCATCGCCCTCTACGGCGGCGCGCCGACGGCCGGCCGCCCCAATCCGATGGAGCCCGTGGTACGGCTCACGGTGCCGGTGATCCAGGTCCGCACGGTCCCGGCCGGGACGCGCGTGGGCTACGGCGGCGTCCATGTCACCCAGGCCGAGACGCGCCTCGCCACCATCGCCGCCGGCTATGCCGACGGGCTGCCGCGGCAGCTCAGCGGGGTCGGCGCCGCCTGGCACGGCGACACCCGCCTGCCGATCGCCGGCCGCGTCTCGATGGACAGCATCACCCTCGACGTCACGGCGCTGCCTGCCGGGACGCTGAGACTCGGCAGCCAGGTCGAGATCATCGGCCCGCACCAGACGCTCGAAGAGGTGGCCGAGGCGGCCGACACGATCGCCTACGAGATCCTGACCCGCCTCGGCTCGCGCTATCATCGCCTCTATTGCTGACCGCCGGGCAGGCTCTGCCGAGCCTGCCTGCACCCGAGAATCCGAGCAGCGTTGATTTTGCGTCGGAAGATGCAAAGACGGTCGCGGCGAGAGCCGCGAGGCGCTGCCTGGGGATCGGCGAAAGAACCAGGACCCTTCCAGATGAAGATCGTCATTCTCGGCGCGGGCGTGATCGGCGTCACCTCGGCCTACTATCTCGCCAAGGCCGGGCACGAGGTCACCGTGCTCGACCGCCAGAGCGCACCGGCGCTCGAGACCAGCTTCGCCAATGCCGGCGAGGTCTCCCCCGGCTACGCCTCGCCCTGGGCCGCGCCCGGCATCCCGGTGAAGGCGGTCAAGTGGCTGTTCATGAAGCATGCGCCGCTGATCATCCGCCCGATCGCCGATGCGGCGACCTGGCGCTGGATGATCGCCATGCTGCGCAACTGCACGGCCGAGCGCTATGCGCTGAACAAGGGCCGCATGGTGCGCCTGGCCGAATACAGCCGCGACTGCCTGATCGCGCTCAGGGCCGAGACCGGCATCCGCTATGACGAGCGCATGCAGGGCACGCTGCAGGTATTCCGCACCCAGAAGCAGCTCGACGGCATCGGCAAGGACATCGAGGTGCTGAAGGCCGACGGCGTGCCGTTCGAGGTGCTCGATGCCGCCGGCTGCGCCGCAGCCGAGCCCGGCCTCGGCCCGGTGCGCGACAAGATCGTCGGCGGCCTGCGCCTGCCGAACGACGAGACCGGCGACTGCTTCAAGTTCACCAACGCCCTGGCCGAGCTGTGCAAGGGGCTCGGCGTCATCTTTCGCTTCGGCGTCGACATCCGGGGCCTGAGGGCCGAGGCCGGACGCATCGCCGCCGTGGAGACCGCCTCGGGGGCGGTGACGGCCGATGTGTTCATCGCGGCGCTGGGCAGCCACGCCCCGCCCCTGCTCGCACCGCTCGGCCTGCGCCTGCCGATCTACCCGGTCAAGGGCTATTCGATCACCGTGCCGATCGTGGACGAGGCGCGGGCGCCGGTCTCCACCGTGATGGACGAGACCTTCAAGGTGGCGATCACCCGCCTCGGCGACCGCATCCGCGTCGGCGGCATGGCCGAGATCGCCGGCTTCAGCAACGACCTGCCGCCGCAGCGGCGGGCGACGCTCCAGCATTCGGTCGAGGACCTGTTCGGCGGGGCCGGCGACCAGCGCCGCGCCACCTTCTGGTCCGGCCTCAGGCCGATGACGCCGGACGGCACGCCGATCATCGGCCCGACCCGCTACGCCAACCTCTACCTCAACGGCGGCCACGGCACGCTGGGCTGGACCATGTCCTGCGGCTCGGGCCGCGCGCTCGCCGACCTCGTCAGCGGCCGCAAGCCGGATATCGAGACCGCCGACCTCGCCCTCGGCCGCTATCGCTGAGCAGCGTCCCGTGGCGATCTTCACGATCGGTTCGGCATTCCCGACGCAAGATCGGCGCCGCCCGCACTCGCGCGTGCGGGCGGGTTCGGGCAGGCGCGCCGGGAGGCGGATCGTGTCGTCGTCAGCGACCGGGACCAGATCGGCGGGCAGGACACCCCGGATGAGTTTTTCCGCAATCCGCAGAGCGGCCGCGCCGAGTTGCGCCTCGGCCGGCTCCTGCCTGGACAGGCCATCATGAAGCGCGCCCTCGTGCTCCAGCACATGAACTGCGACCATCCCGGCCGCTTCCTCGATTTCTTCGCGGAGGATGGCATCGTTCCCGAGCCCGTGCGCCTGTGGGAGGGAGAGGCGATCCCCAGCCTGGCGCCCTATGACCTGATGTTCGTCCTGGGCGGGGCGCAGGACACTTGGCAGGAGGAGACATATCCCTGGCTGGCCGCCGAGAAGCAGGCCATCCGCGAATGGGTCCGCGATCGAGCCAGGCCCTATATCGGCGTTTGCCTCGGCCACCAATTGCTGTGCGACGCGCTGGGCGGCACGGTGGGCGCGGCACGGGACGGCGAGGTCGGCGTATTCGACATCGACCTCACCGAGGCCGGCCGGAGCCACGACCTCTTCGGCGGCATCGACGGTCCGCAGAAGGTCATGCAGTGGCACATGGCCGAGGTGACACAGGCGCCGCCGGGTGCGAGCGTGCTCGCATCGTCGGGCCGGACGCCCGTGCAGGCCGTCGCCATCGACCGGCACGCCATCGGCACGCAGTTCCACATGGAGTTCTCGCCGCAGACCATGGCGACCTGGGCCTCCCTGCCCGACTATCTCGCCTCGCTCGAGAAGCACCGCGGCCCTGGCTCCTACCGCCGGCTCCTGGCCGAGGCCTATCCGCTGATGCCGAGGATGAACGCGATGGCGCGGCGCATCTACGACAACCTCGCCGAGGCGTCCGGCCTGCGGCGCTAAAGCGTTTTGCGATTTGACGGAATCGCGTCAAGTCGCAAAGACGCGTCGAAACAAGGAGTTAGAGCAACGTGCGTTTCCACCAAAACGCGCTTTGCTCTAGCCCGTGCGCCGGCGGAGGCGTTCCGCCCTGCGGGCGACACGCCCGGATGCGGCGAGTCCGTTGTCCGCCGAAGCCGCGCCGGGGCGGAAACGGCGCGATCAGGCTCGCGCCTTCCCCGCCGCCAGGATCATGTCCGCTCCCTTCATCGCGATCATCGCGGTCGGGGTGTTGGTATTGCCCGAGACGATCAGCGGCATCACCGAGGCATCGATGATGCGAAGCCCTTCGGCGCCGATGCAGCGAAGGGAGGCGTCGACCACGGCATCCCCGTCGGATGTCCTGCCCATCCTGGCCGTGCCGACCGGATGGAAGATCGTCGTCCCGATGTCGCCGGCCGACCTGGCAAGGGATTCGGCATCGTCGCCCACCGACGGGCCCGGCAGGAATTCCTCGGGCCGGAGGCCGCGCAGCGCCGGCTGCCGCATCAGGCGGCGCGTCACGCGGATCGCATCCGCCGCCACCCGGCGATCCTCGTCGGTCGACAGGTAGTTGGGGCGGATCAGCGGCGCCTTGGCGGGATCGCTCGCCGTGATCCTCACGACGCCGCGCGACGTCGGACGCAGGTTGCAGGCCGCCACCGTGATCGCCGAGAAGCGGTGCAGCGGATCGCCGAACTTGTCGAGCGACAGCGGCTGGACGTGGAACTCGATGTTGGCCCGCTCCTGGGCCGGGTCGGAGCGCGTGAAGATGCCGAGCTGCGAGGGCGCCATCGTCAGCGGCCCGCGCCGCCGGACGGCATAGTCCACGCCCATGCAGGCCTTGTGGAAGAGGGAATGATAGATGTCGTTCAGCGTCCGCGCGCCGTGCACCTTGTAGATGGCGCGCTGCTGCAGGTGGTCCTGCAGATTGCGCCCGACGCCCGGGCGATCGATCGCGGTCTCCACGCCGGCGCCCTGCAGCCATTCGCCCGGCCCGATGCCGGAGCGGTGGAGGATCTGCACCGAGCCGATGGCGCCGGCGCTCAGGATGACCTCGCCGCGCGCTTCCGCGATATGCCAGGAGCCGTCGGCCCGCCGGTATCGGACGCCGGTTGCGCGATTGCCCTTCATCTCCAGCCGGTCGACGAGGACATTCGTGGCGAGCGTCAGGTTCGGCCGTCCGAGCGCCGGCTTGAGGAAGCCGCGCGCCGACGACCACCGGCGTCCACGCTTCTGGTTGACGTGAAAATAGCCCGCGCCTTCGTTGTCGCCCCTGTTGAAGTCGTCCGACCGCGGAATGCCCATCTCCACGGCGGCGGCGCGCACGGCGTCGAGAACGGGCCAGGACAGCCGCGGGGCCTCCACCCGCCAGCCGCCGCCGGCGCCGTGATGGTCCCCCTGCCCGAGGAAATGGTCCTCGATCCTGCGGAACACCGGGAGGACGTCGCTCCACCCCCAGCCGGGCAGGCCGAGGTCGCGCCAGCCGTCATAGTCGGCCGCCTGGCCGCGCATCACGATCATGGCGTTGATCGCCGAGGAGCCGCCGATGACCTTGCCGCGCGGATAGGCGAGGCTGCGGCCGTTGAGGCCCGGCTCGACCTCGGTGCGGAACATCCAGTCCGACCTCGGATTGCCGATGGCGAACAGGTATCCGACCGGGATGTGAAACCAGATCCAGTTGTCCCGGCCGCCGGCCTCGAGAAGCAGGACGCGGTTCGACGGATTTTCGGACAGGCGGTTGGCGAGAATGCATCCGGCGGTTCCCGCCCCGACGACGATATAGTCGAAAGCTTCCTGCATCCTCATCTCCAAAGGTCGTGTCCTTCGCATTGCGCGACGCCGCAGCGCGAGACAACGCCGAAGGGCTCAAGTAGCTTGTGCAAAAACAGGCTCTGAACCATGGATTGGGACGATATCAGGATTTTCCTGCACGTCGCTCGCGCCGGCCAGATCAACAATGCCGCGCGCGCCCTCGGCCTCGACCACTCGACGGTCAGCCGCCGGCTGATGCGGCTGGAAGGCGACGTCGGCTCGAACCTCTTCGACCGCGCCGGCCGGCGCCTGAAGATCACCGCCACGGGCGAGAACCTTCTGCTGACGGCCGTGACGATGGAATCGCTGGTGCTGAAAAACGCCGGCGCGATCGCCGGCGAGACCGGCCGGGTCCGCATCGGGGCGCCCGAGGGCTTCGGCGTGGCCTATCTCGCATCGCGGCTGCCCGACATCGCCGCGGATCATTCCGGACTCGAACTGGAGCTGGTCGCGCTCCCGCGCAGCTACTCGCTCGCCTCGCGCGAGGTCGACATCGCCATCACGCTCGACCGGCCGGATTCCGGCAGCGTCTATACCCGCCGTCTCACCGACTACCGGCTCGGCTTCTTCGCATCGCGCGCCTATCTGGACGCCCATGGCCCGCCGGCCACGCTCGACGCGCTCACCCGCCACGCGCTCTGCGGCTACATCCCCGAGCTCCTGCACACGGACGAGCTCGACTACCTCGACGCGCCCGAGCTCAGCCTCGTGCCGCGGCTGCGCGTGACCAGCATCGTCGGCCAGCGCGAGATCGTGGAGGCCGGCAGGGCCCTGGCCGTCCTGCCCTATTTCATGGCCGCCGGAAGGCCCGGGCTGGTGCCGGTGCTTGTCGATGCGTTTTCGATCAAGCGAAGCTACTGGATGTCGGTCCACGAGGATCTGCGCGGCATCGCCCGGGTCCAGGCGGTGACGGGCGAACTGGTCAGGCTCGTGCGCGACGATGCCGACGTGTTCGCCCTCGTCGGCCGGCCGTCCTGATCCCCGGCTGGGCCGATGGGTCGTGACCGGCCTGCGCTTCGGCGCCGCCCTGGATGCGGCTCCGGGAATGGACCGGCGCCGTCATGCGCCGGTCAGCAGGCGCAGGGCCATCTCATGCAGCCTCGGCGTCGCCGAAGCGAGGACCGAGCCACCCTCCTCGGCCCTCGTGCCGTCGAGCCGGGTCACGACGCCGCCCGCCCTTTCGATGATCGGGATGAGCGCCACGATGTCGTGGGGCTGCAGGGAGGGCTCCACCGCCAGATCGATCCGGCCGGCCGCCAGCATGGCGAAGGCATAGCACTCGCCGCCATAGCGGGTCATCCTGACCGCGGCAGCCAGCCGCCGGAACCCGTCCTCGAGGTCGCCATGATAGTGCTCGGGCGAGTTGGTGTGCAGGATGGCTTGCGACAGCGCGCCGACATCACGCGTGCGCAGGGGCTGGCGCTGCCCGGCGCGCTCGCACCACGCCCCGCCCGCATCCGCCCAGAACCGCTCCGCGACGAAGGGCTGGCTCATCATCCCCATTTCCGCCCGCCCGTGCACGGTCAGGCCGATCAGCGTTGCCCATACCGGAATGCCGCAGATGAAAGGCCGGGTTCCGTCCACCGGGTCCAGCACCCAGCGATAGGGGCCGCTCCCCGTCTCGCCCAGTTCCTCGCCCAGGATCGCGTGATCGGGATACTCGGCCGCGATCGCCGCCCGCAGCGCGATCTCGGCTTGCCGGTCCGCCTCCGTCACCGGATCGAAGCTGTAGCCCGGCTTGACTTTGGTCTCGACCGCCAGATCCCTGCGGTAGCGCGGCAGGGTTTCGGCGTCGGCGACATCGGCCAGGCGGTGCAGGAAGGCAGGATCGGGCAGGTTCGACAAGGCTGGTCTCCATGTTGCGCCGCCTCTCGCCCGCTCCTCGGCGGGCCTCCCGACGACATATCATAAACGCGCACAAATATGTACAAACAGGTACAATCGCGAGCAATGAAGAGCCTGCCGGCACCGGCCAAAGCGTGCCGGAGCACTCGCGAAAGCTCTCGTCAGGCGGCGAACTCGATTTGCACGCCGTGCCCGCGAAGGGCCTCGAGAACCTCCGCATCCACGTCGCTCTCGACGACCAGATGGCTGATCGCGCCCGGCCTGCCGATCTGGAAGGGAGCAACGGCCGGGATCTTGTCGCTGGTGACGGCAACCGCCAGCCGCGTGCTGCGCCGGAGCATCGCGCGCTTGACCTCGGCCTCGGCATGGTTGAACGCGGTGACGCCGACCGTGCCGTCGACGCCGCATGCGCCAAGGAAGAACAGATCGGCGTTGACATGCTCCAGCTCGCGCAGGGTGGTGCCGCCCAGGCAGGCGCCGGTATTCTGGTCATAAAGGCCGCCCAGGACCACGATCCTCGCGAGGCTGTGCTCCGCCAGCGCCGCCGCCACCGCCGGCGCATTGGTCACGATGGTCAGGGGCATGTCCCGCGGCAAGGCTGCGGCAATGGCGACATTGGTCGAGCCCGCGTCGATCAGGATCGTCTGGCCGGCCCGAACCAGCCCGGCCGCCGCAGCCGCCAGCCGTGACTTGCTGGCGACCGCCTCGTGCATGCGCTCGCCGATCCGCCCGGCCGCATGCGCCCCGGCGAGGGCTCCGCCATAGACCTTCCGGCAGGCCCCCGCCTTGGCGAGGTCGCGGAGGTCCCGGCGGATCGTATCCTCGGACACGCGGAATTCCCGTGCCAGCTCGTTGGCCATAACCTTCCCGTCGCGGGCCAGCCGGTCGAGGATGACGACCTGGCGTTCCCCGGCGAACAAGGCGTGCACGGTCATGTCGATTTATCCATATTCCTTCCCGTTATTCCAGAAGCGGCACGTCCGCGCAACCGGAGAACACGGAGGCGGCCCGATCAGCGCCCGCCGGCCGCCGTGACACGCTGGCGGGCCTGCTTCGGGGTCAGCCCGAAATGCGCGCGGAAGGCGGAGGTGAAGCTGGCCTGGTGGCGGAAGCCGACCGCATGGGCGACGGCGGCGATGGGGAGCTGGTCCACGACCAGCAGCTCCATGGCGCGGTCCATGCGGCGGCGGTTGCGGTAGGCGAAGATCGTCGTGCCGTAGAGCAGCCGGAAGCCGCTCTTCAGCTTGGTGGCATTGGTGCCGAGCTTGCGCGCCAGGATCGGGATGGTCTGCGATCCCGAGAAATCGGTCGCCAGCACCTCCCCGGCGCGGTTGAACATGTCCAGCTCGCGGGCGGTGAAGACGATCGACTCGTCCTGCGCCGCGCCGCTGCGGTCGATGGCGTCGGCCGAGAGCGCCAGCAGCTCGAGGATACAGGCGGCCGCCAGCGGCAGGCCGCGCGGTCCCTCGAATCCGATCTCGAACAGGCCGCGCAGCCGACGCAGGAAGTCCAGGTCGATCTTCTGCTCCGTCATCGCCATGGTGGCGTCGGCGGGACGCAGCAATTGCCGCACCATGGCGCGCCCGCCGTTCAGGCCGAAGCTGTGCTCGAGCAGGACGGGCCGGACATAGAGGCTGAGCATCCTGTAGGCGCCGGGCTGGCAGACGACATCATAGGCCATCCCCGGCGCCTGCCGGCAGGCCAGCAGCGAAATGCTCGCCGGCGCGGTGGAGTCGCGCTCCTGGGGCAGGGACAATTCGACCGGTCCCTCGAGCAGGAAATGGAACTCGACCAGCCCCTCGGCCGGCACCCGCTCGTGCCTGACGGCTGCGAAGCGGCAATCGGTCAGGACGGCGAAGATGTCGTCGGCGATCGCCAGGAAGCGCCAGAACCCCTCCCCCTCCTCGGCCGGCAGGTCGACGCGGGTGTGGAATATCCGCAGCCGCTCGTCGGCCTGCCCGGCCGCGCCGCCCGCCGCCAGGCGCCGGAACACGGCGGCGACCGTCCCCTCCGCGCCGCCGAGATGCGCGCGGAACAGGCCCTTCCTGCCGGCAGCAAGCCCGCTCTCGTTCATCCCCTCCGCTCTCCGGCCTTCCCGCGGTGAGAGACATAGGCCGGAGCAGGCGGAAAGCAAACGGGTCCGTCCGGACCCGGCCGTCAGGCCGGACCCTCATCGCGGCGGACCAGGCCGCAGTCGATCCCGAACAGATCCCGGCACCGGCCAAGCTGCGTCATGGTGCCGGGATGGACCGGGGTCTCGCCCCGCTCACAAATCCGTCCTGACGTGCCACAGCTCCGGGAAGAGCTCGACCTCCAGCATCCGGCGCAGATAGCTCACGCCGCCCGTCCCGCCCGTACCCCGCTTGAAGCCGATGATCCGCTCCACCGTGGTGACGTGGTTGAAGCGCCAGCGGCGGAAATAGTCCTCGAAATCCACCAGCTTCTCGGCCAGCTCGTAGAGCGGCCAGTGATGCTGCGGATCGGCGTAGACCTGCCGCCAGGCCTCCCGGACTTTCGGGTTCTCCTCCCGGCTCTGGCGCAGGTCGGGGCGCGGCTCCCCGCCCACGTCGAAGCCGTTGCGCTGCAGCAGCGCGATCGCCTCGTCGTAGATCGATTTCTCGGCGAGGATCGCCTCCAGCCTGGCGACGATCTCGGGCCGGTGCTCGTGCGGGCGGAGCATGGCCAGGTTGCGGTTGCCGGCCAGGTATTCGATCGCCCGGTACTGCCAGGACTGGAAGCCCGAGGACTGGCCGAGCGCCGGGCGCATCAGGTTGTATTCGGACGGCGTCATCGTCCGCAGCACGTCCCAGGCGGAGTTGAGCTGGTCGAAGATCCGCGCCACCCGCGTCAGCATCTTGAAGGCGGGCTGCAGCTCGTCCCGGCGCAGCGCCCGGGCCGCCGAGCCCATCTCGTGGATGGCGAGCTTCATCCACAGCTCGGACGTCTGGTGCTGGATGATGAACAGGAGCTCGTCATGCGCGCCGGACAGCGGCTCCTGTGCGTCGAGGATCCGGTCCAGGCGCAGATAGTCGCCATAGGACATCTTGCGGCTGAACGACATTTCCGCCCCTTCGGCGGCGGGATCGTAGGGCTGGCTCATGTCACCGCCGCCTTGCGATGGAACTCGGCCCGGTCCCAATGCCGCCCGTCCAGCACCTCGGCCAGGATCGCCACGGCCCGGTCGACCTCCTCGGGGCCGAGATAGAGCGGCGTGAAGCCGAAGCGCATGGCGTCCGGCGCACGGAAATCGCCGATCACGCCCCTGGCGATCAGCGCTTGCATCACGGCATAGGCATGCGGGTGGCGGAAGGACACCTGGCTGCCGCGGCCGTTCGGATCGCGCGGGCTGGCGAGCGCCAGCTCGGGGCAGCGGGCCTCGACCCCGGCGATGAAGCGCTCGCTGAGCTCGATCGAGCGCCGGCGCACGTCGCCCATGTCCACCGCGTCCCAGACGTCCAGCGCCGCCTCCAGCGCGGTCAGCGCGACGACCGGCGGCGTGCCGACGCGCATGCGCTCGATGCCGGGTGCGGGACGATAGTCGAGGTCGAAGGCGAAGGGGGCCGCGTGGCCCATCCAGCCGGACAGGCTGGGACGCGCCCGCTCGGCATGGCGCGGCGCCACATAGATGAAGGCGGGCGCGCCCGGCCCGCCGTTCAGGTATTTGTAGGTGCAGCCGACGGCGAAATCCGCGTCCGCGCCGGTCAGGTCGACCTCCACCGCGCCGGCGGAATGGGCGAGGTCCCAGACGGCGAGCGCGCCGGCCGCATGAGCCCGGGCGGTGAGACGCTTCATGTCGTGCAGGCGGCCGGTGCGGTAGTCCACCTCGGTGATCAGCGTCACCGCCACCGTCTCGTCGATGGCGCCCTCCACCGCCTCGGGCTCCACCACCTTCAGCTCATAGCCGCGCCCGAGCGAGGCCAGGAGGCCTTGCGCCATGTAGAGGTCCGAGGGGAAATTGCCGCTGTCGGACAGCACCACGCGGCGCCCGGGATTGAGTTCGAGCGCCGAGGAGAGCGCCTGGTAGACCTTGATGGAGAGCGTGTCTCCCATCACTACCGTGCCGGGCGCGGCGCCGATCAGCCGGGCGACGCGGTCGCCGACCTTGCGGGGCTGCACGTACCATCCGGCGGTGTTCCAGCCGCGGATGAGCTGGTCGCCCCATTCCTCGGCCAGCATCCGCGCCACGCGCTCGCCCGCGGCGACCGGCAGCGGTCCCAGCGAATTGCCGTCGAGATAGACGACGCCCTCCGGCAGATGGAAGGCCCTGCGGGTCTCGGCGAAGTCGGTCATGGTACGGACGCCCTGGTGTCGTGTTTCCAACGCTCGATTCCGATCGCCGTGCCGGGAACACGGCACAGACCGGCATCACCCGGAGTCCATGTCCGACGGATCGGTACGAGCCGTCGGAGGCGGAGCACCGGTCAGGCTGCGATCGAACGGATGACTATCGCCTTTTTGCGCAGGAAGCGACGGAAACCTCCGTAGCCGTAGCGGCTGCCGCCGAGCCCGGAGCAGCCGAAGGCGGTCTTCTCCGCCCGCGCGCCGACGCCGCCCATCGTGTCGAAATCATTGATCCACAGGCCGCCGGCATTGATGCGGCGGCCGATGGCGACCGCCCTGTCCTCCTCGCCGATGACGGCGGCGGACAGGCCGAACGCGGTGTCGTTGGCAAGCCGCACCGCCTCGTCCTCGCCGTCGAAGGCCATGATCGGCACGATCGGGCCGAAGGTCTCGTCGCGCATGACCGCCATGTCCTGCGTGACGCCGACCAGCACCGTCGGCTCGCACCACAGGCCGCCGCCATGCTCGACGATCCTGCCGCCGGTCAGCACCCTGGCGCCCTTGGCGAGGGCGTCGGCGATCTGCTCGCGCAGGATCTCCGCCTGCCGGGCGAAGATGATCGGCCCGAGCTCGCCCTGCCGGATGTCGTCGGTGTTCATCTCCAGCGCCGCCATGCGCGCCACCACGCGCTCGCAGACCGCGTGGTAGATGCCGCGCTGCACATAGACCCGCTCGATGGCGCAGCACAGCTGGCCGGAATTCTCCACCGCCCCGCGCACGATGATCTCGGCGGCGAAGTCCGGCTCGGCGCTGTCCAGCACCACCGCCGGATCGCTGCCCCCGAGTTCCAGGAACACGGTCTTGAACTGCGCGGCCGCCCGCTCCTGGACCTTGCGGCCGGTGCGCACCGAGCCGGTGAACACCAGCGTGTCGGTGAGGTCGACGATGGCGCCGCCGGTCTCGCCGTCGCCCTCGAAGATGTCGAGCACGTCGCGCAGATGCTCCACCTCGGCGATCGCCGCGCGGAAGGGCCGGATGAAGCGCGGCGTCACTTCCGAAGGCTTGACCGCCACGGCCGAGCCCGCCAGCAGGGCGGTGATGGCGTCGATCATGCACAGGATCAGCGGATAGTTCCACGGCGAGACGATGCCCACCAGCTCGTAGGGCACGTGCTGCTGCTGGAAGCGCAGCCCGGGATCGGACGAGGTGCCGCTCGCCTCGGCCAGCGCCTCCGCGGCCGTGGCGCAGCGCATGCGCGTGATGCCCTTCAGCCCCTCGAGCTCGGCGACGGACATGTCGTAGCGGCCGGTGTCGACGCACAGGGCCTCGAGGATCGCGTCGAAATGCCGGTCGACCGCATCGCACAGGGCGAGCATGGCCTTGGCCCGTCCCTCGACGCCGAGCGCGGCCCAGGCCGGCTGGGCGGCCCGCAGCTCGCCGCAGCGCGCCTCCAGGCGTTCCCGATCGAAGGGGGTAATCGCATAGTCGTCGACGCCGGTGCGCGGATTGCGGATGCGAAGCGTGCGGGTCATGGTCCATCCTTAGTCGCGGTTGGCCCGAGCATGGCCGAGACCGCGCGCCCGGCAAAGGGCGCGCCGCGTCCGATTGCCGAATTCGAAAAGAATAGGGCCGGCACGACAAAAGCGCGGGCTGTCATCGGCCGGCGCAACCGGCTTAACTGGCCGGATGCGGAGGAGGCGGCCATGCGGCGATTCATCGACGATCTTGCCGGACGCGGCGAGCTGGCGGTCGTGTCCCGCCCGGTCGACCCGTGCCACCAGCTCGCGGCCGTCACCAAGGCCGTCCAGAAGGCCGGCGAGCAGGCCGTGCTGTTCGAGACCGTCCTGGGCAGCGGCTTTCCCGTCGTGTCCAACCTGTTCGGCAGCCATGAGCGCCTGTGCCGGCTGATCGGCGCCGGGGACAAGACCTTCTGCCAGAGATGGATCGAGCTGACCGACGCCTGCATCGCCGGCCGCGACGCCGACGTGCTCGAACCGGCCCCCGCGGCGGTTGCTGCCGAATTCCGGGACGGGACGCTGTCCGACCTGCCGGCCATCACCTACCACGCCCGCGACGCCGGCCCCTACTTCACCTCGGCCATCTTCCTCGCCCGCGAGCCCGACAGCGGCGTGCCGAACCTGTCCTTCCACCGCGCCATGCAGGTCTCGGACGCCGAGCTGCGGGTGCGGCTCGGCTCCACGCACGACCTCGCCCGCTACCAGGCCAAGGCCGAGGCGCGCGGCGAGGCGCTGGAGGCGGCGCTGCTGCTCTCCGGGCCGCCGGAGATCTTCCTGGCGGCCTGCGCCTCCCTGCCCTACGAGGCGTCCGAGCTGGTGATGGCCGCCCGGATCGCCGGCGCCAGGCTGCCGATGCGGCCTTGCAAGACCATCGGGCTCGACGTGCCCGCATCGGTCGACATCGTGGTGGAGGGGCGCTTCCTGCCCCATGTCAAGCGCCCGGAGGGTCCGTTCGGCGAGTTCATGGGCAATTATGTCGAGGTCGGCGACAACCATGTCTTCGAGGTCAGCCATGTCGCCTATCGCCCCGGCGCCGTGCTGCACGGGCTGGTCTGCGGTTCGCCGGAGGATCTGCGGCCGCTGGAGGCCGTGACCGCGGCCCGCGTCTACCGCCATGTCGCAGCGCAGGTGCCGGGCGTGATCGACGTGTGCTGCCGGCCCAACGTGATGATCTCCATCATCAAGATCCGCAAGACCTATGAGGGTCAGGGCAAGCACGTGATCCTCGCCGCCCTCGGCTCCCAGCTCGACTACAACAAGGTCGTGATCGTGGTGGACGAGGACGTGGACATCTACGATCTCGACGACGTCATGTGGGCCTACATGACGCGCGGGCGCGCCGACACCCGCGCCATGATCCTCAACGACATCCCCGGCTTCTACCGCGACCCGCACAAGGATCACTGGGGGCGGCTGTGCATCGACGCCACCATGCCCTTCGGCCGCGAGGCGGAGTTCGCGCGCAAGACCGTCCCCGGCGAGGCGGCGATCGACCTGCGCGAGTGGCTGGCGTGAGCCGCGGCGCGTCGGGGCAGTGATGACCGGCAAGCGGATCGTCGTGATCGGGGCCGGCATTGCCGGCCTGGTCGCCGCCCGGCGGCTCGCCCGGGCCGGCCATGCCGTGCGCGTGCTGGAAGCCGGCGCGGTGCCCGGCGGACGGGTCGGCCAACGGGAGGTGCGCGGCATCCGCTTCAATGCGGGGGCCAGGCTCGTCTACGCCTTCAGCAAGCCGTTCAATGCCCTGCTCGACGAGATCGGCCTGACGCCGGCGCTGGTGCCCATCCGCCGTCTCTCGGCCGAATGCGTCGGCGCCGACGGGTGCTGGCCCGTCGACCTGATGCCCGGCCCGGCAAGCCTGCTCACGCCGGGCCTCGCCCTAGCCGAGCGGCTGCGCTTCCCGGCCTTCGGGCTGAGGACGCTCGCCGCCCGCACCGATCCCGACGACGCGGCCTCAGCGCCCGCCGCGGACGGCGTGACGCTGGCCGACCATGTCCGCCGCAACCTCGGTCCCAACGTGCTGGAGCGGATGGTCGAGCCGATCTTCCGCGGCACGCGCTGCTGGAACGCCGAGGAGGTATCGGCCGCCTTCTTCGCCTCGACCATGCCGCATCTGGTCGGGCGCGCCACGGTGTACGGCTTCCAGGGCGGAATGGACCGGCTGCCGCGCGCCCTGGCCGAGGGCCTCGCCATCGATTGCGGCACGCGCGTGAGCCGCGTCGAGACGCCGGACCAAGGCCCCTGCCGCGTCCGGGCCGAGCACGGCGGCGAGACGGTCGTCCACGAGGCCGATCTCGTGCTCTGCGCCACGGAAGGCTCGCTCGCTGCCGACCTCTTTCCCGACCTGCCGCAGGAGGAGCGCTGCTTCTTCGCCGGCGTGCGCTACAATGCGCTCGGCGTCGTCCACTACAGGCTGAACCGGCAGGTCGAACCGGCGATGCGCTTCTTCACGCGCGCGGCCGCCGGCCCCCTCGCCACCTGGCAGCAGATCCCGGGCGACGCGGCGGCCGGGCAGGCGCCGCAGCTCTATGCGCAATTGTCGCCGGAGGCCGTCGCCGAGGCCCTGGAGCGCGGCATGACCGGAGGGCTGGACGCGCTGGTGGCCGGGCGCGTACGCGAGCTCTATCCGGACCTCGACCGGGACTGCGCCGACCTGCACGGCCAGTGGATCGCCCGCAAGCTGCCGATGTTCTATCCCGGCTATGCCGGCGCCATGGCCGCCTTTCGCGAGCGGCAGTCGGCGACCCGGCGCCGGGTCTATTTCTGCGGCGACTACCTCGCCCAGGCCCTCGTCACAGGGGCGGCGGCGAGCGGCGAGCGCGCGGCGCGCGACTGCATGCGCCACTGGGCGGATGCGTAGACATCGAGAGCCGGCTCGGTATGTTTGGACAGTTGAAGCTGCCGGATAAGTGGGTTTCGTCCTCGGCGGGCGGGATGTTGCCGATGGGATCGAGCAAGCGGCGGTGATTGAATCAGAATTCCAGTGACGTTGCGTTTATCTACCACCTTCTCCCTATCCATCCTGGGTCGCAACTCCGGCGGGGCAGGCCCCAAGCCGAAACAGGACGTGAATTCGGAAGATAGATGCACTGCACTATAACCGACTGCGCGGTCCTTCGCTGCGCTGCAGCCTTCAGTGACACGCGATTCACCGGCGCGGCAAACAGCATTCCAACAGAATTTGCCCGTCGTTCACCGGAAAACCTGCGAACACGAACAAATTCTGCTGCTTCAATAAACGAAAAATCTCCCGAATTTACTCAAAAAGTCCATTGACAAACTATCGAGACATTAGACAACGGTGCATCTAATTTATTAAATGCGCTGTCATCGGGATTCCACAGGGATTCCAATAGGCGATTTTCAAAACAGCCTCTAAGGACAGGCAGCCGCCAACGTCTTAGTCCGCAAGGCGGCCTTGCCCGGACGCATACTGATCAATTAACGAGAATCCTTCTTCGGAAAACATTAATATTTTTCCCTCAAATTTGTCTCTATCCAATTCCGAAATTGCCAGAACATATTCAAATTCTTCACAGTAACACAAATCACAAGGCATAACATCGATTTTATCATAGAAACCTATGGCTGGAAATGACTTATTAATTTCTTCATTAAATTTCCTATCGACGAAAACTACAGCCGGAACAACATTTTCAATACTGAATTTGACAGAAATCTCTTCCGTCAACTCAGCCATACGCTTCTTGGCTTCGGCGCTTATTCTAAAATTCAACATTGCCGCCTCTCATCGCTCTCTGATGATCTAATTATCGTTCAGAATATTCCCCGAATGTACAAGCGGACTGTCAATTGCCAAAGCTCTTGGCGCTATTCGTTGCCCAACTTTAACAACAACTTTAAAGGACCCGAAGTCGTAAACTGCCATAGTCTCCAAATTTACCGTCCAAGCCACAACTCGCTCGCCAATAAGATTAGGGCCTCCCATGAATTTATAATCGGAGTCGGGATTGTATCCGACTGGCGAGATATTTAGTGAGCGAACACTCTGCCACCCCCCGGAAGGCAGACTAGATCGCTCCGCTTTAGCAGCCTCGAACGCCGCAACGGCCGCCTCAGCCGTGATAGCACCCATTGCGGTCTCTGTCTCGCCATAGTAGCCGGCACGCCTAATCTTACTGAGTCAGAAAGACGCGGATTGGATCGGTATTTTGGGGCGAGCCGCCGGCGTATGGTGTTGGACTGATTTGGCCGGCATCATCGGAGGGTGGGATGGACGGTTTGGCGAGCCGGGAGAGTGAAGCGCGCTTTTCGAGCTATGTCGAGGGTCTTGTCGGGGTGATCGGGCATGCGGACCGGGCGGAGCCGCTGCGCGCTTATTGTCTCGGGCTGCTGCTGCCGGGTGAGCGCAAGAGCGTGGAGCCGATGGCGGCGGTGACGGCGCCGTCCCGGGTGGCGGCGCAGCATCAGGCGCTGCTGCATTTTGTCGGCAATGCGCCGTAGCCGGATGAGCCGGTGCTGGCCAAGGTGCGCGAGCAGGTGCTGCCGGCGATCGAGCGCAGTGGGCCGATCGAAGCCTGGATCATCGATGACACGGGCTTTCCGAAGAAGGGGCGTCATTCGGTCGGGGTGACGCGGCAAGATTGCGGCCAGCTCGGCAAGCAGGACAACTGCCAGGTGGCGGTGAGCCTGTCGATCGCCAACCATGCCGCCAGCCTGCCGGTGGCCTACCGGCTGTACCTGCCGGAAGATTGGGCGGCAGATCCGCTGCGGCGGGCCAAGGCGGGCGTGCCGCCGGAGGTGGCGTTTGCGACCAAGCCGGAGATCGCGCTGGCCCAGCTGCGGGCGGCGTGTGCGGCAGGTCTTCCACGAGGGACGGTGCTGATGGATGCCGGCTATGGCGTCGACACGCGCCTGCGCACCGAGATCACCGCCCTCGGTCTTCGCTACGCAGCGGGCCTGACGTCGACCATGACGGTGTGGCCGCCCGGCACCGGGCCGTTGCCGCCGCGGGAGCGGAGCGGCCGGGGCCGGCCGGGCACGCGCCTGCGCCGGGATGCCGAGCATCGGCCGGTCACGGTCAAGACCCTGGCGCTCAGCCTGCCGGCTTCGGCCTGGGAAACCATCCGTTGGCGCGAGGGCGCGGCCGACTGGCTGAGCTCGCGCTACGCCAGGGTGCGCGTGCGCCCGGCCCACCGCGACCAGCAGCTCACCCAGCCGCGCCCGGAAGAATGGCTGCTGATCGAATGGCCCGAAAGCGAGGCGGAGCCGGTCAAATATTGGTTCTCCACCCTGCCCGAGGCCATCCCCTTCGCCGACCTGGTCGATGTCACCAAGCTGCGCTGGCGCATCGAACGCGACCACCAGGATCTCAAGCAGGAGGTCGGGCTCGGCCACTACGAAGGGCGAGGCTGGCGAGGCTTCCACCATCACGCCACCCTGTGCATCGCCGCCTACGGCTTCCTGGTCTGCGAAAGGGAGACGATTCCCCCCTCTGGACCGGGCACCGCCGCGAACCTCCCGCAACCTGCCCTTCCCGACGATTATCGACCCCGAGGCGCCGCCGATCCGGCCCGAACGGCACATGCCCAACTCGATCGCCTCCATGCGCCGACGCCTCACCGTCGCTCTCGCCGGCAGCCTGCAGCGCTGTCCCTGCTGCAACGCACCGCGCAAGCCACCGACTGTCCCACAACGCTTGTGACGCAGCAAGACTAACACGCGCCTGCCATCACCCCAAAGTCACCGTAATGCGGCGCGGCTTCCGCTATGAGAGCGTCGGCCGCAAGGGCGTCAGCGGGGGGCGATGTAGGCGCAGTCCATCCACCGGGATTCCGGAATCCTGCCGGAATCCAAAGCTACCCGCTGAAGTTGGACCTCAATATCGCGCAATCGCTTCGCCGCACTGTCATTTCAAAGAAGGGAAAAATATGACCTAAACTATTAGGCGTTCCTTTTGGATTTACTAGCAATGCCCAAAATATCTCTTCAGACCAATCGATGAATTCAATATCAAAGTCTCGAAAATTATATTTCTGCCCCTCAAGAAATGAATCTATGCTAGGGATGCATCTCTTATAGTTATACGGAAGATAAAATCTGGGTAGCGATTTTGCCGCTGCGGGGGCGTCATAATACGGAGAAGGGGGCTTCTCTCCAGGCTTCGGCAATTCGGCCGCACGAATTCCCTTCGCACTCTCAGCAAAGACAAGAAGGAGAAGAAGCACTCTAATCGCTACTAGCATTCTAAGCATGATCTGCTCCATCAAGCTAATCATCAAGGGAGCCGCATTGGGCCAGGCCGGACGCGGCGCGACGGAGTCACGGTGACTGTCACCGGAATCCTGCCGGAATCCAAGGTTAACCGCTGAAGTTGGACTTCAATATCGCGCAATCGCTTCGCCGCGCTGTCATTTCAAAGAAGGAGGAAATATGACCTAAAATATTAGGCGTTCCTTTTAGGTTTACTAGCAGCGTCCAAAATACTTCTTCAGACCAATCGATGAATTCAATATTAAAGTCTCGAAAATTATATTTCTGCTCCTCAAGAAACGAATCTATGCTAGGGATGCATCTCTTATAATTATACGGAAGATAAAATCTGGGTAGCGATTTTGCCGCATTCCCGCACGAGCTCCATCCAAGAACGATGAGCGTTGCCAAGAGCCTCCACACAATACCCATCTTAGGACTCATCTCCAAATTGGCACGATCCGGGCGCACCAGACATACTCCACCGATGTGTTGTGGTCAGCAATGATCGCATTCCAGGTATAGACGGCTCTCACTGTGACTTCGATCAAGATTCCTGTGCACGTCCGGCACGAACGCACGGCCAACTCTGCACAGGACCCCCTACCGGTCTCTTCCGTCATGGTCAATTCACTAGGGCGTAAACTCATAAAATGGTTTGGTGTTTATGGCGAGGCGTGATTCAAGGTTTCCGAACAGGGAAGTCTTCGATGACGCACCGTCGCCACGAACTCACGGACCATGAATGGTCAATTCTTTCGCCGCGACTGCCGAACAAACCGCGCGGTGTTCCCCGTGTGGATGACCGGCGTGTGCTGAATGGCATTCTCTGGCGGTTTCGGACTGGTTCGCCCTGGTCAGAAATCCCGGAGCGCTACGGTCCACCAACCACCTGCTACAACCGCTTCGTCCGCTGGCGGAAAGCCGGGGTCTGGGACCGGCTTCTGGAAGCGGTTTCGGAAGCTTACGATGGTGACATCGTCATGATCGACTCCAGCTGTGTCCGCGTTCACCAGCATGCGGCCACGGGAAAAAGGGGGATGGCGAGGATGGCGGCATGGGACGTTCCCGCGGCGGACTTACGAGCAAAATCCACGCGCTCGTGGACGCCGAAGGCCGTCCCGTCACCCTCCGTCTGACCGGCGGGCAGATCGCCGACTGCACCGAGGCCGACGCGTTGACGGACCAACTCGGCGAGGGAACCATCCTCTTGGCCGACAAGGGGTATGATAACAATGCCATTCGGGCCAAGGCCGCCGAGCGCAAGGCCTGGGCCAACATCCCGCCGAAGTCAAACCGCAAGGCCTCCTTTGTCTTCTCGCCCTGGGTCTATCGGCAGCGCAACCTCGTGGAGCGCTTCTTTAACAGGATCAAGCAGTTCCGAGGCATCGCAACCCGATATGACAAGCGGCCCGAGAACTTTCTCGCAGCCGTAAAGCTCATCGCAGCAAAAATATGGTGCCAAAGTTTATGAGTCGACGCCCTAATCTTACTGAGTCAGAAAGACGCGG
This sequence comes from Labrys sp. Lb11, assembly GCF_057554225.1. Lineage (NCBI taxonomy): Bacteria > Pseudomonadati > Pseudomonadota > Alphaproteobacteria > Hyphomicrobiales > Xanthobacteraceae > Labrys > Labrys sp. Lb11. Next base: position 61,106 of record NZ_BAAJOT010000002.1, read on the forward strand.
ATTGGATCGGTATTTTGGGGCGAGCCGCCGGCGTATGGTGTTGGACTGATTTGGCCGGCATCATCGGAGGGTGGGATGGACGGTTTGGCGAGCCGGGAGAGTGAAGCGCGCTTTTCGAGCTATGTCGAGGGTCTTGTCGGGGTGATCGGGCATGCGGACCGGGCGGAGCCGCTGCGCGCTTATTGTCTCGGGCTGCTGCTGCCGGGTGAGCGCAAGAGCGTGGAGCCGATGGCGGCGGTGACGGCGCCGTCCCGGGTGGCGGCGCAGCATCAGGCGCTGCTGCATTTTGTCGGCAATGCGCCGTGGCCGGATGAGCCGGTGCTGGCCAAGGTGCGCGAGCAGGTTCTGCCGGCCATCGAGCGCAGTGGGCCGATCGAAGCCTGGATCATCGATGACACGGGCTTTCCGAAGAAGGGGCGTCATTCGGTCGGGGTGACGCGGCAAGATTGCGGCCAGCTCGGCAAGCAGGACAACTGCCAGGTGGCGGTGAGCCTGTCGATCGCCAACCATGCCGCCAGCCTGCCGGTGGCCTACCGGCTGTACCTGCCGGAAGATTGGGCGGCAGATCCGCTGCGGCGGGCCAAGGCGGGCGTGCCGCCGGAGGTGGCGTTTGCGACCAAGCCGGAGATCGCGCTGGCCCAGCTGCGGGCGGCGTGTGCGGCAGGTCTTCCACGAGGGACGGTGCTGATGGATGCCGGCTATGGCGTCGACACGCGCCTGCGCACCGAGATCACCGCCCTCGGTCTTCGCTACGCAGCGGGCCTGACGTCGACCATGACGGTGTGGCCGCCCGGCACCGGGCCGTTGCCGCCGCGGGAGCGGAGCGGCCGGGGCCGGCCGGGCACGCGCCTGCGCCGGGATGCCGAGCATCGGCCGGTCACGGTCAAGACCCTGGCGCTCAGCCTGCCGGCTTCGGCCTGGGAAACCATCCGTTGGCGCGAGGGCGCGGCCGACTGGCTGAGCTCGCGCTACGCCAGGGTGCGCGTGCGCCCGGCCCACCGCGACGAGCAGCTCACCCAGCCGCGCCCGGAAGAATGGCTGCTGATCGAATGGCCCGAAAGCGAGGCGGAGCCGGTCAAGTATTGGTTCTCCACCCTGCCCGAGGCCATCCCCTTCGCCGACCTGGTCGATGTCACCAAGCTGCGCTGGCGCATCGAACGCGACCACCAGGACCTCAAGCAGGAGGTCGGGCTCGGCCACTACGAAGGGCGAGGCTGGCGAGGCTTCCACCATCACGCCACCCTGTGCATCGCCGCCTACGGCTTCCTGGTCTCCGAAAGGGAGACGATTCCCCCCTCCGGACCGGGCACCGCCGCGAACCTCCCGCAACCTGCCCTTCCCGACGATTATCGACCCCGAGGCGCCGCCGACCCGGCCCGAACGGCACATGCCCAACTCGATCGCCTCCATGCGCCGACGCCTCACCGTCGCTCTCGCCGGCAGCCTGCAGCGCTGTCCCTGCTGCAACGCTCCGCGCAAGCCACCGACTGTCCCGCAACGCTTGTGACGCAGTAAGACTAGGTGAACGCCTCGTTGAAGGCGCCGTTGCCGGCGTTGGTCGCCTGCAGCAGTTGGTCGATGCGGTCATAGGCGTAGGTCCAGGCCTCCGTCGAAGTGGCGCTAGCAATTCCGGTGCGCAAGACCGGGAACGACGAGGCGGACCATCCCGAATCCGCGAAGACGGGTTAACGGCGTACTCGGTCTTCGTCAGGCGCTCGTCGCCGGTGCGGTCGGCGTCGCCGTTCTCGGTTAGGGCCCAGACATTGCCGTCACCGGAACCGAAAAGCCGCAGCTGTTACACAGCCGAGAACCTCGGACTGGAGAAAACCAAGTTAGCGGACAAAGTGATTATTTCCAACATAACAATCTTTCTTCTGGATTGTCATCTCATAAAAACCCATTCTATGCCCCATAACATCTCCTTTATTATCAGAATCTATCAGAATAACTAAAAATTCATCAAGAGACCGATCTACTATTTCCAAATCATAATTAGAAAATTTATATCCCTTTGTATTGATGAAACTCTCAATCGCACCAATACATCTTAAAATATCATGATTAATAACGATTAGCCCCTCGACTTTCGTATTCACCGGGACGCCATACGTAGAAGGCGGTTTCTCCCCAGGATCCGGCAATTCGGCCGCATGAATTCCCTTCATGCCCCAGAAAAGACAAGAATTAGAATAAGCACTTTAATCGCCAATAGCATTCTGGACATCCAAACCTCCATCAAATTTGAGCATAATTAGCTTTCCAATGCTTACAAAATATCCGCGATCATGGAACCAGTGTTGCGACACTATGGTCGTCTGGACTGTAGAACTTTATGGCTCCGGAAGGCGTCACCAAGAAACCTCCCCAATAGTAGCCTCCCAAGTTCTGTCTCCTATTCTGTTCTCCTATTATATCTGAGTCTGAAAAATTTTCCGTATTAAAATTGTCTCTAAATGAATTCTGAATCGTAACAGTCAGAGATATAGCCCCCTTGCCACTTGTAACCGGCAAGCCATCCGGACCTATCGCCGCGACGGCGTATGAACCGTGCGTATGATAGCTCGCCACGACCCATTGTCCAGGTCCACGAAACCTCAACGCATTTAAAACATTTCCACTTTTTTCCCCCTGTCGCAAGGGAGGCGAAGCAATAAAAGAAGCTGTTTCCGCATCGTAGAATATCAGACCAGCATACTCTCTATTCTCGGCAACGCTAATTGGATTTATTCGCGATATCACCGATATCGCCGCCTCTCTCAGAGCCAAGAATCCTTTCATTGCTTCGAAATAAGTTACAGGCTTTTCAGAAGGCGGGTCCAGAGGGTCACCACCGGCACCAACAATCCCCAGCATCTTACCTCGGCCATTCTTAAATTCATCCCAAGCAGCCTCGGCATGCGTGTCGACATTGCCCTGGTCGCCCATCTTGTGCCCGCTGGGGTCGCTGACATTGACCGGGTTGTTGGCGGCATAGGCGTAGCGGTTGGTGCCGACGCCGCCCTCGGTCGGGTCCCACCAGTCCGGCGAGACGAAGCGGGCGACCCTCGGGTCGTAGTAGCGGGCGTTGAGGTAGAGCAGCCCGGTCTCGTCCTGACGCTCGGCGAGATAGGCCCGGGCCTCGCGCGTGGCGGTCGAGGTCGTCGTCGGCGTCTGCTGGCCGTAGGGCGCATAGCGGCTCTCGAGCACCGGCGCGCCGGTGGCGCGGTCCACCATCGCCCGGACCGTGCCGAGATGATCCTTCAGCAGCACATAGGTCTGCACCGCCTGGCCGGGCACCGCCTCCTTCTTGGTGTTCGAGGTCGGATAGGTGATCCAGGTCGGCGTCGTCGGCACGCAGGGGTCCGCCGACGCCGAGTAGGTGACGCGCTCGTCGCCGAACACATAGAGCGTCGTCTCCGTCGGCAGCGGGCTCGGCGCGGTCGTGCAGCCGCGCGGGCTGGCCTTGGTGATCTTCTTCAGCCGCGTCCCGTCCGGGCCGTAGACGAAGGTGGAGGTGACGCCGCCCGAGGTGATCGAGGTCAGCCGGTTTTCCGCGTCCCAGGCATAGCTCCGGTTGTAGCCGCTCACCAGGTTGCCGTTGGCGTCGTAGCTGAAGGCGAAGGTCAGGCTGCCCAGCACGATCTGGGACACCGCATGCGGGCCGGCGCCGCCGGCCCCGCCATAGCTGTAGGTGCCGACGCCGGTCTTGGTGATCAGGTTGCCGGCGACGTCATAGGTGAACGTTTCGTTGAAGGCGCCGCTGCCGGCGTTGGTCGCCTGCAGCAACTGGTCGATGCGGTCATAGGCGTAGCTCCAGGCCTCGGTCGACGTCCGAATTCCGGTGACTTTGGGGTGATGGCAGGCGCCTAACACGCGCCTGCCATCACCCCAAAGTCACTGGAATTGCGGGAATTCTAGTTTTTGTGGCGGAAGCGATTTTTTCTATAAATTATTTCACCGTCCGTCGAATGCCCTACGACCTCCATCGTCATCCGATCTATATACACTGAAAATCGACTATATTTGCTTCTAAAATAATCATCTTCGCCGCTGCGAAAACGCCTTGGCAGAGTATCGGAAATCTGGAACATAAAAAATACTCGATAATATTTAGTAAGATTGTCTGTGCTTATTAATACTTCATAGTAATCTGGATTCAAATTGATATCTCTCGCATATTTTTCTGCCGTCCTCAGTAAATGCAGCTGGAGTTGATTTATTTGCAGTGACTCATTGTCTGTGGCTGCTTTCACAGGTGGACAGAAGTACAGTATATAGATGGCAACGAAAATAACCCTAGCTAAGCCCTCGGTCATTGCATTACACCAAGTCTTGTTGGATCGGTGGGGTTGTATTTCAATATTCCTGATGTTGTAGTTCCAATGTACGATGTGTATCCAGGGTAAGATTTTGCCCATACTTTCGTTCCGTCTACATCGTCGGAACTTGGCCACTGACTGGTAGGATGAGTATGATAATCACCTATTGGGCGGCCTTCTTTCGATGCGGAACGATAAGCGTCCTGCATGTTATATAGACTGTCACCAAGGCGCTCAGCGGCCTGTGTCGGGTTCGTATATGACAGAATTCCCATTTTCGTTACGTAGAACATACCTCCCCATTCTCGCCTCTTCGGTGCCCTAAACATGCTCTTGAGGGCATCTTGGACAACGCGAAATGCCAGATTGTCCAAGGGCGTTCTCATTTCAGGGGGGATACTATACCTTTCCAAGCGCACCTCAACCGCCTGCGCTCTCAGATAACTCATATAGTCGTAATTAGCCCTCTGGAATCCTTGAACACTATCCGTTTCGTAGTCCCACAACCCATAGTTCCGAGGTGCGACGGATTGGGGGCCACCACTGAGAAGTGCTCCAAAGAAGCCACCATTCCGACTGTTTGCAGGATTTGCTGCAATTCCTGCAGCGGTGTCATTATACGGGCCCCCTGGCCCAGAGAACAAGCCGGAGAATAGGTTGGATAACCATCCACCAAAGCCGTCGCCACCACCGTAGCTGTCATTGTTACCGCCCGAGCTATCATGACCCCAGCCACCATGATCGCCACCGCTCCAGTCGCCGATACCACCACCGACACTGGCATTTGTGTCGACATTGCCCTGGTCGCCCATCTTGTGCCCACTAGCCCGTCTTCGCGGATTGGGGGCAGATTGAGGCATCCCCGCGGTTGGCGATCAATGGGTTAGGCTAAAAGGTCTTCACTACGTCGACCGGCTTGGGCGAGGACGGAGGAGGTGATTCTGGGCGGGGGCTGTGGCGGCAATTGGAGCTTGAGGCGGCTGATGAGGAGGCTGAGCTCGGGCTCGGGCTGGGTGTAGCGGGTCAGCTGGATCTCGCGACCATCGGTGGTGGGCAAGTGGACGTCGATCATCTGGATGGCAACGAACTTTTCCAGAGCACTTCGAGCGGTCAGTCCCGGGGCCAGGGCGTGGAGGCGGCGGGTCAGGGTGATCTGCAGGCAATAGGCCAGGAAGGCGATGAAGATGTGGGCTTCTATCCGCCTCTCATCCTTGTGGAAGACCGGGCGGATCGCCAGGTCGCCTTTCAGGGTCTTGAAGACCTCTTCGACGGCGACGAGCTGAATGTAATATTGCCATAGCAGCGCGGGATCGTTGTCGGTGAGATTGGTTCGCAGCAGATAGCGCCCTTCACGCCGTCTGATGGTTCGCAGCCTCTTGCGGTCGAGGCGGAAGGTCAGCCCGCCGTTCTTGTCGATGTCGACATCGACCAGGCGCCAGGCGGTCGGCGCCTTGGAGCGCGCGGCGCCCAGCTTCATCAGGAGCTCCTCGCGGGAGACCGCCATGGCGGCGATCTGCCGGAGCCGCTTCCACAGCCATTTCAACTGCCGCCGCCGCATGGCCCGTTCCTTGGAGACGCGGTCGAGGCTCTGGGCGAAGACATAGAGTTCGCCATCCTCGGCCAGCAGCTTCACCTGAACGCCCTGCCGCGCCTCCTGCCAGGGCTTGTCCAGCAGGTGCTTTTCCAGGCGGTTCAGCCGTCCCTTGGGCGTTCCCACCAGATACTGGACCGGCGGGTCACTGGCCCGCATCTGTGCCAGGGCCGCCTCGGTGGGAATGCCGCGATCCATCACCCAGACGCGCCGCGCCTTGCCGTATTGCTGCTCGATCTTGCCGAGGAACATCCCCAGCGTCTTGCTGTCGGCGGTGTTGCCGGCCAGCACCTCGTAGGCCAAAGGCAAGCCCTCCGGGGTGACGACCAGGGCGATCACCACTTGCGGACAGTCCGGCCGCTTGTCGCGGCTATAGCCGTGACGGCGCTTGTCGCCCTCGGGCAGATCCGAGGCGTTGACCTCAAAATAGGTGCTGGTCAGATCGTAGAGCAGCACGTCGAAGCGGGCGTTGAACAGATCGCGCCAGCGCTCCGCCAGATGAGCGAACAGGGTCTGCCTGTGCGCCAGGAGCAGGTCGTGGCAGGCATACAGTTTGTGCGCCTCGGCCAACCCGAAGTCCGCCCCCAAGAGATCGGCCATAGCGCTACGCTCGAACCATTCGCGATGCAGGCGCCATTCGCTGCCCGGTGCGATCAGGCGATAGGTCACCAGAACCTGAAGCACCTGGTCCCAGCGTGTCCCCTTGCGGCTCGGCGGCAGGCGGTCGGCCCAGAACCGATCGAGGTGCAGGTCGCGCCATAGGAGCCCGGCCAGCCAACAGGCACCCCATTGGCGCGGCCGGCACAGCCGGAGCTCCGACAAGCGAAGCTGCACCACTGAGGCATCGGCCGCGACGGCTTGGCAGCGATCCTCCGGAAACAGAGCCAGCGTCTGTCGATCGCCGGTGTCGGTATCGAGCACCTCGATGGCTTTGCGCCAGGCGGCGGCCTGAGAAGAGTTGATTTCACCCAAATACAAAACCTGCCGCTGCACCACCCGGCCATCGTCGAGACGCTTGTTCTCGACGATGTTCCAGTAGGTGTGCGTCTTGCCGTCCTTCCTTCGCTCGGTTCGTCGCAGAAACATGGCGACATGAATCTATGCACGCCAAACCGTATCTTGGAAATAGCCTAGGTCTTCACTACAGCCGATTCCGGTAGAACATGCGAACCTCGCCTCAATCAGATCAAATACTTACGCGCTCAAAAAACCTCGAAATCGACGTTTCCGCGCGCGAATCCGCGAAGACGGGCTAGGATCGCCGACATTGACCGGGTTGGCCGTGCGGTCAGGGCAGCGATGTCGGATCTTCTGGTGGCTGGTCGGGGTGGGCTGGGCCGCGCTCAGGCGGCGGTCTGGCGTAATCGGGCGTGGGCGAGCGCATATTCGAGCCGGTAGGGGCAGGCCGAGGTCATGGCGACCTTGATCCGACGCACCGAGACGGGCACCAGCGCGCCGATCTTGAGCAGCTTCAGCCGGATCGTGCCGCAACTGGCCTGGGCGAACTGGGTGTGCTTGAGGCCGATGCGGCGCAGCGCGCAGATGAGCACATAGGCCATCGCGGCGAACCACAGGCGCAGCTGATTGGCGCGCATGGTGCCCGACGAGGTGCGGTCGGCGAACAGATCGCCCTGACATTCCTTGATCCGGTTTTCCATCTCGCCCCTGGCGCAATAGAGGGTCTCGTAGAGATGACGAGCGCCGGCCTCGGCGCGCTTGAGCGAGGTCACGACGAAGCGCGGATTGGCCTCGCCACGCGTAGGTTCGGCCTTGCCGACGACCCGGCGCCGACGGCGCCAGCTGTCGAGCGTCGTCCACAGGAAGTCCTTGAAGCGCCGTGCCGGCTGGCCGGTCCTGCGGCTGTCTTCGGCGGCCTGCGCCAATTCGGCCGCGATCTCGCCGGCCAGCCGCTCGTTCCTGGCCAGGCCGAACAGGTAATCGACCCGGTTGGCCTCGCACCAGGTCATCAGGGCGTCCCGCGCGAAGCCGGAATCGGCGCGCAGCAGAATCCTCACCCGCGGCCATTGCGCGCGGATCTGGGCCACGATGCGCGCAATCTCCTCGACCGATCCGGCCGCGGCGTCGATGTTGGAACGCCGCAGCTTGGCGGCCGGCAGATGGCGGCCGCAGAAGATGTAGAGCGGCAGGTAGCAGTAGCAGTCGTAATAGCTGCGGAAGAACCGCCCTTCCTGATGGCCGTGCAGCGGATCGTCGGTGGCGTCGAGGTCGAGGGTGATCTGCCTGGGCTTGTCGGACATTCTGCCTCCGATAGGCCCTGTCACCCTAATTCCTGAGTCTCACAAGAGGGGGGCAGTCCACCCTATCCATCTGAGTCGCAACTCGGGCGGGGCTGGCCCCAGCCGAAACAGGACGTGAATTTGGAAGATAGATGCACTGCACTATAACCGACTGCGCGATCCTTCGCTGCGCTGCGGCCTTCGGTGACACCGATTCACGAGCGCGGCAAACAGCATTCCAACAGAATTTGCCCGTCGTTCACCGGCAGACCTGCGAACACGAACAAATTCTGTTGCTTCAACAAACGAAAATCTCCCGAATTTACTCAAAAAATCCCTTGACAAACTACCGAGCCATTAGACAACAGTGCATATAATTTATTAAATGCACTGTCACCGGGATTCCCACCTCCCCCCACCGCCGCGGCGGCCAGCGCCAGGGGCGCCGGCCATGCCTGACGGCGCGATCGTCGACCGCATCTACGAAGCCGCCCTGGTGCCGGAGCTGTGGCGCGGCGTCCTCGGCGATGTCGCCGCCGCGGCCGGCGCGCCGCACGCGCTGCTGCTCGCCACCCGCGGGGGCTGCCCGCTGGGATGGGCGACGACGTCGCCGGAATGCGAGGCGATGATGCTCGGCCATTTCGAGCGCTTTCCGGACAACATCCGCACCCGCCGCCTGCTCGGCGCCCGGCGGGCCGGCTTCGTCACCGATCGCGACCTCCTGTCCGAGGCGGAGATCGGCTCGGAGCCGCTCTACCGGGACTTCCTCATTCCCGGCGGCTACGGCTCCGGCACGGCGACCGCCATCCACGCCCCGAGCGGCGACGACATCATCGTCCATTGCGAACGCTCCTTCGCCGAGGGCTCCTTCGCCCCCGCCGCGCTGTCGTTCCTCGACCGCCTGCGCCCGCATCTGGCGCGGGCCGCGCTGCTGTCGGCAAGGCTGGAGATGGAGCGCGTCCAGGCGGCAGCCAGGGCGCTGGAGCTCATCGGCCTGCCGGCGGCCGTGCTCGACCGGAGCGGGCGGGCGATAGCGGCCAACATCCCCCTGGCCGCGATGATGCCCGGCACGGTCTGCGACCTGCCGTCCCGGCTGGCGCTCGCCGATCCGGCGGCCGACCGGCTGCTCGTCCAGGCGCTCGCGGCGCCGGACGCCGCTTCGATCGGCGGCGTGCGCTCGATCCCGATCCCGGCGCGCGAGGAGCAGCCGGCCGCGATCGTCCATCTCGTGCCGATCCGCGGCGCGGCGCGCGACATCTTCGCCAAGGCCCGCTTCATGCTGGTGGCGACGCCCGTCGTGCCCGCCGCCGTGCCGACGGCCAGCGTGGTGCAGGGCCTGTTCGACCTGACGCCGTCGGAGGCCCGGCTCGCGGCGCTGATCGCCGCCGGCCATCCCCCGCGCGAGGCGGCGGCAAGGCTCGGCATCGCCGAGCAGACCGTGCGCTCCACCCTGAAGCGCATCTTCCAGAAGACCGGCGTCACCCGGCAGGCCGAGCTGGTCGGCCTGCTCAGCGGCTCCGCCCTGCGGCTCTGAACGCCGGGAACGAGCCCATTGTCGATGTCATAGAATTGGACCAGATCCGGGCTGTGATAGAGGTTGTCGACGTCCATGGCTCGGTTCCGGTACGATGGCAGAGAGTCTCGCAGAGCCCCGCAATCCGCAATCGCGGTGACTTTTGGGGTGATGACAGGCGCGTGTCAGGCGCCTGCCGAGCCGGAGCGTTTGAGGCGCTTTCGGCGATGCCCCCCGAGGAAGCTGAGGGAGCGATGCGAGTTTATGCTGGGTTGGATGTTTCGCTCAAGACGACGCCCTCCAACCATCCGACACGGAGGATATCCCGCTTCGCCGGCGACCGCCCCATCCGGAGCAGGCCGCCGGCCCAGACCTCGCCCGAGGGCGAAGGCCCGATCATTCCGTTATGCACTTTGCAGCTTCGCTCGGCGGGGACCGCGCTGGTGACTTTGGAAGATCGGGTATCGCCTCCCACATTGCTGGCAGCCTGGTGCTGACCGCGTAGACAACCCTGCAGCCTCGGGCCGAGCCTGCCACAAGCGACAGAGCCGACAACACCATTCCCTCCTGCCGCCACACCGGTGGATCGGCGTCAACCGCTGCGCGGTCCTTCGCTGCGCTGCGGCCTTCGGTGACACCGATCCACCGGCGCGGCTAACAGCATCCAACAGGATTTGCCCGTCGTTCGCAGGTAAACCTGCGAACACGAACAAATCCTGTTGCTTCAACAAACGACAAATATCCTGGATTTACTCAAAAAATCCCTTGGCAAGCCACCGAACCATTAGACAACAGTGCATCTAATTTATTAAATGCACTGCCACCAAAATTCCAAGTTAATAGCAATCAGAATACTCTGCAATACCATCTCTAATCAAAGCCAATCTATCATTAGCAGAAATGATTGGATATATAGCGCCAACGGCATCGTGAGATACAGTTTCCATGACAACATCATTGCCACGCATAAAAAATATGTCTTCCGGCAAATTGGGCTGAATCCAATCCGAAATGCCAGAAGACACCTGTCGAATTCTAGAAACAACCGCGTCACAAAGCTGATATCGTCTCATCATAACATTATCCTCAAAAGTAATAGTCCCGGGCCATTCACAAGACAATCTTTCATCAATCAAAAATTGAGAAATACTCTCGACAAAAAGTAAACCTTTTGGCAGCATACTCATATCCAAGTGCACAACAAAACCAAATATATCCGAATTTCTCTTACATATATCTACAATTCTCCAGTAGCTTTTTGGGGAAATTTCCCTCTTAATTCTTAATAATTGCATGATTATTTCACCGATATATGATCAACGGGGCCGACATGTATGTGAATTATATTGAAATTTCGTTTTGGATGAATTTCTGGCCCTCTGTAAGAAATCCCCAATTCAACTGCCCATGTTTTCACTATCTGAGCTTGCACTGCAGTCAATCCGGTCTTCTGAGCGGTCTTTGCTAATCCGATTAGAGCCGACTGGTCATCATTAAAAACCGCAAATCTTACATCGCCAGTCCCACCAACGGGTACGCCAGCAGGCAACGACTGAACACTCTGCCATCCTCCAGCCGGCAGCCCCGATTGGGCTGCCTGGAGGGCTGCAACGGCTGCTTCCCCATAATAGCACCAATCGCAGTTTCTGTCTCGCCATAGTACCCTGCACGCTCGTACTTACTCGGACTACGAGTACCACAATCGCAGCGCCGATCTAGCCCGGCAGCTGTGACACGTGACGCCCCTCTCGCGAAGCCAGCGGCTGTTTCTGTTTCACCATAGTACCCCGCCTTCTCAAAGATCGTCTTAGGCCGGCTTCTAGGGCGTAAACTCATAAAATGGTTTGGTGTTTATGGCGAGGCGTGATTCTCATGTCCATTTTCAAGAGGCTTTGGCAAGCAGATCTGTTCCGCGGCAGCGGCCTATTCAGTTTGTCCTGCGCATAGCCGGAGGCGAAGGCTTCGAGACGACGGTTGATCAGACTCTGATGCGCGGGTTGGCTACCGCAAGACCGCGTTTTCGTCTCGGGCCTGCCTCTGTCTCAAGCCGGGCGTCGACCTTTCGATCGGCCACAGAATCACAGCGAGGATTGCCCTACCGTGCCTCCGCCTCCGGCGATGAGCAGATGTTCAACGACGGATTTCGACAGTTCTCCCTCTTTTCGGCAGCCTGTCTTCTTTCAGGCGGCGGTGATGGCGGGATTTGTCGCAATGGCCCAAACAAATGCGGCGAGTTCGCGCGCGATGGCGACGCAGACGACATTGATCGGCTTTCCAGCCTTCGCAAGTCGACGATATCTCGCGCACAGCCGCACCTGCGCCTTCCAGGCGATTTCCTTGACAGACTGCGGCAGGAATTCGTTGCGCTCCAAAATCGCGAGTCCGACGCGCGCCGGTGAGCGATATGTCCAGGCGCCTTCGACGAGCATGCGCCGCCCGCGCGTGTTGCCCGCCTTCGTTATGCCGCCACGCGCCGTCTTGGCGCCGGACGACCGCTCGCTTGGGCACAGCCCGAGATAAGCCATGAGTTGCCTCGGGTTGGAGAAGCGGCGGAAGTCGCCGATTTCGGCGACCAAAGTCATCGCCGAAATCGCGGCGATGCCGCGCAAGGCTTGAATGGCCGCGACGACCTTCGCAAGCGACCAGGAGGGCAGAAGCTCCTGCATCTGCTTGGCCAGCCGGTCGCGTCGCGCCAGCGCCTCCTCCATTGCCTGTACAAGCTCCTCGAATGCGATCTGCCGCGCGGGATGATCAAACCGCTGGCCAGCAAGCCATTTGCGATATTTGCCGCTCCAATGTTTGCCGTCTGAATAGACCCGATCGTGCCGCAGAAGAAAGCCGGTCACCTGTTGGCGTGCTCGCCGCAAGGTCTCCACCGCCGCCTGCCTGGCGCGGCATAGGTCACGCATGGCTTCGTGCGCCTCGTCGGGAACCCAGACCGGTGTCAATTCGCCCGACCGGAACAGCGAGGCCTGGGTCACCGCATCGCGGCGATCCGTCTTCACCCGGTCGCCGGGCCGAGTGGGCACCAGCGACGGCGCCACCACCACGCATTCGTGGCCGAGCGCGACGATCTGCCGATAGAGCCCGTAGCCGCAAGGCCCGGCCTCATAGCAGAACGCCAATTGAGCGTGCTTCTTCGAGAGCCGCTCCACCAGCTTGGCGACCGCCTCCGGACGGCTCGTGATCTCGCCCAGGAACCGTGTTTCGCCTCGCCGCCCACCTTCGGCGATCGCCACCGAAATCGTCCGCTTGTGCGTATCCATCGCCACGAAAGTCGTTGTATTTTGGTCCATGGCCCGTTCCCCATGCATGAGGCTCTGACCGAAAAGCCGGTCAACCCTCGTTGTTGCATGCCGCGGAACGGGCCGCCCAAATGGACATAGCGTCTCAAGGTTTCCGAACAGGGAAGTCTTTGATGACGCGCCGTCGCCACGAACTCACGGACCATGAATGGTCAATTCTTTCGCCGCTCCTGCCGAACAAACCGCGCGGTGTTCCCCGTGTGGATGACCGGCGTGTGCTGAATGGCATTCTCTGGCGGTTTCGGACTGGTTCGCCCTGGTCAGAAATCCCGGAGCGCTACGGTCCACCAACCACCTGCTACAACCGCTTCGTCCGCTGGCGGAAAGCCGGGGTCTGGGACCGGCTTCTGGAAGCGGTTTCGGAAGCTTACGATGGTGACATCGTCATGATCGACTCCAGCTGTGTCCGCGTTCACCAGCATGCGGCCACGGGAAAAAGGGGGATGGCGAGGATGGCGGCATGGGACGTTCCCGCGGCGGACTTACGAGCAAAATCCACGCGCTCGTGGACGCCGAAGGCCGTCCCGTCACCCTCCGTCTGACCGGCGGGCAGATCGCCGACTGCACCGAGGCCGACGCGTTGACGGATCAACTCGGCGAGGGAACCATCCTCTTGGCCGACAAGGGGTATGATAACAATGCCATTCGGGCCAAGGCCGCCGAGCGCAAGGCCTGGGCCAACATCCCGCCGAAGTCAAACCGCAAGGCCTCCTTTGTCTTCTCGCCCTGGGTCTATCGGCAGCGCAACCTCGTGGAGCGCTTCTTTAACAGGATCAAGCAGTTCCGAGGCATCGCAACCCGATATGACAAGCGGCCCGAGAACTTTCTCGCAGCCGTAAAGCTCATCGCAGCAAAAATATGGTGCCAAAGTTTATGAGTCGACGCCCTAGTTTCATCGTCGTAGGTACTATCGCTGCCACCGCCCAGCAGTGCACCAAAGAAGCCGCCATTTCGTGTATTTCTTGGATCCGCAGCAACTCCCGCAGCCGTGTCGTTATACGGCCCGCCCTCCCCAGAGAACAAGTCCGAAAGCAAGTCCCCGAGGCCCCCCCAGCCACCGCCGCCGCCGCCCCAGCCGCCGCCCCCGCTGCCGCCCGGACCTCTGTCACCACCACCACCGCCACCGCTCCAGTCGCCGATGCCACCACCATCGCTGGCATGGGTGTCGACATTGCCTTGGTCGCCCATCTTGTGACCGCTGGGGTCGCCGACATTGACCGGGTTGTTGGCGGCATAGGCGTAGCGGTTGGTGCCGACGCCGCCCTCGGTCGGGTCCCACCAGTCGGGCGAGACGAAGCGGGCGACCCTCGGGTCGTAGTAGCGGGCGTTGAGGTAGAGCAGCCCGGTCTCGTCCTAGCGCTCGCCGAGATAGGCCCGGGCCTCGCGCGTGGCGGTCGAGGTCGTCGTCGGCGTCTGCTGGCCGTAGGGCGCATAGCGGCTCTCGAGCACCGGCGCGCCGGTGGCGCGGTCCACCACCGCCCGGACCGTGCCGAGATGATCCTTCAGCAGCACGTAGGTCTGCACCGCCTGGCCGGGCACCGCCTCCTTCTTGGTGTTCGAGGTCGGATAGGTGATCCAGGTCGGCGTCGTCGGCACGCAGGGGTCCGCCGACGCCGAGTAGGTGACGCGCTCGTCGCCGAACACATAGAGCGTCGTCTCCGTCGGCAGCGGGCTCGGCGCGGTCGTGCAGCCGCGCGGGCTGGCCTTGGTGATCTTCTTCAGCCGCGTCCCTTCCGGGCCGTAGACGAAGGTGGAGGTGACGCCGCCCGAGGTGATCGAGGTCAGCCGGTTTTCCGCGTCCCAGGCATAGCTCCGGTTGTAGCCGCTCACCAGGTTGCCGTTGGCGTCGTAGCTGAAGGCGAAGGTCAGGCTGCCCAGCACGATCTGGGACACCGCATGCGGGCCGGCGCCGCCGGCCCCGCCATAGCTGTAGGTGCCGACGCCGGTCTTGGTGATCAGGTTGCCGGCGACGTCATAGGTGAACGTTTCGTTGAAGGCGCCGCTGCCGGCGTTGGTCGCCTGCAGCAACTGGTCGATGCGGTCATAGGCGTAGCTCCAGGCCTCGGTCGACGTCCGAATTCCGGTGACTTTGGGGTGATGGCAGGCGCCTAACACGCGCCTGCCATCACCCCAAAGTCACTGGAATTGCGGGAATTCTAGTTTTTGTGGCGGAAGCGATTTTTTCTATAAATTATTTCACCGTCCGTCGAATGCCCTACGACCTCCATCGTCATCCGATCTATATACACTGAAAATCGACTATATTTGCTTCTAAAATAATCATCTTCGCCGCTGCGAAAACGCCTTGGCAGAGTATCGGAAATCTGGAACATAAAAAATACTCGATAATATTTAGTAAGATTGTCTGTGCTTATTAATACTTCATAGTAATCTGGATTCAAATTGATATCTCTCGCATATTTTTCTGCCGTCCTCAGTAAATGCAGCTGGAGTTGATTTATTTGCAGTGACTCATTGTCTGTGGCTGCTTTCACAGGTGGACAGAAGTACAGTATATAGATGGCAACGAAAATAACCCTAGCTAAGCCCTCGGTCATTGCATTACACCAAGTCTTGTTGGATCGGTGGGGTTGTATTTCAATATTCCTGATGTTGTAGTTCCAATGTACGATGTGTATCCAGGGTAAGATTTTGCCCATACTTTCGCTCCGTCTACATCGTCGGAACTTGGCCACTGACTGGTAGGATGAGTATGATAATCACCTATTGGGCGGCCTTCTTTCGATGCGGAACGATAAGCGTCCTGCATGTTATATAGACTGTCACCAAGGCGCTCAGCGGCCTGTGTCGGGTTCGTATATGACAGAATTCCCATTTTCGTTACGTAGAACATACCTCCCCATTCTCGCCTCTTCGGTGCCCTAAACATGCTCTTGAGGGCATCTTGGACAACGCGAAATGCCAGATTGTCCAAGGGCGTTCTCATTTCAGGGGGGATACTATACCTTTCCAAGCGCACCTCAACCGCCTGCGCTCTCAGATAACTCATATAGTCGTAATTAGCCCTCTGGAATCCTTGAACACTATCCGTTTCGTAGTCCCACAACCCATAGTTCCGAGGTGCGACGGATTGGGGGCCACCACTGAGAAGTGCTCCAAAGAAGCCACCATTCCGACTGTTTGCAGGATTTGCTGCAATTCCTGCAGCGGTGTCATTATACGGGCCCCCTGGCCCAGAGAACAAGCCGGAGAATAGGTTGGATAACCATCCACCAAAGCCGTCGCCACCACCGTAGCTGTCATTGTTACCGCCCGAGCTATCATGACCCCAGCCACCATGATCGCCACCGCTCCAGTCGCCGATGCCCCCTCCATCGCTGGCATGCGTGTCGACATTGCCCTGGTCGCCCATCTTGTGCCCGCTGGGATCGCCGACATTGACCGGGTTGTTGGCGGCATAGGCGTAGCGGTTGGTGCCGACGCCGCCCTGGGTCGGGTCCCACCAGTCGGGCGAGACGAAGCGGGCGACCCTCGGGTCGTAGTAGCGGGCGTTGAGGTAGAGCAGCCCGGTCTCGTCCTGGCGCTCGCCGAGATAGGCCCGGGCCTCGCGCGTGGCGGTCGAGGTCGTCGTCGGCGTCTGCTGGCCGTAGGGCGCATAGCGGCTCTCGAGCACCGGCGCGCCGGTGGCGCGGTCCACCACCGCCCGGACCGTGCCGAGATGATCCTTCAGCAGCACGTAGGTCTGCACCGCCTGGCCGGGCACCGCCTCCTTCTTGGTGTTCGAGGTCGGATAGGTGATCCAGGTCGGCGTCGTCGGCACGCAGGGGTCCGCCGACGCCGAGTAGGTGACGCGCTCGTCGCCGAACACATAGAGCGTCGTCTCCGTCGGCAGCGGGCTCGGCGCGGTCGTGCAGCCGCGCGGGCTGGCCTTGGTGATCTTCTTCAGCCGCGTCCCTTCCGGGCCGTAGACGAAGGTGGAGGTGACGCCGCCCGAGGTGATCGAGGTCAGCCGGTTTTCCGCGTCCCAGGCATAGCTCCGGTTGTAGCCGCTCACCAGGTTGCCGTTGGCGTCGTAGCTGAAGGCGAAGGTCAGGCTGCCCAGAACGATCTTGGACACCGCATGCGGGCCGGCGCCGCCGGCCCCGCCATAGCTGTAGGTGCCCACGCCGGTCTTGGTGATCAGGTTGCCGGCGACGTCATAGGTGAACGTTTCGTTGAAGGCGCCGTTGCCGGCGTTGGTCGCCTGCAGCAGTTGGTCGATGCGGTCATAGGTGTAGCTCCAGGCCTCGGTCGACGTCGCGCTGGTGATCGCGTCGATGCGGCCGGTCTTGGCGCGGGTGTAGCCCAGCGACAAGCGGATCTGCCCGCCCGCGTCGTGCTGCAGCGCCGAGAGCCAGCCGCGCACGGCATCGTAGGTCGCGGTGGTGGCGATGCCGCCGGCGCCGCCGGAATAGGTCGTCACGAGGGCCTGGCCGGAGGCGTCATAGGTGATGCCGTTGACAAGCAGCGGCACCGCGGCGAGCCGCCCGGCCGCGTCATAGGTCAACGGGTTGGCGTCCGAACCCACGGTCGAGCCGTTCGGCAGGCCGCGCCAGCGGATGCGCGAGGCTTTGTCATAGTCGGTGGTGGCGGTGTAGGTCTGGCCGTCGACGCCGAGCGTCCGGCGCAACTCCCGTCCGAGCGCGTCGCGATCGCTGACGATGGAGGCGGCCGGGTTGGCGAGCGTGGTCAGGGCCCCGACGTTGAAGGCCCCTGTCCGGGCCTCGTCATAGGTGTAGGTCGTGACCTCGCGGGCCGGATCCGGGACGGGAAGCTCGGCCCGGATGGTCTTGGTCGCAATGCGGTTGAGCTTGTCGTAGGCGAAGGCCGTCTGCTGGGCCTTGGCGTCAGTCTGCAGCAGCAGGTTGCCGGCCACGTCATAGGCGAAGGTCCAGGTGCCGAGGTCCGGGTCCTTGATCTTGGTGCGGCGCCCGAGCGTGTCGAAGGTGTTGGTCCAGGTGGCGCCGGCCGGATCGGTCAGTTGCGTCAACTGGCCCAGCACGTCGTAGACCATCGAGCGATTGACCGGCGTGGCCGCGTCGGCCGCGTCCAGGAACCGGGTCTGGCGCACGGTGCGGCCATAGGCGTCGGCATGGGCGACGGACTTGCGGCCGAGCTCGTCGGTGACGGTCGCCGCCAGGAAGCCGTGCAGCCAGGTGCCGGCCAGGTTGGACGGGCCATAGGCGAGCGTCGAGACGCTCGGGCTTCCGGTCGTGTGGTCCGGATTGGTGATCGCCACCGGCCGGTCCAGCACGTCATAGGTCGTGCTGGTGTAGTAGGCGGTGTCGCCGCTGTAGAAGGGCCGGCTGGCCCGTGCGACGGCACCGCGGGCGTTGTATTCGGTCAGCGTGGTGATGACGTGACTCGCGTCGGGGCCCTGACCGAGTGTCTTCCAGGTACGCCCGAAGCCGTCCAGATACGTCTTGGCATAGATCTCCGCCGTGCCGGACGAGCCGGGCGTGCGGACGTCGACATACTGCGTCGCCGGGTTGCCGAGGTTGTAATAGGCGAGCTTGACGAAGGCATTGAGCGGCAGGTCCTTCCGCGTCAGCCGGCAGAGTTCGTCATAGGTGAAGGTCGTCACCTGCCCGTTCATGTCGGTGACGGTCAGCGGCTTCTGGCACTGGGCGCCGTAATTGTGCCCGGTGTCGCTGTAGGCGAGCACGATCCTTTGGCGCGCATCGCCGGCGAGATATTTGGCGTTGCGGGTCTCGACCGGCAGCAGGTGATAGGTGCTGTCGTAGTCGGTCTCGGTGCGGTTGCCGAGCGCATCGATCGCCGCCGTCTGGTTGCCGTAGGCGTCGTACTCGGCCTTCGCCGTGGTGATCCAGGTCGGAGACGTCGCGATGTCGAGCTTGCGCCGGACCTCGGTGACGTCGCCCCTGGTCGGTGGCGTGGTGAAGGAACTCGCCCCGTCGTAGAGGATCAGCGTGTCCGACACCATCGGGTCCGTGCTGACGGTCCCCGCGTAGACGCTCACATGATTGGGGGCGGAGACGATGTAGCTGGCGGTGTTCGGCGCGAAGCTCGTCACGGTCAGCCGCTCGTCGCCCGTCTGGTCGGCGTCGCCGTCCTCGGTCAGGGACCAGACATTGCCGTAGTCGTTGAAGCTGCGACGGACCGTGCTGCGGCGCACCGTCGGGCCGAACAGCGCCTGCTTCTCGCTCGTGGTGTTGAACGCCGTATAGGGCAGCGTCAGGGCCGGCACCGTCCCCGAGGCCGGCGGCCAGTTCGGCTGCAGGCCGCCGGTGGTCCTGACCGCCCAGGTCTCGATGGTCTTCGTCAGCACCGGCGCATCGATGGCCGTGCTGGTCTCTTCCAGCGTCTCCAGCTTGCCGGCCGATGCGGCGTCCTGGCGGAAGGTGTAGCGCTTGCGCGGGCACACCGACTCGCCGGCGTTGCAGGGCAGATCCGCCGTCACGGTTCGGAAGCCGAAGAAACGGCGCTCCGACGCATCATAGAGACCGCCGGCATAGGAATAGGTCGCGGTGGCCGTGGACTGCGGCTGGCCGCGACCGTCATCGGTGGTCAGCGTCCTGACCTGCTGCACCACGCCCGGCATCGGGCCGTGCACGACGCCGGAGGACGGCTTGTAGACGATCGCCGTCGATCCGCCGAGCGGGCCGGTGACCGAGGTCATCAGGTCGGGGAAGGCGCCGGCGCTGCGAAGATAGACGCCCGTCAAGCCCATATATTTCGCCGGCTGGCCATCCTCGCCGTCCATCGGTATGATGTCATCGCGGCCATCACCGTCGAGATCGACGATCGAATAGACGGGGGCGCCGATCAGCTCCCAATGCGAGCCGGATGGCCGCGACACCAGGAGCTGCGCGACATATTTGTCCTTGTTGACGACGACGTCACCGCGCCCGTCGCCGTCGACGTCGCCGGTCAGCAGCGTCGGCTTGCAGCTGGAGGCAGGATCGTTGGCCCACACCGACTTGATGCCGGACTTCCAGAGCTTGTGCTCGAAGCCGGAGCCGGTGGAGAACAGCACGCCGATATTGACCGTCGGGTCCGTCGGCGTGCTGGCCGGATCGGGCTCGAGCAGCACGATGTCGGTGCGGCCGTCGCCGTTGATGTCGGCTGCCCGGACGTTGGCGTTGCCGAGCGAGACGTTGTTGCAGATCTGCTCCTTGGGCAGCAGGTCGCCGGGGAAATAGGCGATCTGCTGGGCGGTGAAGCCCGAGCCGTTCGACAGGGCATAGTTGACCTGGATCTGGCTGACGCCGTTCACCGTCGCCCGGCCCACCCGGACGAGGTCGGTGCGGCCGTCGCCGTTGATATCGAGCATGGCCTGGCGGTCGGTCACGCTCACCGGG
Source organism: Labrys sp. Lb11 (assembly GCF_057554225.1). Lineage (NCBI taxonomy): Bacteria > Pseudomonadati > Pseudomonadota > Alphaproteobacteria > Hyphomicrobiales > Xanthobacteraceae > Labrys > Labrys sp. Lb11. The sequence continues at coordinate 81,372 of NZ_BAAJOT010000002.1, forward strand.
ACGGAAATCGTGGGCGGGGTGACGCCCGGCGGCGGCAAGAACAGGATCCGGTCCGTGAACTGGCTGTTGCCCAGCAGCAGTTCCTGCCGGCCGTCGCCGTCCACATCGAGCGGCCCGATGAGCCTGGCGAAGGCGCCGTAGCTCGTCGCCAGCGTCGCCTCCGCGCCGAAGCCCGCGTCGGTCTTGAGGATATAGCTGATGGTGACGGCGTTGGTGATGGCGTCACGGAAGAAGCGCACGACGTCCTGCCGGCCGTCGCCGTTGAGATCGGCGGCGATATAGGACTGGTTGGCGGACGTCGCGCCGTCGACACAACTGATCGCGTCGGGGTAGGTTGACGTCTGGCCCGACGGCAGGAAGGAGCCCCACCATCCTATCCGAATGCTGCATTTGCCCGACACCGTCGACTGGAGCTTGGTAACGCCATACGTGTCCGGCAACTGGTCGCCATTGGCGTCGCCGACCATCAAGTTGGCGATGTAGATCGGCAGTATTGTCGTCGTCTTGTCGAAGGCCTGCCCCTGATAGGTGAAGGTCGTCGGCGGCAGCGCCGTGCCGGCGCTGACGTGGAAATTGGTGATGACCGCGTCGTTGCCGTAGGGCGTGACCGAAAGCAGCCGCGAGACATCCGTCGCCGCGCTCTGGTCGTAGGCGAGGTCGTAGGCGCGGACCACGCTGCTGCCGGTCTTGACCTGGATCGCCGTCAGGCGGCGGGTCAGCGGAGCGATCGACAGGCCGGTGCCGTCTCCAATTGCGCCGAGACCGGCGCCGGCGGCGCATGGAAGGTGATGACCGTGCCGTTGTAGGCGATCGTGGTGGGCCAGCAGACCGGCAGGACGCCGCAGGTATAGCTGTAGCTGACCGTGTTGCCGTGGGTGTCGGTCGTGCTCTGCAGCAGCCAGCGGGCCTTGGTCGCCAGGTCCGGCAAGGGGGCCGGATCGCTGGTGGGCCAGGTCGAGACCGGGGCATAGGTCAGGACGGTGCCGTTGCGCCCCGTCACCGTCCAGGTGTTGGCGTTGGCGTCGCGCTTGATGCGCAGGAAGCTCTCGACGCGCGTCACATAGTAGGACACGCCGCTCGGCGGCGTGCCCGTGGGGCAGGCGGCGCTGACCGCCGTGGCGGCGCTACAGGCGAGCAAATCGTCGCCGTCCAGCTTGTAGACGAGGTCCGTGTCGTCGCCGAAGCGCGCCGCGCCGCCCCGCGAGGTCCGGACGATATCGGACAGGCCCGCCAGCCCGACGCCGACGCCGGTCAGTCCGGCCCAGTAGCCGTTCGACTGCGCCCCGGCGCTCGAATTGTAGACCAGCGCCAGCTTCGGCTCGAGCCCGTGGAACGCCGGCACGGCAATCGGCACGCTCTGCGTGAACGAGCCGGTGAAGGGATCGGACGTCCCCTTGCTCGCAAGCTCGCGCGTCGAGGAAAAATCCGTGGCCGGGTCGGGCTCGGCCGTGACGGTGGTCGCGGCCGGTGCCTTGGCGCCCTCGGAACCCGCTGCGTCTGCCGAGGGTGGAGTCGCCTGAGGCGCTTCGCCCGCGGGGCGTTCCTTGCTTGCGGAGGAGGGAGAGGCAGGAGCGTCCACCGCAGGAGCTGCCGGGTCTCGATCCTGCTGCGCCTGGGCCGTGACCGAACCAGACAGCACCGCTTGCGCCGCACCGACCGCAGGAGCGGACGTCGGCTTGATGGCGGACGCCTCCGCACCCGCTTCCCTCCCGGTCGCCGCCCTTGTCGGATCGGAAACCGGCACCGAGGGCGCACCGCCGGAGGATGCCGACGGAGCCAGAGGCGCGACCGGGAGAAGCTTCGACGCTGGGGCCACAGATGCTGGGGCTGCCTGGACGGCTCTCTCTGCTGCGACACTGGGAGCACGTCCGCCGACGACCGAAACCGCAGAGGCAAGCAACAAAAAGGATACGACGACTCGCCCACGAGCCGCGTGAAGCCTGTATGTCATGGCACTTCCCCGAGCCCCTCACGCCCGACATCATCAGCATTAGTTCTGAAACGCTAATTGAAAAGCGCCACCATGACAATCATGAACACGAACGAGGGCGCATTAATACGTAGAAGAGCGAATCACTGCTGCGTCATCTCCCTAAAGGGCATCGCTCGCATCGCATGGAATGCGTCCCGCCCCGCCGCCCGACCGCGTAAAAGCGCCGCCCGATCGCTCAACTCTTCGCGGTTCCGCGCTTACCCGCCTCCGTTAGACTCGCCGCCGACACACAGGAGGTCGACGATGAAGAACCGGATTTTCTCGGGCGCGGCGTCGGAGGATTTCGCCGGCTATGCCAAGGCGGTGATCGACGGCACCACCATCCATGTCTCCGGCACGATGGGCTGGGACGCCGTGACCGGCGCCATGCCCGAGAGCGCCGCCGACCAGGCCCGCAACGCGCTGGCCTCGATCGCGGCGACGCTGCAGAAGGCCGACGCCGGCCTGGGGAACGCCGTGGTCTGCCGCGTCTACATCACCGATGCGAGCCATCTGAAGGAGGTGGCCGCGGTGCTCGGCGAGACGTTCCGCGACATCCGCCCGACCAACACGCTGCTGATCTGCCAGCTGCCGTCCCCCGGAGCGAAGGTGGAGATCGAGCTCACCGCTTCCCTCGCCGCCTGAGGCGGATTTCATCTCACGGGGCGAGGATGCCCGGTGCAGGCCGGGCCGGATGGATGGCGGGCAGATCCGTCCCCCTTGCCGACCAGAGCAAAGCGCGTTTTGGTGAAACGCGCTTTGCTCCAGCTCCTTGTTTCAACGCGTCTTTGCGACTTGACGCGAGTCCGTCAAATCGCAAAACGCTCCGGGGCCGTCCGGCGTCCGGCGGCCCGGGACGCGATCCGGCCTGCGAGCGGACCGCCGGCTTCACTTTCCCGGGATGAGCCCCCTCGGCCTGAACCGCAGCATCAGGATCAGGACCACCCCCATCACCAGGAGGCGCATGTGGGCGGCGCCCTCCATCAGGTGCTGCTTGAGGGGAGAGCCCTCCGCCAGGCCCGCGGTGAGGAGCGCCATCAGGCCGTTGCCCCAGGGCTCGACCTGCACCCACAGGTACCAGATCAGGAAGCCGCCCAGCACGGCGCCGCGATTGCTGCCCGAGCCGCCCACCACCACCATCACCCAAATCAGGAAGGTGAAGCGCAGGGGCTGGAAGGCGCCGGGCGTGAGCTGGCCTTCCAGCGTGGCCAGCATGGCGCCGGCGATGCCCAGCACCGCGCAGCCCAGGACGAAGACCTGCAGATGCCGTCGGGTGACGTCCTTGCCCATGGCCTCGGCCGCGACCTCGTTGTCGCGGATCGCCCGCATCATCCGACCCCAGGGCGAATGCAGCGCCGCCTCCGACAGCCAGACCAGGACCAGCAGCACCACCAGGAACAGGCCGGCATAGAGCAGCTTCACCGTCACCGCCGACGCGGCGGCGGGATCCGCCCCGATGCCGGCGACGAAGGAGAGGAACCTCTCATTCGCCTGCAGGTCGACCTCGTAGGGCAGCGGCCGGGGGATATCGACGATGTTCTTGACGCCGCGATCCAGCCAGTCCTCGTTCTTCAGCACCGCGATCACGATCTCGGCGATGCCCAGCGTGGCGATGGCCAGGTAGTCGGAGCGCAATCCGAGCGCCGTCTTGCCGATCAGCCATCCCGCGCCGGCGGCGAGCAGCCCGCCCACGGGCCAGGCCAGCAGCACCGGCAGGCCGAGGCCGCCGAGATTGCCCTGCAGGGCCGGGTTGATCGCCTCGACCGCAGCGACGGCGGGATCGAGGATCAGCCTGTAGACGGCAAGGCCCGCGACCAGGAGCGCGACGATCGCCAGCATGCGCCGGCCGCCCTTCGGCAGGCGCCTGTGGAGCAGCGCCGCCGCCGCGATCACCGCCGCGCCGAACACCAGGGCCGCCATGATCCGGATGCCGCCGGCCTGCCACGCCCCGGGGACCGGGTCGAGGGCCACCAGCACCGTCGCCAGGCCGCCGAGCGCCACGAAGCCCATGGTGCCGACATTGTAGAGGCCGGCATAACCCCACTGGATGTTGACGCCCAGCGCCATGACGGCCGAGATCAGGCCCATGTTGACGATCGCCAGCGCCGCGTTCCAGCTCTGGGTGAGGCCGGTGGAGGCGATCAGCGCGGCGACCGCCAGGAACAGCAGGACATCCCGTGTCGTCGTGCTCATGCGGCCTTGCCTCGAAAGATGCCGGTCGGCTTGAACAGGAGGACGAGCACGAGGACGGTGAAGCTGACCGCGACCTTGTAGTCCGTGCTCAGGAGTTGCGAGAGCCCGTCGGGCTGCCAGGCGCTCGGCAGCAGATAGGCGAAGACCTTCTTGAAGCTGTAGGTGACGAAGACTTCCGAGAAGGCCACGATGAAGCCCCCGGCCACCGCGCCGAGCGGATTGCCGAGCCCGCCGACCACGGCGGCGGCGAAGACCGGCAGCAGCAGCTGGAAATAGGTGATCGGCCGGAACGACTTGTCGAGGCCGTAGAGGACGCCGGCGAGCGTCGCCAGCGCGGCCGAGAGCACCCAGACGATCGTCACCACCCGCTCGGGGCTGATGCCCGACAGCAGCGCCAGCTTCTCGTTGTCGGAGAAGGCGCGCATGGACTTGCCCGTGCGGGTGCGCGTCAGGAACCAGTGCAGCCAGGCGACGACCACCACCGTCGCGACCAGCGTGATGGCCTGGGTGGTCCGCAGGGCGAGCGTCTCCGTCAGGCCGGTCCATTCGCGGAACTGCGCGGCGGTGAAGACGAAGCGCTCGCCGTCGGCGAACTGCCGGTCGGCGACGCCGATGAGGATGCGCACCAGGCCGCCCATCACGAACATGACGCCGAGCGAGGCCATGACCAGCGTGATCGAGGGGACGTTGCGGGTACGATAATGGCGATAGACCAGACGGTCGGTCGCCAGCACGACGAGGACGGTGGCGGCGATGCCGACCGGCAGGGCGAGGAGAGCCGTCGGCAGCGGCGCGATGCCGATGCCGGCGGCCTGCAGCCCCCAGGTCGCCAGGATCGTCACCGCCGTGCCGAAGGCCATCGTGTCGCCATGCGCGAAGTTCGAGAAGCGCAGGATGCCGTAGACCAGCGTCGTGCCCAGCGCCCCCAGCGCCAGCTGGGCGCCGTAGGTCGTGGCGGGGAGCAGCACGAAATTGCCGAAGACGACGAGTGCGTTGAGGATGTCCACCGCCGTCAGCCTCCCAGGAAGGTGCTGCGCACCTCGGGGTTGGCGAGCAGATCCGCGCCGGTGCCGGTGAAGCGGTTCTCGCCCTGCACCAGCACATAGCCGCGGTCGGCGATCTCCAGCGCCTGCCGGGCGTTCTGCTCCACCATCAGCACGGTGACGCCGGTGCGGGCCACGTCGATGATGCGGTCGAACAATTCGTCCATGACGATGGGGCTGACGCCGGCCGTCGGCTCGTCGAGCAGCAGCACCGAGGGCTCGGTCATCAGGGCCCGGCCCACGGCGACCTGCTGGCGCTGGCCGCCGGAGAGCTCGCCCGCCGCCTGGCGCCGCTTGTCCTTCAGCACGGGAAACAGCGCATAGACCTGCTCCATGGTGGGGCGGAAGTCGTCGCGCCGCAGGAAGGCGCCCATTTCGAGGTTTTCCTCCACGGTCATGGACGGAAAGACGTTCTCGGTCTGCGGCACGAAGGCCATGCCCTTGGCCACCCGCTGCTGCGGCTGGAGCCGCGTGATGTCCTCGCCGGCAAGCCGCACCCGGCCTTGCCGGAGCCCCAGCATGCCGAACACGGCCTTCATGGCGGTGGATTTGCCGGCGCCGTTCGGCCCGACGATGACCGCGACCTCGCCCTTCTCCACCGCGATGGTGCAGTCCTTGAGGATGTCGGCGCCGCCATAGCCGCCGGTCATTGCCTGGCCGATCAGGAAGGGCGCCGCGCCCGGCACGGAGGCGGCCGTCATGGCGCGACCCCGCCGATCATGGCCTCGCCGGCGCCGGCCGCGACGACCTTGTTCTTCAGGCCGGTGCCGAGATAGGCCTCGATCACCCTCTCGTCGCGCACGATCTCGGCGGGCGCGCCCTGCGCCAGCACCCGGCCCTGCGCCATGACGATGACGCTGTCGCACAGCCGCGCGATGAAATCCATGTCGTGCTCGATGACGCAGAACGTGTAGCCGCGCTCCTGCTTCAGCCGCACGATCGCCTCGCCGATGGTCTTGAGCAGGGTCCGGTTCACGCCGGCGCCGACCTCGTCCAGGAAGACGATGCGGGCATCGACCATCATGGTGCGGCCGAGCTCGATCAGCTTCTTCTGCCCGCCGGAGAGGTTGCCGGCCTTCTCGTCGCGCACATGCGTCAGCGCCAGGAAGGCCAGCACCTCCTCGGCCCTGGCGCGCAGGCGCTCCTCCTCCTCGGCGATGCGGCGGCGGGCGAACCAGGTGTTCCAGAGCCGCTCGCCGCTCTGGTCGCCCGGCACCATCATCAGGTTTTCCAGCACGCTCATGGAGGCGAATTCGCGTGCGATCTGGAACGTCCGCAGCACCCCCTTGGCGAACAGCGCGTGCGGGGCGAGGCCGGTGATGTCCTCGCCCGCCATCGTCACCCGGCCCGAGGTCGGCTGGTAGACCCCGGCGATGACGTTGAAGAGCGTCGACTTGCCGGCGCCGTTCGGGCCGATCAGCCCGGTGATCGTCCCCTTGGGAACCTCGAGCGACACGCCGTCCACGGCGTGGAATCCGCCGAAATGCTTGTGGATCTCGTGGCAGGCTATCATGCGTCCCTCGACGGCTCCGCGGCGGCCGCGCCGCTCGTCGCCGGCAGGCAGGCGATGACGGGCGCCCTTCGGCACGGCGTCATCGCCTGCGAGGTTCAGTGGACCTTGACTGTCTTCATCGCGCCGTTTTCGACCTCGACCTCGCGATAGGAGCCGGCGCTCTCGCCCTTGCCGATGAACTCGACCGCAGAGGCGCCCTCATAGTCGATGTCGCCGCCCTCCTTGAGGATCTTCAGCGCCTTGGCGAGGTCGCCCGGATAGATCTTCTCGCCCGGGGCGTTGACCACGTCCATGATCTTGCCCTTATAGTCCGCCGGCTTGGCGGAACCGGCCGCCTGCATGGCCAGCAGCATGATCGCCGTGGCGTCGTAGCTCTCCGGCACGAAGGTCGCCGTGCCGTTGATGCCCGCGGCCTTGGTCATCTCCAGCAGCTTGGCGGCGCCGGCGCTGTCGGAGCCCGGCAGGTCGCCGAAGGTGCCGTCGAGCTGCTTGCCGAACCTCTTCAGGAGGCTGGCGCCCCACATGCCGTTCGGGAAGACGAATTTCGAGAAGGCGCCGGTATCCAGGACGGTCTGGACGATCCCGGCGCCGCCCTGGTCGGCATATCCCGCCACCACGATGGCGTCGCCGCCCGCGGCGGCCAGGGCGCCGACCTCGGCCGAATAGTCGCCCTTGCCGTCCTCGTGCGGGGCGCTGAGCGTGATCTTGCCGCCGAGCTTCTCGAAGGCGGCCTGGATCGAGGCGGCAATGCCCTTGCCGTAGTCGTTGTTGGTGTAGCTGATGGCGGCCGACTTGACGCCGCGCTGCATCATGATCTGCGCCAGCAGCTCGCCCTCGCGGGAGTCGGAGGGCGCGGTGCGGTAGAACAGGCCCTTGCTGTCGACGGACGACAGGCCCGGCGACGTGGCCGAGGGCGAGATCAGGACCATGCCGTTGGGAATGGCGACATTGGTCAGCACGGCGCTGGTGGCGCCCGAACAGGTCGGGCCGATGATGCCGGCAACCTTGTCCGAGGTGATCAGGCGCTCGGCCGTGGCGGTCGCCGCCCCGGAATCGATGCAGGTTTCATCACCGCGGACCGAGGTCACCTTGGTCCCGCCGAGAAAATTGCCGGCCTCGTTGACTTCCTTGATCGCGAGCTCGGCGGCCTGGGCCATCGGCGGCGTCAGCGTCTCGATCGGGCCGCTGAAGCCCATCTCGATGCCGATCTTGACCTCCTCGGCCTGCGCCGCGCCGGCCAGGATCAGGCTCGAGACCGATGCGATCAGGAGCCGCTTCATGGTTTGCCTCATGGTTTTCCCCTCGGTGGTTATGGCCCTGGCCGGACCTTGCGGCCGGCGTGGTGCCCTTTTCTGGAGTCCGCGACCGCGGCAGTATGTGCGGTGGCGGCAGCGATGTCACAGCGCGGCCTGTTGGAGAAGGCCTCTATTTTTTTGATATCGGCCTTTTGGCCCCGCGGCCTCGTCATGCGCCATGGCCGAGCAAGGTTCGCGTCAGGGCATGGCCGGCGTCCGCAAGCCCCTCGACGATGCTGAAATGGTGGCGATCGGGCTCGACGACCGCGGCCGTCGTCGCGCCGAGGCCCGTCCAGACATTGGCCAGCAGCGCGCTCTGGCGCAGGAACTCGTGGCGCTCGCCGCCGCCGACCCAGCAGGTGACGCGGACGTCGGCCATCGGCCGCAGCAGGGCCGGGCTTTCGGCCAGCGCCTCGGCCTCGTCGATGCGCAACGTCGCGTTCATGCCCGTCGCCATCAGCGGACGCAGGTCGTGCAGGCCGGAGATGGAGACGACGTTGCGGATGCGGGCCTGCACGCTCGCCGGCAGCGGCGTCGTCGCCGAGACCATGCGGCTGGCCAGGTGGCCGCCGGCGGAGTGGCCGCTCAGCATGACCGGGCCGTCGACCATCTCCGCCGCCCTGGTGATCGCGACCCCTGTCTCGCGCACGATGTCCGCAATCCTCGCCTCCGGGCAGAGCGTATAGGCCGGCATCGCGACGGCATAGCCCCTGTCGACCGATCCGGCGGCGAGATGCGACCAGGCGCTCTCATCGGACTCCATCCAGTAGCCGCCGTGGATGAAGACCACGAGCCCCTTCGGCGCGCCCTGCGGCAGGAACAGGTCCAGCCGATTGCGCGGCCCGGCGCCGTAGACGATGCCTCGCTTCGCCCGTCCCGCCGCCGCAAGCCTGTCGCTGAACGCCTTCGCCGCCTCGATCCAGGCGCCGGGCCACCGGTCGCCGCCCGCGATGTTGGCGCCGTTTGCGTAAGCGTCGTCCCAATCGAGCACCCGGCGTTCGTACATGTTTCCCACCCGGCCTGTTGATCCCCGCGCCGCGGCCGCAGGCCGGAACGCAGGACTGGTCCGGACACGGCGGCGCCTGCCGCTTCCGGCCGCAACTTTACGCAAGCCTGCCTCGCGAAAACACCCCGGCAATGCACGAGCCCGCGGCGCCAGCCATAGCAGAAAAACTTTATGCTTGAAATAAATTCGAAGTCGTGCGTACCCTCTTCTCAATCGGCGACGGGAGGCCGCCGCGTCTGCGCAGCGGGTTCGACGACTGCGCGAGGGCTTCCGGCAAGACCAGATTCATGAGGCATGCCGGCACGCGGGCCGCGCTGCCATGGCGCTCATCCAGGGGGAGGCCATGCTCGGACCATCGGCGCATATCGACACCTTCACCCGCGACAATCTTCCGCCTCCGGACCAGTGGCCGGATTTCCTGCTCGACGGCTTCGACTATCCCGACCACCTCAACGCCGCCGTCGAGCTCACGGACCGCCTGGTCGAGCGGGGCTTCGGCGACCATACGGCGCTGATCGGCAATGGCCGCCGCCGCACCTACAAGGAATTGTCGGACTGGACCAGCCGCATCGCGCATGCCCTGGTGGAGAATTACGGGGTCAAGCCGGGCAACCGCGTGCTGATCCGCTCGGCCAACAATCCGGCCATGGTCGCCTGCTGGCTCGCCGCCACCAAGGCGGGCGCGGTGGTGGTCAACACCATGCCGATGCTGCGGGCCGGGGAGCTGGCCAAGATCGTCGACAAGGCTGAAATCTCCCTGGCGCTCTGCGACACGCGCCTGATGGAAGAGATGATCGCCTGCGCCAAGGAGAGCCGCTTCCTCAGGCAGGTGATCGGCTTCGACGGCACGGCCAACCACGACGCCGAGCTGGACCGCGTCGCCCTCGACAAGCCCGTCATCTTCGAGGCGGTCAGGACCGGCCGGGACGATGTAGCGCTGCTCGGCTTCACCTCGGGCACCACCGGCATGCCCAAGGCGACGATGCACTTTCATCGCGACCTGCTGATCATCGCCGACACCTATGCCAAGGACATCCTGCAGGTGCGGCAGGACGACATCTTCGTCGGCTCCCCGCCGCTGGCCTTCACCTTCGGCCTGGGCGGCCTGGCGATCTTCCCGCTGCGGTTCGGGGCGGCCGCCACGCTCCTGGAGCAGGCGACGCCGCCGAACATGGTCGACATCATCCAGACCTACAGGGCCACGGTGTCGTTCACGGCGCCGACCGCCTATCGGGCGATGCTGAAGGCGGCGGAACAGGGGGCAGACCTCTCGTCGCTGCGCGTCGCCGTATCGGCCGGCGAGACCTTGCCCGGCCCGGTGTTCGAGGAATGGACGCGCCGGACAGGCAAGCCGATCCTCGACGGCATCGGCGCGACGGAGATGCTGCACATCTTCATCTCCAACCGCTTCGAGGACAGCCGCCCCGCCTGCACCGGCAGGCCGGTCGGCGGCTACGAGGCCCGCATCGTCGACGAGGCCATGAACGAGGTGCCGCGCGGCACCATCGGCAGGCTGGCCGTGCGCGGCCCGACCGGCTGCCGCTACATGGCCGACGAGCGCCAGCGCGACTATGTCCGCGCCGGCTGGAACCTGACCGGCGACACCTTCGTGCAGGACGAGGCCGGCTTCTTTCATTTTGCGGCGCGATCCGACGACATGATCATCAGCGCCGGCTACAACATCGCCGGCCCGGAGGTCGAGGCGGCGCTGATCGCGCACCCGGACGTGGCCGAATGCGCCGTGATCGGCGCCCCCGATCCCGAGCGCGGTCATATCGTCGAGGCCCATGTCGTGCTGGCGGCCGGCGTGGCGGGCGACGCGCTGACGGTCAAGCGGCTGCAGGACCACGTCAAGGCCGTCATCGCGCCCTACAAATATCCGCGCTCGGTCAGGTTCGTCGAGGCCCTGCCCAAGACCGCGACGGGCAAGATCCAGCGCTTCCGGCTGCGCACGCCGGACTGAGCTTCAGTCCGTGCCGGCTTCGGCGGCCGTCGGCCGATCTTGTCGGCGCGGGCCGGACGGTCCTACAAGCAAGCACGCCGGAATCGGCGCCGTCCGGCTATGGATTCCAGACATGGGCTGCCCGCGGTGAGCCAGCAGAGCAAGACGAGCGAAATCGCGCCGGATTGGATCGACGGCGAGACCAAGGTGCTGGAGACCCCCGGCGACCACGGCGCGGATCTGCGCCTGTGGCTGCGGCTCCTGACCTGCTCGACGCTGGTGGAGACGGAGATCCGGCGCCGGCTGCGCGAGGAGTTCGACTGCACCCTGCCCCGCTTCGACCTGATGGCGCAGCTCGAGCGGGCACCGGACGGCATGGTGCTGGGCGAAATTTCCAAGCGCATGATGGTGTCGCCCGGCAATATCACGGCGCTGGTCGAACGCCTGGTGGAGAGCGGCCATATCAGCCGCATCACCTCCCCCACCGATCGCCGGGTGCAGATCATCACGCTCACCCGGTTCGGCCGCGCCGAATTCAGGAAGATGGCGGCGGTCCATGCCGAGTGGATCGCCGGCCTGTTCGCCGGCCTGGACGCCGGCGACGGCGAGGTGCTGCTCGACCGGCTCGGCAGGCTCAAGCGCTCCATCGTGGCCGGCCTCGACCGCGCCTGAGGAGCACGACCGGACGTGATCCCATAGGCGCCAAGATAGCGCCGGACCATGCCGCTGCTGAAAAGGGCGTCGCCCTCCCCAGGAGCGAGATTGCGCCGCCTATCTCAACGCCTATGGGTCGGCGCCCTGACTGTTGAGAGGGCGCGCCCCGGGAGTAACGGAGCACCTGTTCGCGAACGAGCCTGAACGCCGCCGCGCGCACGCTCTCCCCGGCGACGGTCGGAGCACCACCGTCCGCCGGTCGATCGTCCGGACCGGGATTTGGCGCGTCCAATTATTTTAAGCTTGAAGCTTTTGGCAAAGGGGTTCATCCTGCCCTCCTGGCCGGCATCGGAAAGCTGCGATCGGCAGCCCGGCCGAAGCCTCGGGAGGCGCGGCATGCGGATCGTGTGTATCGGTGGCGGCCCGGCCGGTCTCTATTTCGCGCTGCTGATGAAGAAGCAGCATCCGGGCCACAGCGTCACCGTGGTGGAGCGCAACCGCCCCTTCGACACCTTCGGCTGGGGCGTGGTGTTCTCCGACGCCACCATGCAGTCCATGCGCCAATGGGATCCGCCGACGGCGCAGGCCATCGAGGTTGCCTTCAACCACTGGGACGACATCGAGCTGGTGTTCAAGGGACGCATGATCCGCACCACCGGCCACGGCTTCGTCGGCATCGGCCGGAAGAAGATGCTGAACATCCTGCAGGAGCGCTGCCTGGAGCTGGGCGTCGAGCTGGTGTTCGAGCACGACGTCAGGGACGACGAGGAGTTTCCCGACGCCGATCTCGTCATCGCCTCCGACGGCGTCAACTCGCGCATCCGCGCCAGATATGCCGATGCGTTCAAGCCCGACATGGTCATGCGCCCGAACCGCTACATCTGGCTGGGCACCGACAAGCGCTTCGACGCCTTCACCTTCGACTTCCGGCGGACCGAGCACGGCTGGTTCCAGGCCCACATCTACCGGTTCGACGAGAACACCTCGACCTTCATCGTCGAGACCACCGACGAGGTGTTCAGGGCGCACGGCATCGACGCCATGGACCAGGACCAGTCCGTCGCCTTCTGCGAGACCCTGTTCGCCGATACGCTGGACGGCCACAGGCTGATGACCAATGCCCGCCACCTGCGCGGCTCGGCCTGGCTGAACTTCGGACGGCTGATCTGCGAGACGTGGAGCCATTTCAACGGCAGGAGCCATGTCGTGCTGATGGGCGACAGCGCCCACACCGCCCATTTCGCCATCGGCTCCGGCACCAAGCTGGCCATCGACGACGCCATCGAGCTCACCCGGCAGTTCGACCGGATCGGCCACGACCGGGCGAGCATTCCCTCCGTGCTCGCCGCCTATGAGCAGGTGCGCCGCGTCGACGTCGCCCGCATCCAGAACGCGGCCCGTAACGCGATGGAATGGTTCGAGGTGGTCGGCACCCGCTACGCCGACACGCTGGAGCCGGAACAGTTCATGTATTCGATGCTGACCCGCTCCCAGCGCATCAGCCACGAGAACCTGCGCCTGCGCGACCGGGACTGGCTGGAAGGCTTCGAGCGCTGGTTCGCCGAGCGCGCCGGCGCCCCCGCTCAACCGGACGGCAGGCCGGTGCCGCCGATGTTCACGCCGTTCACGGTGCGCGGCCTGACGCTGAAGAACCGCGTCGTCGTCTCGCCCATGGCCATGTACTCGGCCAGGGACGGCCTGCCGGACGACTTCCACCTGGTCCATCTCGGCGCCCGCGCCATGGGCGGGGCGGCGCTGGTCTTCCCGGAAATGACCTGCGTGTCGCCGGATGCCCGCATCACGCCCGGCTGCCTCGGCCTGTGGAACGGCGAACAGGCGGCGGCCTTCCGGCGCATCGTGGATTTCGTGCACGAGCGCACCTCGGCCAAGATCGGCATCCAACTCGGCCATGCCGGCCGCAAGGGCGCGACGAAGCTGGCCTGGGAGGGCATCGACGAGCCCGTCGAGGAGGGCGGCTGGCCGCTGATCTCGGCCTCGGCGCTGCCCTATCTCGATCACTCCGCCGTGCCGCGCGCCATGACGCGCGCCGACATGGAGCGCGTCATGGCCGATTTCGCCGGCGCCGCGGCGCGCGCCCGCGACGCCGGCTTCGACATCCTGGAGCTGCACGCCGCGCACGGCTACCTGCTCTCCTCCTTCCTGTCGCCGCTGACCAACCGGCGCGACGACGACTATGGCGGCAGCCACGAGAACCGGGCCCGCTTCCCGCTCGAGGTCTTCCGCGCCATCCGCGCGGTCTGGCCGGAGGACCGGCCGATCTCCATCCGCCTGTCCGCCCATGACTGGCACGACGGCGGCAACACCCCGGAGACCGCGGCGATCTTCGCCCGCATGTTCAAGGAGGCCGGCGCCGACCTCATCGACTGCTCCTCGGGCCAGGTGGTGAAGGACGAGAGGCCGGTCTACGGACGCCTGTTCCAGACCCCCTTCTCCGACAGGATCCGCAACGAGGCCGGGGTGCCGACCATCGCCGTCGGCGCCATCTCGGAAGCAGACCACGTCAACTCGATCATCGCCGCCGGCCGGGCCGACCTGTGCGCCATCGCCCGTCCGCACCTCGCCGATCCGGCCTTCGTGCTGCATGAGGCGGCCAGGATCGGCTACGACGCCCAGGAATGGCCGAAGCAGTACCGCTCGGGCCGCCAGCAATATGTGACCAACCTCGCCCGCGCCGCGGCCATGCCCGGAGGCAAGGCATGAGCGGCCGCCACGCCCTGGTCACCGGCGCGGGCAGCGGCATCGGCAGGGCGATCGCCCTCGCGCTCGCCGCGCAGGGCCACCGCGTCAGCCTCTGCGGCCGGCGCGCCGGGCCCCTGGAGGCCGCGCGCGCCGAGATCGCGGCCGCCGGCGGCACGGCCTTCGTCCTGGACGGCTTCGACGTCGCGAATGCCGCCGCCGTCGAAGCCGGCATCGCCGCGGCGCTGGACCGGGGCGGCGACGTCGCCATCCTGGTCAACTGCGCGGGCGCGGCGCCGTCCGCGCCCTTCGACAAGACCGACCTCGCCTTGTGGAGCCGGGTGATCGGCCTCAACCTCACCGGCACCTACCTGGTGACGCAGGCCGCCCTCGCCTCGGTCAGGCGCGCCGGCAAGGGCCGCATCGTCAACGTGGCCAGCACCGCCGGCCTCACCGGTTACGCCTATGTGTCGGCCTACTGCGCCGCCAAGCACGGCGTGGTCGGCCTCACCCGTGCGCTGGCGCTGGAGCTCGCCCGCACCGGCGTGACCGTCAACGCCGTGTGCCCGGGGTTCACCGACACGCCGCTGCTCGACGGCGCGGTGGAGACCATCGTCGGCAAGACCGGCCGCACGCCGCAGGAGGCGCGGGCGGCCCTGGCCCGCGCCAACCCGCAGGGACGCCTCGTGACGCCGCAGGAAGTGGCCGATTGCGTGATCTGGCTGGTGTCGGAAGGGGCGAGCGCGATCACCGGCCAGGCGATCCCGGTCGCCGGCGGCGAAGTTCTTGGAGGATGACGTGACCAATCCGATGCAGGACAGGCGGCGGGCGTTCAAGGGCCACCAGGCCCGGCATTTCCGCTTCGAAACCGATGCCGACGGACGCGTGGCCGTCATCACCCTCGACCGGCCGGACAAGAAGAACCCGCTGACCTTCGAAAGCTACGAGGAACTGGGAGACCTGTTCCGCGCGCTCCATCGCGCCGGGGACGTGCGCGCCGTCGTGCTGACCGGCGCGGGCGGCAATTTCTGCTCCGGCGGCGACGTGTTCGAGATCATCGAGCCGCTCACGCGGATGCCGACCCGCGACCTGCTCGACTTCACGCGCCTCACCGGCGACCTCGTGCGCCAGATCCGGGCCTGCCCGCAGCCGGTCATCGCCGCCGTCGACGGCATCTGCGTCGGCGCGGGCGCCATCCTCGCCATGGCGTCGGACTATCGCCTGGCCACGCCCGAGGCCAGGACCGCCTTCCTGTTCAACCGCGTCGGGCTGGCCGGCGCCGACATGGGCGCCTGCGGCATCCTTCCGCGCATCATCGGCCAGGGCCGCGCCGCCGAGCTCCTGTTCACCGGCCGGGTCATGTCGGCGGCCGAGGGCCATGCCTGGGGCTTCTACAACGCGCTGCACGAGCGCCCGGCCCTCATCGGCGCCGCCCGCGATTTCGCGCGCGATATCGCCGACGGCCCCTGGTTCGCCCACACCGTCACCAAGACGATGCTCGACCAGGAATGGGCCATGGGCATCGACCAGTTGATCGAGGCGGAAGCGCAGGCGCAGGCCCTCTGCATGGCGACCGGCGACTTCCGCCGTGCCTTTGAGGCCTTCGCGGCCAAGGCCAAGCCCGCGTTCGAGGGGAACTGAGCCGTGTCTGCACCCGCAAGGTCCGCCGGCGCGCCGAGCCGCGACCATCTCGACTGGCCGTTCTTCGCCGACGGCCATCGCATCCTGGCCGGCACCCTGGATACCGTCATCGCCGCCGGCGGCCTCGGCGCGATCGATCACACCGATGTGGACGGCAGTTGCCGCCGCCTGGTCAAGGCGCTGGGGCAGGCCGGCATCCTGCGCCACTGCGTTCCGGCGGCCTATGGCGGCGCGTCGACGGCGATCGACAGCCGCGCGCTCTGCCTGATCCGCGAGACGCTGGCCTACGCCGACGGCCTCGCCGATTTTGCCTTCGCCATGCAGGGACTGGGCACCGGCGCCGTCAGCCTGTCGGGCCCGGAGGCGCTCAAGGACCGCATCCTGCCGCGGATCGCCCGGGGCGAGTGGATCGCCGCCTTCGCGCTGACCGAGCCGGAGGCCGGCTCGGACGTGGCGGCCATGGGGTCCACGGCCCGCCGCGACGGCGACGACTACGTGCTGGACGGCGAGAAGACCTTCATCTCCAACGGCGGTATCGCCGATGTCTACACCCTGTTCGCCCGGACCGGCGAAGCGCCGGGCACGCGCGGCATCTCCGCCTTCGTCGTCTTCGCCGACACCCCCGGTTTCACCGTCGCCGAGCGCATCGAGACGATCGCGCCGCATCCGCTGGCCCGCATCCGCTTCGACGGCTGCCGCATCCCCGCCTCGCAACGCCTCGGTGCGCCGGGCGAAGGCTTCAAGATCGCCATGCGCACGCTGGACATCTTCCGCCCGTCCGTGGCGGCGGCGGCGCTCGGCTTTGCCCGCCGCGCGCTGGACGAGGCCGTTGCCCACGCCAAGGCGCGCAGGATGTTCGGCGCCACGCTGGCCGATCTGCCGACCGCACAGAGCACGCTGGGCGAGATGGCGGCGGCCATCGACGCGGCGGCGCTGCTGACGGCTCGCGTCGCCTGGCGCCGGGACGTGCAGGCCCTGCCCATCACCCGCGAAGCCGCCATGGCCAAGATGACGGCGACCGAGAATGCGCAATGGGTGATCGACCAGGCGCTGCAGCTGTTCGGCGGCCGCGGCGTGCGCGTCGGCGAGATCACCGAGCGTCTCTACCGCGAGATCCGCGCGCTGCGCATCTACGAAGGCGCCACCGAGGTGCAGAAGCTGATCATCGGCCGCGACCTGATGAAGGCTGCGAGGTAGAAAGATGCGCGCAGACGTGCCCGCGGGAATTCCGCACCTCCACCGGCCGGGCCTCCGCGCCGCGTTCGCAAGACATCGGGAGACCGCTGATGCATGACGTCCTGCAACCCGAGGGCTGGGCCAGGCCCGTCGGCTACGCCAACGGCGTGGCGGCGCGCGGCCGCACCATCTTCGTCGGCGGCCAGATCGGCTGGAACGGCCAATGCCGGTTCGAGACCGACGATTTCGTCGGCCAGGTGCGCCAGACGCTCGCCAATGTCGTGGCCGTGCTGCGGGCCGGCGGCGCCGAGCCGCAGCACATCACCTCGATGACCTGGTACTTCACGGACAAGGCGGAATACACCCGGAACCTGCGCGCCATCGGCCAGGCCTATCGCGAGGTGATCGGGCGGCATTTCCCGGCCATGGCCGCGATGCAGGTGGCGGCGCTGGTCGAGGACCGCGCCAAGATCGAGATCCAGGCCATCGCCGTCGTTCCGGACTGAGAGCATGGGCGCGACCCGATTTTCCCAGAGCGTGACCGGCTCCGCCGCCGACGGGGTGCTCGTCGTCACCATCGACAATCCGCCCGTCAACGCCATGTCGAGCCATGTGCGTATCGGCCTGATGGCGGCGCTCGACCATGCCGCCGCGCCGGGCGCGATCGAGGCTGTCGTGGTCACCGGCGCGGGACGCATCTTCGTCGGCGGCGCCGACATCCGGGAATTCGGCAAGCCGCCGGTCGAGCCGACCCTTGCCGACGTCGTCGAGCGTCTCGAGCGGTTCGCCAAGCCGATCGTGGCGGCGGTCAACGGCGCGGCGCTCGGCGGCGGCGCGGAGATCGCACTGGCCTGCCACGGGCGGATCGCGGGCAGGACGGCGAGCTTCGGGCTTCCCGAGGTCAAGCTCGGCATCGTGCCCGGCGCGGGAGGCACGCAGCGCCTGCCGCGGCTGGTCGGCGTCGCCGTCGCCATCGACCTGATCGGCAGCGGCCGCAGCGCCAGGCCGGACGAGGCGCTCGAGCTCGGCCTCGTCGACGCCCTCGCCGACGATCCCGTCGCCGAGGCTGCGGCGCTGGCGCGGCGCATGACATCGGCCCCGCTCCGGCGCACGGGCGAACGCGCCGTCGCGACCGGCGCCCCCGCGACCATCGAGGCCGCCGCGAGGAAGGTGCTGGCCCGGGCCCGCGGCCAGGCCGCGCCCGCCGAGGCGGTGCGCCTCGTCATGGCGGCGGCCGGCCTCGGCCTCCGCGAAGGCCTCGCCGAGGAACGCGCGGCCTTCCTGAGACTGCGCGACTCGCGCGAGGCGGCGGCGCTGCGCCATGTCTTCTTCGCCGAGCGTGCGGCCGGCAGGGTGGAGAAGCTCGACGGCATCACGCCGCGGGCCATCGCCACCGTCGGCATCGTCGGGCTCGGCCTGATGGGCTCGGGCATCGCGGCGGCGGCGCTGACGGCCGGCTACCGCGTGATCGGCGTCGAGCAGACGGCCGACGCCGCGGAGAAGGGGCGCGAGCGCATCGCCGGCCTGCTCGACAAGGCGGCGCGGTCCGGCCGCCTCGCGGCGGACGCGCGGGACGCCTGCCGCTCCCGGCTCTCGACGGCGGCCGACATCGCCGGCCTCGCCGGCGCCGACCTGGTGATCGAAGCCGTGTTCGACGACCTCGCCGTAAAGACCGAGCTGTTCCGCCGGCTGGGCGGCGCGGTGCGTCCGGATGCCATCCTCGCCACCAACACCAGCTATCTCGATCCCGACGCGATCGCGGCCGCCACCGCCCGGCCCGAGCAGGTCGTCGGCCTGCATTTCTTTTCGCCCGCGAACATCATGCGGCTGGTCGAGGTCGTCGACTGCCGGGCGACCGCCGCCGAGGTGCTGGCCGGCGCGCTGGCCTTCGCCCGGGCGCTCGGCAAGCTGCCCGTCGTCTGCCGGGCGAGCGAGGGCTTCGTCGGCAACCGCGTCTATTCCGCCTATCGTCGCGAAGCCGAGTTCATGGTGGAGGACGGCGCCGCACCGCAGGAGGTCGACGCGGCGCTCGAAGCCTGGGGCTTCCCGATGGGCGTCTTCGCCGTCAGCGACATGGCCGGCCTGGAGATCGCCTGGGCGCGTCGCAAGCGGCAGGCGGCGACGCGCGACCCGAGGGAGCGCTATGTCGCCATCGCCGACCGCCTCTGCGAGGCCGGACGCCTCGGCCGCAAGGCCGGGCGCGGCTGGTACGACTATTCCTCCGGCGAGCGCGCGGTCGATCCCGCGGTGACGGCGCTGGTCGCGGCCGAGCGCGCCGCCAAGGGCATAGCGCCGCGCGGCTTTTCGGCCGACGAGATCATGGCCCGCCTGCTCCGGGCGATGGCCGACGAGGGCGCGGCGCTGCTGGCGGAGGGCGTCGCAGCCCGTCCCGGCGACATCGACCTCGTGATGATCAACGGCTACGGCTTTCCCGCCCACAAGGGCGGCCCGATGTTCCTGGCCGGCAAGGCCTGAGGAGGCCCCATGACCGAAGCCTATGTCTGCGACTATGTCCGCACGCCGATCGGGCGCTTCGGCGGGTCCCTCTCCTGCGTGCGCACGGACGACCTCGCCGCCATGCCGATCAAAGCGCTGATGCAGCGCAGTCCGCGGCTGGACTGGGCCGCGGTGGACGACGTCGTCTATGGCTGCGCCAACCAGGCCGGCGAGGACAACCGGAACGTCGCCCGCATGGCGTTGCTGCTGGCCGGCCTGCCGCCGGAGGTGCCGGGAATGACCGTCAACCGCCTGTGCGGCTCGGGCATGGACGCGGTGATCGCCGCCGCGCGGGCCATCAAGGCCGGCGAGGCCGAGCTGATGATCGCCGGCGGGGTGGAATCGATGAGCCGCGCGCCCTTCGTGATGCCGAAGGCCGACGCCGCCTTTTCGCGCAACGCCGAGATCCACGACACCACCATCGGCTGGCGCTTCGTCAACCCGGCGATGAAGGCCCGGTACGGCATCGATTCCATGCCGGAGACCGGCGAGAACGTGGCGCAGGCCTTCGGCATCGGCCGCGCCGATCAGGACGCCTTCGCCGCGCGGAGCCAGGCCCGGGCCGTGGCGGCGCAGGAGAACGGGCGGCTGGCGCAGGAAATCGTGCCCGTCACGGTCCGGCGCAAGAAGGCCGAGCCGGTGGTCGTCGACAAGGACGAGCACCCGCGCGCCGGCACCACCATCGAGGCGCTCGCCAGGCTCCCTGCCCCCTTCCGGGCGGAAGGCGGCACGGTGACGGCGGGCAATGCCTCCGGTGTCAATGACGGCGCGGCCGCTCTCGTCCTGGCTTCGGCGGCGGCCGCGAGGAAGCACGGCCTGACGCCCATCGCGCGTGTGCTGGGCGGAGCCGTCGCCGGCATCGCCCCGCGGATCATGGGCATGGGGCCCGTACCGGCCACCAGGGCGCTGTGCGCGCGCCTCGGCATCGGCCCGTCCGACTTCGACGTCATCGAGCTCAACGAAGCCTTCGCCTCGCAGAGCATCGCGGTGCTGCGCGAGCTCGGCCTCGCCGAGGATGCGCCGCACGTGAACCCCAATGGCGGGGCCATCGCGCTCGGCCACCCGCTCGGCATGTCGGGTGCGCGCCTCGCCGGCACCGCCGCGCTCGAACTTCAACGGCGCGGCGGCAGGCTCGCCCTGGCCACCATGTGCGTCGGCGTCGGCCAGGGCATCGCCGTCGCGATGGAGCGTGTCTGAACGAAGCCCGGCGGGCGGCCGGCCAATCCCTCGGGCTTGCCTTGCATCCGAGGTCGCCGACGCGGGCAGCGTCGCATCGACTGCCGAAAGGCAATTCGCCGCTGCACGGAGAGCGTGCCGCCCCTGCGGTCAGACGGTGGCCGGGCTGCAAATGCCCGAAGGCATCCTGCTGGGCATCTCCCGCCAGTCCCGGCTGCATGCCGTTTCCCGGCAAAAGGCGTCATAGAGCAAAGCGCGTTTCGATGGAAACGCGCTTTGCTCTAACGCCTTGTTTCGACGCGTCTTTGCGACTTGACGCGATTCCGTCAAATCGCAAAACGCTTTAGCAGCCGGCGCCCACTCCCCACCTCCCATGCCTGCCTTCGGTTCCGGTAGCCACGTCCTTGCCGATGCCGCCACTGACGCGACAATTCGTTCCATTCGGAATGAACGGGATCGGTGCATTTTGGAGTTGTGTCTATAATGTCTATCTGTTTTATATATTGAATAGACTTCAAATTGCAGCGGTGGTTCCGATATGCGCATTCTCTCCCATTTCGCCGGCGGGCTGGCCCTCGCCTCGAGCCTGACCCTTGCCGGAGCTGCCGTGGCCGACGATGCCAAGTCGGGCGGCACCCTCACCGTCGGCCTGGCGCGACAGGCGCAATGCATCGATCCGCAGCAGGACAATTACGGCTACGGCTCCTATGAGGGGCGGCAGATCGTCGACTCCCTGACAGACCAGAGTTTTGACGAGCCGACGAAGATCGTCCCCTGGCTGGCCCAGTCCTGGGAAATCAACGCCGACGCCTCGTCCTATGTCTTCCACCTGCGCAAGGACGTCACCTTCAGCGACGGCAAGCCCTTCAACGCCGAGGTGGTGAAGGAGAATTTCGAGAAGCTCGCCAAGATCCCCGGCGCCGCCGGCGGCGCCTATCTCAAGGGCATCACCCGCCTCGAGGTGGTCGAGCCCTACACGATCCGCATCGATTTCGACGCGCCGAACGTCCCCTTCCTGCCGGCAACCTCCACCGCCGAGCTCGGCATCGTCTCACCGGCGACGCTGTCGCTCTCCCCCGAGGCCCGGTGCAAGCAGGGCGTGGTCGGGACCGGGCCGTTCACCACCGAGTCCGTCGCCTACAACGAGAAGACCGTCCTCGCCCGGCGCACGGACTACGGCTGGGCCTCCAGCCTGCGCGGGCATCAGGGTCCAGCCTATCTCGACCGCATCGTCTACCGCATCGTGCCCGAGGCGAATGTGCGCACCGGGGCCTTGCGTTCCGGGCAAGTCGACATCATCGCCGGCGTCTCCGTCACCGACGCGCCCGTGCTGGAGAAGGCCGGCATCCAAGTGGTGAAGGTCGAGTATCTCGGCACCGCCGTGAACCTCCTGATCAACACCTCGCGCGGCATTCTCGCCGACCGGACGGTCCGCCAGGCCCTGCAGAAGGGCATCAACCGCACCGAGGTGAACGACCTCGCCTTCAACGGCTTCCGCGTCCCGGCGACAGGCGTGCTCGCCCGCAAGACGCCGTATTATCTCGACCAGTCTGCGGCGCTCGCCTTCGATCCGGAGGGCGCCGCCGCCCTCCTGGACAAGGCCGGCTGGCAGCCTGGTCCGGACGGTATCCGCGTCAAGGACGGCAAGCCGCTGCTCATTACCATCTCCTTCTACGCCGACCCGCTGAACCAGTCCTTCCTGGAAGTGGTGCAGCAGCAGCTGCGCGACATCGGCGTCGATTTCCGCCTGCGTCCGCTCACCGGCGGCGCCTTCGACGAGGCGCTGCTGAGCGGCGACTACGACCTGCATCGCTGGCAATGGTCGCTGGCTGATGCCGACGTCCTGCGCTCGGTCTATTCGACCAAGACGCTGAACCGCTTCCGTCTGCCGGCCGAGAACCTCATCGACGGACCGCTCGATGCGCAGCGCGCCACCACCAAGGCCGACGAGCGTGCCAGGCTGACGGCCGGCGTCCAGAAGACCATCGTCGAGGACGCCTATGCTCTGCCGATCTTCGACAACGTCAATCTCTGGGCCTCCAACGGCACGGTGAAGGACATCGCCTACGGCGCCGGCGGCACCGGCGGTCCAAACCAGATCGTCTACGACGCCTGGCTCGCGCGCTGAGCGCGGACCGCAACCGGGGCCGCGCCCGAAGCTGGCCGGCCCCCTCTCCACGCCCGAAGAAAGCCCGCGCATGCACCGCTACATCGCAACGCGTCTCGCCCATGCCGTGCTGGTGCTCTGGTCCACGTTCACGGCGGCGTTCCTGCTGCTCTACGTGCTCCCCGGCGACGAGGCCCTCAGCAAGCTCAATGTCAGCTCGGGCGGCGCAGCCCTCAGCCCCGAGGCAGTGCGGCAGGTGCGGGCCTCGCTCGGGCTCGACGATCCCCTGCCGATCCGATACGGCCGCATCCTGTGGAACGCCCTGCACGGCGATTTCGGCCTGTCGGTGCAGACCGGCGGCGACGCCCTTGCCATGTTCGCCGAGGGCATTCCCGAAACTCTGAAGCTGGCCGGCGTCGCCCTCGTTCTCGGGCTCACGTTCGGCACGGGGCTGGCGCTCGCCGCCGCCCATGCTCGCTCGGCCGCGCTGCGCCGCGCCCTGCTGTCGCTGCCGGCACTCGGCGTCGCCCTGCCCTCGTTCTGGGTCGGGCTTGTGCTGCTGCAGCTGTTCTCGTTCCGCTGGCAGATTTTTCCGGCCATGGGCAATGATGGCCTCGCCACGCTCGTGCTGCCGGCGCTGGTGCTCGCGCTGCCGACAGCAGCGCTGACCGCACAGATCCTGTCGCGCAGCCTCGAAGAGGTGATGGACGCTCCCTTCATCGCCACCGCTCGGGCGCGCGGCGCCGGGCGTGGCCGCCTCGTCCTCGGACATGCCCTGCGCAACTCCGTCATTCCCGTCGTCACTGCCCTCGGCATGACCACCGGCCATCTCATCGCCGGATCCGTGGTGGTGGAGACGGTGTTCTCCCGCTCGGGCATCGGGCTGATGACGGTGCAGGCGGTGCTGTTCCAGGACACGCCGCTGGTGCTGGTGGCGGTCGTGTTCGCCGCCGCCGTGTTCGTCACGGTCAACCTCCTGGTCGACCTTGCCTATCCGCTGATCGACCCGCGCATCGACCTCGGCGCGAGGCGCCAGCTCGCCGGAGGGCTTTCGGCATGAGCGTCACGCTCCAGGGCTCCGGCGCAGGACGCCGGCCGCTGCGCACCCTGTCGGCGCTGCTGCGCCGCAGCGGCACGATGGCAGGCCGGCTGGCGCAGGCCGCCCGGGCTCGCCCCATGCTCACGCTTTCGATCCTTTTCCTGTTGCTCATGCTGGCGGCAGCGCTCGCACCGGGGCTGTTCACCAGCTTCAATCCCATCCGCGGCGTTGGCGCCCAACGCCTGCTGCCGCCGAGCTTCGAGCATCTCTTCGGCACCGACCAGCTCGGGCGCGATCTCTATGCCCGCGTCATCCACGGCACCGGCCAGTCGGTCAAGGCCGTGGTGGTGGCGGTAGCCTTCGGCCTCGCCTTAGGCTCGCTGACCGGTCTCGTCGCCGGCTATGTCGGCGGCTGGACCGACGACGTGCTGATGCGGCTGATCGACGTGCTGCTGGCGGTGCCGACGCTGCTCATCTCTCTCGCCATCATCAACGCCCTCGGCTTCGGCATGATCCATATCGCCATAGCCGTGGGCGTCGGCAGCATCGCCGGTTTCGCCAGGGTGATGCGCTCGGAGGTGCTGAAGGTGCGGGATGCCGCCTATGTCGAAGCGGCCTCCTTCGCCGGTCTCGGCCACGCCCGTATCCTGGTGCGCCACGTGCTGCCGAACGCGGCCGGGCCGGTCATGGTGCTGGCGACCCTCGAGCTGGGATGGGCCATCCTCGGCGTCTCGGCTCTGAGCTTCCTGGGCTTCGGCCCGCCGCCGCCGACCCCCGAATGGGGCCTGCTGGTCGCCGGCGGGCGCGATTTCATGGCCACCGCCTGGTGGCTCACCGTCTTCCCCGGCCTCGTGATCGCCCTCGCCGTGTTCGCGGCGAACCAGGTCGCGCGCGCCATCGACAGCGGACGCTAGGGCACGATGAACCAAGATCCCCATCCCGGACCAATCCTCTCGATCCGAGGCCTGCAGGTCGCCTACAATTCGCGCGCCGGCACCTTCACGGCGCTGGACGGCGTCGACCTCGACATCCACCCCGGCGAGGTCGTGGCGATCGTCGGCGAGTCCGGCTCCGGCAAGAGCAGCCTCGCCCTGGCCGTGCTCGGCATGCTGCCGCCCGCCGGCATGGTGAACGCCGGCTCGATCCGCTTCGAAGGCCGCGAGCTGGCGGGGCTCGCCGAGCCCGAGCTGGCGCGGCTGCGCGGCCGGCGCATCGGCTGGATTCCCCAGGACCCGATGGTGTCCCTCAACCCGCTGCACCGGGTCGGCCGCCATGTGGTCGAACCGCTGGCGGTGCATCGCCTGGCGCCCGCGGCGAGCCTGCCCGGCCGGGCGGTCGACCTTCTTGCACGCGTCGGTCTCGGCCGGCCGGCCGACCGCGTCCTGCAATTCCCGCACGAATTGTCGGGCGGGATGCGCCAGCGCGTGCTGATCGCCGGCGCGCTGGCCGCGGCTCCGGGCCTCGTCATCGCCGACGAGCCCACCACGGCGCTCGACGTCACGGTGCAGAAGGTCATTCTGGATGACCTCGCCGGACTCGTGCGGGCGAGCGGCGCCGCGGTGCTGCTCATCACCCACGACCTGGCGCTGGCAGCCGAGCGGGCGCACCGCGTCGTGGTGATGCGCCACGGCCGCATCATCGAGCAGGGCGCTGGCGCGCGGCTGTTCCATGCGCCGACGCAGGACTATACGCGCCTGCTCCTCGCCAGCACCCCGAGCATCGCCGTCCCGCCGGTCCGTCCCGCAAGGCCGGAGGCCGGCGAGCTCGCGGCCGTCGAACAGGTCTCCAAAGTCTTTCCACAACCGCGATCCGGCGGGACGGGAGGCTTCCGCGCCGTGGACGGCGTCAGCCTCTCGATCCGCCGTGGAGAAACGCTCGGCATCGTCGGCGAATCCGGCTCGGGCAAGTCGACGCTCGCCCGCCTACTGCTCGGCCTGACGGCGCCGACCGCCGGCACTGTGCGCTTCGAGGGCGCCGACATCGCCCATCACGACCATCTGTCGCGCCGCGCCTTCCGCCGCCGCGCCCAGATCGTCTATCAGAACCCCTTCGCCTCGCTCGACCCGCGCATGAGCGTGCTCGACATCGTCGCCGAGCCGCTGGCCGGCTTCCGCCTCGGCGACCGGGCCTGGCGTCGGGCTCGGGCCCTGGAGCTCATCGGGCAGGTCGGGCTCAGCGCGGCGCAGGCGGCACGCCGGCCGGCAGAACTCTCCGGCGGCCAACGCCAGCGTGTCGCCATTGCCCGCGCACTTGCACCCGAGCCCGATCTCATCGTCTGCGACGAGCCCGTCTCGGCGCTCGACGTGTCGATCCAGGCTCAGATCCTCGAGCTTCTGGATGCGATCCAGCGCCGGTTCGGGCTCAGCTATCTCTTCATCTCCCACGATCTTGCCGTCGTGCGCCAGGTCTCGGACCGCGTCGGAGTGATGAAGGACGGCGTGCTCGTCGAGGTCGGCACGGCCGCGCAGATCTTCGAGGCGCCGCGCCACCCCTACACACGCCTTCTGCTGCAGGCCGTTCCCGGTGCGCGGCTCGGGAGGGCGGCATGAGCGAGCGACATTCCGACGATCTTTCGGCTGCGGCCCGCGCCGTCGCCCGTCTCGCCGAGACCGACATCGCGGCAGCCGGCGACGCCGCCAGCGGCTTTCTGGCCGGCGAAGCGCGCGGCGCCGTGGCTGCCGAGCTGCTGGTGCTGGCGCAGGAGGTCGGCGTGCTCCGGGGCGGCTTTGCCGCCTACCGGCACTTCCTGCTGAACCATTCGCGGCCCTGGGATGACACCGGCTTCGAGCGCGCAGCCGACGATCCCCACACCGTGCGCCAATGGGGCCGGCTGGCTGCCGAGCTCGCCGCGCTGGACGCGCTGTTCGCGGAGGCGGCGGAGGCGGCGGAGGCGGCGGACCGGACATGGGGCGCTCCGCCACGCGTGCTGCTGGATGCCCGGCACTTTGCCATCCGGCTGGGCGAGACGCTGCACACCGAGGCTCTCGAGGTGCTCGGCGCCGGCGCGACCAGCGGGCGCTTCGCGCTCGACAGCTTCCACCGCGCCAGCGCGCGCCTGCGCCTCGACCACCCCCCCATCGCGACGCTCGCCGATCTCGGACGCGCCGTCGCCCCCTATGCATGACGAGGCGTCCATGGCCAAGCAGATCCACATCAACGTCAACGTCCTCGGTTCTGGCTCGCACCAGGCATCCTGGATGGCTCCGGGCGGGCGGCCGCTCGGCGTCGTCGACATCCGGCATTATCAGGAGATAGCCCGCATCGCCGAGCGCGGCCGGCTCGACGCCGTCTTCCTCGCCGATGCGCTGGCCATCCCGGCGGATCCGTCGGCGGGCCTTGCCTGGGCGCTCGATCCGGTCGTCACGGTGGCCGGCATGGCCGCCGTGACCGAACGTGTCGGCTTCATCGCCAGCAGTTCGACCACCTTCGCCGAGCCCTATCACGTTGCCCGCGCCTTCGCCTCGCTCGATCACGCCTCCGCCGGGCGTGTCGGCTGGAACGTCGTCACCACCTATGACGACCGCGCCGCGCCGAATTTCGCGCGCGCGCAGTTGCCGCCCCCGGCCGAACGCTACGCCCGCGCCGCCGAGTTCGTCGACGTGGTGCTGGAGCTGTGGGATAGCTGGGAGGACGCCGCCCTCGTCGCCGACAAGGGGCGCGGCATCTTCGCCGATGCATCCCGCATCCATGCCATCGGCCACAGGGGCCGCCATTTCGATGTCGCCGGCCCGCTGCAGCTGCCGCGCTCGCCGCAGGGGCGTCCGCTGCTGGTTCAGGCCGGCAGCTCCCCGGCCGGCCGCGACCTCGGCGCCCGCTACGCCGACGCCGTGTTCGCGGTGCAGCAGACGCTGCCGGAAGCCCGCGCCTACTATGCCGACATGAAGGCGCGCGCCACCCGTTTCGGCCGCGACCCCGGATCCCTCGCCATCCTCCCCGGCCTGTCGCTGGTGGTCGGCTCCACAGAGGCGGAAGCCAAGTCCCGCAAGCGCGACATCGACGCGCTGGTCGACGGCGAGATCACCCTCACCCGCTTTGCCGCCCGCATCGGCGCCGCGCCCGACGAGCTCTCGCTCGATGCGCCCGTGCCGGCGCATGTGCTGGAGCGCATCCCGACGCTGCGCGGTTCGCAAGGCTTCGCCGACGCGACCTTCGCTCTCGCTCGCGACCGGAGCCTGACGGTGCGGGAGATCATCTATCGCGGCGGCGGCGCCCACCGCCTGCTGGTCGGAGGACCCGGGCAGATCGCCGATTCCATGCAGGAATGGGTCGAGGCCGGGGCCGCCGACGGCTTCAACATCATGTGCGACGTGTTCCCCGAGGGGCTCGAGGCCTTCGTCGACCATGTCGTGCCCGAGCTGCGCCGCCGCGGGCTGTTCCGCCACGACTATGACGGGCCGACGCTGCGCGACCACTACGGCCTGGCACGGCCGGAGAGCCGCTTCGCCGTTGACCAGGTCGCGTGAGACGCACGACCGTGACAGCGCATCTCTCCCCCCTTCCAGCCGCCGAGCCTCGGCCTGCCGCCGCAGTTCTTCGCACGGCCGACGAGGCTGTCGAGGCGGCCCGCCGCCTCGCCGTGCTCTGGGCGCGCACAGCCGCCGAGATCGACGCGACTCGCCGCGTGCCTCTCGCCGAGGTCGCCGCGCTCGATGCGTCCGGCCTGCTCGCGATCACCGTGCCGGTCACCCATGGTGGCCCGGGCCTGCCCAACACCGTGCTGATGCGGGTTTTCCGCATCCTGGCGGCAACCGACACCGCCCTCGCCCAGATCGCCCAGAACCATTTCGATTTCGTCGACACGCTGGTCGTCGCCGCGCCGCAGACCCAGGCCTTCTTCTACGCCGAGGTCCTGTCCGGCGCGCGCTTCGGCAACGCCATCGCCGAGCGGGGTCGCCGCTCCCGGCGTGATCTCGCCACGACCATCGTCGAGGACGGCGAGGGCTACCGCATCAGCGGCGTCAAGGCCTTCTGCACGGGCGCGCTCACCGCTGCCTGGGTGCCGGTATTGGCGCTGCACGCCGACGGACGGATCCGCACCGCCTATCTCGACCGCCGCACGCCCGGCCTCGACGTCAGGCCGGACTGGGACGCCTTCGGTCAGCGCGCCACCTTCAGCGGCACCACCGTGATCGACAATGCGTGGGTGCCGGCGTCCCGTGTCGTCGACCGCTCGCTCGGTGATCCCGACCTGCTGCTGGCGCAGTTCGGCGGCAACCAGCTCATCCACGCGGCGATCGAGGTCGGCGGCGCCGAAGGGGCGATCGGCCGGGCCGCTGCGCTTGCCGGCGACCGGCAGGGGGAGGACGTCGCCGCCGGGCTCGGCGCCTGGCGGGTGAAAGTCGCTGCGGCCCGGGCCCTGGTCGACCGGGCGGCGGCGCTGGTCGACGCAGCGCTCACCGCGACGGGCCATGGCCGGCACGAGGCGACGGCCGCGGCCATCGTCGCGGTCGACTCCGCCAAGAGCCTGGCCTATCCGCTCGGCCCCGCCATCGCCGCGGCTCTGCCGGGCTTCGCCGGGGACCGTGCAGACAAGGCTGCCGAGATCGACCGGCATTGGCGCAATGCCCGGACCCATTCGCTACATGACCCCGTGCGCTGGCGCCAGGTCAATGTCGGCCACTTCGATCTCACCGGCCGCCTGCCGCCCGCCTATGGCCGGCGCTTCGAGGCTGCCGCGCCCACCCCACAACCCAACCCGGAAGGAGCTCCGTCATGAGCCGCCGCTTCGTCTACGGCGCGGTCACCGACCATGCCGCCATTCTCGCCCGCTACGGCCTGTCGCGGGGGGCGTTCGCCCGCGAAGGCATCGAGCTGGAGGTGAAGCCGGTCTATGGCGGACCGGAGATGTCGGCGGCGGTCGAAGCCGGCCTCGTCCATGTCGGCGAGGTCGGCACGCCGCCGGGCATCACCGCCATCGCCGGCGGCGCTCGCATCCGCATCATCGGCAGCGGCCTCGACCGCGGACTCGCCTTCTTCCTGATCACCCGGCCGGACGTAACGCGCTGGGACGATTTTCGCGGCACCACCGTCGCGGCCCTGTCCAAGGGCAGTTGCGGCTACTGGTACCTGCGCGACATTCTCGCCCAGCACGGCGTCGATCCCGACACCGAAGTGACATTCCGCCATCTCGGAGCCGAGTTCGGCCGCAAGCTCGAGCTGCTGAAGTCCGGCGAGATTTCCGGGCTGCTGGCCAGCGAGCCCGCCGTCTCGCGCGGCGAGGCCGAGGGCGTCGCACGCTTCTGGGGCGGCCCGCAGGACGTCGCCGACGTGCCGTCCATCCAGTGGAGCATCCAGATCGCCGGCGAGGAGACGCTTGCCCGCGAGCCGGCGCTGGTGCGCGACGTGCTGGAGATCGTCGCCGAGACCGGCCGCCACGTCGCGGCCGAGCCGGAGGAGTGGCTGCACTTCTACCGCGAGTTGCACGGGCTGGACGAGGCGGTGGCGCGCCGTGCCATCGCCCGGGAATGGCCGCTGCTGCATTTCGACGGCCAGCTCGACATCCAGGGCCTGGAGCGCGCGCTCGACCTGCAGCACCGCGTCGGCGCCACCAGCCGCCGGCTCGGGCTCGACGAGGTCGTCGACCTGCGCTTCCAGCCCTCGCCCCGCCCCCTCGCCAAGGCCGGCTGATCCCGCCCACACCGACACCCGAGAGATCGACATGCGCTTTATCCTGTCCCTGGCCACGGCAGCCGCCGTCACGGCCAGCCTCCTCGCCACGCCTGCCCTTGCCGAACCGGACCTGCCGGGCAAGGGCGTGACCGTGCGGCCCATCCACGACAACAACCCCGAGGGCCTGTTCCAGCTCGAAGTGGTCAATCGTGGGCTCGAACGCCTCGGCTACACCGTGAAGAAGGCCGACGAGGTCCAGTTGGCCATCTACTACGCCGCCATAGCCTCGGGGGAACGCGACTACGGCGTCGACACCTGGTGGCTGGAGGCCAAGCCTCTCCATGAGAACGCCGGCGGCGCCGCCAAGTCCGCGGTGATCGGCCCCTTCATCGCCGAGGCCACGCAGGGCTACCTGATCGACAAGAAGACCGCCGACGCCCACGGCATCACCAGGGTCGAGCAGTTGAAGGATCCGAAGATCGCGGCGCTGTTCAGCGAGGACGGCACCGGCAAGGCCCAGTTGAACGGCACGACGCCCGGCTGGCCGAGCGAGCGTATCATCGACTATCAGATCAAGGCCTACGGCCTTGCCGGTACCGTGCAGCACAACAAGGGCGACTATGCCGTGCTGAAGAGCGACGTGCTGGCCCGCTACCGTAACGGCAAGTCCGTACTCTACTATGGCAGCCGTCCGCATTGGATCAACCAGATCCTCGTTCCCGGCCGCGACGTCGTCTGGCTGGACGTCGGCGAGGTGAAGATCCCCGATGCCCACAAGGACGAGAACACCGTCACCCAGCACGGCTGGGAGGTGTCGTCGATCCGCATCAACGCCAACAATGCGTTCCTGGCCAACAATCCGGCAGCCAGACGTTTCTTCGAGCTGGTCAGGATCCCGATCGACGATGTCGAGGCGGAGAACCTGCTCTTCCACAACGGCGAGAAGTCGCCCGCCGACATCAAGCGTCATGCCGACGACTGGATCGGCAAGAACCAGGCCGCCTTCGACGGCTGGATCGACCAGGCGATCCACGAGACCCGCGCCAACTGACCATGAGCAGCCTCCTCGGTCTGATCGGGCGCCTCGCCGACCTGATCGATCAGCCCTTCGAACTCCTGCGCATTCCGCTCGACGACTGGGCGAAGGCCGGGGTGGACTGGTCGGCCACGCACCTGCGTGCTGCTTTCCAGGTCGTGCGCTGGCCGCTGGCGCAGGCCCTGGACGGCGTCGAGGGCGCGCTGGTGTCGGCGCCGCCGCTGCTGGTCATCCTCGTCGCCGGGCTGCTGATCTGGCAGGTGGCCGGTCCCCGCATCGCCGCGTTCGGGGTCGGAACATTGCTGTTTCTCGGCTTTGCCGGGGTGTGGACCGAGACCGTGACAACGCTCGCCATCGTCCTCAGCGCCGTGCTGTTCTGCGTCGCCATCGGCCTGCCGCTCGGCATCCTTGCCGCCCGGCACCGGAAATTCGAGACGCTGCTGCGGCCGGCGCTGGACGTGATGCAGAGCGTGCCGGCCTTCGTCTATCTCGTCCCCATCGCCATGCTGGTCGGCATCGGCAATGTTCCCGGCGTGATGGCGACGATCGTGTTCGCGCTGCCGCCCATGGTGCGGCTGACCACGCTCGGCATGCGCAACGTGCCGGTGGGCTCCATCGAGGCGGCCCAGGTGCTCGGGCTGACCAGGCGCCAGATCCTGCTGCTGATCGAGCTGCCCCTGGCGCTCAAGGAGATCATGGCCGGAGTCAACCAGACGATCATGATGGCTCTGGCCATGTGTGTCGTCTCCTCGATGATCGCCGTGCAGGGACTGGGCATGCTGGTGCTGCGCGGCATCGGCAGCCTCGACATCGGCCTCGCCACGCAGGGCGGCGTCGGCATCGTCCTGCTCGCCATCCTGCTCGACCGCACCACCCAGGGCATCGGCAGCCGGTCGCCCGACCAGCCGCACTGGTACGAGCGCGGCCCCGTCGGCCTGCTGCGCCGGCTGGGCGGCGCAGCGCCGCCGCCGGCCCGGCACGCCCGGCCGGCCTGGCGGCGGCTCTTCTTCTCCTCCGGAGCCTAGACATGGATGGCGAACCAATGACGATGGCTGCGCACGCGCCGGCACCAGCCAAGCCGCTCCACCTGTCGGCGGTATTGAAGATCGCCGAACGGATCGCGCCCGGCGCCCGTGAGCGCGAGCTCGAGCGCCGGCTGCCCTACGAAGCATTCGAACTGATCCGCGATGCCCGGCTCGGCGCCCTGCGGCTGCCGCAGGCCTCGGGCGGGGCCGGGGCGACGATCGCCGAGTTGATCGAGGCGATCGCGACCATGGCCGCCGCCGATTCCAACGTGGCCCATGCGCTGCGCTCCCATTTCAATCATGTCGAGGGCCTTCTGCTCGCGGGCGGCCGGGCCCGCGGCAGCCGCGACTTCGCGCTCATCCGGACGGGCCGCCTGTTCGGCGGCGCCCACACCGAGCGCGGCACGCCGAGACCGGGGGATATCCGCACCCGCCTGCTCAAGGACGGCGCAGCCTTTCGCCTGCAGGGCAGGAAGGACTACAGCACCGGCTCCGGCTATGCCGACTTCATCGCCGTCACGGCCGTCGATGAAGCGGGGCGTCCGGCAAAGATCGTCCTGCCGCGACATCGGCGGGGCGTCATCGTCCACGACGACTGGGATGGCATCGGCCAGCGCTTGACTGCGAGCGGCTCGATCGACTTCGACAATGTCGACGTCGGCCCCGACGAGATCGAACCGCTCGAGACGACCGAAGCTGTCGACCACGCCGGCCGCCATGCCGCCAGCTTCCGCCAGCTCTTTCTCGCGGCTTGCCAGGCCGGCATCGTGCGCAATGCGTTGAACGAAGTGGTCGACTATGTCCGCCGCGTGGCGCGCCCGATCACCCACAGCCCGGCGCAAAGCGCCTCCGAGGATGCGTTCGTCCAGCGTGTCGTCGGCGCGGTCAGTGCCCGCTCCTTCGCCATCGACGCCACGCTGCTTGCAGCGGCGCAAGCACTCGACCGCTCCTTCAACGCCGCTCTCACCCGGTCCCCCGAGGCCGATGATCGCCTCACCCAGAGCGCCGTCACCGTCGCCAAGGCGCAGGCGGTCATCGGGGACCTGGCGCTGGCGGCGACATCGAGCCTGTTCGATGCCGGCGGCGGATCGGCGGTCAGCCGCTCGCTCAACCTCGACCGGCACTGGCGCAACGTCCGCACCCTGCTCAACCACAATCCCACCGATCATAAACTGCGTGTGATCGGCGACCACGCGCTGAACGGCAGCCCGCCGCCGCTTGCCGGCGGCTTCTTCTGAACAGACGCAGGCAGGCCCCCCCGTGTCGCATCGGCTTGCCGATAATATCAGAACGCTGATATAATATTCGTGTTTTGATATCTTCACGGGAAGGATCGGGCTCATGGGCCTACGGATTTTCCTGGCCGGCGCGAGCGGCGCGGTCGGCAAGCGCCTGGTGCCGCTGCTGCTCGGGGCCGGTCATCGGGTGTTCGGCACGACGCGATCGGTTGCGAAGGCCGAGGCGCTCGCGGTCCAGGGCGTCGAGCCGGCGGTGGTCGACGTGTTCGATGCCCCGGCGCTGGCCGGCGCGGTCGCGGCCGTACGGCCGGAGATCGTCATCCATCAGCTCACCGACCTTCCGCCCGGCCTCGACCCCGCCCGCATGGCCGAAGCGCTCGGCGCCAATGCGCGCATACGCGACGAGGGAACGAGGAACCTGGTGCAGGCGGCGCAGGCGGCCGGCTGCCGGCGGCTGATCGCCCAGAGCATCGCCTGGGCCTATGCGCCCGGTCCCCGGCCCCATCGGGAGGACGCGCCGCTCGACGTCGCGGCGCAGGGCAGCCGCGGCGTCAGCATCCGCGGCGTGATCGCACTCGAGACCCAGGTCCTCTCCGCCGCTTCGCCGGCGGGCCTCGTGCTGCGCTACGGCCGGCTCTACGGCCCGGGCACCGGGGTCGAGGCTCCGCCGGTATCGCTGCCGCTGCATGTCGACGCGGCGGCGCACGCGGCGCTGCTCGCGGTCGAGCATGGCGCTCCGGGCATCTTCAACATCGCCGAGCCGAACGAGGAAATCGCAACCGCCAAGGCGGCAGCGGAGCTTGGCTGGAGCCCGGCCTTCCGCCTGCCGGCCTGATGCTCGCAGGAGGCATCGGCATGACGACCGCACCGGCCAGCGCGGCACGCCCCCTCCCCGATGCACGGTTCACCGCAGTCGCCCTTGTCGCCGCGCTGGCGGCCGTGGTCGCCGCAGCCCTGCTGATCCCGGCGCAGGCCCCGACCGGCGGTCGCGACGGCCTTGCCGTGCACGCGCAGTCTCACGACGCCCCATCGCAGGCCCAGGCCGTCCGTCCGGCCACCGTGGTCACGCCGCTGTCCTGCACGAAGCTGCCGCACGTGCCGGGCAAGTCGGTGACCACGGCGCTCGTACATTTCCCGCCGGGGGCCTATACGCCGCGCCACCGCCATCCCGGGTCGGTCATGGCCTTCGTGCTGAAAGGCACGCTGCGCTCGCAGATGGCGGGCGAGGCCGTCGGGACCTTCGGCGCCGGCCAGACCTGGTTCGAGCCGCCGGGCGCCGTGCACCTCTTTGCCGAGAATGCCAGCGCGACCGAACCGACGGATCTGCTGGCCACCATCATCGCCGACGACGATTGCGGCCCGCTCACCATTCCCGACTGACTCAGCGTTCCTCCTCCAGTTCGGTAATCTCCGATGCAGCGCCCCCGACGGTGGCTGCAAGCAGCGACAGGCGTTCGCTGACGGCTTCGCTGTCGGGGACCCGGGCCGAGCGTCCCACCTCCAGCCTCACCCGGTTCGGCGTGATCGAAAGGCGCGAACTGGCCAGCACCGACGGCGTCCCGCCGGACAGCCGGTACGCCAGCAAAATGGCGCGGCCGAGCACTTCCGCCCGGCGCCGTTCCGCAACCGGCAACAGCGACAGGGCCGAGGAAAGATAGGGAGCATCCAGCCGGCCGGCATAGCGGGCGTGGAGGGCGACGGCCAGGAAGGCCCGCTCCGCGTGCTCGAGGCCGATCAGGGGAAACTGGAGCACGCGCCGATAGTTCTCCTCGGCCCTGATATCGGGATGGTCGCGCCAGCCGAGGTCGGACAGGGCGCACAGGGCAACCCGCAGGCGCCTGTCGGACGGCCTTTCGTCATGATCGAGGTGGCCCGTCCAGGCCACCAGCGCCCGAGCGAAATCGGGTACGCGCGACGCGGGCAGGCCGATCAGCTGGGCGCCTTCGACGAGCGGATCGAGATAGCGTTCTTCCGTTGCCAGCTGCGAGTAGATCCAGCCTTCGCGCAGGCCGAGCGCCGAAAACACCACATGGTCCGGCGCCAGGTGCTTCAGCACGCGATCGAGCATCATGGCGGCCGCAGGCAGCGTGCGGGCGCGGCGTCGGGGAACGCCCGGCAGTTCGGCAATCCTGGCCGGCGGCAGCCGCAGGACGGTCTTGGCGAAGGCGCGCGCCTCGGCCGCGGTGATGCGATAGCCGTGCACGACCGGAACCGGGGCGCCGACCGACAGCATCTGAGCCTTGGCGAAGGTCCGCCAGCCGCCGCCGACGGCGAAGAAGGTCGGGTGGGACAGCGACCTCGGAAGCCCCTCGGCCAGGAGCGCGTCGATGCGGCGCTTGGCATTGCCGCCGTTTTGCATGAGGGCTTCGACCGGCAGCGCGCCCAGCGGCAGGCTGACCCAGCCTTCGCCGACCCGGTCGTCCAGCGCCTCGGCGACCTCCAGGCTGCCGCCGCCCATGTCGCCCACGACGCCCACCGGCCGGAAGAAACCGGAGATGACGCCGAGCGTCGCGAAGCGCGCCTCCTCGGCGCCCGAAAGGATGCGGACATCGACCCCGGCCGCATCCCGGATCGCATCGACGAGATCCTGGCCGTTGCCGGCGCGGCGAACCGCTTCCGTCGCGGTGGCGTCGAGGCGCGTCACCTCCATCGCATCAGCGATGGCGCGAAACCGGCGCACGGCCTCGACGGTCCGGCGAAACCCGTCCGCGGCGATCAGGCCCGTCTGCGCCAGGCCGTCACCGAGGCGACAGAGCGACTTTTCGTTGAAGCGCGGCAGCGGCGCGCGCCCGAGTTGGTCGTAGACGACCAAGCGGACCGAATTGGAGCCGATGTCGATGATGCCGTAAGGCGCTCGATAGAGGCGACCAGCCTTCTTCGGATCGAGGTCGAGCGGGCGAGGAACTGGCGCAATGGTGATGTTGGCCCCCTTCGGATGCCGAACTTGCAGGAACATCGGTCGGTTCGCGGCAACCTTCCGGAATGGCTTGATCGGTTTCCGCGATCGATCCCAACATACTGTCGTGCAAGGTGCAAGATGGAGACGTGCCGCCACCGCGCGGCAAGGCTGCGGCGGCGCATGCCGCACCCGACGGCCGGCCTCGTTCGATCGGCAATGCGGACGGCGGGGTCGACCGGCTCCGGGCGGCGCGGATCATTGCACCGCGCCCTAGCCGGGGCCTCGGCGCCGCCCCTGTCCCGCGGGGCCTGGTCGTACGCCACGGCGCCCTATTTTCGGGCGACGCGCCCTTGCGTCACTTGACGCTCGCGGGATCGCAGGCCGGCAGACCGTTGATCACCATGATACGGCAACCGTTCGTCCCGATCTTCCCCGATGGTCGTTCGGTCGCCGCCTGCCTTCGGGCGACGACGTTCTTCGCCAGGGCGTATTGGTCCGATGTGAACTTGTCGAAGTGGATGAAGTACTGCCCGGCATGATCGCCGGAGCCGACCTCGACGACCGTCCCGTCATAATAGTCGGCGCTGACCCAGACGCTGACCTTGTCGCCCACCTGCCAGACATCCTGCGCGAAGGCGACGCCTGCCAGGGACATGACCGCCAGGGCGACCACGGACATGAGGTATTTCCGATGCATCGATCGTTCTCCAGGGTCGCGGTCCCCGACGCCGGGAAGGCAAGGCCCAGCCGGCCCGATAGTCCGTGCGGGCAATGCGCAGGTCAAGGGAAACAGCGCGGACAACTCCCCGTTACAGCCGGCAGCGGGCGTATGTTACGGCAGTTTTATCAATTCGGGCCGGGCCGACAGCGCCAGGGCCTGGTCGCCGGGACAATGGGGCAACCTGGCGCTCCCGACCGGGCCCACCCCCACCAGGTCTCCAATCGTTGCCGGCCTCTTCCGAGCCGGCAGCGCCCCGCATCGTTGCCGCTGCCCCCAACACACCCGAACATACAGGATTCTACGGGTGTCCGCCGCTCGACGCTGCTAGGATCCGTCCTTGGCTTCCGTGCCAGAATTCAAGGAGACTGAAATGGTAAAGGCTATGCTTGTCGCCGCTGCGGCCTGGGGCGCCGCGTTGATGATCGTCCCGACCAGCGCCGAGGCGGCGGTGTGCGCGCGCGGCGTCTATCGCGCCGGTTGCGCAGGCCCGAACGGCGCGGTGGTCGCGCACCGGCCGCGTGCCGTCGTGGCTCCCCGGGCGGTCGTCGTGACTCCCCGGCCGGCCGTGCGTTGCGCCATCGTCAACGGGCGCCGCGTCTGCCGCTAGAGCGGAATCCGTTCATACGGCATCCTGTCGGGCGACGGCGAAGCAATTCGCGCGCTCGGTTGAGGTGAAGAGGCCGGCGAAGCGGCCGATTGTGCTCCCGAGGCCGTCGGCGCTTCGCTCGGCGGCCTTCCCAGGAGCGTGTCAGCTGGACGACGGGTCTTCCGGCTGATCCCGTAGCGTCCGGCCGGCGTTGTCGGAGCCTGCTCCCGCACCGGGAGCGAAGGTGTGATTGTCGCGGACGAGGCGCAGATTTCGCCGGAAGCCGTCGGCCCGGCGCTGGCGATCCTCGTGCAGGTATAAAGCTCGTCAGCGAGACGTCCGGGGCGCCGCCAGGCTCGATGCCTCCCCTCCAGCCCAGTCCGGCGGATGCCACGCGGACCCGATCGTCGTCCGCCCCCCGACGCAGGGTCGCGGCGGAAGACGGAGAGATGGCCACGAGGCCATCCGGCCTCATCCCCCCGGTCCGGCCACGCTGCCCCGCTCGATCAGTTCGAACGGCAGCAGCACATCCGTCGGCATGGCGTCCTCTTCCAGGCTTCTGACCACGCTTTCCATGGCGATCCGCCCCATGGCCTGCCGGGGCTGGCGGATGGTGGTCAAGGGCGGGTCGAAGACCTCCGAGAAGTCGATGTCGTCGAAGCCGACCACCGAAATGTCCTGCGGGACGCGCAACCCCGCCGCCTTCAACTCGTGGATCGCGCCCATGGCCATCTCGTCGCTCGCCGCGAAGATCGCAGTCGGTCGGCGGGGCGTGTCGAGCAGGCGCCGCGCCGCCCGCCGGCCGGAGGCGATGGAAAAGTCGCCATGGGCGATCCAGGCCTCCTCGACCGGCAGTCCCAGCCCGGCCATGGCCTGGCGGAAGCCACGCAGGCGCTCGCCGGCGGTGACGGTGCGCGGCGTGCCGGCGAGATGGGCGATGGCCCGGTGGCCCTTGCCGGCCAGGAAGCGCACGGCGGTGCTCGCCGCGGCGACATTGTCGATGCCGACATAGCCGAGCTGGCCGCCCGCCGCCCGTTCCGTCACCGCCACGATCGGATAGCGCTCCTCGTCCCCGGGCACGGCCGGCTCGATCGTGAAGGAGCCGTCCAGCACCAGGAGCCCGTCGACCCGCCGCGCGTCGAGCTGGCTCATGTAGGACTGGGCGGTGTAGGGCTGGTCCGGCGCCTTGTCGCGCCCGGTCTCGATGATCAGGATGACGCGGCCGGCGGCGCGCGCCGCCTCCTCCACGCCCTTGAGCACGGCCGAGAAGAACGGGTTGCCGATGTCGGGCAGCAGCACGAGCACCAGCCCGCTCGTCCGCCCGCGCAGGCTGCGGGCGTTCATGTTGACGGTGTAGCCGAGGTCGCGCACCGCATCCTCGATGCGCCGCAAGGTCTCCGGCGAGACCTTGTCGGGCTCGCTGAACGCCCTGCTGACCGTGGTCAGGCCGACTCCGGCGCGCTCCGCGACATCCCTCATCCTCGCCGTGCGCTTCGCCATGGGTTTCTCCGACTGCAGCCATCCCTGCATACACGAAAGCGAGCGGCTCGCGAATAAAAATATGGAACCGTTTCCACAAATGCTTGACTTGCTACGGAAACGGTTCCATAGCTAGCCGAGTTGGCAACCCTTAATCCATCGGGAGTACAAATCCCGCTGGAGCCCAGGGTTTTCCTGCAGATGTTATCCGATAGAATTAAGCATTCCCTGAGGAATTAGGGTATGACTTGGAATATTTGCCGATTTCATCTGCATTCAAATCAAGAACATCATGCTTCGGACATGATGACGGGAGAGGACTGCGGTGGGCATGAAAGTCGGCCTCCAGATGTACAGCGTCCGCAACGCGTTCGAGCGCGACCCGCTCGGCACGCTCGAAAAGGTCGCGCAGACAGGCTATCGCTTCATCGAAGTGGCCAATCACAAGGCCGAGAAGGACGCCGGCACCGGCGTCGACATCCCGGCGCACGCACTGAAGGCCGCGGCTGACGGGCTCGGCCTT
The DNA here is from genome assembly GCF_057554225.1 of Labrys sp. Lb11. Taxonomy (NCBI): domain Bacteria; kingdom Pseudomonadati; phylum Pseudomonadota; class Alphaproteobacteria; order Hyphomicrobiales; family Xanthobacteraceae; genus Labrys; species Labrys sp. Lb11. The sequence goes on from NZ_BAAJOT010000002.1 coordinate 121,438, forward strand.
ACCGTCATCGGCGCGCATTTCATGCCGACCGACTGGGCCGACATCGACGCCTATTACCGCGACGAGGCGGCGATCGACCGCACCATCGCCTATTACGCCGAGCTCGGCAGCAGCAGCATCTCGCTGCCGATCGACTTCTTCCCCAGCCGGAATTATCTGCTCGAGCGCTGCGACCTCTACAACCGCATCGGCGAGAAGTGCCGGCGGGCCGGCATGAAGTTCCTCTACCACAACCATTATCACGAGTTTCAGCGCTTCGACGGCGCCTACATGCTCGACCTGATCATGGACAACACCGATCCGGGCCTCGTCGGCATCGAGCTGGACGCCTACTGGACGCTGCGCGGCGCGCTCAACCCGGTGGAGAAGATCCGCCAGTACGGCGAGCGCATCGCCATCATCCACGAGAAGGATTTTCCGTTCGACCAGGTCCAGCACCTCAACGCCTGGACCGTGCTCGACCAGGACGTGCCGCTCGATTTCCGGGGCTTCCTGTCGCAGGTGAAGCCCGAGCACTTCATCGAGGTCGGCGACGGCATGATCAAGATCCAGGACGTGATCGACGCCGGCAACGCCTTCGGCGTGCCCTATATCCTGGTCGAGCAGGACTATACGCGGCTGGACGAGATCGACAGCATCCGCAGGAGCATGGCGAACTTCCGCGCAATGCGCGGCCTCGACTGGACCTGACGCCCGCCTTGCCGAGAGCAAAGCGTGCTTCGGTGGAAACGCGCTTTGTTCTAACGCCTTGTTTCGACGCGCCTTCGCGACTTGACGCGGTTCCGTCAAATCGCAAGACGCTCTCCGCCCCCCAGTAGCCTTCCACAGGAGGAGCCCCGCCGATGCGGTGGAGCAGGATTGCGCCCCGGCTGGCGCTGGCGCCGGCCGCCGTCGTCGCGACGGCCGCCTTCGCCGGCTCGATCGCCTGGTCGATCTACCTCTCGTTCACGGCCAGCCGGCGCTTCCCGGACTATGAGATCGTCGGGCTGAAGCAGTATGTGCGGCTGTTCTCCGATCCCAAATGGACCGGCGCCCTGTGGAACATGGGCATCCTCGGCGTCGGCAGCCTGGCCAGCATCGCCATCGGCTTCGTGCTGGCCGCGCTGATCGACCGGGAGGTGCGCGGCGAGGGCTTCTTTCGCACCGTCTTCCTCTATCCCCTGTCCATCTCGCTGATCGTCACCGGCATCGTCTGGCGCTGGCTCTTCGACCCGCAGCTCGGCGTCGAGAACCTTTTCCGCGCCATGGGCTGGGACTGGGTGAACTTCAGCTGGATCGCCTCGCCGCGCACCGTGATGTACGGCATCATCCTCGCCTCGGTCTGGCAGAACACCGGCTTCTTCATGGCGCTGATGCTGTCCGGGCTGAAGGGCATCACCCCCGACATCTGGAAGGCCGGGAAGCTCGACGGCGTGCCGTTCTGGCGTTTCTACGCCGAGGTGGTGATGCCGATGATGAAGTTCACCTTCGTCACCTGCGCCATCCTGATCTCGATCAACGTGGTCAAGGCCTATGACGTCGTGCTGGCCATGACCCAGGGCGGCCCGGGCACGGCCTCCTACGTGCCGGCCTATTTCGCCATCAACGCCTATTGGGAGAAGGCCAATCTCGGCTACGCCTCCGCCGCCGCCGCGATCATGCTCGCGATGACCTTCGCCCTGTTCCTCCCCTTCGTCGCCTACAGCGCCTGGAGGTCGCGGCAGCCATGACCGTGTCCCAGCAGGCCGCCGCGCCGGCGGCGGCAGCCCGGCGCCCGCGCCGGCTCCGGCCGCACCGGATCGCGGTCTACGCCTTCCTCGCCATGGCGGCGCTGTTCTTCCTGGTGCCGCTCTACGTCATCGTCGTCACCTCGCTGAAGACGATGGACCAGATCCGCCAGGGCCAGATCTTCGCCCTGCCCTCGACCTGGACGCTGGAGGCCTGGAGCTTCGCCTGGTCCGGCATCTGCGCCGGCATGAGCTGCGGCGGCGTCAGCGTCGGCTTCGTCAATTCGCTGCTGATCCTGGCGCCGAGCATCGTCCTCACCATGGCGGTGTCGGCGGTCACCGGCTACGCGCTGGCGCTGTGGAACATCCGCTGGGCCGGCACGGCGCTGTTCCTCCTGTTCGTCTGCGCCTTCGTGCCGTTCCAGATCATCATGTACCCGCTGATCAAGATCACCGGCGTGCTCGGCGTCTACGGCTCCACCTTCGGCATCGCCGTGGTGCATTCGGCGCTGCTGTTGCCGATCGTCACCCTGATCTTCGCCAATTTCTACCGCGATATCCCGCGCGAGCTGATCGCGGCGGCGATGATCGATTCCGGCAGCTTCTGGCGCATCTTCGCCGAGATCGTCGCGCCGATGTCCGGCAACATCGCCATCGTCGTGCTGATCCTGGTCACCACCAACGTGTGGAACGACTTCCTGGTCGGCCTGACCTTCGGCGCCCAGAACAACCAGCCGATGACCACCATCCTCAACGCGCTGGCGATGACCGCGACCGGCGAGCAGCAATACAACGTCTACATGGCCGCGGCGCTGCTGACGGCCCTTCCGCCCCTGGCGATCTATTTCCTTCTCGGCCGCTTCTTCGTCCAGGGCATCTCCGCCGGGGCGATCAAGGGATAAGCATGGCTACCGTCGAATTCAAAAGCATCTCCAAGGCGTTCGGCCCGGTCACCGTCCTGCACGAGCTCGACCTGGCCATCGGCGCCGGCGAGTTCGTCGTGCTGCTCGGGCCTTCGGGCTGCGGCAAGACCACCCTGCTCAACATCCTGGCCGGGCTGGTCGACCCCAGCGGCGGCGAGGTCCGCATCGACGGCCGCGACGTGACCGACCTCGACCCGAGCGACCGGGGCCTGGCCATGGTGTTCCAGTCCTACGCCCTCTACCCGACCAAGACGGTGCGCGGGAACCTCAAGTTCGGGCTCGGCTCGCGCGGCCTTCCCGCCCGCGAGGTCGAGCGGCGCATCGCCTGGGCGGCGAAGTTGCTGCAGATCGAGCACCTGCTCGACCGCCGGCCGGCCCAGCTCTCCGGCGGCCAGCGCCAGCGCGTCGCCATAGGCCGGGCGCTGGTCAAGCAGGTCGGCGTGTGTCTGTTCGACGAGCCGCTCTCCAATCTCGACGCCAAGCTGCGCACCGAAATGCGCATGGAGATCAAGAAGCTCCACGGCGAGCTCAGGAACACCATGGTCTACGTCACCCATGACCAGGTCGAGGCCATGACCATGGCGACCCGGATCGCGGTGATGAACAAGGGCGTGATCCAGCAGATCGGCACGCCGGACGAGATCTACGACGAGCCGGAGAACCTGTTCGTCGCCGACTTCATCGGCTCGCCCAGCATGAACGTCTTCGACGCCGTGATCCGCCAGGACGGCTCCGGCCTTGCCGCCATCGACGCCGCCAACGGCCTCGCCTTCGACATCGCCGGCTGCCGCTTCCGCGCCCGGCCGCGGGACGGCCAGCGCGTCAAGGTCGGCATCCGGCCCGAGCATATCCGCGTCGGCCCCTATGCGCCGGACGGCTCGACCCGGCTCGACCTGCCGGCCAGCTATTTCGAGAAGGTCGGCTCCGAAGCCGTCGCCTTCCTGCAACTGCCCGCCGGGCTCGCCGCGGTGCGGCTCGGCCGCGAGCAGGCGGCGGCGCTGCAGCAGGCGCCGACGGTGCCGGTGTCGTTCCCGTTGCAGCGCCTCAAGCTCTTCGACGCCGAAACCGGGCGTCGTCTCTGACCCACGACAAGAAACTCGGGAGGAAGACCATGCATGAGCTGAAGAAGATCGGCCTCGCCGTCCTGGCGTCGGCCGCGATGACGGCAAGCGTCGCGGCGGCCGACCTGATCGTGTTCCACGACTGGGCCTCGCCCTCCGAGATGGCGGCGCTGCAGGTGCTGCGCATGCAGCTGGAGGCCGGCGGCGACGTCTGGCACGACGTCTCGGTGCCGCACGACACCGGCTCGACCATCAGCCTGACCAACCTCGTCGCCGGCGGCAACCCGCCCGACGTGTTCCACGAGGCCAAGGTCGGCATCTATCGCGACCTGCGCGAGCAAGGAAAGCTGCTGAACCTGGAGGAGTTCTACGCCAAGAACGGCGCCTACGAGCACATGCCGGCCTCGGTGCAGCAGGCGGTGCTGCTCGACGGCGTCAAGTCCAAGGTGCCGAACGGCATCCACATCGACGGCGTCGCCTGCTTCAACCGCGCCGTGGCCGCAGATGCCGGTGTCGATCCGACCGCCTGGAAGTCGATGGACGACTTCTATGCCGACTTCGACAAGATCAAGGCCAAGGGCTACATCCCGCTCGCCATCGGCGCCGACCGCTTCCAACTCGGCTACCTCTTCCATGCGCTGATCGCCGCGACCTCCGGCGGCGTCATCTATGAGCGCATCTACGGCAGCCAGCCGGATCGCACCGCGATCGACACGCCCGAGATGCGTGCCGCCTTCGACGCGCTTCGGACCATGCAGCGCCATGCCGATGCCGGGTCGCCCAACCGCAAATGGAACGACACCACCAACCTGGTGATCGGCGGCAAGGCGCTGATGCAGATCCACGGCGACTGGATGACCGGCGAGTTCCGCTCGGCCGGCAAGGTCCAGGGCAAGGACTATGACTGCATGAACATTCCCGGCACCAAGGGGCTGGCGGTGACAACCAATGTCTGGGGCGTGCTCAACTCCGGCAATCCGGACAAGATGGCGGCGGCCCTGCGCTTCGCCACCATCGACCTCGACCCGAAGGTCCAGCACGATTTTTCCCTGGCCAAAGGCTCGATCCCGATCCGCATGGACGTCAGCCGCGAGGGGCTGACGCCCTGGATGCTGGAGGTGCTGGACATGCTCAAGGACCCGGCGTTCCAGCACGCCAACCCGGCGGCGACCGTCGACAGCGACTGGCTGGGCGCGATCTGGGACGTGGCCGGCAATTTCTGGACCGACCCGAGCATGACCAGCGACCAGGCGATCCAGCACCTGCAGGCCTCCTACGACTCGATCTTCTGAGAACCCGCCCGCCCCGCAGCCCCGCCGGATCGCGTGTCCGGCGGGGCTGCCTGCATTCGGAGGCCACGGCGGCCTAGAGCGTTTTGCGATTTGACGGAATCGCGTCAAGTCGCAAAGACGCGTCGCAACAAGGAGCTGGAGCAAAGCGCGTTTCCACCAAAACGCGCTTTGCTCTAGACGATCGTGTCGCGGCCGGCGTCAGGCGTTGCTGCCGAGCCTGGCGTAGCGGACGGGATCGACGCGCTGGAGGCGCTTGGCCACGAGGTAGCCGACCACGCCGGCCACCGGAACCAGCGAGGGCAGGACGATCCCGAGGACGCCGCTGGCCTGGGTCAGGTCGCTGAAGCGCACGAAGATGTAGACGAACAGCACCAGCGTCACGATCCCGGCGAGGACCGGCATGACCACGACGGTCAGCGGGTTGCCGCCGAAGCGGTTGCGCCGGAAGAAGGCGATCACCGCGAAGGAGGTCAGCGACATCATGCCGAGCACGCCGAGCGTGCCGATCTGGCTGATCCAGGTGAAGAGGTTCAGCACGGGATCGAGGCCGAGGCCGGCGAACAGCCCGACGACGGCGACCGCCAGCACGGTCTGCGAGATCGAGCCGATATGCGGGCTCTGATGCGCGTCGTGGGTGGTGCCGAAGGCCGCCGGCAGCAGGCCCTCGCGGCCGCCGACATAGGTGTAGCGGGCGATGTAGTTGTGGAAGGCGCTCACCGCCGCGAACAGGCTGGTGATGAACAGGAAGCCCATCAGCGTCGGCACCGGCCCGCCGACATAGCGCCCGGCGAGGTCGAACAGGAAGGTCGTCGGGTCCTGCAGCCCCTGCAGGGTCGGCATCAGCTTGTCGGCGCCGACGCCGGCGACCATCAGCCAGGTCGTCAGGATGTAGAAGGCTCCGATCGACAGGACCGAGAGATAGGTGGCGCGCGGGATGGTCCGCTCCGGATCCCTGGCCTCCTCCGAATAGATCGTCGTGGCCTCGAAGCCGATGAACGAGCCCATGCAGAACAGGATCGCCACCGGCACCGAGCCGCTGAAGAAGGTCTCCCTGTCGAAGAACGGGATGGCGAGCCCGGACTCGCCGCCCTGCACCAGGATGGCGGCGTCGACCAGCAGCACGACCGCATATTCGATCAGGACCAGGACGGTCAGCACCTTGGCCGAGAGGTCGACCTGGCGATAGCCCAACACCGCGACGGCGGCGATGGCGATGAAGCTCCAGGCCCACCAGGGCAGCGTCAGCCCGAGGGCGCCGAAGGTGGCCGCGGCCGCGCCGCCGAGCAGGCCGAGCAGGCCCATCTGCATGGCGTTGTAGGACAGGAGCGCGATGATCGCCGTGGCGCCGCCCATGCCGCCGCCGAGGCCGCGGGCGGAATAGGCGTAGAAGGCGCCCGCGTTCTGCACGTGCCGCGCCATCGCCACATAGCCGACCGAGAAGGCCAGCATGACGCAGGTCACCAGAAGGAAGGTCGCCGGTATGCCGCCGCCATTGCCCAGCAGCATCGAGATCGGCACGGCACCGGCCGCCCCGGTCAGGGGCGCCGCCGCCGATATCACCATGAACGTCACGGCGCCGACGCCCAGGCTGTTGCGGCGCAACTGGTTGGCCATGCTCGGCAGGATCGTTTCAGCCATCTTCCACCCTCGTTGATCTTTGTTTTCCTGGATCGAGCCTGTTCGGCGCCGCCGTCGCGCGGCGCCGGCCCGGCGCCCGGCCTCGTCACCCCGACGAGCCGCCGTCGAGCTGGACGGACCGGCGATATTCGCGCCGGCCGTAGAGGAGCGGCTCGTGGCGCTCCGAGAGATGGACGGCCCCGACCTCGCCGACCAGGATGTGGTGCGTGTCCCACAGCACCGCGGTCTTCAGGACGCATTCGAAGCTTGCGGCCGCGCCCTCGACCAGCGGCAGGCCGAGCTCGCCGGCCCGCCAGCCGACGGCGTCGAAGCGAGAGCCGGCCTCCGGCTTCTGCCGGCCGGAGAACAGGTCGGAGACCGCCCCCTGGGATTCGTGCAGCAGGTTGGCGCAGAAGGCCCGGTTGCCCAGGATGGCCGCGGCGGCCGGGCTCATATGGTGCACGCAGACCAGCAGCGACGGCCCGCGCCCGTCGGCCGACACCGAGGTCATCGAGCTGACCGTGACGCCGGCGCGCCCGGCCTGGCCGTCGGTGGTGATCACCGAGACGCTGGCGGCGACCCGGCTCATGCCTTCCAGAAAGGACTGGCGGATGGTGCGGGCCTCGCTCATCGCCTTCACCCCAGATCGAAGAAGCGTTCGAGCTCGACGTCCGGCACCTTCGACCGGAAGGAGTCGTACTGGCTGCGGCGGGTGGCGGCGAAGCCTTCGACGAAGCGCTCGCCGAGCCAGTCTCGGGCATGGGCGGAGGCCGTCAGGCGCTCGATCGCCTCGGGCATGGAACGGGCGAAGTCGCGCCGCTCTCCCTCCCGGGCATAGCCGTTGCCGATGATCTCGGGGTCGGGCTCGATCCTGTCCAGGATGCCGGCGACGCCCGCCGCCACCGTGGCGGCGACCGTCAGGTAGGGATTGGTGTCGGCGCCGGGCAGGCGGTTCTCCACGCGTATCGAGCCGGCGTCGTGGCCGACGACGCGCAGGCATGTCGTGCGGTTCTCGAAGCCCCAGGTCAGTCCCGGCGGCGCGAAGGTGCCCGGCGCGAAGCGGCGATAGGAATTCACCGTCGGCAGGAACAGGAGCGACAGGTCGCCGAGATGGGCCTGCAGGCCGCCGATGAAGTGGCGGAAGGTCCGCGACATCCCCCTTGGATCGTCCGCGTCGCCGAACAGCGGCCGGCCTTCCCGGTCCTTCAGCGAGACGTGCACATGCACCGACTGGCTGTCGGCCTGCTCGGTCCAGCGCGGCATGAAGGTGACGCAGCGGCCCTGGCGCATGGCGAGCGCGCGGATGAAGGTCTTGAGCAGGACGAGCTGGTCGGCCGGCTCCAGCCCCTCGCCTGCGGCGATGCAGGCCTCCAGGAAGCCGCCGCCGATCTCCTCGTGCATCTTGGCGAGGTCGATCCGCAGCGGCTCGCACATCGCGGCGACGTCCTCGTACCATTCGCTGCGCACGGCCTGGTAGAGCACGAGGTCGTGGCTGGCGTGCTGGGTGGCGGTCTTGAGGTTGCGGTAGCCCTTGGCCCGGGCGCTCTCCACGCTCTCGTCGAACAGGGTGTATTCGAGCTCCATCCCGTATTTCGGCACGAAGCCGGCCTCGCCCGCCCGCTCCAGCACGCGCCTCAGGATCGAGCGCGGGCAGAGGGCGGAGGTCGCCCCGGCATAGTTGGAGAGCAGGAGCAGGTCGAAGCCCGGCTTCGACCAGGGCAGCCGGCGGGCGCTGGCGGGGTCCACGACCAGCGGATCGTCATGGTAGTCGGCCGTGCCGTCGCTGACGCCGGGCAGGTCCAGCACCTGGTCGGTCGGGTCGAGCGCCAGCGTCACCGGCGACATGCCCATGCCGTGCCGGAGGATGCCCTCCAGGCTGCGCCGCGACACCATCTGGCCGCGCAGCGCGCCATTGGTGTCGACCACCGCGACCGTCGCGAACCGATCCGTGTCGCCGGCGACTTCCGTCAATGACGTCATGATGCACCTGCCTTGCTTTCCCCGGCTTCGACCAGTGTCTCGAGTTGTGCGAGATCCGTGTTGGGATCGGTGGAATAGGCCTTGAGGAACACCTTCAGGCCGTTGTTGACGTAGCGGGCGAGCTCGGCCCGGCCGACCGGCGCGTCCGGGATGTGCAGCGCCTGGTTGCGCGGGGCGGAGAGGATCAGCGCCCACAGGTCCTCGGCCGCGAGTTCCTCGTCGTCGAAGGCGAGGCGCCCGGCGTCGCGCTGCTTCTCCAGGTAGCTCATCATGCCGCGCAGCACCCGGTCGGGGCCGGCGGCCTGGTAGGCCCGGCCGATCTCGGGAAAGCGCTGGGCCTCGCCGATGATCAGGCGGGCGAGCGACAGGAACTGCGGCCGCATCACCACGTCGGCATAGGCCCAGGCGAAGGCGTGGAGGGCCGCCACCATGCCGCCCGGCTTGAGCTGGGTGAACGGCTCCAGCATATGGTCGCGCCCGGCGAGCAGGATGGCGGCGAAGAGTTGCTCCTTGCTGCCGAAATACTGGTAGAGCGTCGGCTTGGACACGCCCGCCCGGGCGGCGATCGCGTCCATGGAGGTGCCGGAATAGCCGTCGGCCGAAAACACCTCGAGCGCCGCATCCAGGATGCGCTTCTCCTTGGCGAGGCGGTTGCGTTCCCGGGCCGGCAGGTGGTTCACGGCGAGAATCTCCGGACGAAGGCGAGGAGGCGGCGGTTGTAGGCGGCGGGCTGCTCGAGGTTGCAGACATGTCCGGCTCCGGGAACCACCTCGAAGCGCACGTCCGCCGGCCGCGCCTGCGCCGCGATCCGCCCGGCGACGCCGCGGATCTCGCCCGGCGAGGCCAGGCGGTCGTGCTCGCCGGTCATCATCAGCACAGGCATCGTCAGGCGCGAGACGTCGAAGCGCTCCGGCGGCGTGGTGAAGCAGCCGACCGCGTCGCGGTAGGTCGCGGCCGGGATCGCCGCCATGCTCGCCAGCAGTTCCTCCCTCACGGCCTCGGACGCATCGGGGCCGGCGATCACGTCCACCACCGCCGGGGCGAAGTCCGCCGGTGTCCGTCCGGCCGCGAGCGGCTCCTCGCGGCTGCGGCGGAAGGCCTCGCGCTCCGGCGCCGCGGCCTCCGACATGCCGGTGCAGCCGCCGGACAGCACGAGGCCGGCCAGCCGGCCGGGATGGCGCAGGGCGAAGGAGGTCGCCAGCCAGGCGCCGTAGGACAGGCCGCAGAGGACGAGCCTGCCGGCGCCGAGCGCGTCGGCCACCCGCAGGATGTCGGCGCAATAGTCCTCGACCTGCGAGGCCCGCGGGCCGAGGTCGCTGCCGCCATAGCCGCGAAGATCGAGGGCCGCCGCCCGCATGTGCCGGCCGACGGCGCCGAGCTGCCGGCGCCAGTTGCCGCGGCTCCCGCCGATGCCGTGCAGGAAGAGGCAGAGCGGTCCGGCCCGCTCCGGCGTCACGCTCACCGCCAGGCGTGGCGATCCCGCCAGGACGAGGTCGCGGATCGCGGCCGGCTCCTCGCCGGCCTGCTGCTCCGCCATGGGCGGCGGCAGGGCGCCGGCACGCACCGCCTCGGCGAGCGACGCGAGGCCGGCCTCGAAGATCGCCTCGGTGCCGCGGGCGATGGCCGCCGCCCGCGGCTGCGGCGCCTCGATCTCGGCCGACCAGCGGATGCGGCTGCCGCTCCCCTCCGGCTCGACCGTCATCCGGGCTTCGTAGCGCGCGACGCCGGCAATGCCCTCGACATGGGCGTAGGCCAGCACCCGGTCGCTGTCGCTGCGATAGGTGATGCGCTCGCGATAGACCGTGTCCTCGCCATGGACCGTGAAGCGCCGGACCTCCTCGCCGCGCGGCCCGAGCTCCCGGCTCACGCTGCGGACCGCCGGATGCCAGCGTCCGAAGAAATCGCCGGCCACGGCCCAGAGCGCATCGGGGGCGGCCGGGATCGCGGCGGCGACGTGGACGGCCTCGGCCTGCATCGCTCAGCGCGCTCCCTTGGCCGAGCCGTGCTCGCCCCGCCAGAGCGAGGAGCGCGCCCCGCCCTCGTCGCCGGGCGCCGCGTCGAGCTCGTCCATGTCGTAGAGGGTCAGGATCGAGAGGTAGTCCTCCATGATCTCCGAGGTGTAGGGCAGCATCAGCGCGCCGCAGCGGCTGTCGCGGTACATGCGCTCGAGCGGCAGGCTCTTGAGCATGGACTGTCCGCCGCAGGTGCGGATGGCGAGCGCCGCGATCTCCTGCGCCCCTTCCATCACCGCATACTGGGCGGCGTAGAGCCGCATCACCTCGGCCTTGGACGGGAAGCCCTTGGCCTCCGACATCGCCTGCCACCACAGCGCCCGCATCTGCGAGAGCGTCTGGTACATGCGCCCGACGGCCATGCGCTTGGTGGCGTACATGCGCCGGTCGATCGGCGGCTGTCCGGGGACGCGGCCGCGCAGATAGTCGACCGTGAAGTCGTAGGCGCCCTGGGCGACGCCCATATAGGTCGGCGACAGCGTCGCCATCATGTGCGGCCAGTTTGGCAGCGTCTTGATGAAGATGCCACGCGGCATCATCAAATCGTTTTCGCTGACGAAGACGTCGGTGAGGACGAGGTCGCGCGAGTTGGTGCCGCGCATGCCGAGCGGATCCCATTCGCCCACGACCTGCAGGCCCTTGCTGTCCTTGTGCACCACGAAGATCATCGTGTCCTCATGGCGGGGCTCGACGCCCTCGAAATGCTCGGTGCAGACGATCGAGTAATAGTCGCAATAGCCGGCGAGGCTGGCGAACTTCTTCCGGCCGTTGATCAGCCAGCCGCCCTCGACCTTGCGGCACCAGGTCTGCGCCGGCTTGGAGGTCCAGTTCTGGCCGCCTTCCGAGATCGGCTGGGAGTAGATCGCCCGCTCCCGCACCGCCCGTCGGAACTGGCGCTCGCGCAGCGGCGCGAAGGCGGCGCGGTCCGCCTCGGTGAGGTTGGGCAGGTCGAACATGAAGCGCGACCACATCATCGACGACTGGTGCATGTTGAAGGTCAGCGCCGTCGCCCCGCAATATTTGGCGATCTCGGCCCCGACCATCGCATATTCGCCGACGGTGAAGCCCATTCCGCCGAACTCCTCGGGGATGGTCAGGGTCAGGAAGCCGTGCTCGGCGAGATCGCGGTAGTTCTCCACCGGAAAGCTCGCATCGATGTCGATGCCGGCGGCGCGGCCCGCGAACTTCTCGCGGCCGAGTTCGTTGGCCAGGCGCAGCATCTCGATGTGGCGGGGCCTGAGACGCGACAGATCGTAGTAGTCGGCAATATCGCTCATGATAGGCATCTCCGGTCGGCCTCGCCCCCGTGGGGTGCGAAGCACGCTGGCAGCAGGTCTGGTGCAGGATTCCGGCAGCCGAGGCGCCGGGCCTCGGGTCAGGCAGTCAGGTCAGCAGATCGCCCCGCAGCACGCCCTCGTCCACGACGGTCTCGCCGTCGAGCGCGATGGTGCAGCGGCGCATCGGCAGGTCGAAATGGCCCAGGGTGAAACGGTCGGCGTACTGGTTCGAGCCGACCGACCACAGGAAGTTGCCGGCCCAGGCCCGGAACTCCGTCGACTGCATGTCGCGCTTGTCGTAGAGCGCGGCCGACACCCAGCGGGCGCCGGGATGCATGCCCCAGCCGATATGGGAGAAGCCGTAGGCCATCGGGTCTTCCCAGGCGGCCATGTAGTCGCGGAACAGCTCGGCATCGAGGCCGTCGCCCCTGATCTCGGTGATGAAGTCGTCCGTCACCGTGATGTCGATGCGCGAGCTCAGATAGGTCTTGAACGTCAGGTTCATGTCGCCGACGTCCATGACGATCCGGCCGTTCACCGTCTTCGGCCCAGGAAAGCACAGGCACAGCCCGCCCGGCCAATGGGCGACGCCGCCCTCCTTCGTGGTGAAGCCGGGCGTGCCGCCGCAGGGAGCGCCGCGGATGTCGACGACGAGGTCGGTGCCGGCGCGCGACGTGACGCGCATCTCGCTCGCCTGCCGCAGCATCGCGATGCCGCGCTCCACCCGCGGCCCCATCTCCGCCTTCGGTTCGGTGCGCTCGAGGATCTCCGGATGCTCGTTGCAGACGACGAAGAGGCGCGTGCCCGCTTCCTCGATCTCCGGCCATTCGACCGCGTGGATCAGGCCCTCGACCGTGCAGTCGACGATGACCTCCACCCGCTTCAGCGCCTCGATCACCGGGCGCTGGCGCTGCAGCGCCACCGAGGTTCCCGTCGACTTCACCGGCACCGGCGCGGTCTGCGGCGGCGTCGGCATGATGATGGTGTGGTACTCCGCGCCGAGGTCGTGGCAGGCCAGGCCCGAGAGCTGCAGCAGCACCGGCCGCGACTGGGTCTCGCCGACGATCGCCACCCTGGTGCCGGCGCCGATGCCGTTGAGGGCGAGGACGCGCCGGAACGACGCCAGCCATTTGCCCTCGATCACTTCCTGGAGCATTCGCAGTTCCCTCCACCCCTGTTCAGGGGCGATTTTTTCTTTTACTAATCGGTTTAGTAATCACCGCCTTCGCTCGACTGTCAAGAGCATCTCGCCGAAATATTGCGTATTCGACAGGAATGGACAGTCATGTCGCGAGAAGGACAATGTTCAGGCTGCAGACGCGCGTGGTTCCTCACGCGATTCTTGCGTTTCGACAGACATGGCGACCGTAAATCCGGCCAGGCGTTGCTTCATTCTCTCGGGATTGTGTTCTTCTCGACGTGCGTCATCGTCTCAGGCCCCCTCGGCGCCCCCAGCCTGCCCTGCGCTCCAATCCCTCCAGGTCGGACGGGTGAGCTCGAACGTGTCATGCGTGCGCACATAGCCGGAGCCGACGCTGCGGGCGACGAGGTCGAGCCCGGGCGTGTCGACATGGCCGCGCTCCGCATCCAGGACGAAGCGGTCATCGACATGGACGGACAGCACGCGCCCGATGACCACGCTCTGGTGCGGCCCGGTCACGACCGTGGCATGGTTCACGCATTCCAGGGCGACCGGGCTCGCGGCGATGCGCGGCGGCGCCACATGCGTGCTGGGCGCCGTGTCGAGGCGGGCGAGCGCCAGTTCCTCGACGCCGGCCGGCGCGTCGACGGCGGTGACGTTCATCGCCTCCACCAGCCGTTCCGGCACCAGGTTGATGACGAACTGCCCGCGGGCCAGGATGTTGCGCGCGGTATCCTTGAAGCCGCGCGCCGGGTCTGCGAGCAGCCCGACGACGACGGTCGGCGGGGCCGAGCCCATGACGTTGAAGAAGCTGTAGGGCGCGGCGTTGACGCGCCCCTCCCCGTCCATGGTCGTGATCCACGCGATCGGCCGCGGCACCACCGTCGAGGCGAGCAGCTTGTAGACGATCGGCGTCTCCAGCCCGGCGAGATCGAAGCGCATCAGGTCTCTCCCGCCGGCCGCTTCGGCCGGGTGTCGGCGATCGTGCAGGGCCGGGCCATGGGACGCTCCGGGCGATGCGGCCGCTTCAGGCCGGCGTGACGTCGACGATGGGCTGGCGCAGCGTGCCGATCCCCTCGACATGGGCGACGATCACGTCGCCCGGCCACAGCCATTCCTGGGGGGTGCGGCCGGCGCCGACGCCTTCGGGCGTGCCGGTGGCGATGATGTCGCCGGGCTCGAGCGTGATGCCGGCGGCGATGTCGGCGATGAGCTCGTCCACCTTGAACAGCATGTGCCGCGTGTTGGAGCGCTGCTTCTCCACCCCGTTCACCGTGAGCCAGAGGTCGAGCCGGTGCGGGTCGGGAATATCGTCGGCGGTGACGATGCAGGGGCCGAAGGGCGCATAGGTGTCCTGCCCCTTGGAGACGATCCACTGGCCGGAGCGGCGATTGTCGCGGGCGGAGATGTCGATCATCACGGAATAGCCGAAGACATGGTCGAGCGCGGCCTCGCGGCCGACCCGGCGCGCCGTGGTGCCGATGATGACGGCGAGCTCGACCTCCCAATCCATCTGCCCGGTGATCGCCCGGTTGTGCTCGACGGCGGCTCCAGGGCCGATCACGGTCGTCGGCGGCTTGGAGAAGATCACCGGCTGCTTCGGCAGTTCCCGGCTGGTGTCGAGGGTGCGGGCGCTCTCGGCGGCGTGCTCGACATAGTTGAGCCCGATCCCGAAGATGTTCTTGCGCGGCCGCGGGATCGGCGCCAGCAGCCGCACATTGGCCAGGGCCGTGGCCGCCCCGGGGGGAAAGGCGCCGCCGGCCCGGGCGAGCAGATCCCGCAGCGCGTCGAGCCCGGGGCGCCCGAGATCGATCAGCCCGAGCATGGACGCGGGCAGCGTCCTGCCGAACGCGGCGGCGAGCTCGGCCACGTCGACCACCAGATCCCCCTCGACGACGCCGAGGCGGGCCGCGGCCTCGACCGAGGCGCGATAGGTCACCAGCTTCATGGAGACAGCATCCTTTCAACAGAACGGGCCGCAGCGGCCCGGGCCGGTCACGCGACGAGGGGCTGGTGCCCGCCATTGTCGCCGAAGGCCTGCTCGCGATAGAGGCCGAGCGCGCGCATCACCGGCAGGTCGGACAGGCAGAACAGGCAGGCATCGTCGCCGGCCGAGGCGTTGACATGCTCGTGCCAGGCCCAGGAAGGCACGCAGAAGATGTCGCGCTCCTGCCAGTCGAAGCGCCGGCCGTCGATGATCGAATGGCCGCGCCCCTTGGCGACATGATAGAGGCCGCTGCCGGTGTGCCGGTGCGCCCTGGTGTGCTCGCCCGGGCGCAGCAACTGCATCGAGGCGCCGAGGGTCTGCATCACCGGTCCGTTCGTCACCGGATTGACGTACTCCATCAGCACCCCGTCATAGGGCGAGCCGTCCGTGCAGGCGGCATAGCGGGCCAGCGCCTCGTAGGTCGGGGCCCACTCGTACTTGAACATCGGGCTGTAGCCCTTCGACCAGGCCTGGCCGACCGGCGTCAGCCCGGGATTGCCCCAGGTCCGGGTCATGTCGTCGACGGGAAAGACCACGGCCTGGGAAAGGTCGGGATGGACCTCGTAGAAGTTCGCCTCCAGGGCGTTGACGAGCGGGATGTCGAGGCCGTCCTGCCAGATGCAGGGAGAGCCGGAGGCCTCGACGCCGTGCTCGTGCCAGGTGCCGTTCGGCGTCAGCACGAAATCATTGGCACCGAGCGTCATCTTGTGGCCGTCGACGACGGTGTAGGCGCCCGCCCCCTCGATGATGAAGCGGATGGCGGAGGCGGAATGGCGATGCGCGCTCGCCACCTCGCCCGGCTTCATCACCTGCAGGCCGGCATAGATCCAGCCGACGGCGGCGGCGACCTCGGCGCGTCCGGGATTGGCGAGGTAGATCACCCGCCGCCCGGCCTTTTCCGGGCTGACCAGCTCCACCGAGCGCAACACCTTGTCCCGCAGGTCGCGATAGCGCCAGACCACCGGCACCGACTGCGATTTCGGCTGCCATGGCTCGATCTTGTTGGCGACGGTCCACAGCGCGCCGGCGTGATGGCCGCCCAGCTCGTCGTAATAGGCGAGAAGCTCGGGCGTGTCCTCGACATTGGCACGGCCGGCAACGTCCTCCCGGTGGTTCTCATGCTTGCGAGACATCGCGATCTCCCCGAACGAGCTGCGCGCAGACTGGCGCAATGAATTTTCGAACGCAATATGAATTTTCGAAAATCCTTGTTTGCACGCAAATCGCGGATCCGCCATACTCGCCCCCATGCTGGACAGGACCGACACCACCCTCGCCGACCAGGCCTTCGAGGAGTTGCGCTACGACATCGTCCGGGGCGCCTTCCAGCCCCGCCAGCCGCTGCGCATGGCCGAGCTCAAGGCGCGCTACGGCATGGGCTTCTCGCCGCTGAGGGAAGCGCTGAACCGGCTTGCCGCCGAGCGGCTGGTCGTCAGCGTGCCCAATTGCGGCTTCAGCGTCGCCTCCCTGTCCAGGGAGGAGATGTGGGATGCGACGCGGACGCGGATCCTGATCGAGACCGAGGCCCTGCGTCTGTCGATCCGCAACGGCGACGACGCCTGGGAGACCGGCATCGTCAGCGCCCTGCACGCCCTCAACCGGCAGGCGGCCCGGGCCACCGCCGGGGACGAGGGCGAGAATGACGGCCATCTGCGGGTGCTCGAGCAGCGCCACCGCGCCTTCCACAGCGCCCTGATCGGCGCCTGCGGCTCGAACTGGCTGCTCGACTTCTTCCAGACGCTCTACATGGAGACCGAGCGCTACCGCGCGCCGATGCTGCGCCGGCGCGCCGGCGAGAAGGGCCGCGACATCCAGGCCGAGCATACGGCGCTTTCGCAAGCCGCTCTCGACCGCGACGAGGCCCGCGCCACCGGACTCCTCAGGGCGCATTACGAGCGCACTGCTTCCTTCATCGAGACGACGATGGGCTGAGAGGCCCTGGCGCCGGCTTCGCCCCCGTCGCACAGACGCCGAGGGTCCGGCGCCTCGCCGGACGGCGCCTTACTTGGCGCTGGCCGCCTGCTCGATCAGCGCGGCGACGGCTTCCGGCTTGGAGACATAGACCGCATGGCTGCCAGCGGTCTCGACCACGGTCGCCCGGGCCCGCTCCGCCATCTTGCGCTGGGCCGGCGGCGGGATCATCCGGTCGTCGGCGGCAACCAGGTAATAGCTCGGCTTGTGCTTCCAGGCCGGGTCGGTGACCGCGCCGGCCAGGGCCTCGACACCCCACGGGACCTGCGAGTCGGCCATGAAGGCCGCGGTCTGGGCATCCACGTCCGCCGCGAAGGCGGCGGCGAACTTCGCCTTGTCGAGGAAGAGGAAGCCATCGACCGGAGGCAGGATCGGCGGCACCGGCGCCCCCGCCGGCGGGTTGGCGATCAGGCTCGACACCGACTCGCCCGCATCGGGCGCGAAGGCGGTGATATAGACGACGGCCTTCACCTTCTCGTCGGTTCCGGCTTCGCTGATCACGACGCCGCCATAGGAGTGGCCGACCAGGACGACCGGACCGTCCTGGGCGGCGATGGCGCGCCGGGTCACCGCCACGTCGTCGGCCAGCGAGGTCGTCGGGTTCTGCACGACAGCGACGTTGTAGCCGTCCTTCGTCAGGATGCGGTGAACGCCCTGCCAGCCGGAGCCGTCGACGAAGCCGCCATGGACGAGCACGATGTTCCGGGCGCCGGCGGGCGCAGCCTCTACCGGGCCGAAGGAGGCGGCGGTGGCGACGGCGAGGGTGGCAGCGGCGATCAGGGTCCTGGTCATTTCGGTCTCCTTTTTGATTTCGCAATAATTATTACTGCGATAATCATCGTCTAGATCCAATCACCGCCCTTGTAAAGCCATTTCTTATCGCGATATCATTTTTCGCAACAACGAGTGACCGACGCCTTCGGAGACCGGCATGACCGACGCCCCCACCCTGCCGCTGGACAGCCAGCTGTGCTTTTCCATCTACTCGGCTTCGATCGCCATCAACCGCGTCTACAAGCCCATGCTCGACGAGCTGGGCGTGACCTACACGCAATATCTCGTGCTCAGCGCCCTGTGGGAGACGGACGGCCTGACGATCACGGCGATCGCCGACCGGCTGGCCCTCGAGCCGAGCACGATCACGCCGGCGGTCAAGCGGCTGGAGGCGGCCGGCTTCGTCCTGCGCCGGCGCAACGCCGCGGACGAGCGCCTGGTGGAGGTCCACCTCACCGGGAAGGGCAGCAGCCTGCACGCCCGGACGGGCTGCCTGACCGATGCCCTGCTCCGGCACTCCGGCTTCACCGTGCCGGACCTGATCGACCTCAACCGCAAGGTGCAGATGCTGCGCGACGGCATGCGGAAGGCGGCCGGTCAGGCGCAGGGATGAACGGGGCCGGGAAGCTCGCTCCCCGGCCGGAGACGCCCATTGCCTGTGACGCGAGCATGCGGCACATCTGCGCTCCCCGGGGCGCTGCCCGGCCCGGCGCAGCGACGGGAAGGATCATGACGAGAGGCAGGCAGCCCCTCCGGTTCGGCGGCATCGACCCTCGGGAAAGGACGCGGCGTTGAACCAGGGCTCGCCGGTCGAAGTGTTCGCGATCTTCCTGAAGCTCGGCCTGACCGCCTTCGGCGGGCCGATCGCCCATCTCGGCTATTTCCGGGACGAACTTGTGGTCCGGCGCCGCTGGATCGACGAGGCCGGCTATGCCGATCTCGTCGCGCTCTGCCAGTTCCTGCCGGGGCCGGCCTCCAGCCAGGCCGGCTTCTCGCTCGGCGTCCTGCGCGGCGGCGGCCTGCTCGGCGGCCTGGCAGCCTGGCTGGCCTTCACCATGCCCTCGGCGATCGTCCTGCTCGCCTTCGCGCTCGGCGCCGCCGCCGTGACCGGTCCGGCCATGGCCGGCGTGCTGCACGGCCTGAAGCTGATGGCCGTCGCTGTCGTGGCCCAGGCGGTCTGGGGCATGGCCCGGACCCTCGCGCCGGACCGGGAGCGGGCCGGCATCGCCCTCGCGGCGGTCGCCCTCGCCGTCTTCGCCGGCGGCTCCCTCGGCCAGGTCGGCGCGATCGCGCTCGGGGCGATCGCCGGATTGCGGCTTTGCCGGACCCAGGCGCAGGCGCCCTCCGGACATCTGCGCTTTCCCGTGTCGCGGCGCCAGGGCGGCGTCGCGCTCGGCCTCTGCGCCGGCCTGCTCGTCGTGCCCCCGCTCCTCGTCCAGGCGACCGGCCACCAGGCCCTGGCGCTGTTCGACGCCTTCTACCGCTCGGGAGCGCTGGTCTTCGGCGGCGGCCATGTCGTGCTGCCCCTGCTCCAGGCCGAGGTGGTCGCGCCGGGCTGGGTGAGCAACGAGGATTTCCTCGCCGGCTACGGCCTGGCGCAGGCGGTGCCCGGGCCGCTCTTCACCTTCGCCGCCTATCTCGGTGCCGTCATGGGTCCGCCGCCGCACGGCCTCGCCGGCGGCCTCATCGCGCTGGTCGCGGTCTTCCTGCCCGGGCTCTTGCTGGTCTACGGCATGCTGCCCTTCTGGGACGCGCTGCGCCGGCGCCCCGGCGCCCAGGCCGCCATGCGCGGCGCCAACGCCGCCGTCGTCGGCATCCTCGGCGCCGCGCTCTACAGCCCGGTCTGGACCAGCGCGGTGCTCGCGCCGCGGGATTTCGTGCTCGCCCTCGCCGGCTTCCTGCTGCTCACCGTCTGGAAGGCGCCGCCCTGGTTCGTCGTGATCCTGCTCGCGACCGCCGGCGCCCTCTTCGGGCTGGCTTGACCGGGCCGTCCCCTTCCGGCCGACGCGCCCTACGGCAGGCGCGACAGCCGCTCCAGCATCAATTCGTAGAAGGGCGGGTTGTCGAGATCGCGCAGCACCAGGCAGTTGGCCGGCTGCTTGGTGACGTTCCACCAGTCGACCACGGTCATGCCCATGGTGGTGGGCGAGACGGTCTCGATCGACACATGGCACTTGCGGCCCTTGAACAGGTCCGGCGCCAGGAGATAGCCGATCACGCAGGGGTCGTGCAGCGGATACTGGTCGGTGCCGAACTTCTGGTTGCCGTAGGCCTGGTAGAACTCGGCCATGCCCGCCGCCTGCACCGCCGTGTTCGTGCCCACCGCCCGCAGGCGCTTGAGCCAGGCCGGCGTCATCACCGCCTTGTAGGTGCAGTCGATCGGCACCATGGTCAGCGGCACGCCCGAGGAGAACACGACATGGGCGGCATGCGGGTCGACGAAGATGTTGAACTCCGCCGCCGGCGTCGTGTTGCCGCCCTCGAAGAAGCCGCCGCCCATCAGCACCACTTCCTTGAGGCGCGGCACGATCGCCGGGCACTTCACCATCGCCATCGCGATGTTGGTGAGCGGCCCGAGCGGGCAGAGCGTGATCTCCCCCGGCTCGGCCGCCATGACCGTGTCGATGATGAAGTCGACGCCGTGCTTGTCGGCCAGCGGCCGGGACGGCTCCGGCAGGTCGCAGCCGTCGAGGCCGCTGTCGCCATGCACATATTCGGCGGTGAACAGCTTGCGCACCATCGGGCGCTCGCAGCCGGGATAGACCGGAATGTCGCCGCGCCCGGCCAGCTCCAGCACCATCTGGGCGTTGCGGGCGGTCCTCGCCAGCGGCACGTTGCCGGCGACCGCGGTGAGCCCGACGACGGTCAGCTCCTCCGGCGAGCCCAGGGCGAGCAGGATCGCGAAGGCGTCGTCCTGCCCGGGGTCGGTGTCGATGATGATCTTGCGCGGCGCCATGGCAGTGACCGGACTGGAGAAAGGATGCCGGAACCCTAGCCGGATGCCCCCGGAGAATCATAGGGCCACACCGCGGCGGCCGGGAGTTTCTCCGGCGCCGCGGGGGCGCCGGCGGCAAAACCGGGTGGGCACCGCTCTGAATCGGTCGCATTCCCGCGCGAATGCGACACGTGGCCGCCGCGGCCTCGCATCATCTTCGGCTCGACGGCATCGCGGCGAAACTCCTTCGGCATGGCCGCGCGAGGCTTGATTGTTTCTCCTCCGGCCGGCCAATAGTCTCGATCTTGGCCGGCCCGGCGTTCCCTCTCGAGGAACGAAAACGGGATTTGCGGCTCCCAGCACCGAAGAACAAGCCCCTGATCCAGAGAGACGGATTGATGAAGAAGACATGGCTGCCCCTGGCACTTTGCAGCGCCCTCGCCGTTCTCGGCCTGCAAGGTGCGGCCCGCGCTGAAGAGCCGATCGAGGTCGGCGTGATCGCCAACCTCACCGGCCAGGACGTCAAGACCAGCGTGCAGATGACGCGCGGCGTCGAACTCGCCGCCGACGCCATCAACGCCGCCGGCGGCATCAACGGCCGCAAGGTCAAGCTGATCGTCGAGGACTCCGAGTACCGCACCCAGGAAGCCCTGAACGCGGCGACCAAGCTCTACGACGTCGACAAGGTCCAGGCCGCCATCATGTTCGGCGGCTCCAGCCTGATGATCCCGGTGGCCGAGCTCGCCAAGGACAAGGGCCGGGTGCTGATCAACACCTCCTCCTCCTCGCCCAAGCTCGGCAATTATCCCGGCACGCTGTTCAGCATCCTGCCGCTCGACGACATCCTGTCGAAGGAGCTCGGCAACCTCGTCGCCGAGCGCGGCCCCAAGACCGCCGCGATCGTCGTGCCCAACAACGCCTTCGGCCTCGGCGTCGCCGACGCGGCGGCCAAGGCCTTCGAGGCCAAGGGCGGCAAGATCGTCGAGACGGTCGCCTACACCGAGGGCCAGCCCAACTACCGGGCCGACGTGCAGGTGCTGCTCAAGACCAAGCCCGAGGCGATCATCACCTGCGGCTACGGCGACGATTCGCGCACCATCCTGCGCAATGTGCGCGAGCTCGGCATCGACGCTCCCTGGTATGCCGCTTATCCCACCATCCTGGAGGTGGAGAACAAGGACTGGACCAACGGCCGCCTGTTCGGCGTCGACAATGGCGGCTATGCCCAGGGCATCGGCAAGGCCGTGAACGACAAGTACGCCGCCAAGTATGGCGAGAAGGACGTGCTCGCCCACGTCTATTACGGCTACGACGCCATGATGCTGCTGGCCGACGCGATGAAGAAGGGCGGCGTCGAGGCCGCCGGCATCGCCAAGGCGCTGCCGGAGGTGGTCAAGACCTATGACGGCGCCAGCGGCAAGATCGTCTGGGACGATCGCGGCCAGCGCATCGACCCGCCGCTCGACATCTTCGCCTACAAGGACGGCAAGTTCGAGACCACGGGCACGCGCAACTGAGCCTGCCCTTCGCAGCGACAGCCGTCGCGGGATCGCCTCCCCGCGACGGCCGGCGCATTCCTGCCTTTCCGACGGATTTGCGCAGCCCCGTGATCCAGGTTCTCGTCAATTCGATCGTCTACGCCAGCGAGATCGCCATCATCGCGGTCGGCGTGTCGCTGTGCTACTCGATCCTGCGGTTCGCCAACTTCGCGCATATCCAGTTCGCGGTCGTCGGCGGCTACCTCAGCTATTCCTTCGCCACCATCCCCGGCCTCGAGCTGCCGCTGCCGCTGGCCATGCTCGCCAGCGCCGCGGCCACCGGCCTGATGGCCATCCTCATCGACGTCCTCGTCTTCAGCCGGCTGCGCACCATCTCCGCCGAAGGCAAGATGATCGTCTCCTGGGGCGTGGCGCTGTTCATCCGCTCCATGGTCGCGGCCATCTATGGCGGCTCGGCCCGCGTCTTCGACGTCCCGACCAGCGCCATCGTCGTCGGGGATGCGGTGTTCACCACGCTCGACGTCGCCGTGGTCGCCGCCACCCTCGTGCTGATGCTGGCGCTGCACCTCTTCCTCTATCGCACCCGCATCGGCTCGGCCCTCAGGGCGCTCGCCAGCAATCCGGAGCTCGCGGTGACGCGCGGCATTCCCGGCGACCGGCTGATCCGGCTGATGTGGTTCCTCTCCGGCGCCCTGGCCGCGATCGGCGGCTCGCTCATCGCCGTGCAGACGCGGCTGCAGCCGAGCATGGACCTCGTCATCCTCCTGCCGATCTTCGCCGCCGTCACCATCGGCGGGCTCAGCAACGTCTTCGGCGCGGTGATCGGCGCGGTGATCCTGTCGCTCGCCCAGAACTTTCTGATCTGGATCGACTTCGGCTCGCTCACCCTCGGCGAGCCCTGGCATATTCCCACCCAGTTCCGCGACTACGTGGCGGTGCTCGCGCTCGTCATCGTGCTGCTCGTGCGCTCGCGGCGTCCGGCCGCGGCCAAGAGGTGATCGGCCATGCTCGATTTCGCCATCTACTCGATCACCATCATCGCCGTCTGGTCGGTGCTCGCGATCAGCCTCAACATCCAGTTCGGCATGACCGGCCTGGTCAATTTCGGCCAGGTCCTGCCCTTCGCGCTCGGCGCCTACGCCGCGGCCATCACCGCCTCGCTCGGCTGGTCCTGGTGGACCGGCGGCCTGGTCGGCCTCGTCGTCGCCCCGCTCGCCTCGCTCCTGGTGGTCCTGCCGGCCCAGCGCCTGTCGCAGGACTACTGGGCGCTGATCACCCTGGGCGCCGGCGAGATCTTCCGCCTCACCATGCTGAACGCCCCGTCGATCGCCGGCGGCGCCGACGGCCTGACCGTGCCGCGCTTCTCCGGCACCGTCATGGCGATGGCGGTGGCGCTGGCGCTGCTCGTGGTGAGCTTCCTCATCGCCCAGCGCATCAGCGGCTCGCCGTTCGGACGCATGCTCAGGGTGCTGCGCGAGGACGAGATCCTCGCCTCCACCCTCGGTCGCAGCCCGATCCGCTACCAGGCGGCGGTCTCGGTCATCGCCTGGATGATGGCGGCGGCCGCCGGTGTCGCCTATGCCCACATCACCGGCTACGTCGCGCCCTCCAGCTTCACCGTCACCGAGACCTTCATCATCTGGACGGCGGTGATCCTCGGCGGCCCCGGCAACATGATCGGCGTCGTGGTCGGGGCGGCGATCATCCAGCTGCTCGGCGTCTCTTCCCGCTTCGTGGCGCAATGGGTCGACCTGCCGCCCGACCTGATCGCCAATCTGCGCCTCGCCTCGTTCGGCCTGGTGCTGGTGCTGATGTTCCTCTACCGGCCGCAGGGCCTGATCCCCGAAGCCAAGCAGGTGCACGATGCTGAGCGCCACTGACGTCTGCCTGTCCTTCGGCGGCTTCCGGGCGCTCGACCGCGTCAGCATCGAGGCCAGGCCCGGCACCGTCACCGGCCTGATCGGGCCGAACGGCTCGGGCAAGTCGACCCTGCTCAACGTCATCGGCGGCGTCTATGTCCCCGACAGCGGCGAGCTCACCCTCGGCGGCCGACCGCTGCCGCTCGGGCGCCCCGACAAGGTGGCCCAGGCCGGCATCGGCCGCACCTTCCAGGTGCCGCGCCTCGCCCACCGCCTCACCGTGTTCCAGAACATGCTGGCCGGCGAGCGCGACCATTGCGGCGAGCGCGTCGCCGACCTGTTCCTGCGCCCGGGCAAGGTCGCGGCGCAGGAGCGGCAGGTGAAGGAGCGCGCCGCCGCCATGCTCAAGCGCCTCGGCCTCGCCCACAAGGCCAACGACTATGCCGGCAGCCTTTCGGGCGGGCAGCAGAAGCTCCTGACCATGGGCATGCTCCTGATGTCGGACCCGGCGGCGCTGCTGCTCGACGAGCCGGCGGCGGGCGTCAACCCGGTGCTGATCGAGCAGCAGGTGGCGCTGCTCAAGGCGCTGCGCGACGAGGGCCGGATCATCATCCTGATCGAGCACAACATGGAGATGATCGCCAATGTCTGTGACCGCGTCTTCGTGCTCGACGCCGGCGAGGTCATCGCCACCGGCACGCCGGCCGAGATCCGTGCCAACGAGACCGTGATTCGCTCCTATCTCGGCCAGCCGGCAAACGCCTGAGAGGCCGTCATGGACATCCTCACCCTCAAGAACGTCACCGCCGGCTACGGCACGATCACCGTGCTCAACGACCTGACGCTGACGTTGCGCGCCGGCGAGATCCTCGCCGTGCTCGGCGCCAACGGCTGCGGCAAGTCCACCGTGCTCAAGACGGCGATGGGCCTCACCCGCGTCAGCGCCGGCACGCTCGCCCTCGCCGGCCAGCCGATCACCACGACCCCGGCCCATGCCCGGGCCGCGGCGGGCCTGGGCTATGTGCCGCAGACCCGCAATGTCTTCGCCGACATGACGGTGGCCGACAACCTGCGCATGGGCGCCTATCTCCGTCCCAAGGACTTCGACCGCGACGTGGAGGAGGTCTTCGCCCTCTTCCCGCGGGTGAAGGAGCGCCGGCGCGAGAAAGCCGGCAATCTCAGCGGCGGCGAGCGGCGCATGCTGTCCATCGGCCTGACGCTGCTCCTGAAGCCCAAGGTGCTGCTCCTGGACGAGCCGAGCAGCGATCTTGCGCCGGCAACGGTCGACATCGTCTTCCAGGCGATCAGCGACGTCCACACCCGCCTCTCCATCCCGATCCTGCTGGTCGAGCAGAACGTCAACAAGGCGCTGGAGATTTCCCGCAGGGTCTGCGTGCTGGTGCGCGGGCGCGAGGCGCTGGACGCGCCGGCGAAGGAGATCGACACCCGCCACCTGCACGATCTGTTCATGGACGGCGGGGTGCGGACCAGCTAGGGGGTTGTGCCGATGATCCAGAATCCGCCGCCCTGGCCGAACGGCGCCCGCTGCGCCGTCGCCTTCAGCTTCGACGTCGACGCCGACAGCGTCGTCCACGCCGCCCACCGCGCCGGCGCCGTCGACATGCCGCACGCCCTGGCGCATATGCGCTACGACCCCTTCGTGGCGACGCCGCGCCTCGCCGGCCTCTTCGCCGAGCACGCGGTGCCGATGACCTGCTTCGTGCCGGGCTGGGTGATCGAGGCCTATCCGGCGGCGATCGAGGCCATCCTGCGCCATGACGCCAACGAGATCGGCCACCACGGCCATTTCCACGAATGGCCGAGCCAGCAGACGCGCGAGGAGGAGCGGGACACGATCGGGCGCGGCATCGCGGCGATCGAGCGCTTCTGCGGCCGGCGGCCGCGCGGCTACCGCGCCCCCTATTACGGCCTGTCGCCGTCGACCTTCGAGCTCCTGGCCGAGGCCGACCTGACCTATGATTCCTCGCTGTTCGCCGACGACGTGCCGATCCTGCTCGAGACCAGCCGCGGCCGGCTGGTCGAGCTGCCGGTGCCGGCCTCGGTCGACGACTACAACCAGTATGTCTCGAGCCGCGCCTTCGACTATCTCATGAAGATCTCCTCGCCCCGCCAGGCGCTGGAGGTCTACCAGGCCGAGTTCGACGCCCTCTGGGAGTTCGGCGGTCTGTTCGTGGCGGTCTGGCATCCGGCGGTGAGCGGCCGCCCGGCCCAGGCGCTCGCCATCCGCGACCTGATCCGGCACATGCAGGCCAAGGGCGGCGTCTGGTTCGCCACGCTGGGCGAGATCGCCGACCATGTCGGCCGCCTGGTCGCAAGCGGCGCCTGGCAGCCGCGGGTCGAGGCCGTGCCGTTCTACACCGCCCCCGTCCTCGGTCCCCGCTCCTAGAGGACTTTCGAACCGCCCAGCCGCGCCGCCGCGGCGCCACCCGAGCGCGAGGTCGCCCATGTCCGTCCCCAGCCACGCCGCCACGCCCTCCGGCAAGCCGCGCGCCCGCCGCTACGCCATCCCCTTCGACGGCCGCCCGGGCGAGAACAACGCCATCACCGACGTGCCGGGCGTGGCCGTCGGCTACGCCACGCTGATCGAAGGCGAAGGGCCGCTCGCCGTCGGCCATGGGCCGGTGCGCACCGGTGTCACCGCCATCCTGCCGCGCCCGACGGCGGATCTCGCCGTGCCGGTCTTCGCCGGACTGTTCAGCGCCAACGGCAATGGCGAGATGACCGGCTCGCACATCATCGAGGAGATCGGCGCCTTCACCTTCCCGATCACCATCACCAACACCCATTCCTGCGGCATCACCCGCGACGGCACGCTGCGCTGGATGAACCGGGTCGCCCCCGACGCGCTCGACAGCGCCTGGGGCCTGCCGGTGGCGGCCGAGACCTATGACGGCTTCCTCAACGACATCAACGGCCATCACATCGCCATGGAGCACGTCTTCGCCGCCCTCGACGGCGCCGGCACCGGCGCGATCGAGGAGGGCAGCGTCGGCGGCGGCACCGGCATGATCGCCTACGAGTTCAAGGCCGGCTCCGGCACCGCCTCGCGCCTGGTCGACTGGCAGGGCCGCACCTTCACCGTCGGCAGCTTCGTCCAGGCCAATTTCGGCAAGCGCCGCAACCTGATGATCCGCGGCCGCCGGGTCGGCGCCGAACTGGCCGAGCCCGTGATGGTCGAGCGCACCCCGCGCCGGGAGAAGGGCTCGATCATCGCCGTCGTCGCCACCGACGCCCCGTTCCTGCCGCACCAGCTCAAGCGCCTCGCCCGGCGCATCCCGCTCGGCGTCGCCTGGACGGGGGGGCTGGGCTATCACTCGTCCGGCGACATCTTCCTGGCCTTCTCCACCGCCAACGGCGCGGCGGCGACGGGCGCGAGCGGCGCCCTGGCGCAGGCCGGGTATATTCCCGACTGCGACATCGACCCGTTCTTCGACGCCGTCGTGCAGGGCATCGAGGAGGCGATCCTCAACGCCCTCGTCGCCAATGCGGACATGGTCGGCCGCGATGGCAATTTCGTGCCCGCTCTGCCAAAAGGCTGGCTGGCGCAGGCTTTCCGCTGACGGGTGGGCCCGCCGAAGCCGTGATGCCAGCGGGATGTCCGCGGCCGTCTGCGAGGCAGCCGCGACCGTCCGCCGAGGGAGAAGCCGATGTCCGGTGAGAAGCTTGATGCGGTGGACGTCAGGATCCTGGCGCTGCTCCAGAAGAACGGCCGCATCAAGAAGGTCGACCTCGCCTCGGCGATCGGGCTGTCCCTGTCGTCGTGCTGGGATCGGCTGCAGAAGCTGGAGCAGGCCGGCTATGTCCGCGGCTACCACACCGAGATCGACCTCGCCCGGCTGGTCAAGACCGAGCTGATCTTCACCACCCTGACGCTGCAGTACCACACCGGTGCGCATTTCCAGCGCTTCGAGCAGGTGGTGAAGAGCATTCCCGAGATCATCACCTGCCATGCCGTCGGCGGCGGCATCGACTATGTCCTGCAGATCGTCGCCCGCAGCATCGGCCACTACCAGGAGATCGTCGACGACCTCCTGAGCCGGGAGATCGGCATCTCCGTCTATTTCACCTATGTCGTGACCAAGACGGTGAAGCGCTTCGAGGGCTATCCGCTGTCCGAGCTGCTGGATTACCGGGAGACCAGATAGCCGGCCTCCTTCGGCCGGGCGATCGTCGCATCGACGCCGAAGTCCTCCTTCTGCGTCTCCACGCAGGTCTGCAGGCGCGGCTCATCTCCGATGATGCGCAACCGCCCGGCGCCGGCCGCCGCGCGCAGGGCCTCGGGGATCGGGGCAGCCCGCGGCGCGCCGTCGCCGGCCCAATGCAGCGCCTGCATCGCCGCGAGGTCGACGACGCCGGTGAAGCCGGCCTCGGCGCCGATCGGATGCTGCGCGCCGGCGGCGATCGCCGCGACGAGGCATGCAGCGACCGGCGGGACGCGCTCCCGTCAAGGCCGCTTCGGGGCCGCCGCCACGACGCGGCGGCATGGTCGGGGCTGTATCTTCCGTAACAGAAGGATTTGGACGCGAGTGTCTCCTCGACTTCGAAAGACACCGCATTCCTCTGAGTTTTTATGTAATATCTTGGTGTATACGCTATCCACCCTCGCTTCTATCTATAATCACTCCCGGAACATTTCTTGAAAGTGTGCAAATTCGCACAATCGATCCATTGACAGGGCGTCACAATCGGGACATCAAAAGAGCAGGGCTGGGAAACGCTCCCCACGATCCCGGAAATACGCGGGACAGTGGAGAAAATTTGCCACGGGTCTGGGCAGCCTGTTGGCAGATACATCTCCCATCCCCGCCGATTTCGGACAATCGTCATCGGCCATGTCTCCGAGCATGACGAGAAATACGCTGCCCGTCTTCTGATTGCGGCTTTTGAAATCTCCCGACTTCAGGGCCGGCAGCGTTGCCGGTCCGGCAGCCGATGGCCTGCGGCACAGTGGGCGAATGCCTCGGTCTCCGAGTCTGCGCGTTCGCGTAGCGATGAGAATGCCAATCAAGCGAGGATATCATGACCACCACACCCACCGTCTGGAAGTCCGAGTTCACCGTGAATGCCGGCAACACCACCGGCGGACAATTCTCTCCCGTCACGATCGGCCTGGCCGACGACCGCATCCTGACCGTCTGGGTCGACAACACCAACAATGTCGACGACGACAACGGCACCGACATCATCGGCCAGATCTACGACGCTCAGGGCAATGTCGTCGGCGGCGCCTTCCAGCTCAACCTGAGCAACTTCCTCGACAGCGAGAATGATCCGGCGATCGTGGCGCTGCCCGACGGCGGCTTCGTCGTCGCCTATGAAGACAATGGCTCGGGCGCCGGCGGCGATGCCGACATCCGCTTCGAGCGCTACAATTCCGCCGGCGCGCATACGGGTGGCGGCACCATCGCTACCGGCAGCATCGGCGGCGTGGTCAATTCGAACCCGTCGATCTCGGTGCTGGCCAATGGCGACTTCGTGGTGAGCTACCAGCAGCTCTCGGGCGGCGACACCGACGTGATCGCCAAGGTGGTCAACGGCGCCACCAATGCTGTGGGCGCCGCGCTGGATGCCGGCCAGAACAGCGCCGACCTCGACGCCAACCCCGACACCGCCATCCTCTCCAACGGCAACATCGTCACGGCCTATGAGGAGGTGGACAGCTCCAGCACCGGCATCGAGTTCAAGATCATCACCACGGCCGGCGCCTTCGTCGGCAACATCCAGGTCGCGACGGTCGGGATCGACCCGCACATCGCCGCCCTGACCGGCGGCGGCTTCGCCGTGGTCTGGCAGGACCCGGCGAACGGCACCGACATCCGGGCCGCAGTCTACGGCGACGCCGGCGACACCGTAACCGCCAGCTTCCTGATCGCCGGCGGCGCCAACAGCCAGAACGAGCCGGAGATCGTCGCCCTCAAGGACGGCAGCTTCTTCGTTGCCTGGGACGACGACACCGCGGGAGCCCTGATGGGCCAGCGTTTCAGCGCCACCGGCGCCGCCATCGGCACGGCCGTGACCATTGCCACCGGCGGCGCCATATCCGAGCCGGAGCTCGGCCTGACCGACGACGGCCGCATCCTGATGACGTTCGACAACGCCGTGGGCGAGATCTCGCAGGTCATCCTCGACCCGCGCGAGGCCGTCATCGACGGCGACGGCAGCGACGAGACGATCACCGCCCGCATCGACGGCGCCACCGTCAACGGCAATGGCGGCAACGACACGCTGCTTGGCCAGGGCGGCAACGACACGCTCAACGGTGGCCTCGGCATCGACACGCTCGACGGCGGCGACGGCGACGACCTGCTGCTCGGCGGCTTCAGCACCGACACGGTCAGCGGCGGCGCCGGCAACGACATCATCCGCGTGCTCGAGGGCGAGTTCGGCGACAACGCCGACGGCGGATCCGGCACCGACACGCTGGATCTGAGTTTCGTCACCAGCCGCGGCGCCACGATCGACCTGACCGCCGGCACCTGGGACTTCAGTCCCTCCTTCGGCGGCCCCTACACCATCGCCAGCGTCGAGAACGTCACCGGCACGCAGCTCGCCGACACGATCATCGGCAACGGCGCCCAGAACGTCATCGACGGCCAGGGCGGCGACGACACCATCCAGGGCGGCTTCAGCACCGACACCGTCCTGGGCGGCGCCGGCAACGATCTCATCCAGATCCTGGAAGACCAGTTCTCCGACAACATCGACGGCGGCGCCGACATCGACACGCTCGACGTCAGCGATTTCACCACCCAGGCCCTGAACCTCAACCTGACCACCGGCACCTACACCCTGTCCGGGTCGGCCAACACGATCACCAATGTCGAGAATGTCACCGGCACCCAGCTCGGCGACGCGATCACCGGCGACGCGGCGGCCAACACGTTGAAGGGCAATGCCGGCAACGACACGCTTACCGGCGGCGGCGGCAACGACACCCTCGTCGGCGGCACCGGCGCCGACATCATGAAGGGCGGCGCCGGCGGCGACACCTATTACATCGACAATGCCGGCGACCTCGCCGACGAGACCGGCGGCACCGGCACCGACAAAATCTACACGTCGCTCAGCCTGCGCCTGACCGACACGACCCATGTGAAGGGCGACGTGGAGAACCTGGTGCTGGTCAGCAACGGCAATATCGACGGCACCGGCAACGCCCTCGTCAACCAGATCACCGGCAATGGCGGCGTCAACACGCTGAAGGGGGCCGCCGGCAACGACATCCTCGACGGCCGCGGCGGCAATGACCGGCTGGTCGGCGGCGCGGGCGCCGACAAGCTGACCGGCGGCGCCGGGGCCGACGCCTTCGTCTTCAACCTGGCCAGCGAGAGCACCCCGGTCTTCGCCAGCCGCGACCGCGTCCAGGACTTCAGCGCCGCGCAGGGCGACAGGATCGAGCTGACCGCCATCGACGCCGACACCACCGTCGCCGGCAACCAGGCGTTCAGCTTCATCGGCTCCGGCGCGTTCACCCGCACCGCCGGCGAGCTGCGCTTCGCCACGCAGGGCGGCAACCTGTTCGTCTTCGGCGACGTCAACGGCGACAGCACCGCCGACTTCTCGATCCAGGTCAACGGCCTCGCCTCGATCACCGCCGCCGACTTCGTCCTGTGACGCCCCGCCCGGCCGCGCACCGGGCTTGCTTCGATCTGACGCCGGCAAGGCCAGAGACGGCCTTGCCGGCGCCTTCGTTGCCTGGAGCCGTGTGCGAACACGCACGGCCCTTCCGGGTCCTTCGATCGGCGCTCGAGCCCGAAACCTGCCGGAAACACAGGTGAAACGCAGGCGCCCTATGCCTCGCCCGATACCGCGTGGGCCCAAGCCCCGGCGCTTGCGCCTCCCATGTGGACGAACAGCAAGCGAGCAAACATGCCCACCACCACACCCACCGTCTGGAGCCCTGAGTTCACCGTAAATGCCGGCACCACCGCCGGCGTCCAGTCCGCCCCCGTCACCATCGGCCTTGCCGACGATCGCATCCTGACCGTCTGGGTCGACGACTCCAACGCGATCGACGACGATGCCGGCACCGATATCATCGGCCGGATCCTCGATGCAGAGGGCAAACCGGTCGGTGCCCCCTTCCAGCTCAACCTGAGCGCCTACTTCGACAACGAGGGCGCCCCGGCGATCGCCGCCCTGCCCGATGGCGGCTTCGTCATCGCCTATGAGGACAAGGGCACCGTCGCCGGCGGCGATGCGGCCATCCGCTTCGATCGCTTCGACGCGGCCGGCAGCCACACGGGCGGCGGCACCATCGCCGCCGGCACACTCGGCGGCATCGTCAACGCCAACCCGTCGATATCAGTGCTGCCCAACGGCGACTTCGTGGTCGGCTACCAGCAGACCGCGAGCGGCGACACCAACATCCTCGCCAAGGTCGTCGACGGCAGCACCAATGCGGTCGGCGGCCCCCTCAATGCCGGCTTCAACGGCGTCGACGCCAACACGAACCCGGACATCGCCACCCTGACCAACGGCAACGTCGTCACCGTCTTCCATCAGGCCAGCGGCCCCGGCGCCGGGGTCGAGTTCAAGATCATCAACCCGGCCGTGGCCGGGTCCGCCACCACCTTCCTGGTGTCGGCCACCGGCAGCGACCCGCACGTCGCCGCCCTGACCGGCGGCGGCTTCGCCATGGTCTGGCAGGACGGCAGCGACATCCACGCCACGGTCCGCGGCAATACCGGCGCAATGGTGGCGCCCAACGTCACGGTGGCCGGCGGCATCGCCAACCAGAACGAGCCGGAGGTCGTCGCGCTGAAGGACGGCGGCTTCTTCGTGGTCTGGGACGACGACACGGCGGGCACGCTGGCCGGCCAGCGCTTCGACGCCGCCGGCGTCGCCGTCGGGGCGGTCCTCACCATCGCCACCGGCAGCGCCGTCACCAGCCCGGAACTGGGCCTGACCGACGATGGCCGCATCCTGGTGACGTTCAACAACGCGGAGGGCGAGATCTCCGAGGTCATCCTCGACCCGCGCAACAGCACCATCGCCGGCGACAGCACCAACGAGACCATCACCGCCCGCATCGACGGCGCCACCGTTCATGGCAACGACGGCAACGACACGCTGCTCGGCCAGGGCGGCTTCGACACGCTCGACGGCGGCGACGGCGACGACGTGCTGATCGGCGGCACGCAGACCGACACCGTCCTCGGCGGCGCCGGCAACGACACCATCCTCGTGTTCGAGGGCGAGTTCATCGACAATGTCGACGGCGGCACCGACACCGACACGCTCAACCTGAGCAACATCGCCAGCCGCGGCGCCACGATCGACCTCACCGCCGGCACCTGGGATCTCAGCCCCTCCTTCGGCGGCCCCTGCACCATCACCGGCGTCGAGAACGTCACCGGCACGCAGGCTGCCGACTTCATCATTGGCAACAACGCCGAGAACGTCATCGACGGCCAGGGCGGCGACGACATCATCCAGGGCGGCCTGACCCCCGACATCCTCCGGGGCGGCAGCGGCAACGACATCATCCAGATCCTCGAACTCCAGTTCTCCGACACGATCGACGGCGGCGACGACATCGACACGCTCGACGTCAGCAACGTCACCACCAACGCGCTCAACCTCGACCTCGCCGCCGGCACCTACACCCTGTACGGACCGGCCAGCACGATCACCGGCGTCGAGAACGTCAAGGGCACGCAGGCTGCCGACACCATCGTCGGCGACGACGCCCGGAACGTCATCGACGGCCAGGGCGGCGACGACATCATCCAGGGCGGCCTCGGCGCCGACACCATCCTGGGCGGCGCCGGCAACGACATCATCCAGATCCTGGAGGGGCAGTTCTCCGACAACATCGACGGCGGCGCCGACATCGACACGCTCGACGTCGGCAGCTTCACCACCAAGGCGCTCAACCTCGACCTCGCCGCCGGCACCTACACCCTGCTGGGGCCAGCCAACACCATCGCCAATGTCGAGAACGTCAGCGGCACCCGGCTCGGCGACACGATCACCGGCAACGGCGCGGCCAATGTGCTGAAGGGCAACGCCGGCAGCGACACCCTCGTCGGCGGCGGCGGCAACGACACGCTCGTCGGCGGCACCGGCGCCGACATCATGAAGGGCGGCGCCGGCGGCGACGCCTATTACATCGACAATGCCGGCGACCTCGCCGACGAGACCGGCGGCTCCGGCATCGACAAGGTCTACACCTCGATCAGCCTGCGGCTGACCGACCCGACGCATTTCAAGGGCGACGTCGAAAACCTGGTGCTGGCCGGCAACGGCAGCATCGACGGCACCGGCAACGCCCTCGCCAACGCCATCACCGGCAACAGCGGCCTCAACACGCTGAAGGGAGCGGCCGGCAACGACATCCTCGACGGGCGCGGCGGCAACGACCGGCTGGTCGGCGGTGCGGGGGCCGACAAGCTGACCGGAGGCGCCGGGGCCGACGCCTTCGTCTTCAACTTCACGAGCGAGAGCACCTCGGTCTTCGCCAGCCGCGACCGCATCCAGGACTTCAGCGCCGCCGACGGCGACCGGATCGAGCTGACCGCCATCGATGCCGACACGACGCTGGCCGGTAACCAGGCCTTCAGCTTCATCGGCTCCGGCACCTTCACGCACAAGGCCGGCGAATTGCGATACGGCACCCAGAACGGCGACCTGTTCGTCTACGGCGACGTCAACGGCGACGGCGCGGCCGACTTCTCGGTCCAGGTCAACGGCCTGACGTCGATCACGGCCGCCGAATTCGTCCTGTGATGCAAGCCCGGCATCGGCCCGGCCCGATCCGGGCCCGACGTCGGCAAGGCCGCTCGGCTGCGGCCACGCGCAATTCCACGACATGGAATGGCGTGGCGCCCCGTCCGGGGCGGGGCGTAGCGCCTGTGCGAGCGGTGTCGAGCGCCATTTCGGTTGAAGCAGAGGCGCCCTCCGCGTGGCGCTCGACCGGCGCGGCGACGCCGGTCCCGGCTTGCGGAAAGGCGTTTGCCCCCGGCTCGACATGACGGGTGGGCGCGACAGCGCACGACCTCGGGACAGTTGACATGGCGTAAGGATGGATGACATTCCGGAATTCGAGCCCCTCCGGGAAAGGGCCCTCAAAGACCGGAATGCGCAGCCCCATGGTCGACATCCCCGGCAACATCACCACGACTGCTCGGTTCGTGGGTGACGTGCAGGTGGCCGCGTCCTGTTCCGGCGCCTCCGAGAGCGCGAACGACAGCGACTGGATCAGGCTCGACCTGGTCGCCGGCACGACCTATCGCTTCTTCGGACGCAACCTGACGCCGGGAGGCGTCAGCGGCGGCACCGACCTGCTCCTGTTCGATGCCCACGGCGTCGAGCTTGCCCGGGGCTGCAGCAATGGATCGCTCGGCTCGCTCAGCTTCACCGCCACGGCCAGCGGGATCTTCTTCATCGACATCAGGGATCTGCACGGCGCCAAGGGCGACTACACTGTCGACGTCGTCAGCAGCGATTTCCACGGCAAGGTCGTCATCGACAGCCAGGTCGTCGATGCGGGAACCGACGCGGACCATTACTTTGCCTCGGCCGGCCCCGGCGACGACTGGTTGCAGGGCACCTATCTGGCCTCCGACCTCCTCTTCGGCGGCAGCGGCGACGACGAGATTGTCGTTGGTCCGGGAGACCATCTCGAGGGCCCCAAACTCGAGGAGCCCGACAAGATCAGCGGCACGACCTGTGCCGGCGATGGTGCGGACGACGTCCTGGGGTCGTATGTCGCGGACACGATCTACGGCGAGGACGGGAACGATGTGTTCGACGGCCGGGGAGGTTCGGACACGATCTTCGGCGGCGCGGGTGACGACGTGCTCCGCGGCGGAGCCGGCTCCGACCGGCTGAGCGGCGGCCCGGGGGCCGACATCATGATCGGCGGCCTCCACGGCGACACCTATTTTGTCGACAATGCCGCAGACGTCGTCGACGAGACCGGGCCGTCGACCGCGCGTCCCGCCATCGACATCGTCTACGCCTCCATCAGCTTCTCGCTGATCGAATCCGCCCAGGTGAAGGGCGCTGTCGAGAATCTGACCCTGACCGCCGGCGGCAACATCGATGGGACCGGCAATGCTCTCGCCAATGAGATCACCGGCAATGGCGGGCTGCTTCGACGCCCCTGCCATGAAAGACGGAACGATCTGCCCTATCTCGGACAAGCCCGTTCCGGTCCCGGACTTTTGAGGCATTGCGCCGCCATGCCGCTGCATTCTCCACCCCCGCCGCTCCATCCGGCGCAGGTCACCGGCGGACGGAACTTGAATGGCGCCTCTCCCGGTGGCACTTTTCACGCCCTTTCAGGCAAGCAGCGGCTGATTCGTCAGCCGTAGCCCTGGGAGGCCCGCTGGCGAATTCCCGCCCGCGGAGCAAAACAGAAAAAGCGGCCCGAGGACATCGGGCCGAGTTGCTTGCAATGCGGGCAAAGGGTCAAAGCCCGCGTGAATCAACGCGGGCCGAAAACGGGTGTTCCCGCTGGCGGGATGGAGAACGCAGAAAAGGCCCGGACAAGGACCCAGACCCTTTCCGCAGCCACCGGTGGGTGACGTGCGAGTGGCGGCCCGCTTGGACGCCCGACGTCGCCCGCGACCGATCGTTCCTATGCCGTCGAATCTCATCAGGCCCGGACGACTTATACCGCCGCCCGTGCCATCAGTCGGCGGTCGCGTGAGTCGGCCTGCACCGGCCCCTTCGTTGAGGGGGGAGAAGGGGACGTCCAGGCCTCCATTCGCATACAGCCAAAGTGCCGCCACGATCTCCATGGCCCCGAACGGCCTGGCGACGAAGCGGGCATCCGCAAACCGCTCCGGAAGGCAATCTCGACGGCAGGCGGTCCCAGCGCTTGCTCCGTTCGACGTAGTTCGGCACGCAGGTGAGGCCCTCGGCATCTCGCCGCAGGTTGAAGATGCAGGGCACGTAATAGATCCAGGCCAACTCACCAGTGCGCCGGTCATATCTTGGCTTGTGGGAAGCGGATCGGGCCAGCCCGTCACGAAACGTGCATGCGACGCCTTGTCCTACACCAGGACGTCCCCGGCGTGGAGCGCCGTGCCGGCGTCGCCGTTGGTGTCGCCGTAGAGGTAGAGCTTGTCGCCGATGACGCGGTAGCGCAGTTCGCCGGCATGGCGCGTGAAGCTCTCCGTGCCGATGAAGGTGAAGTGCTGCTGGCCGTCGAGCGTGCTGTCGGCGTCGAAGGCGGAGAGGTCGATCCTGTCGCCCTCCGCGGCGTTGAAGTCCACGATCCAGTCACGGTTGGCCGCCGACATGGTGCTTTCGGCGAGGGAGCGGAAGACGAAGCTGTCGGCTCCGGCGCCGCCGAGCAGCCGGTCGCCGCCCGTGCCGCCGGTCAGGACATCGTCGCCGGCGCCGCCGATCAGCGTGTCATTGCCGGCACCGCCCCACATCGCGTCGGCGCCCGCGCCGCCGGCGAGCTTGTCGGCCCCGGCGCCTCTCATAAGACTATCGTTGCCGTTGTCGCCCCAGAGGCTGTCCTGTCCGTCGCTGCCGGTCACGCCATCGTCGCCGGCGCCGCCATGGATCTGGTTGTCGCCGGCATCGCCCGTGACGGTGTTCCCGGCGCCGCCATAGAGAGCATCGGCGCCATCGCCGCCATAGATGCGGTCCGCGCCCCCGCGATCGCCTGCCCCCTCCGAATTCAGGCGGCGATCGCCTGGACGAGACTTTTTCGGGGGGATGGCTGGCATCGGCGTTCGGTCTTGTACCGACCGGCGTCGGCTTTGGAGGCCGCGCCGCGCACTACGCGCGCCGATAGGATGGTCCCGACCGACGGTGTCGAACCGCCGTCTCCCGGTCCACAACCGGGCGCTCTGCCGTTGAGCCAGGTCGGGATGGTCGCAGGTGTCGGGGTCGAACCGACCTGGGCGCCCTTATGAGAGGCACCTCCTCGCCTGCCGAGGCCCTGCGACGATCATGGCTCTGGGGAAATGGCGGAAGCCGGGGCCCTCGAGCCCCTTCCGTGTGGAGTCCCGGGTCGGGCTCGAACCGACATCCTCGGCTTTGCAGGCCGGCCTGTCACCTGTTCCAGGTACCGGGACGAAAGCATGTGATTGCCGGTATATCGAATCGATTTGCCGGCTCAAGGCTTTGGAGCATGCGGCCGTGCGGGCACCTCGCCGCCCGGCCATCCGCCAAAAGGGGGGAGCATCTCGGACTCGAACCGAGCCGGACCTCCTTGCAAGGGAGGCCTGCGGACCCGGCGCATACCCCGGAACTGGTGCCTGGAGCAGGTTTCGACCCTGCGACCTCCTGTGCTTCAAACAAGCGCTCTACCAACTGAGCTATCCAGGCGAAGGGAACGACCGCTCATGCGCGGTCGTTCCCGAAACTGGTCCGCAGGGGTGGATTCGAACCACCACAGCCGAGGCGGGGCGTTTACGGCGCCTTGGGCTCGTCGATGCCCAGCCTGCGGAAGAAAGGATGCGGGCGACGGCGGCAGCGCCGGCGTCCGCGGCGACGCCCGCCGGCCATCCGCGGTCGAGCGTCGGAATCGGCGGAAGGCCGAGGTCACGATCCCGCACCTCGCGGCTGCGCCATGGGATCGGATGCGACGGGCCGCTCCGGCGTCGGCCGGGCGCGGCCCGTCGTCGTGGTCAGGCCTGCAGTTCGCTGTCCCAGTAGAGATAGTCGGCCCAGCTCTGGTGCAGGCTCTGCGGCGGATGGGCCTTGCTGCGGGCGAGCAGTTCCCACACCGTCGGCTTGCGCGGCGGCCGCAGCGGCTTCATGTCGAGCCGGTCGGCCTTGGCCGAGTTGCAGCCGTCGCAGGCCGCGACGATGTTCTCCCAGCAAGTCAGGCCGCCCTTCGAGCGCGGGATGACGTGCTCGAACTGCAGCTCCTTCGTGGCGAAGGCCTGGTCGCAGTACTGGCAGGTGAAATCGTCGCGCAGGAACAGGTTGTAGCGCGTGAACGGCACGTGCCGCGCCACCCTCTGATACTCGCGCAGCGCCACGACCGAGGGCAGGCGGATCTCGGTCGAGGGGCTGCGGGCGACGGCGTCGTACTCGGCGACGACGCTGACCGCCTCGCGGAACACCGCCTTCAGCGCGTCCTGCCAGGACAGCAATGACAGCGGATAGATGCTCAAGGGTCGGAAGTCGGCGTTGAGCACGAGCGCCGGATAGGCTGCGGTCATGACGACCTCCTTTCAGAATGGATTGTCGCGCGTTCCGGTCCCGTTCCGCAAGCGGGCCGTTCGGGACGACCGGCTTGCGGGACGACGCGCGGAATTGGTCGGGGCGGGAATGAGGGTGACAAGGGCGAGAAAATTGCAGGAAAGGGCGTAAAATGCCTTCTCCGTGAAGCGGGAAGGTGGCCTTGCGCAGCAAGGTCGGATGGGGTGTGGTCCGCGAGGCTCGACCTGTGGAATGGATCTGCATGACCGTCGTGCCGGCCGAACACGGCCTTGCACCAGCCCGCCACACCCCATCCGTCGTGGCTTCGCGGCGCCACCTTCCCCGCTTCGCGGAGAAAGCCCTTTTGCGCCTCTTCCTGTTTCTCCCGAGCCCTCCTTCCATCGAAGCCGGCCACAGGGCGAAAAACCTACGGCGGCTAAATATATCTCGCGGCAACAGTCCGCGACAATCATGGCGGCCGACCGCGGGCCCGGCGGCATCCCCGGCATGACGCAGGGTTCGCGCGGCCGGCGCGATCGGCTCGAAGAAACGGATGGCCGGGGAGCCGACGTCGTCACGACGCGGAGCCGCCTTGGCGGAGCGGCCCCTCGCGGGCAGCCGGCCTGTTTCTGGACGTTCACGATGTCAAAGAGCGGTCGGCGCAGGCAAGGGGACAGGGGGCGCGCCACGGCGGCAGCCGGGCGTCATCGCCCGCCGATCGGCGGGCCGGTGGTTTGCAGGGCGGAAAGGCGTGCGGGATCGCGGCCGGATGCGGCCCCGGGCATGCCAAGGGTCGAGTGTCGGGAGCCGTTGCGGGCCATATGCCCCTCCTGCCGGTTCGG
The DNA here is from genome assembly GCF_057554225.1 of Labrys sp. Lb11. Lineage (NCBI taxonomy): Bacteria > Pseudomonadati > Pseudomonadota > Alphaproteobacteria > Hyphomicrobiales > Xanthobacteraceae > Labrys > Labrys sp. Lb11. Next base: position 161,452 of record NZ_BAAJOT010000002.1, read on the forward strand.
CGGAGGGACGGTCCTCGCGCCGTTAGTCCTGGGTCGTCCTAAACTGCGATCCTGGCATCTTGCCCTGGACGCGGATATCGCTGCCTGCCAGCGACACGACGTGCCGAATGCCCGGGCGCGACAGCGACCGGCAGGCGGCATGCGTGTTGGCGAGATATGAGCGCAGGCTCACGGCGATATCCTCATGGCCCGGGCCGGCAGGACTGCCGGAGCGGAAACGGGCGACCTTATACGCCCGTGGCCGAATCATCGTCAAGCAGAAGATGACGGGTCATCGACGTTTTGTTTCCGCCGGCACAGATCTAGCGGGATGAAACGGCTTTCGGGAAGCTCGATATTTCGCCGGATCATCAATCACTTGGCGACGGCTTCCCGACGCGTTCCGACGTCGGAATTCGCCAAACCTGAGGTCGCAGAATCAAAGAGCCTTCTCCACCGCAGGTGGGAGAAGGTGACCCGACGAAGTCGGATCGGATGGGGTACGGCGGGCAGGGCTCCGGCTTGCGCGGGGAGGTTTTGCGCCTCGTTCCGGCTCGGCAGTCCTAGAGCAAAGCGCGTTTTGGTGGAAACGCGCTTTGCTCTAGCTCCCTGTTTCGACGCGTCTTTGCGACTTGACGCGATTCCGTCAAATCGCAAAACGCTCTGGTCGCGGATCTGCGGCCGTCGCCCGCCTCACGCCAGGTCGAGGTTCGATGCCCGCCGCGCGGCGTAGCGTTCCTGACCCGGAGCGGCGCCGCGGCGGCGGAGCGGCGTGTTGACCACGTCCGTCAGATCGGCGGCGGCGAAGGCGGCGGCACGGCGCTCCTCGGGCGCCGGCCGGTAGAGCGTGGTGCGCTGCAGCGGCGTGCGGCCTGAGGCGCGGATCAGCGCTTCCATCACCTCCGGCGACATCTCCTGGCCGTGCGCGGCGCCGGCGGCGCGGGAAATCGTCTCGTTCATCAGCGTGCCGCCGAGATCGTTGACGCCGGCCTTCAGCGCCAGCGCCACGCCCTCCGGCCCGAGCTTCACCCAGGAGGCCTGGATGTTCGGGATCACCGGATGCAGCGCCAGCCGCGGCACGGCGTGCATCAGCAGCGCCTCGCGGAAGGTCGGGCCGCGCCGGGCCTGGCCCTTCAGGGAGATCGGCGCCTCCATGTGCACGAAGGGCAGCGGCACGAACTCGGTGAAGCCGCCGGTCTCCTGCTGCAGATCGCGTATGCGCCCGATATGCCGCGCCCAGTGCACCGGCCGCTCGATATGGCCGAACATGATCGTCGCCGTGCTGCGGAGGCCGGCGCCGTGGGCGGCCCGCATCACCGCCAGCCATTCGTCCGTGCGGATCTTGTCGGCGCACAGCACGTCGCGCACCTCGTCGTCGAGGATCTCCGCCGCCGTGCCCGGCAGGCTGCCGAGGCCGGCCGCGGCGAGGGCGGCGAGATACTCGGCCAGCGGCAGGCCGAGCGTCGCGGCGCCCTGCCAGACCTCCAGCGGCGAGAAGGCGTGGACATGCATGCCCGGCACCGCCGCCTTCACCGCCCGGCAGATGTCGAGATAGGTCTCGCCGGTATAGTCGGGGTGGATGCCGCCCTGCATGCACACCTCGCCGGCGCCGCGCGCCCAGGCCTCGCGGGTGCGCCGCTCGATCTCGTCGAGGCTGAGGTCGTAGGGCGTGCCGCGCAGGTTCTCCGCCAGCTTGCCCTTGGAGAAGGCGCAGAAGCGGCATTTGAACGAGCAGACATTGGTGTAGTTGATGTTGCGGGTGACGACATAGCTCACCGTGTCGCCGTTCACCGCGGCGCGCAGTTCGTCGGCGGCGCGGCAGACCGCGGCGAGGTCGGCGCCGCGGGCCTCGAACAGGCGCAGCGCCTCCGCCTCCGTCAGCCCCGCCCCGGCCTGGGCCCGTGCCAGCACCCGGCCGAGGTCGCCGGCGACGGCCGGCGCCGGCGCGGCGAGCAGGGCCCGCGTCGCGGCCGGGATCGCGTCGCCGCGGCCGGGCGACCAGTCCTCGCCCCGTACGAAGCCGTGCGAGTCGATCGCCTCCAGCGCCGGCGTGCGGAAGGCCGGCGCCAGCCAGCGCCCGGGCTCGGCCAGGTGCGAGGGATAGATCGGCAGGCGTTGCACCAGGTGCTTGCCGGCCGCCTGGGTGGCGCGGGCCAGGATCTCCAGGTGAGGCCAGGGCGCCTCGGGATTGACATAGTCGGGCGTCACCGGCGACACCCCGCCCCAGTCGTTGAGGCCGGCGCCGATCAGGCGTCCGAGCAGCCCCTTGGCGAGGTTGGGCGGGGCCTGGATGCTCATGCCGGGGCCGAACACCAGGCGGGCGACGGCGATGGTCCACAGGTGCTCGTCGAGGCCGGGCTCGGGCGCCGCGCTCATGCGCGTGCCGGGCTTGGCGCAGAAGTTCTGGACGATGATCTCCTGGATGTGGCCGTAGCGCTCGTGCAGCGCCCTGAGCGCCAGCAGGGCCTCGATCCGCTCCCGCCTCGTCTCGCCGATGCCGATCAGCAGGCCGGAGGTGAAGGGCACCGCCGCCTCGCCGGCGAGGCGTATGGTCTCCAGCCGGGCGGCCGGGCGCTTGTCGGGCGAGCCGAAATGCGGCCCGCCGCGCTGCGACAGGCGCTCGCTCGCCGTCTCCAGCATGATGCCCATCGAGGCCGAGACCGCGCGCAGGCTGACGAGGTCGTCGAGTTCCATCAGGCCGGGATTGAGGTGCGGCATCAGGCCGGTCTCGGCGAAGGTCGCGCCCGCGGCCTCGCCGAGATAGTCGAGCGTGCGGGCATGGCCGAGGGCGGCGAGGCCCTCGCGGGCGGCGCGGTAGCGCAGCTCCGGCTTGTCGCCGAGGGTGAACAGCGCCTCGGTGCAGCGGGCGGCGGCGCCGCGGCGCGCCGTGTCCAGCACCGCCTCGAGCGGCATGAAGGCGCTCTCGCCGCGCTTCGGCGGCTGGGCGAAGGTGCAATAATGGCAGACGTCGCGGCACAGATGCGTCAGCGGGATGAACACCTTGCGCGAATAGGTGATCGTCGTGCCGAAGCCCGCGTCGCGCAGGGCGGCGGCGATCGCGGTCATCGCCGGAAGGTCGTCGCAGGCGGCCAGCGCCAGCGCCTCGCCCTCGGTGAGGCGATGGCCGGCGGCGGCGCGGTCGAGCACGGTGCGGCTCACGGCAGGGTCTCCAGGAGCATGGGCGCCCCGAACCGCGACGGCGCGCCGTCGAGGGCGGCGAGGAAGCCGTGGCTGCGGGTCGGCGACGGCTCGCCGAGGAAGGCGGCGAGGTCGTCCGGCCGGTCGATATCGCGGGCAAGGCGGGGCAGCGACACGTGCCGGGGCACGATGCCGGCGGCCAGCGCCGCCTCGCGGTGCAGGGCCGCGCTGCCGGCGCCGAAGCGGAAGGGGATGGCGTCCACGGGCGTCGAGACCAGGGCATTCGAGCCGCCGTCGGCCGCGGCCGCGGCGAGGCTCACCGCCCGGCCGTCGCCGTGCCCTTCGACCAGGGCGGCGATGTCGGCCGGCAGCACCAGGGGCACGTCGGCCGGCAGCACCAAGAGGCCGGCGGCCCCGTCGCGGGAGAGCCGCGAGGCCGCTCCGCCGATCGCGGCGTTGAGGCCGAGCTCCGCCTGATCCGGCAGGACGCGGGCGCCGAGCCGGCGGGCCAGGGCGGCGACAGCCGGATCGGACGTCGCCACCGCGACCCCGGCGAGACCGCGGGCGGCCAGGGCGGCGGCGAGCACGTCCTCGGCCATGGCGGCGGCGAGGCCGGCCCGTTCCGCCGGGCTCAGCACGCCGGCGAGCCGCAGCTTGGCCTCGCCGAGGCGCTTGACCGGGATGAGCCCCCAGATCGGCGCCGCGCTCATGCCGGCCCCCTGCGGCGCAGCGAGGCGGCGAAGCGGAGCACGGCACGGGCCAGCCGGTCGCGGTCCTCCAGGCTGTCCATCACCGCGCCGGTGACCGCCACCGGCACCTCCAGCGCGTCGGCCTCGGCCGCGTCGGCGTTGTCGATGATCAGGCCGTCGAGCAGGCCGCGATAATGCGCCGCGATCGCGTGCACCGTCACCGGCCGGCCGAGCTCGGCCATGATCTTGGCGGTCGGCCCCTTGACGGCGCGGCCGCCGACGATCGGCGACACCGCGATCACCGGCGCCGGCGCCGCGGCCAGGGCCTCGCGGAAGCCGGGCAGGGCCAGGATCGGGTCGACGCTGAGATAGGGGTTGGACGGGCAGACGACGATGGCGGCGAGCCCGGGATCGGCCAGCGCCGCCGCGACCTCCGGCTGCACCTGCGCCGTCGCCGCGCCCTCGAACCGGATCTCCCGCACCGCCGGCCGGCACTGGCGTCCGACGAAGTAGCGCTGGAAGGCGAGCGGGCCCTCCTCGGTGCCGACGACGGTGCGGACGGGGTCGTCGCTCATCGGCAGCAGCCGGGCCCGGATGCCGAGCCGCGCCGCGAAGTCGGTCGTCACCGCCGTGAGGCTCTCCCCCGCCTTCAGCCTGAGGGTGCGCTGGACATGGGTGGCGAGGTCGCGGTCGCCGAGCATGAACCAGTTCTCGCCGCCGAGCCGCTCCAGCGCCGCCATGAAGCTCCAGCTCTCGTCGGCGAGGCCCCAGCCGCGATGGGTGTCGTTAAGGCCGGCCAGCGTGTAGGTGACGGTGTCGATGTCGGGCGAGACGTGCAGGCCCAGATGCTCGAAATCGTCGCCCGTGTTGATCGCCACCGTCAGCGCGCCCGGGGCGAGGGTGCGATAGAGGCCGAGCGCCAGCTTGGCGCCGCCGATGCCGCCTGATATGGCCAGGACCCTGGCGTCCGACGTCCCTTGCGCACCCATGCCGGTCACCTCAGCGCCGATCGAAACATGTCCTCGGCCTTGGGCCGCACCAGGGCCGAGGCCGGCGCCGGCGCCTGCGACCAGGCGAGGCCGCGCACCAGCACCGCCGGCTGCCCCTCGGCCGCCTGCCCCATCAAGAGCGAGGCCGCCGCCGCCACCTCGTCGGCATAGCCGATCTGGGTGACGCGCAGCGGCCGGCCGTAGAGGTCCGGCTCGCCGATGCGGTCGAGCAGCGCCGGCAGGCCGGCGGCGCCGAGCGCCACGCCCACCGTGCCGTTGCGCCAGGCCCGGCCGAAACTGTCGTTCATCACCACCGCCATGCCGACGCCGAAATGCGCCTCCAGCCGCCGCCGCATCGTCTCGCACCAGCCGTCCGGGTCCTCCGGCAGCAGCAGCACCCGGGCATCGCCCTCGGGCTGGGCCACGTTGGACTGGTCGACGCCGGCATTGGCCATGACATAGCCGCGCCGGTGCGCCACGATCAGCACGCCGCGCCGCTGCGCCACCACCTCGTCCGCCTCCGACAGCACCACCTCGACGAGGCGCGGGTCCTTGTCGACGGCGGCGGCGATCTCGACCGCCCGCGCCGAGGCGACCACATCGGCGAGGTCGACGACGCGGCCCTCAGCCTTCGACACCACCTTCTGGGCGACCACCAGCACATCCTGCGGCTGCGGCGCGAGGCCCGCCCGCTCGATCGCCGCGATCAGCAGGCCGCCGAGGTCGTCGCCGGGCGCGACGAGCGGCAGATCCGGCAGGGCGGTCAGGGTCAGGGGCATGGTTGCCTCTCGCCGCTCGCGGATAACAGCTTCAGGCGCGGCGCCGGCCGCTCCCCTCCCCCGGCAAGTCGGATGGTTCCGACTTGCCTTCTTGCTCTGCCCATCTCGGGAACACCCGAGATGGGTGGGGAGGGGTAAGGGGGTGGGGGTCGTCGGCATGGGGCTCGTCCTGTCCTGCACGACCCCCACCCTTCATCCCTCCCCGCAAGGGGGCGAGAAGACGCGGGCGTCGCGGCGAGATCGGAACCGCGGCGTCTCGCACGGCCGCAAGCAAAGCCTGACCTCGTCTCGCTCCGAACCATCCCTGCCCCGTCCTAGAGCTTGACCACGAGGTCGCGCGGGAAGCTGGTCAGCACCTCCGGCGCGCCGGACGCGCGCACGCAGAAGGTCTCGCTCAGCTCGTAGCCCCAGTCGTCCATCCACATCCCCAGGATCATGTGGAAGCACATGTTGGCCTCCAGCACGGTCTCGTCGCCCTCGCGCAGGCTGGCGGTGCGCTCGCCCCAGTCCGGCGGGTAGTTGAGGCCGATGGAATAGCCGATGCGCGAGGCCTTGCTGTAGCCGGCCCGGCTGATGACGCGGCGCCAGGCCGCCTCGACCTGGTGGCAGGTGGTGCCGGCGCGGGCGGCGTCGAGGGCGGTGTCGAGGCCCTCGGCCACCACCTCGGCGACATCGGTGAGCGCCGGCGGCGGCGGGCCCATGTGCAGGGTGCGGGCCAGCGCCGCGTGGTAGCGGTGATGGCAGCCGCCGAGCTCGAGATAGGCGACGGTGCCGTGCTCGTAGCGGTCGCCCGACCAGGTCATGTGCGGGGCGGCGCTCTTGCGCCCGCTCGGCACCTGGGCCAGCGCGGCGGGATAGTCGCCCCAGTGCTCGGGCGTGCCGTGGAACTGGGCGGCGGTGATGCGGGCGACGGCGTCGCATTCGCGCACGCCCGGGGCCACCGCCTCCATGCCGACCGCCATGGCCTGCGAGACGATGGCGGCGGCGCCGCGCATCAGCGCGACCTCGGCCGGGGACTTGACGAGGCGCACCCAGTTCACCAGCCCCTGCGCGTCGACGAGGCTGGCCCCGGGCAGCGCCCTGGCCAGCTCCAGATAGGCGCGGGCGGTGAAGTAGAAGGCGTCGAGCTCGACGCCGATGCGGGCGTGGCCCAAGCCGCGCTCGGCCAGCACGCCGGCGACGAACTGCGCCGGGTGCAGGCTCGCCGAGTCCACATGGGTCTCGGGATAGGGGACGATGTTCTCGCGCCGGACGAAGGCGGTGAGCTCGGCGCCCGGCGCGTCCATGGCCCGGCCGATCCACAGCGGCTCCTCGGCGTCGAGCGACAGCGCCGCATATTGATGCACGTAGAACGACCAGCCGTCATAGCCGGTGAGGTAGTTGATGTTGGCCGGATCGGCGCACACCAGCACGTCGAGCCCGGCCGCCCGCATCCGCGCCTTGACGCGGGCGATGCGCTCCAGGAACTCGGATCGCTCGAAGACGGGCATCGCGGTCAGAACAGATGCGGCAGCGCGTCGCGGAAGCGCCGGATCGCGTCGATATGCGCCTGCGGATCCGCGAGGCCGCCGATCGAGGCCTTGTTCCAGCGCTTCTCCTCCTCGACCCAGCGCTCCGGCATGGTGTTGACGGTGATGTGGGTGGCGCCGATGGCGCGCCAGGCCTCCACCTCCTCGCGCAGCTCCGCCGGCGTGCGGTCGATGATGGTCATGGTCGCCTCGATGCCGATCCTGTCGGGGTCGCGGCCATGGCTCACCGCCACCTCGCGCATCGCCTCGATGCTGCGGCGGCCGAGGTCGTCGGCCTGGAAGTTCGGCAGCCAGCCGTCGCCGATGCGGCCGACGCGCTTGATCGCCGCCTCGGAGATGCCGCCGATCCAGATCGGGATCGGCCGCTGCGCCGGCAGCGGGTTGATGCCGCCGTCCTCGATGCGGTGGTACTTGCCCTCATAGGTGATGAGGTCGGAGCACCACAGCTTGCGCAGCACGTCGATCTGCTCGTCCATGCGCTTGCCGCGGTTGCCGAACTCCTCGCCGCAGGCCTCGAACTCCTCCGGCTTGACGCCGACGCCGACGCCGAGGCGCAGCCGGCCGCCGCTGAGCAGGTCGACCTCCGCCGCCTGCTTGGCGACCAGCGCCGTGCCGCGCATCGGCAGCACCAGCACGCCGGTGACGAACTCGATCCGGGTGGTGACCGCGGCGAGATAGCCGAACAGCACGAAGATCTCGTGGAACATGTCCTCGGCGTCGTGGACATATTTCCAGTCGGGGCGGCTGGCCTTGTTGAGGCCGATGATCTGGTCGAAGGCCGTCAGGTGGGTGTAGCCGAGCTCTTCGGCGGTCTGGGCGAAGGCCCGGATGGCGGCGGGATCGCGGCCGATCTCGAACTGGGGAAACAGGGCGCCGATCTTCATGTCCGATTCACTCCCAAGGCCTCGCGCCGACGGGCCGCGGCATGCGGGCCCGGCACGGCCGGCTTGTCATCGGGCGAAGCTTAGCGCAGCGCCGATCGAAAAGTCGGCCGGCCGGCCCCGCCGGGCCAAAAACAATCCGGCCGCCGCCGGGGCGGCGCCGAAACTCCTCCATGGCCGGAGGCCAGGGCCCCCTACCCTATTTGCGGGCGAGGCTCAACAATAGGCGGACCGACGGTTGAGGAAGGGAAACGACGTGCTGCGATTCGGCTACAAGGCTTCGGCGGAACAGTTCGCGCCGCGCCGGCTCCTGGACTATGCGGTTCTGGCCGAGGAGCTCGGCTTCGACTCCTGCTTCGTCAGCGACCATTTCCAGCCCTGGCGCCACACCGACGGGCACGCCCCCTTCTCCTTCGCCTGGATGGCGGCGCTGGGCGAGCGCACGAAGCGCATGACCATCGGCACCAGCGTGGTGACGCCGACCTTCCGCTACCACCCCTCCGTGGTGGCGCAGGCGGTGGCGACGCTCGGCGCGCTCTATCCCGGCCGCATCGTGCTCGGCGTCGGCACCGGCGAATCGCTGAACGAGGTGCCCTCCACCGGCATGACCTGGCCGGGCTTCAAGGAGCGCGAGGGCCGGCTGCGCGAGGCCGTCGCCCTGATGCGCCGGCTGTGGACCGAGGAGCGCGTCAGCCATCACGGCTCCTGGTACCGCACCGAGGCCGCCACCATCTACGACCGGCCGGATGAGCCGATGCCGATCTATCTCGGCGCCTCCGGCCCCAAGGCCGCCTTCATGGCCGGCGAGCTCGGCGACGGCTTCATCTGCACCAGCGGCAAGAACCCGCAGCTCTACCGCGAGACGCTGCTGCCCAACCTGGAGAAGGGCCGCGCCGCCGCCGGCAAGACCATGGCCGGGCTCGACCTGATGATCGAGGTCAAGGTCTCCTTCGACGCCGACGCGCAGCGCGCCCTGGAGGACACCCGCCACTGGGCGGCGCTGGCGCTCTCGCCCGAGGAGAAGATGGGCGTGGAGGACCCGGTGGAGATGCAGCGCCTCGCCGACGCCCTGCCGCTCGAGCGCGCCGCCAGCCGCTGGATCGTCTGCAACGCCGTCGAGCCGCTGGTCGAGGGCCTGCGCCCCTATGTCGAGCTCGGCTTCCGCCACCTCGTCTTCCACGCCCCCGGCCCGGACCAGGAGCGCTTCCTGCGCCTGTTCGCCGAGCGGGCGATCCCGGCGCTGCGGAAGGCGTTCGGGTAGGGAGCCGGGCGCCCCGCCTCGACGGACAAGCCTGTGGACCGGCGAGGCGACCGCGTTGACGGCCGCGCCGGGGCATGCTGCCGTCCTCGCACGGCAACGGCGGTCGGCGGCGGATGATCGGCATCGAAGAACAACTGCGCGAGAAGCTGCGCAAGGTCGAGGCGCTGTACTTCGGCGCGGGGACGGCCGGCGAGCGAGAGGCGGCCGGGGCCGCGGGCGAGCGGCTGAAGGCCAGGCTGGCGGAGATTGGCGCCGGGGATCCGGCGGAGGAGTTGCAGTTCTCGATGCCCGACATGTGGTCGGTCCGGCTGTTCATGGCGCTGTGCCGGCGCTACGGCGTCCGGCCCTATCGCTATCCGCGGCAGCGGCGCACGACGGTGATGGTGCGCGCGCCGCGGCAGTTCTTCAACACGGTGGTCTGGCGGCAGTTCAACGACCTGCACTCGGACCTGTGGGACCACCTCGAGGCCACGACCGACAAGGTGATCCGCGAGGCGGTGCATACCGACACGAGCGACGCCGAGACGGTGGCGACGCCGGTCGGCGTGCGCTGAGGAATGTCAGCCGTCGCCTGGGAACCAGTGCTCCGGCTCCGGCTGTCGATTGGGCGCGACCTCGCAAACCGTCATGGCCAGACTTGATTCCATAGGCGCTTAGATAGGGCCGGACCATGTCGCTGCTGGGAGGGGCGACGCCCTTTCAGCCGTCATGGCCGGACTTGATCCGGCCATCCACGCGCACGCAACGACACAGAATCGGGTGACGACAGCCTCCAGTCGTCGTGTTCCCCGACGAGATCGCATGCGATCTCGTCGGGGTGGACCGGACAAGCCCGTCCATGACGGCCAGGTTGGCGCCCTGATTCAAGACGCTCCGTCACCCGCGCCGGGCCGCCTCGATGGCCGCGACGTCGATCTTCCCCATCTCCATCATCGCGTCGAACGCGCGCTTCGCCTCGGCGCCGCCGGCCGCCATCGCCTCGGTCAGCACGCGCGGCGTGATCTGCCAGGACACGCCCCATCTGTCCTTGCACCAGCCGCACGCGCTTTCCTGGCCGCCATTGCCGACGATGGCGTTCCAGTAGCGGTCGGTCTCCTCCTGGTCGTCGGTGGCGATCTGGAACGAGAAGGCCTCGTTGTGCTTGAACATCGGCCCGCCGTTGAGGCCGAGGCACGGGATGCCGGCGACCGTGAACTCGACCATCAGCACGTCGCCCGCCTTGCCGGACGGATAGTCGCCGGGAGCATGGTGGACGGCGCCCACCGCGCTGTCGGGAAAGACCCCGGCATAGAAGCGGGCCGCGGCCTCTGCGTCCTTGTCGTACCACAGGCAGATCGTGTTCTTGGCAATGGCCATGGATCGTCCTCTCGCTGGTGAAGCCAGGTCCCGACCGGTTTCCCGCGCATGCGGGGGACGGTACACGGGCTGGCTCGATGATGCACCACGGGCATGGAATGCGCTCGTGCCGCTTGGCGTTCCGCCGGCAGGGCTGGAAAGGTGACGGCGGCAATCCCGTCAGGAGGCGTCCAGCAGCCTCTCGACCACGGGCGCGAACGCCTCGCATTCGGCCAGGGTGGGACGGCGCGACGGCGGCGCCTGATCCCAGATCCGGCCCCGGTCATAGACGGCCTTCGATGCCATGGGCGCGCCAATCTGGCGATCGATGGCGACCGTCCGCTGGGCGTAGGCCCAATAGAGGCGCGTCAGATAACCGGTCCGCTTGACCTCTTCGTCGAAGTTCGCCATCCCGCCCAGGGCATGAGCGCGATTGACCGTGATCCGCGCCGTCACCGCATTGCAGGCCGTGGCCGCCTCCCATGCCGGAAGCCCGGCCAGACGCGCCGGAACCGCGGGATCGCGCGGCAAACGGGTGACACCGCGCGGCGGCGGTCCAGCGGGTGGGGTGGTGGATACGCAGCTTGCAAGCGCGAGTGCCGCAACGACGGTAACGGTAAGTCTCATGGGCGCCCCCGGCGAAATACCGGGCGAGGCTAGCGGGTTGTGGGCGAGAGGCAAAGCGCGGGATGGCGTGGCCAAGTCGGTTCCAGCCGCTCTCCCGACCGGGACGGCTGGGCGATACATCCATGGCCGCTTTTGGTCGAGAGCATACACTGAAAGCCGGCTTCCTAGGTCCCGAATGAGCCAGGGACGGACCCTACCGAGTCAATCGCGTGACGTCGCACTTGGACCGTTATTCGACTGGCGGCTTGCAGGAGCTTGTATGCCTTGAGGCCCATTGCGAGGTCACGGCATCTCCGCTGCCGAATGCGGTTTCCCCCTCCGTATGCCGATCGGAACCCAATTCAGGCGCGCCGTCGTGGCAACCGATGCTTAAATCAAACTGCTCCGCGACCTGCGGCAGAGGGGCAGCCCGCTGGCACGTGGATTGTGGGGTCTGCAAGAAGCTTGAGCGGGCCCACCGAGAGCAGAAAGTAAAAGGTGATGTCGAAGGCGGCGTTGGTAAATCCTCTTGCGGCGCGCCTCTCTCTGACTAAGCTGAAGTTAGGGGGGAGCGAGCATGGGTTTTCGACGAGCGTGGAAAGGCGATGAGTGGCAGGCATTCGCTCTGCAACTTGTTCAGCGTCGCCACGGCTCAGAAAACGTTCAGGTCGTCCCCGACTCCGTCAGCGGTGACGCAGGACTCGAGTTTTTCACAACCAGCGGGTGCCTTTACCAGTGTTACGCTCCGCAAGAAGTGTCGGATGTGAAGAAGGCGGCCAGCGCGATGAAGGCGAAGGCCGGCCGTGATCTCCCCAAGCTTTCGAAGAACAAGGATAAGATCGCCTCGATACTCTCAGGAATAGCCGCGAACCGGTGGATCCTGCTCTGCCCCTTTCTCGACAACAAAGATGTCGTCGCCGACGTTCGACAGCGCGGTGTGGCGGTCAAAGCTCTCAGCCTAAGCTTTCTCGCCGATGATTTCGAGGCTCTCTGCCATTCGCAGGAGGACTTCGCTGGTGAGATCGAGCAACTCAAATCCATGTCGCTCGGCCCGCCGCTCCAGGTGGTGGTGCCGACGTCAACTGACGTGTCGGCGGCGAGCGGGACGTCGATCGGGGCCCGGATCGATGACAAGCTGAAGCGAGCCTATGGCGCAAGCGCTACGCCCGGGCAAATCGCCGCACGACGAGATGCCTATGTTAAGGCGCACCTTTACCGAGAGAATGCACTTGATCAGCTGCGTCAGAACCACGCGGTGCTGTGGGAGCGCGCGTTCCAGTCGATCGATGCCGAAGAAACGCGACTGATCGCAGTCGGCGCTGCATCGACCCTACCGGCGGAACAGTTGCAGGATAGCACGCAGAAGATCGAACAGTCTCTCGTCAGGGCGCTTCCAACGCTTCCCGCCGGGGTGGTAACCCAGATCGCGCTGGGAACAGTCAGCGACTGGTTGATCCGCTGCCCACTCGATTTTCCGGAAGTGGGCTGAGTATGCCCGAACTCGACCTTTCTCATCGTCGTTTCTCCTTTCAGCGCCGTCCGGTGCCCGTACCTGGCGATCTCCGCATCGCTTGGCGGGTAGCACTCATCCTCGCTATGCTCGGGAGTTCGCGCGCCAACCGCGCTTCTCTCGCGAAGCTTCACATTCTCAACGACGCGATCCGTTCGGGTCAGCAGGATCGCTTGAAATCAATCGTGTCAACCGTTCAAAGTGCTGTGCCCTGGAACCTCAGAGTGGAACCTGCCTTCGCGAGAGCTGTCGATTTTGTCGTCGGCGAGAAGCTGGCGATCTGGACAAAGGCGACAGGCCGGGCGGCGCTCCAACTCACGAAAGCCGGCATCGACGCAGCCGCTGCCGTAATGAACCTCGATGACGCGTTAGTCGAAGAGCGAGCAGCGGTCGTTGAACTTGCCAAACTTATCACCGAAACGAGCGTCGCCACGCTGCTCGGTGAGCGGTCATGATCCAATTACGCCATCTCCGTTTGCGCTCATTCACCGCCACGCGTCCTTATGGAGCGGATCTTTCGTTTGCAGTCGGCCTGAACGTGATTCAAGCGCCTAATACATCAGGCAAATCGACCTGCCTGCAGGCGATCATCTACGCGCTCGGTCTCGAACGATCACTCGGCCCACAGCTGACCGTCCCGCTCCCATACGCGATGCGCGAGCAGATCCATCAGTTCAAGGACGAGCCTTACGAACTCGTCCTGCAGTCCTATGTCGAACTCGAGATCGCCAATGCCGAGGGTGTGGTCATCGTTCTCCACCGGGATGTGGTTGGAGAGAAGAGCACGAAGCTTATCCAGACTTGGATCGGTCCATCGCTAACCACCGACATGCCTCGTGGCGAGCAGCGCGACTATTTCGTTCTCGACGGTGGATCGGCGACAAACGAAAGCGGCTTCCACGCCTTCCTGGCAAAATTCCTCGGCTGGGAACTGCCGATCGTCGCACGTTACGATGGAACGGAATGTCCGCTCTATCTGGAAGCGATCTTCCCGATGCTCTTTGTCGAGCAGAAGCGCGGATGGTCATCCATTCAGGGGCCATTTCCGACGTTCTTCCGTATCCAGGACGTCGCTCGGCGGGTCATGGAGTTCCTGCTCGATCTCCAGACAGCAAAAAATCGGCGACGCCGCGCTGAGTTGCGGTCCGCAATCTCGGATCTGCTCGGCCGCTGGTCGGATCGGCGAAAGAGCCTGGAGGAGGCCGCAGCGCGCGTTGGCCGAATCAGAGGTCTTCCCGTGCAACCCAGCGCGGAGTTCGCAGCAGCACCCACCCTCGATCTTCAGCTTTATTATCAGGGTGAGTGGACGCGTCTCGCTGAAGTCCTCCAAATTGTGATTGACCGAATAGCGAAACTCGAGGCCAGCCAGGTCGAGACAGTCGAGGAGGCCGCTCCCGATCTCCAGGCGCGTGTGACTCGCCTTCGCTCAGAAATCGACGCGCTTTCAGCGGTGCTTGAGGCAGTTCGCCTTGAGTATGGCGCCGAAACTCAGGACAACAAAGCGCTCCAGGAGCGCGTGAGCGCGCTAGAGACCGACCTCAAACGCAATCAGGATGCTCAGAAGCTGCAGCGCCTGGGCTCCGACCTCGGACGAGCGGCATCGGAGCACATTTGTCCGACATGCCACCAAGAGGTGTCTAACGAACTCCTGCCCACCGTCGACAGTGTCGGAATGGCGCTCGACGAGAATATCGCCTTCGTCAAATCGCAGCTCGAACTCTACCGGACCGCGCTGACGAGCTCGCGCGAGCGGCTCCAAGAGATCGCGGCGCGATACCGAGGATCGGAGCGCGATCTTCAGGACATGCAACAGCAGCTGCGCGCGCTTCGCCAGGAACTTACCCGTCCCAGCGCATCCCCGTCGCGGGCAGTGATCGAGGAAATCGTTCGCCTTCTGGCCTTCGTCGAACGCCTTCAGGGCGTCGACGACCTTGCGATCTCCCTGCTCGATGAACTCCGGGAGATCGCCGCCGACTGGGTAAGCGCGACCAACGCTCTGCGGCAGCTTCCGGGTGATGAACTCACTATCGCCGACAAGTACAAGATTGAGCACCTTCAGGGCACCGTCCGCCGCTATCTCGAGCGCTACGGCTTTCGCTCATTTCAGCCGGGCGAAATCTCGCTGTCTAACGACAATTTCCGTCCGCTGGTACTCCGCGTTGAGGGGGGTGAAACAGTCGAGAAAGAAATCAATTTCGAGATGTCGGCCAGCGACGCTATTCGCCTGAAATGGGCATATTATCTGGCCTGTATGGAATTGATGAGGGCTTCTGCTACCAATCATCCAGGACTCGCGATCTTCGACGAGCCGGGCCAGCAGGAAGTTGAATCGGCGAGTTTGTTCGAGTTTCTGCGGTCCGCATCCCAGTCGGCTGAACAAGGCCAGCAGGTTCTCGTCTCCACCTCGGAGACCTATGACGCCGTGAATACGGCTTTGGCCGGCACCGCCAATATTGTGAATTTCCCTGGCTTCATCCTGCAGCCGATTGATCCCAATATGGCTGTCTGACCTGCTCCTCACCGACACCGCGCCAGAATGAACGGCGACCTTCGGCATCGCTGTGCATGTCGTTTAATCGGAGCTTCTTTCTTTCGCAGAGCGCAAGCATTTGATCTTGCGAGCTAAAACCGGATCGACGGACGTCTCTACTGGGTACGGGCGACGGCGAGGAGGTCGAAGGCCTTGGCCTGGATCGGCGTCGGGCGGGCGGCGATGGCGAAGGGCATGCCCGGCGCGGTGGCGATCTCGACGGTGTTGCGGGTGAGGGTGGCGAGATCGGCGATCAGGGTGTGGAAGCTGTGCACGGGCAGGCCGTCCGGGGTGAGGCCGGTGGTCTGCTTGGTGACGGCGGCGGGCGAGCGCTGGGCCTTGGCGACGACGCTGGGGCGCAGCGCCTCGGCGGCGTCTTTGTCGGTGTCGTCGTAGAGCATGGGCGCCAGGCGCCGGCGCATGTGCCATTCGAGATAGTAGCCGAGCATGCACAAGAAGACGTGAGCGCGCACCCGCTCGGGCAGCCAGTGGTAGACCGGACGCACATGCAGATCGACGGTCTTGATCGAGCGGAAGGCGCGCTCGACCAGGCTGAGGGATTTGTAGGCTTTGACCGTGGCGGCATCGTCGAGCGTCGAGGCGGGCAGGCTGGTGCGCACGGCGTAGAGGCCATCGAGGGCGGCCTCGGCGGCGATCTCGGCGGTCTTGCGGGCGAAGGTGAAGCTGGTGTCGGTGATCTGAAGCTCGAAGTGCTTGGCCATCTTATGCCGGTCGATCACGGCGCCGACGGCCAGGCCGATCTCGGCCTGGCCGCGCAGCGGCTCGCGCTTGCGCCGCACCGCGGCGGCGATAGGAGCGAGGTGGCGCTCGGTGGCGCGCAGGAGATCCTCGCGCTTGCGGGCGCGCTCGGCGGCGAGCGCCTGATTGCGGCAGACGATCAGGCGCTCGCCCGGGAAGTCCGGTGAGGTGATGGCCGCCATGTCGCGATCGTCGAACAGCGACATCTGGAAGGCGCCGCCCTCGAGCAGGCCGCGGATCGCCGGGGCGCGCAGCGCCGTGATCCAGTCGAGCCCGGCCGGCCTGATGTCCTCGGCGATGCGGGCCTGAGTGATCATGCCCCTGTCTCCCACCAGCACGACATGGTCGAGGCCGAAGCGCTGCTTCAGCTTGGCGACCTGGTTGCCCAGCGTGGAGGGATCGCCGGTCGAGCCTTCGAAGACCTCGACAGCGACCGGGCAGCCGTCAGGGGCGCAGAGCAGGCCGTAGACGATCTGCAGCTTGCCCTTCTTGCCGTCGCGATTGTAGCCGAACTGGGCCAGCGGGCAGCAGCGGCCCTCCATGTAGCTCGACGTGACGTCGTAGAGCACCAGCGTGCCGCCGGCGAGATGGCGCCGGGCCAGTGCCGTCTCGATCGCCGCCTGGCGCTCCGCCAGCCAGTCGAGAGCGCTGTAGAGGTCCGCCTCGTCCACCGGCCCCAGCCCGAGCTCGGCGCCGAGGCTGGAGGCGGCGGTATCGGGTGACAGTGCCCGCGCCGCCGCGAGCTTCGAGCTTGGATCGAGGATGCGGCTGACGATCAGTGCCAGGACGAGATCCCGGCAGCGGTTGCCGGCAGGCCCGAGCAGCCGGTCGAGACCGATCTTGCGGGCGGTGCCCAGCGCCGCGGCGACATGGCCGTGCGGCAGGGCGCGCACAATGCTGATCGCCTCCCGGTCGGGCGGAAGCACCGTGCCGCCCTTCAGCAGCATCCTGAAGCCGGCGATGCGCTCGGTCGGCCAGTCGGACAGGTTGAGCAGCGTGCGCTTCTTGATCTTGCCGCCCTCGCGATAGCTCTCGCGCAGCAGGATGGCCGGCGGGGAGTCGCGGTTGGGGACGGATTCGATGTACATGGCGCCATTTTACGGCACAATCTCATTCAAAACAAGCCGAAATTACCAGTTTACATGGCTACATTATGAGCACACAGAAGCAACCTTCTGCCGAAAAATCAGGCGCTTGGCGCGGTCGGAAGAAGGAAGCTCCGTTTAATGGCTGGGAAGAGGCGCGTTCCTGTACTGTTCGAACTGGCCGATAACGGAATGGTGGCTTTGAGCGATTGAAGGACCGGAGCGGACCCTTGGCTTTCAGAAGAGCGGCCAGATGGCTCTTGGATATGAGCCGCGATACCCCGGCCGAGCCAATTCTGCTATCCATTGCTCTAGGTGCGCGTAGTGGCTTTCCGTCCCTGTCAGCTTGGGTAAATGATTAAGGTCTATCGTATTCCGATCTCGAAGGATCAGTTCCGGCAACTTCCGAGGCCGGAGCGGAGCCTTGTGCTGGTTTCGGGTCATATCCTGAACCAGATCAGCGTGTTTATGAAACTGGTTCGCTTCTCGACCAGCAAGGATCCACAGAACGCAATCGAGGCCGATGTCAGCGGAATGCAGTCGCAGCTTATCTTGCGCTGCCTGCTCGGTGTGCTTGCAGAGGCATGCGTGTGGCTCGAAGAGCGACAAGCGCTCATTGAGAGCTATCTTTCCGCGATGCATCAGGAGGGGCAAGACGCCTACAACAAGCTGAAACCGGACTTCGACAAAAAAGCCCTGCTCCGGTTGATCCGCCACAATTACCTCTACCACTATCCCAACGAAAAGAATGTTGAGCGGGCATTCGAGGCCATTTCAGACGACGAGCCGTGGGAATGGTATTTTTCCGAAGCGAACACGAATTCGTTCTATTTTTCGAGCGAGTTGGTCTTTGGTTACGGTCTCATGCGGGCGACAGGCGAGCCGACCGCAATCGGTGCGTTTGGGTTGGTAATGGCAAAAGCAATGGAACTGGCGAATACCATGCCCGATTTTCTCATGCGCCTGATCGAAACGATCATGATCAGGTATCTGGGTGCGAATATTTTTAAACCTCTGCCGGGCGTCACAATCACCGATGCTCCGGCGCTTGACGAATTCTGGATCCCCTTCTTCGCAGAGACTGATTCGTAGCCCGGGAACCGACTGGGCGAGGAGCATTCCCTCCGCCTTCGGCCATCTTTGGCCGATAGCGGAACGGCTGCTCTCGGCCGAGCTCGTGTTAAGCAGCCTTCGTTCAGCGTTATCCCGTCTTTGCGGATTCGCGGGATTTTGAGGAGCGCAGCCGTGTGGAATCAAAGGGTTAGTTCGTCTTCACCGATTGGGGCATTTTGGGAGGAGCCACTCCCGAAAAATCAATGAGTTAGGCGAAAAAGTCTTCACCACAAGCGGATCCTGCTCGGTGCGACCAACAGTTCCGCAGCTATTGCATTGCGCTCCTCGCTCTTCTTTCGCTCTCAGACCGCGAGGCGGATAACAAAGCATTCTCCATGAGAATGCCATTTGGGGGAATCCCAAAGGTCTTCACTACAACGGTTTTCAGGTTTTGGGGGCCAAGCAGGGCAAACAAATTCAATCGGTTAGCCGATCGAGAGGGCAGCGAAATCGGGTTACTCACAGCTGGATCTGCGAAGACGGGCTAATTGAGTTCATTCCGACCGATCTCTTAAACGTCAGGCGGCATGACATGGCGTGAAGATCACGCTGTCGCGGCCAATGCCCGCTTACGGGTGCCGCCGGCGCAAGCTGTGACCGAGATGGAGCGCATTGCAGATTTCGCAACGCGGACAGTGACGATTGCCGATGGGCCAACTGCAGACAATAGCGTCTCACGGCCAGAATCACCAAATTTGTGCTTTGGAAACGCCCCTCCCAAAGCCCCCAGCGCGGCGGACGCTCCCGCATCCCCCGCGCCAGCTTCATCCCCTCACTCCGCCGCGACGATCTTCCCATCGTGCCACTTGTACACGGCGAAGCTCGGCGAGGAGAGGTCGCCGTTCTTGTCGTAGGTCAGCGTGCCGATCGCGGTCTTGGCCGCGAGGCCGTCATGCAGCGCCTTTTCGACGGCGGCCGGGTCGGCCTTGCCGGCCTTCTCGATACCGGCCTTCAGCACCTCGACGGCGGCGTAGGCGTTGAGCGTGAAGGCCTCGGGCGGGATGCCCTTTTCCTTCAGCGCGGCGACGGCCGGGGCCGAGTCGGGGTTCTTCAGCGCGTCGGTGACGTTGGTGAAGAGCGTGCCCTCCGCCGTCTCGCCGCCGATCACCGAGAACTCGGTGTTGGACAGGCCCTCGCCGCCGATGATCGTCGCCTTGACGCCGGCGTCGCGCAGCTGGCGGGCCAGGAGGCCGCCCTCGGGGTGGTAGCCGCCGAAATAGATCAGGTCGACGTTGGCCGCCTTGAGGCGGGTGATGATCGCCGACATGTCCTTCTCGCCGGGGGTCAGCGTCAGGTAGACCGCCTCGGTCACGCCGCCCTCGTTGATGCCCTTCTTGAAGGCGTCGGCCAGGCCCTGGCCGTAGGTGCCCTTGTCATGGATGACGGCGATGGTCTTGCCCTTCAGGGTCTTCAGGACATAGTCGGCGGCGACCTTGGCCTGCTGGTCGTCGCGGCCGCAGGTGCGGAAGACGTTGGTCAGGCCGCGCGTGGTGAGGGCGGGCGAGGTCGCGGTCGGCGTCACCATCAGGATGCCGTTCTCGGAGAGCGCGTCGGACACCGCCATGGAGACGCCCGAGGTCACCGGCCCGACGACGAAGCGCACCGCCTCGCCGCTCATCAGGTTGGCGACGGAGACGCCCTGCTTCGGGTCGTTCGCATCGTCGCCGAGCTTGAGCACCAGCTTCTCGCCGAGGACGCCGCCGCCCTTGTTGATGGTGTCGACGGCCGCCTGGGCGCCGTTCTTGACCTGGTCGCCATAGGCGGCGACCGGGCCGGTCAGCGGCGCGATCAGGCCGATGACGATGTCGGCGCGCGCGGCCTGGGCCGAAACCAGCAGCATGGCCGCAACCGCGGCGCCGGTGAGGAGTTGGAACGTCTTCATGGGGCTCTCCCTGTATCCTTGCGAACCGCGTGCGATCCTCGAACGGAATCGCCTGCCCTCGATATAGACGAGGAACGGCGGCCGCGACACTGGATCCCGCTCCGAGGCGGGCGGGACGCGGGGCGGGATGAGATGGAGATGGGCGGGAGCCGTTCCGCTTCGATTTGCGGCACGGCGATGTACCGGCATGGAGGGACTGCGACTCCCCCCGACACTCGCGGCCAGAGGCCGCGATCTTGTCTTTGGTGGTAAACCTGCCTACCGTGAGCACATAAGGAGAACCTGCCCATGGCGAATGTCGAGAAAGTCAGCGTCGCCCTCACGCCGGAAATGGCGGCCATGGTGCGCGAGGCGGTCGAAGCCGGCGAATACGCATCGGCCAGCGAGGTCATGCGCGAGGCATTGCGCGACTGGAAATTCCGCCGCTCGCAGCGCCAACTGGCCACGGACGAGTTGCGCCGCCTGTGGGACGAAGGCATGGCCAGCGGCCCGGCGATCGACGGCGAAGACGCATTCGCCAGGATCAAGGCCAAGCTCGATGCCAAAATCATCGAGCGCGGCCAACGATGAGCTTCCGTCTTCGGCCGGAAGCTGAGGCCGATATCGAGGCCATCGTGCTCTCCTACAGCGTCGCCCCCACCGCCTCGACCGCCTGCTTTGTCGCGTCGACGACGATGTCGGCCTCCTCGCGCGTCAGGCAGAGCGGCGGGGCGAAGCCGAGGATGTCGCCCTGGGGCATGGCGCGGGCGATGACGCCGCGCTCGAGCAGGGCGGCGGAGATGCGGATGCCGACCTTCTCCGAGGCGTCGAAGAACACCCGGTCGTCGCGGTCGCGCACGAACTCCACCGCGGCCAGCAGGCCTTCGCCGCGCACCTCGCCGACATGGCGATGGCCGCCGACCGCGTCGGCCAGGGCCTGGCGGAAATAGGCGCCGACCTCGCGGGCGTTGTCGACCAGCTTCATCTCGTCGACCAGTTCCAGGTTGGCGACGCCGGCGGCGGCGCAGAGCGGGTGCGAGGAATAGGTCCAGCCATGGCCGATGGCGCCGAACGTGTCCGAGCCCTGCTCCAGGATGCGCCAGACCTTCTCCGAGACGATGACGCCGGAGAGCGGCGCATAGGCCGAGGTCAGGCCCTTGGCGATGGTGATCAGGTCCGGCTTCATGCCGTAATGGTCCGAGCCGAACATCGAGCCGAGGCGGCCGAAGCCGGTGACGACCTCGTCGGCGATCAGCATGACGTCGTACTTGGCGAGCACGGCCTGGATGGCCTGCCAGTAGCCGGCCGGCGGCGGCACGATACCGCCGGTGCCCAGCACCGGCTCGCCGACGAAGGCGGCGATGGTGTCCGGGCCCTCGGCCAGGATCATCTCCTCGAGCTTCTCGGCGCAGAACTGCGAGAACGCCTCCTCGCTGAGGGAGCGGTCCGCCCGCCGGTAGTAATAGGGCGCCTCGGTGTGCAGCACCGGGGCCCGCGGCAGGTCGAACAGGTTGTGGAAGGCGGCCAGGCCCGTCAGGCTGCCGGTCATCAGGCCTGAGCCGTGATAGCCGCGCCAGCGCGAGATGATCTTCTTCTTCTCCGGCCGTCCCAGCACGTTGTTGACGTACCAGACCAGCTTGATGTTGGTCTCGTTGGCGTCCGAACCGGACAGGCCGAAGAACACCCGGCTCATGCCGGCCGGCGCCCGGTCGATGATCATCTTGGCCAGCCGGATCGAGGGCTCGGAGCCGTGGCCGACATAGGCGTGGTAATAGGGCAGCGCCGCCGCCTGCTCGGCGATGGCGTCGGCGATCGCCTTGCGGCCATAGCCGACATTGACGCAGTAGAGCCCGGCGAAGGCGTCGAGGCTGCGCTTGCCGGCGCGGTCGACGATGTAGACCCCCTCCCCGCCGGTGACGATGCGGTTCGGCGTCTCGCCGCGCGCATGCTGGCCCATATGGGTGGAGGGGTGGAAGAAGTGGTCGCGGTCCCAGGCGGTGAGTTCGTTGTCGGGCACGGCGCGGTCGAGCATGGCGGGTTCCTTCTAGGCGAGATCGAGGCAGGTGTATTTCAGGTCGGTGAAGGCTTCGAGGCCGTGGCGCGAGCCCTCGCGGCCGAGGCCGGACTGCTTGACGCCGCCGAACGGCACCGGCGCGCCGGTGATCTTCACCCGGTTGACCGCCACCATGCCGTAGTCGAGGGCGCGGCCAAGGCGCAGGGCCCGGCCGGCATCGGGGGTGACGACATAGGCGACGAGGCCGTATTCGGTGGCGTTGGCGCGGGCGATGGCCTCGGCCTCGGTGTCGAACGGCGTCACCGCCGCCACCGGCCCGAAGGTCTCCTCGCGCATGATCGCCGCCTCGTCCGGCACGTCGACCAGCAGGGTCGGCGGGTAGAACAGCGAGCCGTCGGCCTCGCCGCCGACCAGGCGCCGCGCGCCGCGGGCCAGGGCATCCTGCACATGGGCCGCGGCCTTGGCCACGGCGCGCTCGTGCATCAGCGGGCCGATGTCGACGTCCGCCTCCAGGCCGGCGCCGAGCTTCAGCGCCGCCACGCGCCGGGCGAAGGCGGCGCAGAAGGCGGGATAGAGGCCGCGCTGCACATAGATGCGGTTGGCGGCCAGGCAGTCCTGGCCGGAGGTGGCGAACTTGGCGTCGAGGGCGATGCCGGCCGCCTTCTCCACGTCGGCGTCGTCGAACACGATCAGCGGGGCGTGGCCGCCCAGCTCCATCACCAGGCGCTTGACCGTCGGCGCGCATTGCGCCGCGATCAGCCGGCCGATCTCGGTCGAGCCGGTGAAGGAGACGACGCGCACCCTGGCATCGGCGCAGAACACGCCGGCAATGGCGGCGGCCTCGCCGGTGACGATGTTGAGGACGCCGGCGGGCAGGCCGGCCCGCTCGGCGAGCTCGGCCAGGGCCAGGGCCGAGAGCGGCGTGTAGCTGGAGGGGTGGGCGACCACGGTGCAGCCGGCGGCGAGCGCCGCGGCGGCCTTGCGCGTCAGCATGGCCGAGGGGAAGTTCCAGGGCGTGAACAGCGCCGCCACGCCGAGCGGCTCGCGCCGCACCAGCATCTCGGCGCCGGGCAGGTGGCTGGTGACGCTCTCGGCGTTGAGGCGCCGGCCCTCCTCCGCGTACCATTCGACGAAGGAGGCGGCATAGTCGATCTCGCCGCGCGCCTCGGCCAGCGGCTTGCCCTGCTCGGCCGTCATGATCAAAGCGAGATCCTCGCGCGCCGCCCGGATCAGCTCGAACCAGCGGCGCAGCAGGGCGGCGCGCTCCTGAGGCAGCAGCGCCTTCCAGGCCGGCAGCGCCCGCGACGCCGCGGCGACCGCGGCTTCCGCCGCCGCGGCGGGCAGGCTGGCGACGGCCGCGACCGGCGCCCGCGTGGCGGGATCGCGCACCGCGAAGGTCGCGCCGGAGGGCGCCGCGGTCCAGCGGCCGTCGATATAGGCGCGCTCGCGCAGCAGGCCGGGGTCGGCGAGGCGGCCGGGTACCGCATCGCCGCCGGCGGCGCGGGCATGGCCCGTTCTGGCGTTCATGGACGTCTCCCCTCTCGGCCGCCCGGCGGCGCGATGGCCTCGGCGCGCAAGGCGGCACGGGCCGGATATTAATCCGGCCGGCGGCGAGTCATTCCCGGCGGGAAGGCCGGTTGCTGGATGGTCCTTCCCGGGAGACGCGGGATTTCCGAGCTTTTTTCGGACGGGGATCGCCGCTCCGGGGGGCGACGGCAAGAATCGGCGTGCGGAGGCCGCAGGCGCGGCCGATGCTGCGCCTCCCTTCGGCGCCATCGCGAGGCAGGCCCATGCAGCTCTCGTCCCGGCACGCGCTGGTCCTGGCGCCCGCGCCCCTCAGACCTGGAGCCGACGGGCGCTGCCGGCGACGCCGAGCAGCAGCGCGGCGATGATGAGGAAGGCCGCCGGCAGGCCCGCGGCATGGGCGACGAAGCCGATGGCGGCGGGGCCGGCGAGGATGCCGGCATAGCCCAGCGTCGTCACCGCCGGCACGGCGACGTGCTCGGGCATGGCCGTCTGGCGGCCGATCGCCGTGTAGAGCACCGGCACGATGTTGGAGCAGCCGGCGCCGACCAGGGCATAGCCGGCGAGGCCGGCGATCCAGGACGGCACGAGCGTGGCGAGCAGCATCCCCGCGGCGGCCAGCAGCCCGCCGAGGACGACGACCCGCTGCGGCCCGACCCGGTGCACGATGCGGTCTCCCGTCAGGCGCCCGGCGGTCATGGTGGCGGCAAAGGCGGCGTAGCCCAGGCCCGCATGCGCGGGGTCGATGCCGCGCAGCGCCGTGAGGAAGACGGCGCTCCAGTCGAGCACCGCGCCCTCGGCCAGGAAGACGATGAAGCAGAGCCCGCCGATGAACAGCACCGGGCCGCGCGGCAGGGCGAAGGCCGGGCCGCCGCCCTCGCCGCCATGGGGCAGCAGGCCGGGCACGGCGACGAGGACCGCGGCGGCCGTCAGGCCGCCGACGACGAGAGCGGCGCCGAGCGGCGAGGCCCCGAGCATCAACAGCAGGCTGACGCCGCCGGCCCCGGCGATGCCGCCGACGCTGAACAGCCCGTGGAAGCCCGACATCATCCGCCGCCCGCCGGCGCGCTCGACGATGACGGCCTGGATGTTGATCGTGCAGTCGACCGAGCCGACCCCAGCCCCGAACACGAACAGCGCCGCGCCGAGGCCGGCCAGGCCGGAGAGGGTGGCGAGCAGCGGCAGCGTCGCGACGATCAGCAGCGAGGCGGCGACGATCGTCCGCCGACAGCCGAAGCGGGCCGCGAGCGCGCCCGAAAGCGGCATGGCCAGGATCGACCCGGCCCCGAGGCCGAGCAGCAGCAGGCCGAGCGCCCCGTCGTCGAGCCCGGTCCGCGCCTTGGCGAAGGGCACCAGCGGCGCCCACGCCGCCATGGCGAAGCCGGCGACGAAGAAGGCGACGCGCGTCGCCGTCTGCTCGGCCCGCTGCCGGGCGTCGGTGGTGAGGGTGGCGGTGGTCATGAACGCTTCCGGCAGAGGCAGGGCCCGGCCGCGATAGGGGCGGGGCGCGGTTCATGCAAGCCCGGATCGGTCGGGGAGCAGGGAGAGAAGGCCGGCCCCGGTGACGGCGGAGGCGGTTGCGCATCGCCTGACGGGCGACAAAGTCCGCGCACGGTCCCGAAAAGGGCGCGCCCAAGCCCTATCCCCGCAAGTCGGATGTTTCCGACTTGCTCTCCTGCATGCCAATTTCGGGAACACCCGAGATTGGTGGGGCGGGGAGGGCGGCGCCGCGCCCGACGCCCGCGAGGTCGTCCTGTTCGGGCCGGGGTTGCAGCGCGGCTTCGCGCGCTATCGCGGCGCGGAGGAGCTCGAGGCCTGAGCCCGGCTGCCCGGGCGCGTCGCAGCCCGGCCACGACGGGCACACGCCGGATTTCGGCGAGACGCCGCGCCGGACCGGCTGGTCAAACCGGGCCAAGTCTGATCCTTATGGACGCGTGGCAGGGGGGCTCCACCGCCGGACGGTCGATGGGGGTCGACGTCCTGCGCCGGCTGCGCCTGTCCCTGTGCCCCGGAGCAATGCAGACAAGTTATATCTGCAATGTCTACATTGAATTTCCCCCGTCCGGCCCGGGATGCCAGAACCCGCAGGACGGCAGGCACATGAGGCGGCGGACGGCATGCGCAGATTCGGCTGGAACGGCCTGACCCAGGAACGCATCGTGCTCCTGCTCGCCGTGCTCCTGTTCGCGGCGGCCGCGCTCGCCCTTCCCGGCTTCCTCGCGCCCGACAACCTGATCGCCATCGTGCGCTCGGTGTCGGTCCTCGGCATCCTGGCGTTCGGCATGGCCATCGTCGTCATCGGCCGCGGCATCGACCTGTCCATGGTCGCGGTCATGGCGATGTCGGTGGCCTGGTACCTGCAGATGCTCGACGGCGGCCTCGGCGACGGCCCGGCCTTCGCCCTCGCCCTCGCCGGCGTCGTCGCCATCGGCCTGCTCAACGGCGTGCTGGTGGCCTATGCCGACGTACCGGCGATCTTCGTCACCCTGGCCAGCGGCTCCTTCGTCTTCGGCACCGTGCGCTCGCAGCTGCTGACGCAGGACGCCGTGCCGGTGCCCGGCGGCCATTGGATCGAGCTGTTCGGCGGCATGCGCTATTTCGACGTTCCGGCGGAGGTGTTCGTCTTCGCCGGCCTCGCCGTGCTGGTCTTCCTGTTCCTGCGCTATACGAAATGGGGCCGCTACGTCTATTACGCCGGCGACAACCCGCTGGCGGCGCGCAATGCCGGCATGCCCGTGCGCCCGATGCTGGTGCTGCGCTACGTGCTCTCCGCCCTCATCGCCTTCGTGGCGGGACTGCTGACCGCGGCCAGCCTGCATTCGATCAACACGCGCGTCGTCAACTCGACGCTGCTCTACGACATCGTCCTGGTGGCGGTCATCGGCGGCATCGGCCTGTCGGGCGGCCGCGGCGGGGTCCGCAACGTCCTGGTCGGCGCGGCGCTGATCGGCATCCTGCTCAACGCCATGACGATCATCGACATTCCGACCCTGTACCAGAACCTGATCAAGTCGAGCATCCTGCTGGCGGCCATCGTCATCGACGGCATCCTCAATCCGCGCGACGAGCAGACGGCGCAGCAGGGCGACATCTGAACGGCATGCGACAACGAAGACGCCGGAAGGCGGAAGCAAGGGAAGGACTGCGATGAACCTCTTCAAGACGATCCTGACGGCGGCGGCGTTCGCGGCGGCGGCCGTGCTGGCACACCCCGCCGCCGCGGCGGAGGACCCGGGGCCGGCGGCCTATGCGCAGGCCCTCAAGGGCAAGCGCGTCCTGCTCGTGCCCATGACCATGGGCTTCGACCTGGCCCAGGGCTGGGCCGCCTACATCAAGCGCGAGGTCGAAGGCTTCGGCGGCGTCTTCGAGACGCGCGACCCGAACTGGAGCGTCGAGGCCGGCGCGCAGGCCATCACCGAAGCCATCGCCTCGGACACCAGGCCGGATGTGCTGATCGTCCAGTCACCGGATCTGAACTCCTATTCCAAGCTGTTCAAGAAGGCCCAGGCCGCCGGCATCTACGTCATCCTCATCGACAATCCCGCCAACTTCCAGGCCGACGCCTTCATCGGCTCCGACTGGGATCGCCTCGGCCAGCTCGAGGCCGAAGCCGTCGTCAAGGGCTGCGGCGAAAACTCGTCGAAGAAGATCGCCCTGATCCAGGGCGACCAGGTCAACGCCTCCAGCCTCTACCAATATGCCGGCATCATGAAGGTGCTGGCCAAGCACCCCGATTTCCAGGTGGTCGCCAAGCCGGATTCCAACTGGGACGCCACGACGGCGCGCAACGTCGCGACCACGGTGCTGCAGCAGCATCCCGACATCTGCGGCATCGTCGACTTCTGGGACGGCGACGCGGTCGGCACGGCCGCGGCGATCCGCGAGGCCAAGCTGCAGGACAAGATCCACCTGGTGACGACCGGCGGCGGCGAGAAGAGCGCCGACTGCGACAAGCTCGAGGACGGCACCTACGGCGCGGTGGTCATGACCGACCTCGCCCGCCAGTCGGGCGACATCAACGCCGTCATCAAGTTCCTGCTGCAGAGCGGCCAGCCGGCCGGCACGTCGAAGACCTACATCTATACGCTGGAGAAGGCGACGACCAAGGCCGACCTGACGCCGGCGAGCTGCTGGGACGTCAAGGCCCTGCAGGCCCAGAGCGCCGCCAAGTAAGGTCACCGAGCCATCCCGGACGCCGCCGGCCAGGGCGTCGTCCGGGGACGAGCGCTCCGGTTGTCGATTGGGTGCGACCTGTCACCAGGGTGGTGCCTAGAGCAAAGCGCGTTTTGATGGAAACGCTCGTTGCTCTGACTTCTTGTTTCGACGCGTCTTTGCGACTTGACGCGAGTCCGTCAAATCGCAAAACGCTCTGGCTTATTCGCAGACGAGCCCCGAGGCCCGTCCGCCCCCTTCCCCGTTCCTGCGACAAGTCCCCCATGTCCCTTCGCGAGCGCTATCAGGAATGGCGCCACACCGTCATTCCCGATCATCTCATCGGCGAGATCCTGACCAAGCGCTGGACGGACAACGCCATCCCCTTTGCCGCGCTCGTCGCCACGATCGCCGTGTTCGGCTCGCTGATTCCCGGCTTCTTCAAGATCTCCTCGCTGCAGGAATCGACGCGCCAGCTCGGCGAGTTCTCGCTGGTGGTCACCGGGCTCACCGTGGTCATGCTCGGCGGGGGCATCGACCTGTCGGTCGGCTCGATCTTCGCGCTCTCGGCCTTTTCCGCGGTCAGCCTGTTCTTCATCTTCGAGCAGCCGGTGTGGATGGCGCTGGTCGCGGCGCTGGTGACCGGCGCGCTGTTCGGCGCGGTCAACGGCTACCTCGTCGGCTTCCTGCGCCTGCGCGCCTTCCTGACCACGCTCGTCACCTTCATCATCGGCCGTTCGGTCTACGATATCCTGGTGGTGAACTTCGCCGCCCTGGTGCAGACCTCCTCGGCCTCCTCGGACGTGTGGGACTTCATCGGCGACGGCACGATCCTCGGCTTTTCCTCCTCCGTCGTCGCCGCCCTCGCGGCGGCGCTCCTCACCCATGTCGCGCTCACCCGCTCGCGGCCGGGCTGGCACGTCCAGGCCGTCGGCGGCTCGCGCCGCTCGGCCCACAATGCCGGCATCCGCGTGCGCCGCACCGTGTTCCTCACCTATGTGTTCTCCGGCCTGTGCTCGGGCCTGGCCGGCTTCCTCGTCGCCTGCCGCCTGAGCGGCGTCGGCCCGGGCACCGGCCTCAACCTGGAGATCCTGGCGCTGACCGCGGCGGTCGTCGGCGGCAACAGCCTTGGCGGCGGCCGCGGCTCGGTGGTCAAGGGCCTGATGGGCGCGGTGATCGTCCTGGTGATGACCAACGGCCTGATCCGCATGGGCTACGGCACCGGCACGACGCAGATGGTGCTCGGCCTGATGCTGGCGATCGCCGTCACCATCGACATCCGCTGGCTGAAGAACCGGCACAAGGTGCTGAACGAGGTCTATGTCGCGCCGGTCTACCTGAAAATGGGAGAGCCCCAGTCGGCCGAGCCGGGATCGGGGACGCCCTATGCGCTGGACGACCGCCTTTCCGGGGCCGCCGCCATCGGCCTCGGCGAGCTGGAAGGCCCCGAGGACATCATCCTCGACCGGGACGACCACCTCTATTGCGGCACCCGCCACGGCGAGATCGTCCGGTTCCTGGCGCCCGACTATGTCAGGTCGGAAGTGTTCGCCCATGTCGGCGGCTTCCCGCTCGGCCTCGCCTTCGACCGTGACGGCACCCTGATCTCCTGCGTCGGCGCCATGGGGCTCTACGCCGTCGCGCCCGACCGGACGGTGACCAAGCTCTCGGCCGAGACGGCGCGCTCCTGGACCTCGGTGGTCGACGATGCGCGCCTGCGCGACCCCAACGACTGCGACATCGCGCCGGACGGCCGCATCTATTTCACCGATTCGACCAAGCGCTACGACGCCCATGACTGGGCGCTGGACTCCATCGAGAACCGGCCGACCGGCCGCCTGCTGGTCTACGATCCGAAGGACGGCTCCACGAGGACGCTGCTCGACGGCTACCGCTACACCAACGGCGTGTGCATCGCCCATGACGGCAAGTCGCTGTTCTTCGCCGAGAGCTGGGCCTGCCGCGTGCACCGCTACTGGCTGGAGGGGCCGAAGGCCGGCACCGCCGAATGCGTCATCAGGGACATGCCGGGCTACCCCGACAACATCAACCGCGCCTCGGACGGCAGCTACTGGATGGCGTGGCTGGGCATGCGCACGCCGAGCTTCGACCTGTCGCTGCGCCATCCCGACATGCGCAAGCGCATGACGCGCCGCCTGCCGCAGGACGACTGGCTGTTCCCGAACATCAACACCGGCGGCGTCATCAAGTTCGACGAGCGCGGCCGCATCCTCGACACCCTCGGCGACCTCGCCGGCGTCTCGCATCCGATGGTGACGTCGATGCGCGAGCACAAGGGATACCTGTTCGTCGGCGGCATCCTCAACAACCGCATCGGCCGCTACCGCATCCCCGGCGCGGACGCGAGCTGGACCGGCCCGTCCTCCTATTGGGGAGCGGCGCGATGATCCTCGACCTGTTCCGCGGCAAGGCCGTCACCATTCCGCCGCTGGACGGCGCCTTCCGGCCCAACACGCGCCTGGACGACGCGCCCTCGGCGACGCCGCTTGCCGAGGCCGACAACCTCGCCGCCGGCCCGGACGGCCTCGTCGCCGCCAGCGGCAACACGCTCCATCGCATCGCGGCCGGCGCCGCGCCCGTGCCCCTGAAGAGTTTCGACGCCCCGATCAGCGCCGTCGCCGTCTCGCCCGCGGGCGAGCTGGCGGTGGCGCTGGAGACCGGCAAGCTCCATGTCGGCGGCCGCGAGGAGGCGGCGCGGCCCGGCATCGGCTGCATCACGGCCCTCGCCTATGCCGCCG
Source organism: Labrys sp. Lb11 (assembly GCF_057554225.1). Classification (NCBI taxonomy): domain Bacteria; kingdom Pseudomonadati; phylum Pseudomonadota; class Alphaproteobacteria; order Hyphomicrobiales; family Xanthobacteraceae; genus Labrys; species Labrys sp. Lb11. The sequence goes on from NZ_BAAJOT010000002.1 coordinate 191,945, forward strand.
ACGGCACGCTCTGGCTCGCCAACGGCTCGGCCGAGCATGCGCCGTCGCAATGGTCGGCGGACCTGATGCGGCGCGGCGCCTCCGGCTCGGTGTGGAAGCGGCCGGCGGGCGCCGCCGCCTTCGAGCGCGTCGCCTCCGGGCTCGCCTTCCCCTACGGGCTGCTGCCTGTCGACGGCGGTGCCCTGGTCGCCGAGAGCTGGCGCCACCGGCTGGTCACCGCCGGCGGCGGCAGGCTTGCCGTGGTGCTCGACCAGTTGCCGGGCTATCCGGCGCGGCTGGCGCCGGCCCCCGGCGGCGGCGCTTGGCTCTGCCTGTTCGCGCCGCGCAACCGGCTGATCGAGTTCGTCCTGCAGGAGGAGCGCTACCGCCTCGACATGCTGGCCGAGGTGCCGCCGCGCTTCTGGATCGCGCCGGCGCTCGCCTCCGGCGTGAGCTTCCTGGAGCCGCTGCAGTGCGGCGCCATCCGGACCATGGGCGTGCACAAGCCGTGGTCGCCCAGCCGCTCCTACGGGCTGGTGGTGCGGCTGGACGCTCGAATGCAGCCGCTGTTCAGCCTGCACAGCCGGGCCGACGGCGTCCGCCACGGCGTGTGCAGCGCCGTCGAGGCGGACGGGCGGCTCTGGGTCGCCTCGCGCGGCGGCGACTGCATTCTCGACATCGCTTCTGCCGGAGAGGCCCGCTGATGCAAGGCTCCGATGCCAAGGCCCCCGGCTCCGACGTCGTCGTGCGGATGGAGGGCGTCACCAAGACCTATCGCGGCGTGCCCGCCGTCAGCGACGTCGACTTCGAGCTCCGGCGCGGCGAGATCCACGCTCTGCTCGGCGAGAACGGCGCCGGCAAGTCCACCCTCACCAAGATGATCGCCGGCGTGGTCGAGCCGAGCGCCGGCCGTATCGTCCACAAGGGCCGGGACATCCGCTTTTCCTCGCCGAGCCAGGCGCTGGACGCCGGCATCGCCATGGTGTTCCAGGAAACCAGCCTGGTGCCCTCGATGACGGTGGCGCAGAACCTCTATCTCGGCTCGGAGAAGGTCCTGAACCGGCTGCGCGGCATCACCATCTCGGCCCAGCAGTTCCTGCAGTCGCTGAACTTCCCCGTCGACCCGACCGCCATGGTCGAGACGCTGGGCGCGGCCAAGCGGCAGATGGTGGAGATCGCCCGCGCCGTCCACCACAACGCCGAGGTCATCATCTTCGACGAGCCGACCGCGACGCTGACGCCGGAGGAAAAGCGGCATTTCTTCGCGCTGGTCCGCCGCCTGAAGGCGAGCGGCGTCGCCATCGTCTTCATCAGCCACGCGCTGGAGGAGGCCCTGGCGATCTCGGACCGCATCACCGTGCTCCGGGACGGCCGGCTGGTGGCGAGCGGGCAGGCCGCGACCTTCGACCGAGGCTCGATCATCACCGCCATGGTCGGGCGCACCCTGTCGGGCGAGCTGTACCAGAAGCGCGACGAAAGGACCCTGCGCCGGCCCGGCGCCAGGGTCCTGTCCGTGCAGGACGTCTCGATGAGCAGGATCGTGCGCAACAACGCCTTCTCGATCTTCGAGGGCCAGATCACCGGCGTGTTCGGCCTGATCGGCTCCGGGCGCACGGAAACCTTCAAGATCGTCTCCGGCATCTTCAAGCGCGACTTCCTGCGCGGCGGCACCATCACCTTCGACGGCCGGCCGGTGCGCTACCGCGTGCCGCGCCAGGCGGTGAAGGACGGCATCGTCTACGTCACCGAGGACCGCAAGAGCGAAGGCTTCTTCGAGACCATGTCGGTGGCCGAGAACCTGTTCGGCGGCCTCCTGGCCGGGGACAGGGAGACCTCGCCGATCGTCAGCATGAGGGAGATGCAGGCGCTCTCGACCGAATGGACCGGGCGCCTCGCCATCCGCGCCATCGACGCCAATGCGCGGGTGGTCGAACTCTCCGGCGGCAACCAGCAGAAGGTGGTGATCGGCAAGGGGCTGGTGCAGCAGCCGCGCCTCGTCATCTTCGACGAGCCGACGCGGGGCGTCGACGTCGGCGCCATCGCCGAGATCCACCAGTTGATCCGCAAGCTCGCCGACGACGGGCTGGCGGTCGTGGTGATTTCCTCCTATTTGCCGGAGATCATGAACCTCTCCGACCGCATCCTCGTCTGCCGGCAGGGCCGCGTCGTCGAGGAGTTCTCACCCGCCGAGGCGACGGAGGAGAGGATCATGTACGCCGCCGTGCACTGAGGCGCGGCGCGCCGAGATATGAAGCCCCATGAAGGAACGATTCGGATGACGGCACAGCGCGCGACCTGGACCTATTACGACGGACGCTGGCAGGCGGGCGACGTGCGCATTCTCGGCGCGGCCTCCCACGCCACCTGGCTCGGCTCGCTGGTGTTCGACGGTGCCCGCCTGTTCGAGGGCGTCGCGCCCGATCTCGACCGGCATGCCGAGCGCGTCAACGCCTCCGCCCGCGCCCTCGGCCTGGAGCCGACGCTCTCGGCCGGCGACATCGAGGCCCTGACCCGCGAGGGCCTGGCGAAGTTCGCCCCCGGCACGGACGTCTATATCCGCCCGATGTACTGGGCCGAGGACAGCGACGCAGGCACCGTGCCGCCGCTGGCCTCCTCCACGGCCTTCGCCCTGTGCCTGGAGGAAATCCCGATGACGGCGCCGAAGGGCTTTTCCGTCACCACCACCGCCTTCCGCCGGCCGACCCTGGAGGTCATGCCGGTCAACGCCAAGGCGGCCTGCCTCTACGCCAACAACGCCCGCATGATGCGCGAGGCCAAGGCCAAGGGCTTCGACAACGCCCTCGTCACCGACGTGATCGGCAATGTCGCCGAGACCGCCACGTCCAACGTGTTCATGGCGCGGGGCGGCGAGGTGTTCACGCCGGTTCCGAACGGCACCTTCCTGGACGGCATCACCCGCCAGCGCGTCGTCAAGCTGCTGCGCGGCGCCGGCGTCACCGTGCACGAGGTCTCGCTGACGATCGGGGACTTCCGTGAGGCCGACGAGATCTTCTCCACCGGCAACATGAGCAAGGTGGTGCCGGTGGTGGCCTTCGACGACAGGCGGCTCGCCTTCGGGCCGCTCGCCCAGCGCGCCCGCGCGCTCTACTGGGACTGGGCCCACGCCTGAGGGAGGACGAGACATGGCGACCGTGAAACTGTGGACCGACGCCGAGGCCGAGGCCGATCCGGCGGTCAAGGCGGTGTTCGACGACATCCGCGCGACGCGCAAATCCGACTTCGTCAACAATTTCTGGCGGGGGCTGGCCAACGACCCCGCCACCCTGGCCCGCATCTGGCGGCAGCTCAAGGAGGTGATGGTCGCGCCCGGCGCGCTCGATCCCCTGGTGCGCGAGATGATCTACATCGCCGTCTCGACTGCCAATGGCTGCCAGTACTGCATCCATTCGCACACGGCGGCCGCGCGCGCCAAGGGCATGACCGATGCGCAGCACGGCGAGCTCACCGCCGTGATCGGGCTGGCCGCGCAGACCAACCACATCGTCACGGCCCTGCAGATCCCGGTCGATCCGGAGTTCGAGGTCAAGCGTTGAGCGAGGATGCCGCCATGAGCAAGGGACTGGTCGCCTTCAAGCCCGGCGGACCCGAGGCGTTGGTCTGGACCGATGTCGCGACGCCGGCTCCGGCCGAGGACGAGGTCGTGGTGCGCCACACCGCCATCGGCGTCAATTTCATCGACGTCTATTTCCGCAGCGGGCTCTATCCCTGGCCGCAGGATACGATGATCCCCGGCGCGGAGGCGGCCGGCGTCGTCGAGGCGGTCGGGCCGGGCGTGACCGGCCTCGCGCCGGGCGACCGCGTCGCCTACGTCATGCGGCACGGGGCCTACCGCCAGCGGCGCACCGTCCCGGCCGCCAACCTGGTCAGGCTGCCGGACGCGATCAGCGACGAGGTCGCCGCCGGCGTGATGCTGAAGGGGCTGACGGCGCAGTATCTCGTCACCTCCTCCTATCCCGTCCAGCCGGGCGACACGGTGCTGGTGCATGCGGCGGCCGGCGGCGTCGGCCTCCTCATCGGGCAGTGGCTGAAGGCCGTCGGCGCCACCGCCATCGGCACGGCCGGCTCCGCGGAAAAAGTCGAGCTCGCCCTCGGGCACGGCTACGGCCATGTCGTCAACTATCGCGAGCAGGACTTCGTCGCCGCCGTCACCGAGATCACCGGCGGCAAGGGCTGCGCCGCCGTCTACGACAGCGTCGGCCGGGACACCTGGCGCGGCTCGCTGAAGGTGCTGCGCCGCTTCGGCTCCTTCGTGAATTTCGGCCAGTCCTCCGGCATGATCCAGGGCTTCTCCCTGTCGGATCTGGCGGCCGGATCGCTCACGGCCATCCGGCCGGTGCTGTTCGACTATGTCGCCGAGCGCGCGGATCTCGAGCGTCGCTCGGCCGACCTGTTCGCACGCCTGGAAAGCGGCGCGGTCAAGGCCGACACGATCACGCGCCGCCGGCTGGAGGAGGCCGGGGCGGTGCATGCGGATCTGGAGGCGCGCCGCACGGTGGGCTCGATCGTGCTGATCCCCTGAGGCGTCGTCCAGGAAACAAGTGAGTCGCTTTGACGATTGCGCTTTAGGCCCCGCCCTTCCCGAGAGCGACAGGATCCGGCTCGATCCTAGAGCGTTTTGCGATTTGACGGAATCGCGTCAAGTCGCAAAGACGCGTCGAAACTAAGGAGCTGGAGCAAAGCGCGTTTCCACCAAAACGCGCTTTGCTCCAGTGCCTATAAGATCAAGTCCGGTCATGACGATCCGAAGCACTTGTTCCCGGACGGGCCTTCAGCTCCGCGTGATCGAGACGCCGCCGTCGACCAGCATGGCGGTGCCGGTGACGAAGCTGGCATCGTCCGAGGCGAGGTAGAGCACGGACCGCGCCAGCTCTTCCGGCTGGGCCACCCGCTTCAGCGCATGCAGGTTGGTGATGAAGGCCTGCGACTCGGCCGTGCCGTTGACGGCCCGGTACATGTCGGTCTCGACGGCGCCGGGCAGGATGGCGTTGACGCGCACGCCCTGGGGACCGAACTCGGCCGCCAGCGCCTGGGTCAGCCCGATCAGGCCGGACTTGCTCGCCGCATAGGCGGCGGCGCCCGGGAAGGCGAAGCTGTGGCCGACGAAGGTGGAGGTGAAGATCACCGAGCCGCCGCCGTTGCGGAGCATCGCGCCGATCTGGTGCTTGGCGCCGAGGAAGGACGCGGTCAGGTTGACGGCGATGGCCTCGCTCCAGCCGGCTTCCGACACGCCGGTGGAGGGGCCGGATTCGCCGAAGACGCCGGCATTGTTGAAGGCGATGTCGAGCCGGCCGAAGCGTTCGGCCGCCAGCGCCACCAGCGCCCTGGCATAGTCCTCCGAGCGCACGTCGCCGGCGAGGGCCACGGCCGCGCCGCTGGCGGCTTCGATCTCGCCGACAAGGCTGGCGAGCTCGGCCTCCCGCCGGGCGCCGACCACGACCTTGGCCCCCTCCGCCGCGAACAGCTTGGCGGTGGCGCGGCCGATGCCCGAGGAGGCACCGGCGACGAGGGCGACCTTGTTGCGAAGACGTGACATGATGCTTCTCCCGCGGCCGGGCGGGGCGGTCCGTCCGCCCTTTCGCTCCCGCCTGACGATCGTGAGATAGCAAGCGGCGAACGTTCGGATTAGACTGCCATCGATGGACCTCGTTTCCGGAAAATCCGAACGATGATGAAGCTCGACGGCATTGCCGCCTTCGTTGCGATCGCCGAGGCCGGGTCGATCAGCGAGGCGGCGCGCCGGCTGCGCGTCTCGAAGTCGGTGGCGAGCGAGCGCCTGGCCGAGCTCGAGCGCGGCCTCGGCGCCAGCCTCGTCCATCGCTCGACGCGCAAGCTCACCCTGACCGAGGACGGCGCCGCCTTCCTGGAGCGCGCCGCACGCATCGCCCGCGAGGTCGACGACGCCGCGGCGGAGCTGGCCGAGCGCCGCGGCGCCCTGGTCGGGCCGCTGCGCATCGCCGCGCCCGTCACCTTCGGCCGCATGCATCTGGGGCCGGCGGTCTATCCTTTCCTGCTGGCCCATCCCGGCATCGAGCTGACGCTCGACCTCGACGATCGCAGGGTCGATGCCGGCGCCGACGGCTATGACGCGGTGGTGCGGCACGGGCCGATCGCGGATTCGCGGCTGACGGCCTGGCGCCTGGCGCCGAGCCGCCGGGTGATGGTCGCCTCGCCCGCCTATCTCGACCGCCACGGTGCGCCGCGCAGCCTCGCCGAGCTCGAAGGCCATCGCGGCGTGTTCTACACCAACCGCGGCGTCGCCGACTGGCGCTTTTCCGGTCCCGACGGGGCGGCGATCGTGCGCGGCCGGCCTGCGCTGCGCGTCAACAACGGCGACATGATGCGCGACGCCGCCCTGGCCGGCCTCGGCCTGGCGCTGCTGCCGATGTTCATCGCCGGCGCCGAGATCGCCGCCGGCCGCCTCGACGTCGTCGACGTCGGCGTCGAGCCCGAGGCCGAGTTCATCTACGTCGCCCATCCCGAGGGGCGGCGGCCTTCGGCCAAGCTGCGCGCCTTCGCCGACTGCCTGCGCACCGCCTTCGGCGACCCTGCCTACTGGGATGCCTGACGCCATGGAGACCGACATGACCCGCAGCATCGAGATCGCCTATCTCTTCGATCCGCTCTGCGGCTGGTGCTACGGCGCCTCGCCCGTCGTGCAGCGCCTCGCTGCCATGCCGGGCCTCACCGTGGCGCCGGCGCCGACCGGCCTGTTCTCCGGCGAGGGCGCCCGCGCGATGAACGCCGACTTCGCCGCCTATGCCTGGATGAACGACCGGCGCATCCAGGAGCTGACCGGCCAGCGCTTCAGCGAGACCTATCACCGCACCGTCCTCGGCGATCCGTCGCGCCCCTTCGACTCCGGCCCCGCAACCCTCGCGCTCACCGCGGCGGCGCTCGAGGCGCCCCGGCGCGAGCTCGACGCGCTGCGGGCGGTCCAGGAGGCGCGCTTCGTCGAAGGCCGCGACATCACCGCCGTGCCTGTGCTGGCCGACATCCTGGCCCGGCTCGGCCTCGATGCGGCCGCGACCCGCATCGCCGCGCCGGATGCGGAACTCCGTGCCGCCGATCGCGCCCGGGTCGTCGCGGCACGCCGGGAAATGCAGGCCTTCGGCGCCGAGGGCGTGCCCGCCCTGATCGCCTCCGACGCGCGCGGCCGCCGCCTCGTCGGCGCCGGCGACCTGTTCGGCAGCGTCGAGGCCCTGCTCGCCCGCCTCGACGCCGGCTGAAGGCCCCTCTCCGTCCCCGAACGCCACGGGGGCGAGGCGGGTCCTGCCCGTCTCGCCCCCGCACGGCCGGCCCGTTCTCGGACCGGCTCCCCTCTTGTCCCCAGACGAACCGCTCAGCCGGCCGCCCCCTCGTAGATGAACTTGAACAGGAAGACGGCGGCGATGATCCAGACCACCGCCTTCACGCCCCTGGCCTTGCCGCTCAGCAGCTTGATGGCGGCGTAGGAGATGAAGCCGAAGGCGACGCCGTTGGCGACCGAATAGGTGAACGGCATCATCAACGCGGTGACGCAGGCCGGCACCGCCTCGGTCAGGTCGTCCCAGTCGAGCTCGGTCAGTTCCCGCATCATCAGGCAGGCGACGAAGAACAGCGCCGGGGCCGTGGCGTAGGCGGGCACCGAGCCCGCCAGCGGCGAGATGAACAGGCAGAGCAGAAACAGGCCGGCGACGGTGAGCGCGGTGAGGCCGGTGCGCCCGCCCTCCTGCACGCCGGCGGCGCTTTCCAGATAGGCGGTGGTGCTGGAGGTGCCGAGCAGCGAGCCCAGGAAGATGGCGCTGCTGTCGGCCATCAGGGCACGGCTGAGGCCCTTGTCGCGGCCGTTCTCGTCGGTCTTGAGCAGGCCGGCGCGGCGGGCGACGCCCATCAGCGTGCCGGTGGCGTCGAACAGCTCGACCAGGAAGAACACCAGCACGACGTTGAGGAAGCCGGTGGTCAGTGCCGCCTTGATGTCGAGCTGGAACAGGGTCGGCGAGATCGAGGGCGGCAACGAGACCACGCCGTTCAGCTTGTTGTCCGTCACGAAGAAGCTGAGCACGGTGACGCCGAGGATCGCCAGCAGCAGCGCCCCCCTGACCCGCCAGACCGACAGCACGGCGACGGCGATGAAGCCGATCGAGGCCAGCACCACCTTCGGGTCGTGCAGCTTGCCGAGCGTGACGAAGGTCGCGGGGCTGGCGGCGATGATGCCGGCGTTCTTCAGCGAGATGATCGCCAGGAACATGCCGATGCCGACGGTGATCGACAGTCGCATCGAATGCGGGATGCCGTTGACGATGATGTCGCGGATGCCCGTCAGCGTCACGATCAGGAACAGCGAGCCGGAGATGAACACGGCCCCCAGCGCCGCCTGCCACGTATAGCCCATGCCGAGCACGACCACGTAGGCGAAGTAGGCGTTAAGACCCATGCCCGGCGCCAGGGCGATGGGATAATTGGCATAGAGCGCCATGATCGTCGTGCCCACCGCCGCCACGAGGCAGGTGGCGACGAACACCGATTCCTTGGGCATGCCGGCGTCGCCGAGGATGGCCGGGTTGATGAAGATGATATAGGCCATGGTCAGGAAGGTGGTGAGCCCGGCGAGGAGCTCGGTCCTGACGTTCGTGCCGTTTTCCTTTAACTTGAACAGTCTCTCAAGCATTGGCTTGCACTCCGTCCGAATGGGAGAGGCCCGCGTCCAGATCTTCTGGATCTCGTGTCGGGCGATCGGGTGGCACCTGTCATGAATGTGCTCTTGGATACCTCTAGGATCGGCTGGGCATCGTCATTCTCCCTTGGATTCGGCGCGTTCGGCGTCGCGTCTTGATTGAGAAGGTCCGGGGCGGCCCGGGCGCATGCGGCCACGCGTCGGCGCAGCCGGCACGATCGTTCGTTCCGTCCGTGTGAAGTGTCGGCCGTGATGGTCCGGCGGCCGCGCCCGCTCAGCCGGCGTCGCGCAGCAGCGCCGACGGCCTGGGATTGGCGAGGACCTGCGCCTCGGCGAAGCGGCGGATCAGCTCCGCCGCCGTCAGGCAGGCGATGATTTCCGGGCGCTTGTCGGGCACGTCGCCGCCGCCGATCGGGCAGACCAGCTCCGCGAGCTGGCGGTCGGTGCCGCCGCTGCGCAGGAAATGCGCTTCGAAGCGCTTGCGCTTGGTGCGCGAGCCGATCATGCCGACATAGGCCGCGTCGCCCCGCCGCAGCGCCGCCTCGGTCAGCCGGTAGTCGAGCGCATGGCTGTGGGTGAAGACGACGAAGGCCGAGCCCGGCCGCGCGTCGCGGACCGCCTCTTCCGGATCCTCCAGATGGCGTACCGGCGAGCCCGCCGGCAGGCCGGCGAGGATCTCGGCCCGGTCGTCCACCAGGGTGACGGCGAAGGGCAGCAGCGCCAGCATCGCCGCCAGCGCCCGGCCGGTATGGCCGAGCCCGAACACCAGCACCTCCGGGCGCTCGCGGCCGAGCATCGCCTCGCGCGCCGAGAGGCGCGCCGCCGCCGCCGCGTCGAGCGCCGTGAACGACAGCGTCACATGGCCGCCGCAGCACTGGCCCATGAACGGCCCGAGCGGGATGTCCAGGCTCTTGCCGACGCTGCCCTCGGCCAGCATCGAGCGCGCCACGTCGATGGCATGGAACTCCAGATGGCCGCCGCCGATGGTGCCGGCCACCGCCTCGGCCGAGACCAGCATGACGGCGTCGCAGCCGCGCGGGGCCGAGCCCCGCACCGCGGCGATCTCCACCAGCATGGCGGCGCGGCCGTCATGCGGCACCGCGTCGAGCAGCGCGGGGATCGAGACCTGGCGCATCTCAGCTCCTCCGGCCGGCCTTCAGCGCTTCCATGGCGAACAGCACGCGCTCCGGCGTCGCCGGCGCGTCGAGCCGCGGGCAGACCTTGTGGTCCGCCACGCTCGCCACCGCGTCCGACAGGGCGTGCAGCACCGAGATGCCGAGCATGAAGGGCGGCTCGCCCACGGCCTTGGAGCGGTGGATGGTCGGCTCGCGGTTGGGCGTGTCCCGCAGCAGCGCGATGTTCATCACCCGCGGCCGGTCGGAGGCGACCGGGATCTTGTAGGTCGAGGGCGCATGGGTGCGCAGGCGCCCCTGGCCGTCCCACCACAGCTCCTCGGTGGTGAGCCAGCCCATGCCCTGGATGAAGCCGCCCTCGATCTGGCCGAGGTCGATGGCCGGGTTCAGCGACGAGCCGACATCGTGCAGGATGTCGACCCGCTCGACCCGGTACTCGCCGGTGAGGGTGTCGACCACCACCTCGGACACCGCCGCGCCGTAGGCGTAGTAGTAGAACGGCCGGCCGCGGCCGCTCTTGCGGTCCCAATGGATCTCCGGCGTCTTGTAGAAGCCGGTGGCCGAGAGCTGGACCCGTCCCATATAGGCGCGGCGGATCATCTCGGCCCAGGGGATGTCCTGGTTGCCGACCCGCACCCGGCCGGGCAGGAACACGACCTGGTCGGGCTCGACCGACCATTCCGCGGCGGCGAAGGCGACGAGCCGGGCCTTGATGGCGTTGCAGGCGTCGAGCGCCGCCATGCCGTTGAGGTCCGAGCCGGAGGAGGCGGCGGTGGCCGAGGTGTTCGGCACCTTGCCCGTGGTGGTGGCGGTGATCTTCACCATGTCGCTGTCGAGCTGGAAGGCCTCGGCGACGACCTGCGCCACCTTGACGTAGAGGCCCTGGCCCATCTCGGTGCCGCCATGGTTCAGGTGCACCGAGCCGTCGGTGTAGACATGCACCAGCGCCCCGGCCTGGTTGTACCAGGTGGCGGTGAAGGAGATGCCGAACTTGACCGGCGTCAGCGCGATGCCGCGCTTGAACACGCCGTCGCCGGCATTCCCGGCCCGGATGGCGGCACGGCGCGCCTGATAGTCGCTGGTTTCCTCCAGCTCGGCGACGAGCCGGGCGATCAGCGGCTCATCCACCGTCTGGTGGTAGGGCGTCAGGTCGCGGCCGGGGCCGCCATAGAAGTTGAGCTTGCGGATCTCGAGCGGGTCCTTGCCGACGGCGAAGGCCACCTCCTCGACGATGCGCTCGCCGCCGACCATGCCCTGCGGGCCGCCGAAGCCGCGGAAGGCGGTGTTCGACACGGTGTGTGTGCGCCAGGGCTCGGAGACCAGCCGCACCGCCGGGTAGAAGTAGCAATTGTCGGCGTGGAACAGGGCACGGTCGGTCACCGGGCCGGAGAGGTCGGCCGAGAAGCCGCAGCGGGCGGCATAGACGGCGTCGACGGCCAGGATGCGGCCCTCGTCGTCGAAGCCGACCTCGTAGTCGATGACGAAGTCGTGCCGCTTGCCGGTGGCGACCATATCGTCGTCGCGGTCCGGGCGGATCTTGACGGCGCGGCCGGTGCGCTTGGCGGCGACGGCCGCCACGGCGGCGAAGAGGTTGCCCTGGGTCTCCTTGCCGCCGAAGCCGCCGCCCATGCGTCGGATCTCGACGGTGACCGAATGGCTCGGCACGCCCATGACATGGGCGACCATGTGCTGGACCTCGCTGGGGTGCTGGGTCGAGCAATAGACGGTGACGTCATCGTCCTCGCCGGGAACGGCCATGGAGATATGGCCTTCCAGGTAGAAATGGTCCTGGCCGCCGAGTTGCATCGAGCCCTTGAGGCGGCGCGGCGCCGCGGCCATGGCCGCGGCGGCATCGCCGCGCGCCAGCGTCAGCGGCTCGACGACGAAGTCCATGCCGGCCTTGCGGGCGGCGGCGACGTCGAGCGCCGGCGGCCGGGCTTCATAGGTGACCTTGGCCAGGCTCGCCGCGATCCTGGCGGCGTTGCGCGAGGTCGCGATCACCGCGAACAGCGGCTGGCCGTGGAACAGCACCTCCTCGGTGGCGAACACCGGATCGTCGTGCCGGCCGACCGGGCTGACGTCGTTGGAGCCGGGCAGGTCCGCGGCGGTCATCACCATGACCACGCCGGGCGCGGCGGCGACGGCGGACAGATCCATCGACGTGATCGTGCCGCGGGCACAGTCGGACAGGCCGAGATAGGCGTGCAGCAGGCCGGCGGGCTCGGGCATGTCGTCGATGTAGACGGCTTCGCCCGCGACATGCTTGTGGCCGGAATCGTGGCGGGTGGACTGGTGCACGCCGCCGGCGATCTCGGTTCGGTCGGTCGGTTGGGCACGCTCAAGCATGGACGTCGCTCCGCAGGTTGCCGGCGACGCGGCGGACGCCGGCCGGGTCGGCGGTTTCGATGTGGAAACGCCGGATCAGGTTGGCCGCGACCAGGCTGCGATAGCGCGCCGTCGCCCGCCAGTCGTCGAGGGGGGTGAAGTCGCCGGCGAGCGCCAGGGCGGCCGCTTCCGCCGAGGCCCCGTCCCAGGAACGGCCGACCAGCGCCGCTTCCGCCGCCTTGGCGCGCTTGGGCGTCGCGGCCATGCCGCCGAACGCGAGCGCAGCCGCCGTGATCGTGCCCTGGCCGTCGCGCTCGAGCCGGAAGGCGCCGCACACGGCAGTGATGTCCTCGTCGAAGCGCTTGGTCACCTTGGAGACGTGCAGCAGCGCGCCGGGCCGGGGCCGTGGCACGACCAGCGCCTCGACGAAGTCGCCGGGCTGGCGGTCCTGCTTCTTGTAGGCGATGAAGAAGTTCTCCAGGAGCACGGTGCGGCGCTCGCCACCGCGCCGCAGCACCACCGAGGCGCCGAGGGCGATCAGCACCGGCGGCATGTCGCCGATCGGCGAGCCGTTGGCGACATTGCCGCCGATTGTGCCGGCATTGCGCACCTGCTCGCTGCCGAAACGGCGCATCATCTCGTCGATCTGGGGATGCAGCCGACCGAGCGCGGCCCGCCCGTCCTGGACCGAGACCATGGCGCCGATCACCAGGGCGTCGTCGCGCTCCTCGATCCGGGCCAGCTCCGCCAGCCGTCCGAGCGAGATCACCGTGCGCGGGCGCTGCAGCATCTTGGTGATCCACAACCCGACATCGGTGGCGCCGGCCACCAGCGTCGCCTCGGGATGGGCAAGACAGAGGTCGGCCAGTTGGTCGGCTGTGGCGGGCGCGAAGAAGTCGCGGGCGCTGTCGCCGATCCGGATCACCTCCCGGTCGACCATGTCGGCCAGGCGACGGCGCACCGCGGCCCGGCCGGTGCGGAACGCGTCGTCGGCCGGCGCGGCAATCTCGTAGGCGCGGCCCAGCGCCGCGACGATCGGGCCGTAGCCGGTGCAGCGGCAGAGATTGCCGGCCAGCGCGTCCTCGATGCGCTCGCGCGAGGGCACCACGTCATGGGCGAGCCAGAGCGCCGTCAGCGACATGACGATGCCGGGCGTGCAGAAGCCGCATTGCGAGCCGTGCAGCTCGACCATCGCCTGTTGCACCGGATGCAGCCTGCCGGTCTTGGCCTTGAGATGCTCGACGGTGACGACGTGGCAGCCGTCGAGGGTGGCGAGGAAGCGGATGCAGGCGTTGATCGCCTCGTAGCGCAGTTCCTCGCCCGCCAGGTTGCCGACCAGCACGGTGCAGGCGCCGCAGTCTCCCTCGGCGCAGCCCTCCTTGGTGCCGGTGAGCCGGCGCTCGATGCGCAGCCAGTCGAGCAGCGTCAAGGTCGGATCGATGGCCTCGACCAGGCACTCTTCGTCGTTCAGCAGAAATTTCACGGTCCGGCGCATGATGATCCATACGGTTGGGTCGCTGCACGCAGCCGCAAGGCCGGCACGGAGCGCCCGATGGGCAGGGTCGACGGGACGGGTGAATGATCGGACGGCTGACGCCATCCAGCGGCCGACGGCACCGGGCGATTGTCGCGGCGCGACACGGCCCGGGAGCGGCAGCAAATCCTCCCGATGATGACGTTCTTGTTTTTGTCGAGACTTCTCATCATTCCAGCGCAACCTCCCCGACGCTAGATCGCGCTGCGGCGAAGGACTTCCCAAAAAAATGCGAGAGTGGGAAGGCTCTCCCCGAATTATGTAGCCCGCCGTCCGGCAGTCGGACAGCCACGCGCGCGAGGCAGCGCCCCGGCCAGGCTTGAACCGGATCGCCAGGCCCCCGCATGATGGGCCCGCACATCCCGCGGACATAAAAAGTCAAAGTCTCAAGACCGCTTCGGAAACGTCGATCGGTGCGGCCGTCACGAGTGCGGGTGTCCTTCGGGAGCTCGCCGCGCCGATGCGCCCCGACCAGCCAAGAGGATGCCACCGCCTTGACCACCCTTGCAAGCACCCGCCCGGACCGCGCCATCCGCGGCCGCCTCCTGTGGTTCATCGAACGGCCGGAGGACCATGGCGGCAGCGCCGTGCGCATGATCGAGGACGGGCTGCTCGTCCTCGGCGCCGGCCGTATTCTCGCCGTCGGCGAGACCTCGGCGCTGCGTCCGACCCTGCCGGAGGGCACGCCGGTGCTCGACCACTCCGGCAAGCTGGTCGTGCCGGGCTTCATCGATCCGCATATCCACTTTCCACAGACCCAGGTGATCGCCTCGCACGGGGCGCAGCTGCTCGACTGGCTCAACACCTACACCTTCGTCTCCGAGCAGAAATATGCCGATCCCGGCTTTGCCGCGGCCGGTGCGCGCTTCTTCTTCGACGAGTTGCTCGCCAACGGCACCACCACGGCGGTCGCCTTCTGCTCGGTGCACGCCGCCTCGGCCGAGGCGTTCTTCGTCGAATCCGAGCGCCGCAACACCCGCATGGCCGCCGGCAAGGTGATGATGGACCGCAACGCGCCGGAGGCACTGCTCGACACCGCCGAGAGCGGCTACCGCGACAGCAAGGCGCTGATCGAGCGCTGGCACGGCCGCGGGCGCCAGCACTATGCCATCGCCCCGCGCTTCGCCATCACCTCGACGCCCGGGCAACTGGAGGCGGCCGGGGCCCTGGTGCGCGAGCATCCGGACTGCCTGGTCCAGACGCATATCTCGGAGAACCTCGCCGAGATCGCCGCGGTGAAGTCGCTCTATCCCGGTTGCGCCGACTACACCGCCGTCTACGAGAAATACGGCCTGCTCGGCCGCAGGTCGCTGATGGGCCATTGCATCCATCTCGACGAGAGCGAACGCCGGCGCTTCTCCGACGCCGGCGCGGTGGCGGTGTTCTGCCCCACCTCCAACTTCTTCCTGGGCTCGGGCCTGTTCGACTGGCGCGCCATGCGCGACCCGGGCCGGCCGGTGCATATCGGCGTCGCCACCGATGTCGGCGGCGGCACCAGCTATTCCATGCTGGAGACGATGAGCGAGGCCTACAAGGTGCTGCAGCTGCAGGGCCAGACCCTGACGCCCTTCGCTTCCTTCCACGCCATGACCCGCGGCAACGCCCTGGCCCTCGGCATCGACCACCTCGTCGGCAGCTTCGAGCCCGGCCACGAGGCCGACGCGGTCGTGCTCGACTCGTCGGCGACCCCGGCCATGGCCCACCGCATGCAGGCCGCCGGCACCCTGGCCGAGGAACTGTTCGTGCTGCTGACCCTCGGCGACGACCGAGCCGTGGTCGAGACCTATGTCATGGGCGAGCCCAGCAAGCCGAAGCAGCGCTGAACAGCCCACAAAAAAGCCTTCTCCACGACGTGGGGAAGGTGTCGCCACGACGTGGCGACGGATGGGGTGTGGTCCGCAAGACTGACCTTCGGGAAATATCGCACATCCGTCGTGCAAGTCCAATCCAGTTGCAGGCTGGCCTGCCGCACCCCATCCGTCAATCCTCCGGATTGACACTTTCCCCGCTGCGCGGAGCAGGCTTTTTCTGTACTCTATACTGCATTCTCTACACCCTCCGCTCCTCCGCCAGGAACGACCGCGCCAGGGCGAGGAAGCGCGTCAGCACCGGGCCGGGGTCGCGGTGGTAGACGATGCTGACGTCGGCCGAGGGGGCGGGATCCTCCAGGTCGCGATAGACGATCTCCGGCCGGCGCAGGTTGCTGATGCTGCGGGCCGCGAGCGCCACCCCGAAGCCGGCCGCGACCAGGCTGGTCAGCGTGTGCGTCTCCACCACCTGCTGGGTGATGCGCGGCATGAAACCGGCCTCGACGCAGCAATCGCGCAGATACTGGGCGAAGCGCGAATCCCTCAGGCGCAGGAACACGTGGCCGTCGTCGCGCAACGCCGCCAGCGGCACCTTGGCGCGCGCCGTCAGCGGATGGCCGGCCGGCAGCACCACCCCGACCGGCTCGCGCCAGGCCCGCTCGCGCACCAGGTCGAGGTCGCCCGGCGGCAGGCGCATGAAGCTGACGTCGACGGTGCGGTTGTGCAGCGCCGCCACCTGCGCCTCCGGCGGCAGTTCGTGCAGGGCGGTGAGCACGTCCGGCACCTGGCGCTGGTATTCGGCCATCAGCGGCGCCAGCGGCCCCAGCAGCATCGAGCCCGTCACCGCGACGTTGAGGGCGCCGGTCCGGCCCTCGCCGATGGCCCGGATCTGCGCCACCGCCATGTCGGTCTCGGCGGTGATGGCGCGCGCCCGGCCGAGGAAGGCCATGCCGGCCTCGGTCAGCACCACTTTTCGGCTGGTGCGGCGGAACAGCGGCGTGCCGAGCTCCTCCTCCAGGTCGCGGATCTGCTGGCTGAGGGGCGGCTGGGAGATGTTGAGGCGCTGGGCCGCCGCGGTGAAGCTCAGTTCCTCGGCCAGGGCGATGAAGTAGCGCAGGTGTCGCAGTTCCATGCCGGCTCCGATCAATATGTTTTTCGTATCGATTATGCCGAACGATATATTGGACGAAAGTATCCCCCGCGTGCAACTCTCCGCATGAACAAAGGCGGCAAGCGCACGTCGCAAGCGCCCGCACCGGTTCTCAAGTCCATTCCAGGAAGCGCCGGGCGAGTACGCCGGCACCGCGCGGTACGGCCCCCGGCCGGCCCGGCGATCCCTTGAGGACAGCGCGAGAACCCGGCCGGGCAGCCGCCGGACCCCGGAGGGAGAGCATCATGGCCCGCATGACGGCAGCCGAAGCCGCAGTCCACATCCTCGAGAAGGAAGGCTCCCGTTGCGCCTTCGGCGTGCCCGGAGCGGCGATCAACCCGCTCTATGCGGCGCTGCGGCCGCGCAACACCATCCGCCACGTGCTGGCGCGCCATGTCGAGGCCGCCTCGCACATGGCCGAAGGCTACACCCGCGCCAAGGCCGGCAATATCGGCATCTGCATCGGCACCTCCGGCCCGGCCGGCACCGACATGATCACCGGCCTCTACTCGGCCTCGGCCGACTCCATCCCGATCCTGTGCATCACCGGCCAGGCGCCGCGCGCCCGCCTCTACAAGGAGGACTTCCAGGCCGTCGACATCGAGGCGATCGCCAAGCCCGTCTGCAAGTGGGCGGTGACCGTGCGCGAGCCCGCCCAGGTGCCCGGCACCTTCCAGCAGGCCTTCCACATCATGCGCTCCGGCCGGCCCGGTCCGGTGCTGATCGACCTGCCCTTCGACGTGCAGACGGCGGAGATCGAGTTCGACCCGGAGACCTACGAGCCGCTGCCGGTGTACAAGCCCAAGGCGACGCGGGCCCAGATCGACAAGGCCATCGCCATGCTGCAGGAGGCCGAGCGGCCGCTGATCGTCGCCGGCGGCGGCGTCATCAACGCCGACGCCTCGGACAAGCTTGTCGAGTTCGCCGAGATCCTCGGCGTGCCGGTGGTGCCGACCCTGATGGGCTGGGGCACCATCCCCGACGACCATCCGCTGATGGTCGGCATGGCCGGCCTGCAGACCAGCCACCGCTACGGCAACGCCACGGTGCTCGCCTCTGACTTCGTGCTCGGCATCGGCAACCGCTGGGCCAACCGCCACACCGGCGGCATCGACACCTACACCAAGGGCCGCAAGTTCGTGCATGTCGACATCGAGCCGACCCAGATCGGCCGCGTCTTCATGCCCGACTACGGCATCGCCTCGGATGCGGGCTTCGCCCTCGACCTGTTCATCGAAGCGGCGCGGGAACTCAAGGCGAGCGGCGCGCTCAAGGATCGCGGCACCTGGGTGAACGAGTGCCGCGAGCGCAAGCGCACCATGCTGCGCCGCACCCACTTCACCGAGACGCCGATCAAGCCGCAGCGCGTCTACGAGGAGATGAACCGGGCCTTCGGCCGCGACACCACCTATGTCTCGACCATCGGCCTGTCGCAGATCGCGGCGGCGCAGTTCCTGCATGTCTACAAGCCGCGCGGCTGGATCAATTGCGGCCAGGCCGGCCCGCTCGGCTGGACCCTGCCGGCGACCCTCGGCGTGCGCGCCGCCGATCCCGACAGCCCGATCGTCGCCATCTCCGGCGACTACGACTTCCAGTTCCTGATCGAGGAACTGGCGGTCGGGGCGCAGTTCAGCCTGCCCTATGTGCACGTGCTGGTGAACAACGCCTATCTCGGCCTGATCCGCCAGTCGCAGCGCGGCTTCAACATGGACTACTGCGTGCAGCTCTCGTTCGAGAACCAGAACACGCCGGAGCTGGGCGCCTACGGCGTCGACCACGTCAAGGTGGCCGAGGGCCTCGGCGTCAAGGCGCTGCGCGTCACCGATCCCGAGCAGCTGCTGCCCGCCTTCGAGGAAGCCAAGCGCCTGGCCGCCACGCACCGGGTTCCGGTGGTGGTCGAGGTGATCCTGGAGCGCGTCACCAACGTCGCCATGGGCACCGAGCTCGACAAGGTCACCGAGTTCGAGGACCTGGCGCTCCAGACCGAGGACGCGCCGACCGCCATCGCCCTCTTGGATTGACCCAACCGAACCGGGCCGCCCCGCCCGGTTCCGCCCACCAGCAGGATGCCCCGCATGCCCCGTTTTTGCGCCAACCTGACGATGCTCTACAACGAGGTGCCGTTCCTCGAGCGCTTCGCCGCGGCCGCCCGCAGCGGCTTCACCGGCGTGGAGTATCTGTTCCCCTACGCCTTCGACAAGAAGGACCTGGCCGGCGCGCTCGCCGAGCACAAGCTGACCCAGGTTCTGCACAATCTCCCGGCCGGCGACTGGGCCGCCGGCGAGCGCGGCATCGCCTGCCTGCCCGGCCGGCAGGAGGAGTTCCGCGACGGCGTCGCCCAGGCGATCGACTATGCCGGGGCGCTCGACTGCCGCCTGATCAACTGCCTGGCCGGCATCGCCCCGGCGGCTGTCGATCCGCAGGAAGCCCGCCGCATCTTCGTGGAGAACATCCGCTACGCCGCCGGCAAGCTCGGCGAAGCCGGCATCCGCCTGGTCATCGAGCCGATCAACACCCGCGACATTCCCGGCTTCTTCCTGACGCGGACCGAGCAGGCGGCCGGCATCCTCGCCGATGTCGGCTCCGACAATCTCGGCATCCAGTACGACATCTACCACATGCAGATCATGGAGGGCGACCTCGCCCGCCGCATCGAGGCTTATCTGCCGCAGATCTGGCACGTCCAGCTCGCCGACAATCCCGGCCGCAACGAACCCGGCACCGGCGAGATCAACTACGACTTCCTGTTCAGGTGGCTCGACCGGCTCGGCTATGCCGGCTGGGTCGGCTGCGAGTACCGCCCGGCGGGCACGACGGAAGCGGGCCTGGGCTGGTTCCAGGCGGCCCGCGCCGGCGCGCCGATCTGACCGGCCGGGAGGCGGCCAAGCTTCCGTTCGCGGACGACAGTTTCAAGCGCGACGCCTGCCGCTCCCCTCCCCCTTGCGGGGAGGGAAGACACCAGCGTCGCGGCGAGGCCGGAACCGTGGCGTCCCGCACGACCGCAGGCAAGGCTGAGGCGCGACGCCGGCCGCTCCCCTCCCCCTTGCGGGGAGGGGTAAGGGGGTGGGGGTCGTCGGCATGGGGCTCGTCGTCTCCTGCACGCCCCCCACCCTTCATCCCTCCCCACAAGGGGGAGGGAAGACGCGGGCGTCGCGGCGGGGCCGGAACCGTGGCGTCCCGCACGACCGCAATCAAAGCCGACAGACACGGCGTCCGATCGCTTTGCCTGTTCGCGAACGAACCCTCGGGCCCGGACGGGCCGTCGAACACATCACCTCTTTGCCGAAGGATGGCACGACAATGAATATCGGTTTCGTCGGACTGGGAATCATGGGCGGCCCGATGGCCGGGCACCTGATCAAGGCCGGCCACAAGCTGTTCCTCAACTCGCTGGGCGGCATTCCCGAGGACCTGCTGAGCGCCGGCGGCACCGCCTGCGACACGGCGGCCGACGTCGCCCGCAAGGCCGACATCATCATCACCATGGTGCCCGACACGCCGGACGTGGAAACCGCGCTGTTCGGCGCCGGCGGCGTCGCCGAGGGCCTCTCGGCCGGCAAGACCGTGGTCGACATGAGCTCGATCTCGCCCGTGGCCACCAAGGCCTTCGCCGCCCGCATCAACAAGCTCGGCGTCGACTACCTCGACGCTCCGGTCTCCGGCGGCGAGGTCGGCGCCAAGGCCGCCTCGCTCACCATCATGGTCGGCGGCCCGCAGGCGGCGTTCGACCGGGTCAAACCGCTGTTCGAGGCCATGGGCAAGAACATCACCCTGGTCGGCGGCAACGGCGACGGCCAGACCACCAAGGTCGCCAACCAGATCATCGTCGCCCTCACCATCGAGGCCGTGGGCGAGGCCCTGGTCTTCGCCTCGAAGGCCGGCGCCGATCCGGCCAAGGTGCGTCAAGCGCTGATGGGCGGATTCGCCGCTTCGCGCATTCTGGAAGTTCACGGCGATCGCATGGTAAAGCGGACTTTCGACCCCGGCTTCCGCATCGCCCTGCACCAGAAGGATCTCAACCTGGCCCTGACCAGCGCCCGCCAGCTCGGCGTATCCCTGCCCAGCACCGCGCTGGCGCAGGAACTGTTCAGTGCCTGCGCCGCCCGCGGCGGCGCTCATTGGGATCATTCCGGCATGGTCAAGGCGCTGGAGCTCCTGGCCAACCATGAAATCGGCGCCCCCGTCGCCTGAGAGAGGACATCCCATGCCCCCGCGCGCCTTGCTGCAATCGATGTTCGAGGCCGCGGTGGCAGCGGCGACGCCCGCCACCTGCCTGCCCCCGCATCTGCCTGAGCCGCCGCGCGGGCGCACCATCGTCCTGGGCGCCGGCAAGGCAGCCGCGGCCATGGCCAAGGCGGTCGAGGACAACTGGCCCGGCCCGGTCAGCGGGCTGGTGGTGACGCGCTACGGCCACGCCGACGTGCCCTGCCGGCACATCGAGGTGGTCGAAGCCGCCCACCCCGTGCCGGACGCGGCCGGCGAGGCCGCCGCGGCCCGCATCCTGAAGCTGGCGGAGGAAGCCGGCGAAGACGACCTCGTCATCGCCCTGATCTCCGGCGGCGGCTCGGCCCTGCTCTGCCTGCCGGCCGAGGGCCTGACGCTCGCGGACAAGCAGGCGATCAACACCCAGCTCCTCAAGTCCGGCGCGCCGATCGAGGCGATGAACTGCGTGCGCAAGCACCTGTCCGCCATCAAGGGCGGGCAGCTGGCGGCGGCGGCCTGGCCGGCCCGCGTCGTCTCCCTGATCATCTCCGACGTGCCCGGCGACGACCTCGCCGCCATCGCCTCCGGACCGACGGTCGCCGATCCGACGACCTTCGCCGAGGCGCGGGCCATCCTGGCGCGCTACGGCATCGCCGAACCGGCCCGGGCCATCGCCCATCTCGAGGCGGCCGCCCGCGAGACGCCCAAGCCCGGCGATCCGCGGCTCGCCCGCAGCGAAAGCCACCTGATCGCCTCGCCCCAGCAGTCGCTGGAGGCGGCGGCGGCGGTGGCGCGGCAGGCCGGCGTCACCCCGCTGATCCTCGGCGATTCCCTTGAGGGCGAGGCGCGCGACGTCGGCATCGTCATGGCCGGCATCGCCCGGCAGGTGCTCGCCCACGGCCAGCCGGCGGCGGCGCCCTGCGTGCTGATCTCCGGCGGCGAGACCACCGTGACCGTGCGCGGCGGCGGCCGCGGCGGCCGCAACGTCGAATATCTCCTGTCGCTCGCCGTCAAGCTCGGCGGCGCCGCCGGCGTCCACGCCATCGCCGGCGACACCGACGGCATCGACGGCGCCGAGGAGGTCGCCGGCGCGGTGATCGACCCGACCACCCTGGAGCGGGCGCGGGCCCTGGGCATCGACCCGGTGGCCTCGCTCCTCGACAACGACGCCCACACCCTGTTCGGCCGCCTCGGCGACCAGGTGGTGACCGGGCCGACCATGACCAATGTCAACGACTTCCGCGCCGTGCTGGTGACCACCCCCGGCCAGCCCGATGCCCCAGCAGCAAAGAACGCCTGACATGTCCGCCCACACATCCCTCGGCGCCGCCGCTCGATCCGCCCGCGTCATGGCGCGGCTCGACGAGCTCGGCCGCTGCTCCAGCGATACCGACGGGCTGACCCGCCTCTACCTGACGCCCGAGCACCGCGTCGCCGCCGACACGGTCTCGGCCTGGATGGCCGAGGCCGGCATGGCGGTGCACATGGACGCGGCGGCGAGCGTGATCGGCCGCTATGCCGGCGCCGCGCCCGACGCGCCGGTGCTGATCCTCGGCTCGCATATCGACACGGTGCGCAAGGCTGGGCGCTATGACGGCAATCTCGGCGTGGTCGTCGCCATCGAGGCGGTGGCGGCGCTGCACGAGGCCGGCGTCCGCCTGCCCTTCGCCATCGACGTCGCCGCCTTCGGCGACGAGGAGGGCGTGCGCTTCCCCGTGACGCTCACCGGCTCGCGCGCCCTCGCCGGCGTCTTCGACCCCGCCACCCTCGACTCCACCGACGCCGAGGGCGTCAGCCTGCGCGAGGCCCTGCGCTCCTTCGGCTGCGATCCCGCCGCCGTGTCCCGGCTCGGCCGCGACCCGGCGAAGACCCTCGGCTATGTCGAGGTGCATATCGAGCAGGGCCCGGTGCTGGAAGCCGAGGACCTGCCGGTCGGCATCGTCACCGCCATTGCCGGCGCCAGCCGCCTGGTGGTCGAAGTCGGCGGCAAGGCCGGCCATGCCGGCACCGTGCCGATGGCGCTGCGCTCGGACGCCGGCGCCGCGGCGGCCGAGATGATCCTCGCCGTCGAGGACGTGGCGCTCGGCGGGGCGGAGCTCGTCGCCACCGTCGGTTCCTGCTCGTTCCAGCCCGGCGCCGTCAACGTCATCCCCTACGGCGCGCGCTTCACCGTCGACCTGCGCAGCCCCGACGACGCCACGCGCCTCGCCGCCCTCGCCACCTTGAGCGAGCGGCTCGAGGCCATCGCCGCCCGCCGCACCGTCGCCGTCTCCTGGACGACCAGCTACGAGGCGCCGGCCGCGACCTGCGATCCCCGGCTGACGGAGGTCCTGGCCGAGGCCGTGCGCGCCAGCGGCCGCACCGTCCGGCTGCTGCCGAGCGGCGCCGGCCATGACGGCCTGGCGATGATCGCGCTCTGCCCGATCGCCATGCTGTTCGTGCGCTGCCTCGGCGGCATCAGCCACAATCCGGCGGAATCGGTGCGCGGCGACGATGTCGGCGAGGCCGTGGACGTCCTCGTCGCTTTCCTGCGCCGCCTGCCGGCCGCCCTTTCCGCTCTTCCCTCCCCCGAAAGCCCGCGTTCATGAGCACCGATCCGAGCAATCTCGACATCATCCACCGCTTCCTCCAGGACGAGCAGTCCCGGCAGACGGCGTTCCTCGCCGAGCTCGTGCGCACGCCCTCCGACAACCCGCCGGGCGACTGCGCCCCGCACGCCGCCCGCGCCGCCGCCCTGCTGGAGGAGCTCGGCTTCGAGGTCGAGCGCCACCCGGTCCCGGCCGAGCTGACCCGCTCCAAGGGCATGATCACCGCCGTCAACCTGATCGTCCGCCGCCGCTTCGGCCCCGGGCCGGTGATCGCCCTCAACGCCCACGGCGACGTCGTGCCGCCGGGCGAGGGCTGGACGCGCGATCCCTACGGCGCCGAGATCGTCGACGGCTGGATGGTCGGCCGCGGCGTCGCCGTGTCCAAGTCGGACTTCGCCACCTATGTCTGGGCCCTGCTGGCGCTGCAGCGCCTGCCGACCCCGCTCAAGGGCACGGTCGAGCTGCACCTGACCTATGACGAGGAGGCCGGCGGCGAGATCGGCCCGGGCTGGCTGCTGTCGGAAGGCCTGACCAAGCCGGACCTCGCCCTGGCGGCCGGCTTCTCCTACGCCGTCGTCAACGCCCACAACGGCTGCCTGCATCTGGAGGTGGAGGTGCGCGGCCGCTCGGCCCACGCCGCCAAGCCCTACACCGGCGTCGACGCGCTGGAGGCTTCCACCGCCATCCTCGGCGCGCTCTACACCTGGCGCCAGTCGCTGGCCTCGCGCCAGTCGGCCGTGCCGGGGATCGGCGCGCCGCAGATGACCGTCGGCCTGATCTCGGGTGGCATCAACACCAATGTCGTGCCCGACCGCGTCAGCTTCCGCCTCGACCGCCGCATGATCCCGGAGGAGGATGGAGCGGGCGTCGAGCAGGAGCTGCGCCAGGTGATCGAAGGCGCCGCCAGGGCGACGCCGGCCGCCAAGGTCGAGGTGCGGCGCATCCTGCTGGCCGAACCGCTGAAGCCGCTGCCCGGCTCGGAGAAGCTCAGCGCGTTGCTGTCCCGTCATGCCACCCGCGTCTTCGGCGTCGAGGTCGGCACCGCCGGCGTGCCGCTCTACACCGACGCCCGCCACTATGCGGCGCATGGCGTGCCGATCGTGCTCTACGGCGCCGGCCCGCGCACCATCGAGGAAGCCAACGCTCACCGCGCCGACGAGCGGCTCTATCTGCCCGACCTCGTCAAGGCCACGGAGGTCGTCGCCGCCACGCTGGCCGACCTGCTGTCCTGACGCCGCGCGCGGTCGCCAGGCCCGCCAGGCCCCGCGACGTTCTGCTGCACGGTCAGGAGACGTCGGACAATAGAGAATCGATCGCGACGCCTGGCGATCCCTTCCCCCTTGCGGGGAAGGGCAAGGGATGGGGGTCGTGCAGGACGAGCCTCATTCCGAAGCCCCCACCTCGTCCTCCCCCCACCCATTTCATCGCGGCGGGGGCCGCCATCGCGTCCGGCGCAGGCGGGGTCCATATCATCCGCGCGGCAGATTTCACCGCGGCAGCCCCCTCCGGCAACAGCGGATGTTTCCGGAAGGCCTCAATTCGACCGCACCTTCTCGAGCGATGCCGATAAGGTAGGCCTCGCCTTTTCACAGGCCGGAGCAGGGAGCGCGGTTCAGCGGCGCCGCCGGATTCGGACGACATCCGCCGCCCGGCCGACGCGAGATGGCGCAGGTGAGACCATGATCGAGGGAGGATCTTCGTGGACGCGCTCGGATTGCCATCATTCAAGCAGCCGGCATTGGCTGCAGCCCTGATGATCGGGGGCCTCATTGCCCCCCAGGCGGCCGCTGCGGCCGACGCCGCGGCAAACCCGCTGCTCTATGCCACCGCCTGGAAACAGACGGCGGCCGAATATCGCGCCCTGTATTATCAGGGTTTCAATATCGCCCGCGAAAGGCTGGATGCGGCGCTGGCCAGGCGCAAGGATGGCGACAAGCCGCTGGCGGTGGTGACCGACGTCGACGATACGGTGCTGCTGCCGCTGGCCTACTGGCGCATGATCGTCAAGAGCGACAAGGCGTTCTTCGACGATCCGACATGGGATGCATGGGTTCCGAAGAACGAATTCCAGGCGTCGCCCGGAGCCGCCGATTTCCTGAAATATGCCGAGGCCAAGGGCGTGGAGATCTTCTATGTCACCAGCCGCGACCAGGGCGAGCGCACGACCGAGTTCGTGGCCGGCAATCTTCGCGCCGCGGGCTTGCCGCTGAAGGATGCCAATCTCACGGTCCTGCGCGACACCTCCAACAAGGAAAAGCGGCAGGACGAGATCCTGGCGAGCTATGACGTCGTGACCTTCCTGGGCGACAATCTGAACGATTTCAGGCGCAAATATTACCTGAAGGGCGACGTGGCCGGCCGCATAGCCAAGATGGAGGAAGACAAGGCGCTTTTCGGCAACAAATATATCCTGTTCCCCAATCCGACGGACGGCCATTGGCTGGCAGCGGTCTTCGGGACCTCCGAGCCGGACGATACGCCGGAAAACCGCGCCACGCTGCGGAAAGCCGCGGAATAGCGGCAGCCGGGACCGGCAGGCGGAACAGGCAGGCAGAGGGTCCCGGCACCATGCCGGGACTTCGACATCGCCGCCCTCGGGTGGAGCGAGAACAGGCACGGCGCGATGATCGCCGGCAGCCGCACGCGGATCGTGGCGGCGACCGGCGGCGGCGGCTCGCTGCCTTGCCGCAGCGGCGGCCGGGTTGCCGGCTTGTCTCAGCGCCTGCCCGGAAGTCTGCGGCTGGGGATCGGGAGCGGGATTTTCGTCGATCCGGCAGGAGCCGGTCGCCGCCGATAGCAAGATACGACCTCCCCCTCCTCCTATGCTGCTCCGGCAGTCTTCGAGACTGGCGAGACCTCGTCTCGCCAAGCAGGAGAGATGCGTTCGGAGGCGACAATGCCACAACGGGATACGGGCGGAGCCGGCAGGAACATCGGAGCGGACACCACGAGTAATGCCACAATTATGGAAAGATGCAGACCATCCGCATCCCACCTATATCCGGGAAAACTATATATTTATATAGATTCCACAATCACAACGATCGTAGATAATTAAATATGCGCCATTACCCATGTCGATCTTTATGGACTCATCCGAGTCGTCCATCAAGTAAATGCGACTTGTTTCTTTATGTCACGATTTTACATTTTTCTTTAGTATTTTAAAAAACCCAGCGCCCTTAGAGAGAATAAGTGCGCTCTTCATTACCTTCCAATCTCCCCAACAATCGATACCAGTTCGTCAAAATTCCGCGCTATCGGAATGCTTTTTTGGATTCTGGCGGGCCGCATCCCACGAGGGATCGCAAGCACGAATTACGGGAATTGTCCCCGTTGGCGAATTTTCCTAGCGGCGAGCCTCGACGACACACGAGCCGTAGCTCCATTCGTCCGTTTTACGGTTCGCTTTATAACTCAGGACTTTAAACCCGGAATTCAATTCCGGGTGTTTACTCGTGTCTATGTGAATGTCACCATCGCTCAGACGCTTCCAGCAGTCTATTTTGACCCGGCGAGCCGCATGCGCGTTGCCCGTCATCATCGCAAACGTCAGCCCAACGAGAAGACACGACATGGCTCGTTTCATCGTCATCATCTGCGAATCCTTTCCCATTGCATCTGGCATTGGATCAGGGAATATCGCGTCCTTCGGGCGTATCGAGGCGGACGTGATCAACCGTCCAGGAATTACCTATCTTCCTCAGATGCAGCGTCCGGCGAAGATGGGGAGAGCCGTTGATGGGTAGGTCTATGTCGACCTGAACAGACGCCTGCTCGGCGGCTTCGCTTAGACGTGTGATCCTGACTTTTGGCGCATCAGGATAAAATCCACCATAGAGCCAGCTCGGAGATACCGAATTCTGGATTCCTATGATGTCTTTCGACAAAAATCTACGAACATCTCCAGGTTTTCGACTGTATATCGTGTGAACAACCGCGTCTGGAGAAAAATGTTCTTCCCGGGCAACTGAACTCTCGACATACAACATGCACAGGGTGGCGAATGTTGCAGCAAGTACCTTGCCTGCCATGGCAGTCACCCCAAAATCGGCGTCAACCTATTATATCATATACGTATTTTGCGCGGCAAGGACACAGAAGGGCTGGTGTCGGCAGCACATGATATGACCGGTTTATGTAGCGCCCGATCTGTCCGGTAGGTTCGGAGCTTTTTGAGGCTCGGAATGGGCCGGACGGAAGCCCTTCAGGGTGTGCGTATGATCAAGTTTTTGGATGTTTTGGGTCGGTACGAGGCGTCTGAGTTCAGTCAGTTGGAGGCGGCGGAATTGCTGGTGGTTGGGGAGCGGACGTTCCGTCGGTGGTGTCGGCGTTATGAGGAGGACGGGGAGGCCGGGCTTTCGGACCGTCGGCTCGGCAAGGTGTCAAGCAAGCGGGTTCCGCGGGATTGGGAGGACGAGGTCGAGGCGCTTTATCGCCATCGCGACAGCGGCTTCACGGCGAAGCATTTTCACGAGCACCTGGTGCGCGACCACCAGTTCACCTGGGGCTACACCTGGACGAAGACGTTCCTGCATTCGCGGGGGTTGCTGGAGCAGGCGAAGCGGCGCGGGGCGCATCGGCGGCAAGCGTCCGCGCCGGCCGCTGCCTGGGATGCTGCTGCATCAGGACGGCTCGCGGCATGAATGGCTTGGCGGGCAGTCGGCGCTCGACCTGATCGTGACGATGGACGATGCGACAGGCGGACCGACGCGCCTATTCGCGGACGGCGCCGGCGCGCAGCGCCAGCCTGGCCGGGGCCGGGGCCTCGGCCGCCTTGCGGCGCTGCAGCAGCCAGTCGCGCAGGACGTGGCGCTCCTCCATCGACATCTCCGTGACGTTGTTGGGCGGCATGGCGTGGGTCATCACCGCCTGGACGAGGATCTCGTCGGCGTGGCGGGCCACCTGCTCGGGCGTGTCGAGCTTCACGCCCTTGGGCGCGACGTCGATGCCCTGCCAGGCCGGCTGGGAGGAATGGCACATGGCGCAGCGCGCCCGCACCACGTCGGCGACGGGCTCCGGCGCCTTGGCGGCCGCGACGGTTGTCGCGGCCTCCGGCAGGGCGCCGAGATTGAAGGTGTCGCGGAAGGCGGGCGAGGTATGGGCGCTGATCCACAGGGCGGCCCAGACCAGCACGGCGGCCGCGCACCACGTCCACCACTTGTCGCCACGGCCGGCATGGCGCTCGTTGTAGAACACGCGGACCAGGGCGCCGGCGACCAGGATCAGGCCGACCACGACGAAGGCGTAGGGCGTCGAGTAGGTCAGCGGATAGTGGTTCGACAGCATCAGGAACAGGACGGGCAGCGTCAGGTAGTTGTTGTGGGACGAGCGCTGCTTGGCGGCCTTGCCGAGCGCCGGGTCGGGGACCTGGCCGGCCTTGAGGGCCGCGATCACCTTGTGCTGGTTGGGAATGATGATGAAGAACACGTTCGCCGACATCATCGTCGCCATCAGCGCGCCGGTGTGGATGAAGGCGCCGCGCGCCGAGAACATGTGCTGGAAGAACCAGGCCATGGCGACGACGAAGACGAAGCCGACGGCCGCCAGCGCCACGTCACTCTTGCCGAGCGCCGACTTGCACAGGAAGTCGTAGACCAGCCAGCCGGCGGCCAGGCCGCCGATGCCGATGGCCAGGGCCGCGCCGGTCGAGAGGTCGCGCACGGAGGGGTCGATCAGCAGCAACTTGGACTGGGAGTAGTAGACCCAGATCAGCAGGCAGAAGCCGCTCAGCCAGGTCGAGTAGGACTGCCATTTGTGCCAGGTCAGCTCGGCCGGCAGGAAGTCCGGGGCGACCAGGTACTTGCGCACTTGGTAGAAACCGCCGCCGTGCACTTCCCAGGCTTCGCCGCCTTGGCCCTCGGGGATGGCGGGGGTCCGGCGCATGCTGGCGTCCAGATGCATGAAATAAAACGACGAGCCGATCCAGGCGATGCCGGTGATCACGTGGACCCAGCGCAGCAGCATGCTGGCCCACTCGTACAGCACCATCTCCATTCTTGTTCTCCCTTGGCCGCGGCCCGCGCTTGCGGACCTGCCGTTTCTCTGTCTGGTATCTCGTCACACCGTCGGCGCGCCGGTGTCAGGCGCGCTCCGGCGATGGAAGGAACGTCCGGCCGTGCCGTCCGGCGCGGCCATGCATCATAGCGCCATCGGCCCTCGCGGCCGGCGGCGCAAGCGGCGCGGCCCGAACCGCGTCCGCTCTTTCGCAGGAGCGTGCCCCATGCTTGAGAATTTCCGGTCCTTCGCGCGAGCCGTCGAAGCCGGCAGCTTTTCGGAGGCGGGCCGCCGCCTGCGCGTGTCCGCCAACGTCATCAGCCATCGCATCCAGACGCTGGAGACGCATCTGGGTTGCCGCCTGTTCAATCGCACGACCCGCAACATGAGCCTGACCGAACAGGGGCGCATCTTCTACGACCACGTCATCGACGCCCTGCAGATCATCGAGAGCGCCGAGGCCAATATCGGCGAGCTCGGCGCCATGCCGCGCGGCGCCATCCGCGTCGCCGCTCCGCTCGGCCTCGGCCGCCGGCTGGTGGCGGCCACGGCCGCATCCTACCAGGACAACCACCCCCAGATCGACGTGCAGCTGCGCCTGTCCGAGCGCCGGCTCGACCTCATCGCCGAGTCCGTCGACCTGGCGCTGCAATACACCAGCATGGCCGATTCCAGCATGATCATGCGCAAGATCGCCGACACGCAGCGCATCCTCTGCGCCTCGCCCGCCTATCTCCAGGGCGCCGGCGTGCCGATGACGCCCGCCGACCTCTCCCGGCACAAATGCCTGCTGCTGCGCTTTCCCGGCTCGCGCGAGTTCCGCTGGACGCTGATGCAGAACGGCGAGGAGATCAACGTCCAGATCTCCGGCCATCTCGACGCGGACGACGGCGACGTGCTGACCCAATGGGCCATCGACGGCCGCGGCATCATCCTGAAGCCGGTGTTCGAGATTGCCGATGCTCTGACCCAAGGCCGCCTCGTCCCTGTCCTGGAAAGCTGTCCGCCGCCGCCGTCCACCCTGGCCGTGCTCTACCCGGCACGGCGGCTGGTGCCGCTGAAGGTCAAGACCTTCGCGGACACCCTGATCGCGGATGGACGACGCTATCTCGCCCTCGAGCTGGCCAAGCTGGATCAGACCACCCTGCTCCAGCCAGCTTGACGACAGGCTCCATCAAGCGGCAGGTCGGGGAAAAGCGAAAGAGGCTTTCTGATCGAAGCATCTTCGCATCGAATTTGGAAATGTTGCCGTCGCTTGCGCTTATCCTGCAAGCCGGTCCAAAAATCGGGAGGCGGGAATGGGCAGGCTTTCGACGCATGTGCTGGACGTGTCGCGCGGCAGGCCGGCGCGCAATGTCGCGGTCACGCTGTATCGGCTCGACGCCGCCGGCGCACGCGAGAAGGTGGCTGCCACGGTCACCAATGCCGACGGCCGCACCGACCAGCCGCTGCTGTCGGGGGAGGCCTATCGGCCCGGCACCTACGAGCTGGAATTCCACGTCGGCGATTATTTCCGCGGCCTCGACCCAGCGGGAGCCGGCGGCTTCCTCGACGTCGTGCCGATCCGCTTCACCATGGGCGAGCCGGACGGGCACTACCACGTGCCGCTGGTCTGCTCGCCCTGGGCCTATTCCACCTATCGCGGCTCGTGACGGAGGCGGGCGCCATGCCGAAATATGACATCGCCACCCCGCGCGACTTCATCGGCTATGCCGACGAGGTGCCGGATGCCCGCTGGCCGAACCGGGCGCGGGTCTGCGTCCAGTTCGTGGTCAACTACGAGGAGGGCGGCGAGAACTGCATCCTCGACGGCGACGCCGCCTCCGAGGCCTTCCTGTCGGAGATCGTCGGCGCCCAGCCCTGGCCGGGCCTGCGCCACCTCAACATGGAATCGATCTACGAATACGGCGCGCGCGCCGGCTTCTGGCGGCTGCACGACATCTTCACCCGCCGCGGCGTGCCCGTCACCGTCTTCGGCATCGCCCTGGCGCTGGCGCGCAATCCCAGGATCGTGGCGGCGATGCGGGCGGCCGACTGGGAGATCGCCAGCCACGGCCTGCGCTGGATCGACTACAAGGAGTTCTCCGCCGAGGATGAGCGCGCCCATATCGTCGAAGCGCTGCGCCTGCACACCGAGGTGACCGGCGAGCGGCCGCTCGGCTTCTACCAGGGCCGCACCTCCGTCAACACCATACCCCTGACCATGGAGGAAGGCGGCTTCCTCTACACCGCCGACGCCTATGCCGACGACCTGCCCTATTGGCTTGAGGGTCCGAAGGGGCCGCAGCTGGTGGTGCCCTACACGCTCGACGCCAACGACATGCGCTTTGCCACGGCACAGGGCTTCAACACCGGCGACCAGTTCTTCACCTATCTCAAGGACAGCTTCGACACGCTCTACGAGGAGGGCGTCAGCCGGCCGAAGATGATGTCGGTCGGCCTGCATTGCCGCCTCGCCGGCCGCCCGGGCCGCGCTGCCGCCGTCGCCCGCTTCCTCGACTACATCAAGGGCCACGAGGGCGTCTGGCTGGCCCGGCGCGTCGACATCGCC
Source organism: Labrys sp. Lb11 (assembly GCF_057554225.1). Classification (NCBI taxonomy): domain Bacteria; kingdom Pseudomonadati; phylum Pseudomonadota; class Alphaproteobacteria; order Hyphomicrobiales; family Xanthobacteraceae; genus Labrys; species Labrys sp. Lb11. The sequence continues at coordinate 223,887 of NZ_BAAJOT010000002.1, forward strand.
CGCCACTGGATCGCCACCCATCCGCCGAAGGGCGGCTACCGGCCGAGCCACATGCCGAGGGCCTTGTTCGTCGAGCGCTTCGGCGGCGTCTTCGAGCATTCGCCCTGGATCGCCGAACGCGCCTACGACGCCGGCCTCGGCCCGCAGGCCGACAGCGCCGCCGGCCTGCACCGGGCCATGGTCGCGGTGCTGGAAGCGGCGACCGAGTCCGAGAAGCTCGACCTGATCCACGCCCATCCCGACCTCGCCGGCAAGCTGGCCCAGGCCAGGATGCTGACCGCCGACTCCTCCGCCGAGCAGGCCTCGGTCGGCCTCGACCGCCTCACCCAGGAGGAGCTCGCGCGCTTCACCGCGCTGAACGAGGCCTACAAGGCCCGCTTCGGCTTCATCTTCATCATGGCGGTGAAAGGCCGGACCAAGGACGAGATCGTCGCTGCCTTCGAGCGCCGGCTCGGCCACAGCCGCGAGCAGGAGCTGGCCGAAGCCGTCGCCCAGATCAGCCGCATCGCCCGGTTGCGGCTGGAGCAGATGCTGCCGGCCTGAAGAGCCGGCAGGGCTGCCCCCATCGCGAGCAGTCCCCGCGGTCCGCTGGACAGAGAGGGGCCGCGTAGACCCCCGGCCGGGATCGAGGGGCTTGGTGATCCATCGGCCAGGCTTCACAGCCCGGGGCAAGCGGCCGGCCGCTTGCCCCGGCCGCCGTTCTGGTGCACCGATTGGGTATCCGGCTCGCCCTGGGCCATCGAGACGCGCCCCCCGTGACCCAAGTCGAGATTCCCGGCTTCCTCAGCCTGACGATCGCGATCATCGTCTTCTTCATCGGCTCCGGCCTCAACCGCCGGATCGCGCCGCTGCGCGCCTGGAACATCCCCGAAGCCGTGACCGGCGGCCTCGTCGCGGCCCTGGCGACCCTGCTCGCCTATCGCGGCTTGGGGATCGCCGTGAGCTTCGACCTCGCCGCGCGCGACATGCTGCTGCTCTATTTCTTCACCGGCGTCGGCCTCAACGCCCGCTTCGCCGACCTGATCGCCGGCGGGCGGCCGCTGCTGGTGCTGCTGGGCCTGACCCTGCTGTTCCTGCTGATCCAGAACGGCATCGCCGCCGGCGCCGCCAAGGTACTCGGGCTGCCCTACGGCATCACGGTCCTGCTCGGCTCGGCCTCGCTGATCGGCGGCCACGGCACCACCATCGCCTGGGCGCCGATCCTGGTCGATCGCTTCGGCCTGGCCAATGCCCTGGAGATCGGCATCGCCTCGGCCACTCTCGGCCTGGTGGTGGCGAGCCTGGTCGGCGGTCCGATCGCCGGCCTGCTGATCGCCCGCTTCCGGCTGGGCGGTCCGACGGCCGAGGCGCCGGCGATCGGCCTGCCCGAGGAGCCGGACCGGCCGCAGGGCGACGACATCAACCATGTCAGCCTGCTGCGCACCATCCTGGTGCTCAATTGCGCCGTGCTGCTCGGCTACGTCGTCGACAAGGTCCTGTCCGAACTGGGCCTGCGGCTGCCGCTGTTCGTCGCCTGCCTGCTCGCCGCCATCGCGCTGACCAACACCGTGCCGCGCCTCGTGCCGGCCCTTCCCTGGCCGACGCGGTCCCGGGCCCTCGCCTTGGTCTCGGACCTCTCGCTCAACATCTTCCTGGCCATGTCGCTGATGAGCATGCAGCTATGGACGCTGGGCGGCCTCGGCCCCGCCCTGGTGCTCGTGCTCGGGCTCCAGACCCTGGCGGCCGTCGCCTATATCCTGCTCGTGGTGTTCCCGGCCATGGGCCGCAACTACGACGCGGCGGTGATCTCGGCCGGATTCACCGGCATCAGCCTCGGCGCGACGCCGACGGCGATCGCGAACATGACCGCCGTCACCAAGGTGCACGGCGCGGCGCCGATGGCCTTCATCATCCTGCCGCTGGTTTCCGCCTTCTTCATCGACATCGCCAACGCCTTCGTCATCGGCTACCTCGTGACGTGACGGCCGCCGGCTCCGCCGCGTCCTCCGCGAGGGACACGCGCTGCGGTGCCAGCAGGCCGAGTCGGCCGTCGCGTCCGCGCGCCAGGCGCTGGATGTAGAAATAGCTCTGCGCGTCGTCGGCCGGCGCCATCACCGGCGAGGGGGCCGAGACGATCGGCAGCCCGGCGCATTCGCCGACCCAGTCGATATGGCGATGGCCGTGCATCAGCACGGCGCGGCCGGCGAGCGGCCGCAGCCGGCGCACGAACCAGTTGCCGTTGATCAACGCCGTGCCGATGCGCTCCGACAGAGCCTTGGCCGCCCGCGGATATTCGACGAGGTGGTGATGCAGCCCTACCAGCCAGACGGCGCTGGGATAGAGGCCGACGGCGATCTCCAGGCCCCTCACCTGCCCGGCCGACATCAGTCCGAGCGCGTTGGTGAAGGAGAAATGCGTGTCGGTGCCCGAGTTCATCAGGAGAATGCCGAGGCCGTCCTCCGACTCGGGCGGCACCACCATCGGGAAGGCCGCATCCCAAAGATCCGGGATGCGGCGGCGCAGCCGCGCCCGGCCGCTGTCGGCGAAGGCGGCGAGATCGGCCCGGTGCGGCGCCAGGGCCTGGTCCAGGCTGCCGGCGAGGCGCTTTCCGGCCCGGTCCACCACCTGCACCCGCCCGCCCTGCAGCGCGGCCATGGCGGACAAGGCCCGGACCTGCCGCAGGCGGCGGTTGGGGCTGGTCGGTAGGTCGAGCCGCGCCGGATTGGCCCGGTCGACGATGTTGAGGTCGTGGTTGCCCGGCAGGATCAGCACCCTTGGCGCCAGTTGTGGCCAGGCGGCCAGGGCCTCGAAGAACTCGGCCCATTCGGCGCTGCGCCCGGCATCGGTGATGTCGCCGGTGATCAGCACCGCATCGAGCCGCTCCTGCGCGTCGATGGCCGCAAGCCGGGCGAACGCCCGATCCAGCCGGCCGTTGCCGCAGGGGCCGGCCCGGCCGCTTTCGATCCGGAAGCCGTAGCGCTCGCCCACCACATGGATGTCGGAGAGATGGGCGACGCGCCAGACGCGGCCCCCCGCCCCTTCCACGAATCCGGCGATGTCGCGCGGCTGCGGCATGGTGGCGTCGGCGACGGCCCAGGCCAGGGCGGCGACGACGAGATAGGCCGAGACCAGCACCACCGCATTGGCCAGCGCCACCCAGGCGAGCGCGGAGGGCGCGGCAAGGTCGGCAAGGGTGCCGACCCAGCGCGTCGCCGGCCAGGCCAGCAGGAGGACGGCCGCGGCCGCGGCGCTGACCAGCCCGCCGGCCGCCAGGGCGGTCACGGCGCGCAACCTCGCCACCCGCTCCGGGGCGTCCCGCCGCTGCGCCCCTATCTCCGCCAGGTGGCGCAACACCTCCCGGCAGAGCATGTAGACCGGCTCGACCGCGAGCGCGTTCAGCGACCAGAAGCTGCTCTCGGCCAGGCGGAACAGCCGCCCGCCCAGGAGCCAGGCGAGACCGACGACCACGGCCAGCACGAGCACGGGCCCGACCCCGGCATAGTAGGACGGCACCAGGCCGCCGCTCGCGGCGGCGATCCAGGCCGAGGCCACCATCGGCGCAAGGCCGAGGGCGAGGCTCGGCACGACCAGCAGCAGCGCCCAGGTCATGATCAGCTTGGGAAGACTGATCTCGACCAGGAGGCTGCCGGCGAGCGAGAGCAGCGAGCGGCTCATGGTGCTCGACGCGTCGTCCTCGACATCGCCGCGGCGGGGGTCGGCAATCGGCTCCATGGGCACGCTCGCAAGCCGCAGGCCCTGTGGGCCTGCATTCAGGGTTCGAAGCCCCAGGCCTGCCCGTTTGCGCGTCGGGCCGCAAGGGGCTTGCGGCCCCGCCGCCCCGGGAAGCCCGGCGAAAGACTCGCCAGCATCTCCCACACGGGCACGGCTGAGGATCTCGAGGGGCAACGTTGCGGATGGGGGCTCCGGGAGCGGACATTCACGCGATGGCTGGCGCGAAATGGTAGGACTCGTTGACCAATCCCGGTACTGCTGGCGGCAAACGTATCCGGAGGGACCTGCCGCCTCCGGTGAGGCGGGCTCTCATGGCCCCAAATCGGGAAAGCCGTCCGGGCTTTCCGCGGTTTTCGTCGCGGCGCCTTCGGAAGGTCGGCCTATGGTCATCATCCTCGTCAGCTAACCTTGTCCTGGTCTGGCTCTTCTTTTCCAAGCTCAGGCTGCTTCGGCTGACCTGGACGAGCGGCGGCCTGGCCGGGCTGATCGGCATCTTCATTCTTGCCGTCTTTGCCGCGCTCCTGAACTCGCTCACCCCGACCGGGAGCATCGTCGTCGGTTCGCGCGTGGTCGAGGTGCCCCCGAACGTCAGCGGCCAGATCATCAGCATTCCGATCGAACCCAACGCACCGGTCAGAGCCGGATCGGTGCTCTTCCAGATCGACCCCGAGCCGTTCAGGTACAAGGTCCGGCAGCTCGAAGCGGCCCTCGTCGCCGCGCAGCACCAGACCGAGGTTCTGCAGGCCAATCTCGACTAGGCGAACGCAAACGTCACCGGACTCGAGAAGCAGGTGACGTTCCATCAACAGCGTCTCGCCGACATCGCGACGCTGACGAAGAGCGGCGCGGCGACGGAGTTCCGGGAGCAGGACATCCTCGAGCAGCGCGATATCGCCACGGCGCAGTTGCAGGTCGCCAGGGCTCAACGGCAAAGCGCACGCGCGACGCTCGATTCGTTCATCAGCGGCATCAACACCACCGTGCTCCAGATCCGCGCGCAGCTCGACGACGCGAAATGGGAGCTCGACCGGACGACGGTCAGGGCACCGTCGGACGGATATGCCAGCACCGTCGCGCCCGCGGTCGGAGCGCGGGCTCTGCAAGCCCGTGCGGCGATGTCCTTCATCGTCGAGTCGGACATCACGATCGTCGGCACCTTCCTGCAGAATGGATTCCGGACCATTCGGCCCGGCGCGACCGTCCCGCTGTTTTTCGACGCCGATCCGGGGCATATCTACGAAACGACGATCCTCGCGATTCCCAAGGGCGTCGGGCAGGGCGAAATCGCGGTCTCGGGAACGCCGGCGCGGCGACCGTCTTTTCCGACACCTCAGGCGTCATCGGACTGATCGCCTACATCCTGCTCTGGATCCAGTCCTGCCTGGCTTACCTCTGATCTTCGAACGCCCATGGCGGCGATGCAGGCGGCCTCTCAGCCCCGGATTCCCGCGGCGAGGCCCTTCGGCCTGCCGGGTTCGAGCGGGCCGCATCGTCGAAACAGCCGAGGCAAGACGGATGAAGGCTTGCCATCGTTTCCCCGCGCCCCGGGGGGAACGGAGCCGTCCACGGCAACGGCGGCAGGACTTTCAGCGCCTGCCCGGCCCCGATGGCCTCCGGCCGTCAAAGAGATCTCGCCGGAGAACGGGCCTGGGCCGACTCTCGGGGACCGGCCTGGACGTCCGGAAGCTGACATGCGCCCGGCTCGCCGGCATCTGGCAACAGGATGCCGACATGCTCGCCACCTGGTACAGCGGCTGGTACAACGGCCTCGCTTACAAGCACATGCTGAACATCGCGCAAGCGAAGGAGGCCGAGCATGAGGTCATCGTGTGTTGCAAGGCCAATCCGGACAAACTCATCATCGAAGCAATCGCCGCCGTCTTCAAGGACATGCGGGCGAAGATGGGAACCGAGATGCGTCCGTAAGAACCCGGGAGCGCCTCGGACTCCGGTCCTCCAAAGGGCGGATCGATTTGCATGAAGGCATCTGCATCCGCCCGTTCCTATCTGACATGCCTCGCCCTTCAATCGACGGCCGCCTTCGCGATTCTCACGGCGATCCAACGAGCATTCCGGACGGTCGTCGACAATTTGGGGATGCTGCACGCGGTGTCCCCGGCAGAGGCGGCCCTGCTCGCCGTCATCCTTTGCGTGTTCCAGGCCATCTATTGGTTTCGCGTCAGGAATATCGAGATCCCGGCATGGCGCAGCTCCGTGCTCGGTCATCTCCTCGGGTTTGCCAGCCGTCTCAGTTTTATCTTTGGCGGAGCGCTCTTCAGTCTGTTCTTTCTTCGACACGCACCGGAACTAAGCTCAAGCGAAGGTGCGCTCGTCCTTGCTCCACGGACTGCAATGCTTCTGGCAATGCTATTCTGTCTCTACTGTTACAGCCTGGAACTCGATCGCCTGGCGAATTCGCTGCAATCAAAGGCCGGCACGGAACTGCCGCGTAAAGATTGATCAGTGCACGCACCCTGACGTTCATGAGAGGCATGTGGCGCCTTCCCGAAGGGTAGGACAAGCTCGTCATCGAATCCGGTGGCGCGGTTGGCTCGCTGCAGCGTCCTTTCCCCGATTTCATCACGTATGAATGCGGGCAGACTCCGCAGAACGTGGCTGGAGATGACAGGGACTGCCGCTGCGAGAAGGCGCACCTGAACAGCCTCTTTGGCACGAAATGAATAGTTTTTGCATATCCGGTGCGGCTCGGCCCGGCAAGCAGGCGTGCGGGGCGCCTGCACGTGCCGGGAAGGTCGCGGTTCCGAGGCCGACATTGCGCCTGACCATCGACGCCGCGCAAACGAAGCCCGAGTCGAGCCGCGTCAGGATGCGCACACGCGGCGGGCAGGCGGCTCCGACGCGGGATCCGCTCGACCTTCCCCCGGGCACCGCAATGCCAGCACGCCGCGTCGTGGCGCCCGGGAGCAGCGCCTCGGCATCCAGGGTTATCGCCCCGCAGTCGCAGGCCACCATCGGCCGGCCTGCAGCGGGTGCAAAACCGATCAGGTCTGGACGACGCCCCGTCGGCACCGGGGACTTCCTGTGACGGGCTCCAAGCTATTGCCGAGCAACAACTTCGGCTCGCCCGTCACCCCGGCGCGCCCTCCCGTGCGGGACATGCGGACCGGGCTCAGGCCTCCGTCAGCAGGTCGCAGGCGGCAAGTGCGACCACCTCCGTGGCCTTCTTCAGGTCGGAGAGCCGGAGCCTCTCGTCGGCGCGGTGCGCATTGGCCTCCAGCATGGTGCGCGGGCCGGCCCCGTACAGCACGGTCGGGATGCCGGCGGCGCAATAATGCCGGGCGTCGGTGTAGAGCGGCACGCCATGGGCCTTGATCGGCTCGCCGAACACCGCCGTCGCGTGGCGGCAGAGCGTGTCGGCCAGCCGGTCCGTCCCCGGCACGGGCTTCAGCGGCGAGGCGAGCAGCACGCGGCGGACATTGCAGGCGATGCCGGGGATGGCCCTGGCCTGCTCCAGGATGAAGGCCGCCAGCTCGCGCGCGACCGTCTCGCCGTCCTCCTCGGGAATCATGCGGCGGTCGAGGCGCATGACGATGCGCTCGGGCACCACATTGGTGTTCACGCCGCCGGAGATCAGGCCGATCACCAGCGAGGGCGTCGTGATTCCCTCGACCTTGGAGTGCTGCGAGGCAAAGCCGCGGCGCATGGCGTAGAGGGCGCGGGCGATCTCGGTCGCGGCCTCCAGCGCGTCGATCCCGGTCTCCGGCCGCGCCGCGTGGGCGGACTTGCCGAGCACCTCGATCTCCAGGTGCAGGCAGCCGTTATGGGCGGTGACCACGCCGTAGGACAGGCCGGCGCAGATGACGTAGTCGGGCTTGGTCAGCCCCTGCTGCAGCAGCCGCAGCGGGCCGATGTCGCCGCCGGTCTCCTCGTCATAGGTGACGTGGATCTCGACCGTGCCGCCGAGCGGCTCGCCGAGGTCGCGCAGGGCCAGCAGGGCATGGGCATAGGTGGCGATGTCGGACTTGGAGGTGGCGACGCCGCGGCCGTACATCCAGCCGTCCTTCACCACCGCGCCGTAGGGATCGACGGTCCAGCCGACGCCGGGCGCAACGACGTCGCCGTGCACGTTGAGGGCGAGGGTCGGCCCCGGGCCGAAGCGGTGACGGACGATCAGGTTGACCGCGCTGATCATCCCGACCTCGGCGGCGGCCTCGCGCGGCACCGGGTGATGCTCGACCTCGAAGCCGAGGCCACGATAGAGCTCGGCCACCCGCTCGGCATGCGGGGCGCAGTCGCCCGGCGGGTTGTCGGAGGGCAGCTTGACGAGCTCGGCCAGCATCCCGACCGCCTGCTCGTGGTGTGCCTCGACGAAGCGGCGGATATGCTGCGCGCGCTCGGCGGCGCTGCGCGAAGGCGGGACGGAATCGGGCATGGTCACTCTCGGGGTTCGAAGGTCTCGATGAAGCGGAGCAGCGCACGGGCCGCGACGGCGACGTCGCCCGGCTCGACCGACTCCAGCGGCGAATGGCTGATCCCCGCCTTGCAGCGCACGAAGATCATGCCGATGTCGGTCAACCCGATCATCGCCATGCCGTCATGGCCGGCGCCGCTGGGCAGGCGCAGCGCCCGCGTGCCGCCGGCGGCGACCGCCGCCGCGATACGGTCGACCAGCCAGGGGGCGCAGGGCGAGGCCGGCAGGTCGAGCAGCGGCACGATCTCGATCCCGACGCCGCGGGCCGCCGCGATGCGGTGCGCTTCGGCCTCGATCCGCCCGACGAGGTCGCGGCGGACATCGTCGGAGCGCGCGCGCATGTCGAGGCTCAGCGTCGCCTGCCCCGGGATGACGTTGACGGCACCCGGCCGGACCTCGACCTGCCCGACCGTCGCCACCGCGTCGGGCAGCCCGGCGGCGATCCGTTCGGCGGCGAGCGCGATCTCGGCCCCGGCCAGGAACGGGTCGTGGCGCAGGCGCATCGGCACGGTGCCGGCATGGTTGGGCTGGCCGCGCAGCGTCACCAGCTGGCGGGTCTGGCCGCTGATGGCGGTGACGATGCCGACCGGCAGGTCCTCCTGCTCCAGCACCGGCCCCTGTTCGATATGGATCTCGACATAGGCCAGCGCCTCGGCCCGGTCATGCGCCGCGGAGGGGATGCGCGCGGGGTCGAGGCCGAAGGCGCGCATCGCCTCGCCGAGGGACACGCCGTCGGCGTCGAGGGCTTCCAGGGTCGCCGGCGCGAAGGAGCCGGCGGCGGCGCTGCTGCCGGCCAGCGTGGTGCGGAACCGCGTCCCCTCCTCGTCGCCGAAGGCCAGGATCTCGATGCCGAAGGGCAGTCGCCGGCCGGCGGCGTGGAGTTCGGCGACGCAGTCAATGGCGCAGATGACGCCGAGCGGCCCGTCATACTTGCCCGCCTCGATGACGCTGTCGATATGCGAGCCGAGGATCAGCCAGGGCCCGCCCCCGCCGGCCGCATGGTAGCGCCCGACGATGTTGGCGGCCGCGTCGACATGGACCTCCATGCCGGCCTCGCGCATCCAGCCGGAGACCAGGTCGATCGCCCGGCGGTGCTCGTCGGTGAGATAGAGGCGCGTCACGCCGGGCCCCGGCTTGCTGATCGCGGCCAGTTCGTCGCAACGGCGCATGATGCGCCGGCCCGCCACGGGCTCGGCGGTGTCGATGGACATGGGTGTCATCCCGGTGAGGTGGGCGGAAGCCGGCGCGGCCCGGAGGATCAGTCTTCCGGGCGGTGATGCGCGTGCCAGTGCCGGGCGATGTCGACGCGCCGGCAGATCCAGACCGCGTCATGCTTCTGCACATAGTCGAGAAAGCGCAGGAACGGCGCCCACCGGCCGGGGCGGCCGACGATGCGCAGGTGCAGCCCGGTCGACATCATCCGCGGGATGCGGTCGCTCTCGCGGTAGAGCACGTCGAACGTGTCCTTCAGATAGGTGAAGTACTGGTCGCCGCTGTTGAAGCCGGCGGCCGCGACGAAGCGCATGTCGTTGGCTTCGAGCGTGTAGGGGATGCGCAGATGGTTGCGGCCCCCGACCTTCTCCCAGTAGGGCAGGTCGTCGGCATAGGTGTCGGCATCGTAGAGGAAGCCGCCCTCCTCCACCACCAGGCGCAGCGTGTTGGGGCTGCAGCGGCCGGTGTACCAGCCGACCGGCCGCTCGCCGGTCGCGCGGCGGATCGCCTCGATCGCCAGCTTCATGTGATGGCGCTCGGTCTCCTCGCCCATGTACTGGTGGTCGATCCACTTCCAGCCGTGGCTGGCGATCTCGTGGCCGAGGCCGTGCATGATCTTGCCGGCCTCCGGATAGCGATCGAGGGCCATGCCGTTGGCCAGCACGGTGGTGAGGATGCCGCGCGCCTTGAACTCGTCGAAGATGCGCCAGAACGCCACCCGCGTGCCGTATTCGTAGATCGATTCCATGTTCATGTTGCGCACGCCGTAGAGCGGCGGGGCGCCGATGATGTCGGAGATGAAGTTCTCCGAATGGGCATCGCCGTGCAGGATGCAGTTCTCCGAGCCTTCCTCGTAGGCGACGATGATCTGCAGGGCGAGCTTGGCCCCGTTCGGCCAGTTCGCCTGGGGCGGGTTGCGGCCGTAGCCGACGAGGTCGCGGGGATAGGTCATGGCATGGTCCTTTCGTCGGGGATGGCGTGGCAATCCGTCACGGCCTGACTTCCAGATGGCTGACGGCGCCGCTGATCCGCTTCGGCAGGGGGAAGGCGAGGTCGCCGACCTTGCTGGTGCCCAGGCCCAGGGCGGCGATGCTCTCGACCAGCTTGGTCGCGGCGGCGACGCCTTCGACCACCGGCACGCCGACGACCTGCTGGATATGGTCGGCGAGGTCGGCCATGCCGGCGCAGCCGAGCACGATGGCCCCGGCCTCGTCCTCCTCCACCGCCCGCCGGCACTCCTCGATGATGCCGGTGCAGGCGGCCGGCCCGGTCTCCTCCAGCGCCAGCACCTCCAGGCCGGAGGCGCGGACGCGGCGGCACTGGTGCTCGAAGCCGTGGATCTGCAGGAGATGCTCGCAGATGATCTTGGTCCGCGCCAGGGTGGTCACCACCGAGAAGCGGGTCGAGATGATGCTGGCGACGTGGAAGGCGGCCTCGGCGATGCCGATCACCGGCCCGCGGGCGATCTCGCGGGCGGCGAACACGCCGGGATCGCCGAAGCAGGCGACGACATAGGCGTCGACGCCCTCGGCCTCGCCCTGGCGCACGGTCTCCAGGATGCCGATGACGCTCAGCGCCTCGTCGTAATGGCTCTCGATCGACTGCGGGCCGCTGCCGACGGTGCGCGACACGATCTCGGTGCCGGCGGCGGCGACGCGCCGGCCGGCGGCGAGGTTCTTGACGGCGAAGGCCTCGGTCGTCGTCGGGTTGACGATCATGATGCGCATTGGAAGGCTCCTATCCGCCGAGGTAGGCGCGCCGGATCTGGTCGTCGTTCTCCAGCTCCCGCGAGGTGCCGGAGAGGGTGATGCGGCCGGTCTCCAGCACATAGGCCCGGCTCGACGCCTTCAGGGCCATGCGCGAGTTCTGCTCCACCAGGACGACGCTGACGCCGTCCTCGCGGTTGACGCTGGTGATGATGCGGGCGATGTCGCGCACCACCATCGGCGCCAGGCCGAGCGAGGGCTCGTCGAGCAGCAGCAGCCGCGGCCGCGACATCAGCGCCCGGCCGATGGCGACCATCTGCTGCTCGCCGCCGGAGAGGCTGCCGGCCTGCTGGGTCCGGCGCTCCTTGAGGCGGGGGAAGCGGACGAACATCTTCTCGATGTCGTCGGGGATCGCCTTGCGGTCCTTGCGGCCGTAGGCGCCCATCATCAGGTTGTCGAACACGGTCATGTAGGGAAAGATGCGCCGGCCCTCCGGCACCATCGCCACGCCGCGGCCGACGATCGCGTCGGTGCCCAGGGCGTCGATGCGGGCGCCGTCGAACCAGATCTCGCCCGAGGCGACCTTCGACAGGCCGGTCATCGCCCGCAGCGTCGTCGTCTTGCCGGCGCCGTTCGAGCCGATCAGGGCGACGATCTCGCCCTGCGCCGCCGCCAGCGAGATGCCGCGCAGCGCCGAGACATGGCCGTAATTGACCTTGAGGTTGCTGATCTGAAGATAGGAGGTCACAGCCCGATCTCCTCGTCCACGGCGCCGAGATAAGCTTCGATCACGCGTTCGTTGCGCTGGATCTCCGCCGGCGTGCCCTCGGCGATCTTGGTGCCGAAGTTCAGCACGACGATGCGCTCGCTGACCGACATCACCGCCCCCATGTCGTGCTCGACCAGGATCGGCGTCACGCCCTCGTCGCGGATCTTGCGGATCAGCTCGACGCCCCGCCGCGTCTCCTCCGGGTCGAGGCCGGCGAAGGGCTCGTCGAGCAGGATCAGCTTCGGCCTGGCGGCGAGCGCGACGGCGATGCCGAGGTTGCGCAGCAGCCCGTGCGGCAGGTTGCCGGCGAGCTCGTCGCGCACCTGCTGCATGCCGAGCAGCCGCAGCACGTGCCCGGCATAGTCGAGCGCCTCCCGGTCGTCCGCCCGGGCCCGGCGGCTGCGGAAGATCATGCCGGCGAGGCCGGCCCGGCAGGACTTGTGATGGCCGAGCAGCACCGCGTCGATCACGGACATTTCCTTGAAGATGGTGTTCTCCTGGAAGGTCCGGACGATGCCCTTGCGGGCGAGGATGTGCGGGCCGAGGCCGGTGACGGTCTCGCCGCAGAAGCGGATCTCGCCCGAGCTCGGGGCGAGGAAGGAGGAGATCAGCTTGAAGCAGGTGCTCTTGCCCGCGCCGTTCGGGCCGATGATCGACAGGATCTCGCCGGCTGTCAGCGAGAAGGTGACGTTGTTGACCGCGGTGAGGCCGCCGAAGCGCCGGGTCAGGCCGTTGACCTCGAGCATGGCCTCACCTCCCGCCGGCCGGCCGGCGCCGGATCACGCTGAGCACGCCGTTGGGCATGAACAGGATGCACAGGATCATCAGGCCCGAGAAGATCACGGTCTGGTAGCGCTGGAACTCGTGCAGGATCTCGAAGCCGGCCATCAGGAGCACCGCGCCGACGATCGGGCCGATGACATAGTCGAGGCCGCCGACGAAGCAGTAGACCATGAAGTAGACGGAATCGATCACCTGGAAGGTCGTGGGATAGACGTTCTGCTGCAGCGCGCTGAAGAAGGCGCCGCCGACGCCGCCGAAGAAGCAGGCGATGACGAAGGCGACCAGGCGGTACTTGGCGACGTTGATGCCCAGGCTCGCCGCCAGATCCTCGTTCTGGCGCAGCGAGCGGAACACGGCGCCGACGCGGCTGGTGTCGAGCAGCCACATGAAGGCGATGCCGAGCATCAGGATGGCGCCGCTGAGGAAGAGGAAGGGCAGGCGCGCGCCCTTCTCGAAGGCGGGGATGATCGTCACGCCGAAGAGCGAGAGCGCGCCGGGCAACGGCAGGTCGACGATGCCCTGCGCGCCCTGGGTGATCGAGGGGAAGGACAGGGCCGCCAGGCGGCAGGCCTCGGTGATGCACAGCGTGATCATGGCGAAGTAGACGCCCTTCAGGCGCAGCACCGGCCAGCCGATGGCGGCGCCCACCAGGGCCGCGGCCAGGCCCGAGGCCGGCAGGCACAGCCAGAACGACCAGCCGAAGCGCGAGACCAGGATGGCGGCGACATAGCCGCCGATCAGGCAAAAGCCGGCCTGGGCCAGGTTGATGCGGCCGATGGCGAAGGTCAGCCAGACGCCGAGGCTGATGAAGCTGACCATCGCCATGGTGGTGACGACGTTGAGCACGTAGCCCTTGTCGCCGAACAGCAGCGGGACGGCGACGAAGTAGGCGGCGGCGAAGAGCGCCAGGCCCAGGAGGAAGCCGCGGGCGCGTCCGGGCGCGGTCGAGGCGGGTGTGGCGGACATGGTGATATCGAGCGACATGCCGGTCTCCTCAGCCCCAGGGCTTGCCCATGATCCCCTGGGGGCGGACGATCAGGAATGCGATGACCAGGAGGAAGATGATGAGGTAGGTGAGCGAGCCGGGCAGCAGCGCATAGCCGACCGACTCCATGAAGCCGAGCACGAAGCCGCCGAGGATGGCGCCCGAGAGCACGCCGGCCCCGCCGATCATGATCATCAGGAAGGACTTGATCGACACCGCGTTGCCGACGCCGGAATGCACCGCGAAGATCGCCACCAGGAGGCCGCCGGCCAGTCCCGCCAGCCCGGCGCCCAGGCCGAAGCCGAAAGCGGACAGCCATTTGAGGTTGACGCCCTGCAGCGCCGTCGCCTCGCGGTCCTGCGCCATGGCGCGCAGGGCGCGGCCGACGCGGGTGTATTCGATGAACAGCATCAGCCCGGCGATGAGCAGGCCGGCGACGATCAGCACGACGACGCGCCCCATCGGCAGGCGGGCGTCGAACACCTCCACCACGCCGGTGGCGATGGCCGGAACGCCGCGCTGCTTCTCGCCGAACACCAGGAGCGCCAGGCTCTCCAGGAACACCGCGGTGCCCATGGCGAGCAGCATCGTCACCTCCTCGCGCTTCACCCGCTGCATCACCGGGCGGAACAGCGCCAGCTCCATCACCACGCCGAGCAGCGCCACGATCAGGAAGGAGAAGGCGAGGCCGACCCAGAACGGCAGGCCGAAGACGACGTTCACGTAATAGACGATGAAGCCGCCGATCATGTAGAGCTGCCCATGGGCGAAGTTCACCACCTTCATGATGCTGAAGACGATGGTGATGCCGAGGGCGATGAGGGCGTAGGTCGTGCCGACGACGAGCCCGTTGAGAAGCACCTGTGTCATGGATGGAGCGTCCCTGTCCGAAGGTCGCGGGAAACGCGGGGCACGGCCCGCACTACCCTCCAGCATCAGGCCTGTCGGCCATGCGGAAAAGGGGGAATGCGCGAAGCCCGCGCATTCCCAAGGCGGCAGGGAGCTCAGTCCGCCAGCTGGCCGACGAAGAGCGGCTGGAAAGCGCCGTCCTGGATCGTCTGCACCACGATCGGCACGGAGACCTGGCGCGGCTGGCCGTAATCCTTGCGGCCAACGAAGTGCAGGGTCGAGGCGTCCTTCAGGAACGGGTTGGTGCCCTTGAAGCCGTCCAGCGTCGACTTGAAGTACTCCGTGTCGGTGAGGGCCTTCGGCCCGGCGGCCTGCAGCGCCTGCACCAGGATCTCAGGCCCGTAGACATAGAGGCCGGCGACGTCGTTCCACTCGCCCCATTCCTTCTTGTAGCGCTCGATGAAGGAGGCCATGAAGTCGCTGCGGATCGCCTCGGTGCTGGCGCCGCCGGCGGCGATGAAGCCGTTGGCGGCATCGCCCGCCACCTCCGAGATCGCCTTGGGGTCCTGGCCGGTCTCGGTGCTCATGGTGCCGGTGAAGCCGAGTTCGCGCGCCGCCTTGATCAGCGGGCCGACATCGGAGGGCGAGACGCCGGAAAGGACGATGTGGTCCGGCTTGGTGCCGATCACCTTGGTCAGCACCGGGAAGAAGTCGGTGGTGCCGCTCTCATAGGTCTCCTGGTCCGAGACGACCTGCAGGCCGAGGGCCTTGGCCGCGGCCACGCCCTCGTTGCGCTGGTTCAGCGGGTCGGCGTTGTTCTCGCACAGGAAGGCGATGGCCTTCACGCCCTTGTTGTCCATCAGCCATTTGTAGATGACCGGACCGACCTGGTAGGAGGCCACCATACCCAGGATGGATTGCGAAGCCGGCGGCTTGTACAGCGACTTCGAGAAGGCGTAGGGCATGTTGATGGTCTTGTTGGCCTCCATCACCGCCTTGGCGCTTTCGGCGGTGGAATCGGTGTTGGGGCCCTGGATGTACTTGACGCCGGCGGCGACCAGCCGCTCGGCCCCGGTCTGGGCGCCCTTGGGATCGCCCTTGTCGTCGACGCACTCGACCGCGACCTTGTAGGTCTGGTCGCCGATCTTGACGCCGCCGGCGTCGTTCCACATGCCGGCGCGGGTCTTGAAGGTCTGGCACATCACGCCGCCCCAGCCGGCATAGGGGCCGCTCATCACGCCGAGGGCGCCGAACTTCAGCGTTTCCTCGGCCGCGACCGGCCCGGCGGCAAGCAGCGGCACGACCGCGGCGGCGCCGAGCAGAAATCGGCGCAAGCGCGCAGGGGTCTCAGCAAGTCTGGTCATCGACTATCCCCATCTGGATGTTTGGGTCGATCGGAATTGACACCGATTCATTCTAAAACAATTGCGTTTTCTTGTTGATTTGAACCCATGTTTGTTGTTGGCTTTGACGGTGTCAATTGATTCTTTGCCACGGTGTCAATTTGGAGATCGGGCGTGAATTGGACCCCTGTCGTCCGCAAGGGTAATGGACCGATCTATGCGTCGATCGCCGACGCGATGGCGGAGGACATCGTTGCCGGCCGGCTGCCGGCCGGCGCCAGGCTGCCGCCCCACCGCGACCTCGCCTTCAAGCTCGGCGTGACGGTCGGCACCGTCGCCCGGGCCTATGGCGAGGCGACGCGGCGCGGGCTGATCGTCGGCGAGGTCGGGCGGGGCACCTTCGTCACCGATTTCTCCGGCCGGCGGACCGAGACCACCCAGCTCCTGGTCGAGGAGAGCGAGGTGGCGGAAGTCATCGACCTCGGCCTCAACCTGTCGGCGGTGGGCGAGAGCGAGCAGATGCTGCGCGAGACCCTGCGCGACCTCTCACGCCTCAACACCCTGGGAGAGCTGCTGAAATACCAGCCTGCGACCGGCATGCGCGCGCATCGGGTCGAGGCCGCGCGCTGGCTGGAGCGCTTCGGCCTCGCGGTGGACCCGGACTGCATCACCGTCTGCAACGGCGGCCAGCACGGCCTGCTGCTCAGCCTGATGGCGACCGCCGCCCATGGCGACGTCATCGCCACCGAGCACCTGACCTATCCCGGCATCAAGGCGATCGCCCATCAGCTCGGCCTGCAGCTCGTCGGCGTGCCGATGGACGCCCATGGCCTCGACCCCGCGGCCCTGCGCGAGATCTGCGAGACCCGGCGGCCGAAGGCGCTCTACTGCATGCCGGTGCTGCAGAACCCGACCACCGTCACCATGCCGGACGAACGGGCGCGCGAGATCGCCGCCGTGGCCAGGGACTACGACATCTGGGTGATCGAGGACGACGTCTACGGCTTCCTCACCGACGAGCGCCCGCAGCCGATCGCCGCCCACGTCCCCGACCGGACCGTCTACATCTCCAGCGCCTCCAAGAGCATGGCGCCGGGGCTGCGCATCGGCTTCCTGGCGGCGCCGCCGCAGCTCAGCCGCACCCTGGCGGAGCTGAGCTGCATGGCGAACTGGATGTCCCCGCCCCTCCTCTCGGAGATCGCCGCGCTCTGGATCCGCAACGGCCAGGCCGCGCGCCTGGTCGACTGGCACCGCCAGCAGGCCCGGTCGCGCCAGAGCGTGGTCCGCGACATCCTCAAAGCCTATATCGGCGATGCTTCGCCGGCTTGCTACCATCTCTGGGTGCATCTGCCCGAGCAGTGGCGCATGGATTCCTTCGCCTCCGCCGCCCTGAAGCAGGGGATCCGCGTCATCACCGCCGATGCCTTCGCGGTGAAGCGGGACCACGCCCCCCACGCCGTGCGCCTGTGCCTGGGCGCGGCGCTGTCGCTGCACCAGATCGAGTTCGCCACGGCGCAGATCCGCGACCTGCTCGCCGCCAAGGTGCGACCGCGCATGGATTTCGACTCGCTGATCTGAGCGGGCGAGAATCCCCCCGGCTCCCTGCCGGCATTTCGGCCGGCCGGCGCAACCAAAGGGCCTCCATCGCGTTCTTCCTGTCAGGCGTCGGTCCTCGACGCGACAGGAGGTCAGCGATGTCGATCGAGATCTCTCACCCCGTTCCCTCTGCCGACATGGAGGAGCACCGGCGCACCTTCGCCGGCGTCGTGCGCGTCGTCTTTGTCGTCGCATTGCTCGTGCTTAGCCTCGTGGTCGGCCTCGCCATCGGCGGCACCGAGCATCACTGGGTGGTGGCTGGATTCTGGATGGCCGTCGCGATGCTGGGGGCGGCCGTCGGCCTGGCCTTCCGGGACCTCGGCTGGAAGCCTCTGGCCGTGATCCTGGCGATGATGCTGGCAACCCTCGGCATCGGCGCGGGCTGAAGCGGGCACGCGACCGCGAGCCTTCCCCCAAGCGGCCGGCGGCGGGACGCGGCTGTGCGGCCCCCGCCGGAGCCGGCGTCGTGATTCATTCGCCGATCGAATAAGTGTTATGATGGCCGCCGCCTTGGACCGGCCAGCGAACCCGGCAAGACTTCCATCCCGACATTCTTGGGAGAACCGGCCATGGCTCGCATGACCGCCGCTCAGGCGGCCGTTCTGGTGATGGAACGCGAAGGCATCACCACGGCCTTCGGCATTCCCGGCGCCGCCATCAACCCGCTTTATGCGGCGCTGCGCCCGCGCAACACCATCCGCCATATCCTCGCCCGTCACGTCGAGGGCGCGGCGCACATGGCCGAGGGCTACACCCGCGCCAGGGCCGGCAATATCGGTGTGTGCATCGGCACCTCCGGCCCGGCCGGCACCGACATGATCACCGGCCTCTACTCGGCCTCGGCCGACTCCATCCCGATCCTCTGCATCACCGGCCAGGCGCCGCGCGCGCGCCTCCACAAGGAGGATTTCCAGGCCGTCGACATCGAGGCGATCGCCCGCCCCGTCTGCAAATGGGCGGTGACCGTGCGCGAGCCGGCTCTGGTGCCGCGGGTCTTCCAGCAAGCCTTCCACGTCATGCGCTCGGGCCGGCCCGGCCCGGTGCTGATCGACCTGCCGATCGACGTCCAGCTGGCAGAGATCGAGTTCGACATCGAGACCTACGAGCCGCTGCCGGTCTACAAGCCCCGCGCCAGCCGGGCGCAGGTGGAGAAGGCCCTCGCCATGCTGGGCGAGGCGGAACGGCCGCTGATCGTCGCCGGCGGCGGCATCATCAACGCCGACGCCTCGGACAAGCTTGTCGAGTTCGCCGAGATCCTCGGCGTGCCGGTGGTGCCGACCCTGATGGGCTGGGGCGCCATTCCCGACGACCATCGGCTGATGGCCGGCATGGTCGGTCTGCAGACCAGCCACCGCTACGGCAACGCCACCTTCCTCGACAGCGATTTCGTGCTCGGCATCGGCAATCGCTGGGCCAACCGCCACACCGGCGGCATCGACACCTACACCAGGGGCCGCAAGTTCGTGCATGTCGACATCGAGCCGACCCAGATCGGCCGCGTCTTCATGCCCGATTACGGCGTCGTCTCCGATGCGGCGGCGGCGCTGGAGCTGTTCGTCGCCGTGGCGACGGAATGGAAGGCGGCCGGCCGCCTGAAGGACTACGGCGCCTGGGTCGAGGCCGGCCGGCAGCGGCGGCGCCAACTGCTGCGCCGCACCCATTTCGACGACGTGCCGATCAAGCCGCAGCGCGTCTACGAGGAGATGAACCGCGCCATCGGCCGCGAGGTCACCTATGTCGCCACCATCGGCCTGTCGCAGATCGCCGCCGCCCAGTTCCTGCACGTCTACAAGCCGCGCAGCTGGATCAATTGCGGCCAGGCCGGCCCGCTCGGCTGGACCGTCCCTGCGGCGCTCGGCGTGCGCGCCGCCGATCCCGGGCGCGAGATCGTCGGCGTCGCCGGCGACTACGACTTCCAGTTCCTGATGGAAGAACTGGCCGTCGGCGCCCAGTTCAACCTGCCTTACCTGCAGATCCTCCTGAACAACGCCTATCTCGGCCTGATCCGCCAGGCCCAGCGCAGCTTCGAGATGGATTACTGCGTCCAGCTCTCCTTCGACAACGTCAACGCCCCCGGTCTGCAGGGCTATGGCGTCGACCATGTCGCCGTCGCCCAGGGGCTCGGCTGCAAGGCGATCCGGGTGACGCAGCCCGGCGAGATCGTCGGCGCCATCGAGCAGGCCCGGGCCTGGATGAAGGAGTTCAGGGTGCCGGTGGTGGTCGAGATCATGCTCGAGCGCGTCACCAACATCGCCATGGGCCCGGAGATCGACGAGATCGTCGAGTTCGAGCTGCCCGCGCAGGAGCCGGCCGACGCACCGCTGGCGCTGCTCGCGGATTGACGGCCGACCGGTTCGACCCGCAGCAGCGGGCCGGCTATGCTGGCCCGGCGCGCCAAGCCGTGCGCAACAGAGGAGTGAAGAGGCATGAAGATCGGCTTCGTCGGCCTCGGCATCATGGGCACGCCCATGGCCGGCCACCTGATCGCGGGCGGGCATCAGCTCTATCTCGCGACCCGTTCGCGCGTGCCCGACAGCCTGGTCGCAGCCGGCGGCATCGCCTGCGCGAGCCCGGCTGAGGCCGCCCGGCAGGCCGAGCTGATCATCACCATGGTGCCGGACACGCCGGACGTGGAAGCCGCGCTGTTCGGCGACAACGGCGTCGCCAAGGGCCTCTCGGCCGGCAAGGTCGTCGTCGACATGAGCTCGATCTCGCCGGTGGCGACCAAGGACTTCGCCGCCCGCATCAACGCGCTGGGCTGCGACTACCTCGACGCTCCGGTCTCCGGCGGCGATGCCGGTGCCAAGGCCGCCACGCTCTCGATCATGGTCGGCGGGCCGCAGGCGGCCTTCGAGCGGGCGAAGCCGGTGTTCGCCCTGATGGGCAGGAACATCACCCTGGTCGGCTGCAACGGCGACGGCCAGACCACCAAGGTCGCCAACCAGATCATCGTCGCCCTCACCATCGAAGCCGTGGCCGAAGGGCTGCTGTTCGCCTCGCGCGCCGGCGCCGATCCCGTCAAGGTTCGCCAGGCGCTGATGGGAGGCCTCGCCACCTCGCGCATCCTGGAGCTGCATGGCGAGCGGATGATCAAGCGCACCTTCGATCCGGGCTTTCGCATCGCCCTGCACCAGAAGGACCTGAACCTCGCCCTGTCGAGCGCCCGCGCCCTCGGCATGCCCCTGCCCAACACGGCGACGGCGCAAGAGCTGTTCAACACCTGCGTCGCCCATGGCGGCGAGGCCTGGGACCATTCCGCCATCGTCCGGGCCCTGGAGATCATGGCCGATCACACGGTGGCCGCGCCGGCGCAGGAACCGTCCGCTTAAGGGCCGGAGCGCAAAAACCCGTTCCCGCGACCGTGGGAACGGGCCCTTGTCTCATCGTGGAGGCTGACGCCCCGCCTCGGGCCCTGCGAGCGGGGAATGCGGCCGTCCGTCCTCCTTGGCGTCAGCGCGCGGACCAGGCCCTGCCCTCGACGCCGCCGGCCACGGCGCCGTTCTTGATGTGGATGCGCCGGCCCGGCACGTTGCGGAACATGTCGACCAGGTTCGCCGCCGAATGCACGACGAGGTCGGCGCGGGCGCCGGCCGCGACGCCGTAGCCCTCAATGCCGATCAGGCGCGCCGGCCGCGACGTCGTCATCTCGAAGGCCTCGCGCACCTCCGCGTCGGTTCGCATGCCGGTGCTGAGGCAGGTCATGTAGGCGGTGTCGACCGGATCCATCCGGTTGAAGCGGAACCAGATGTCGTACATGTTGTCGGCTCCGGCACAGACGTTGACGCCGGCGTTCAGGAGTTCCTTGGCGCGCGAGGATCCGCGGTTGACCGGGGTGACGCCGTTGCCGCCCAGCATCTGCAGGTTGGCGATCGGCAGGATGATCACGTCGATCTGCGCCTGCCGGACCTTGTCGATCACGCGCGCGGCCTCGTCGTCGGGATAGACGGCGAGCGCGCAGCAATGGTCGGCCGCCACCCGGCCCTGGAGGCCGCGCTCCAGCGTCATGTCCGCCAGCATCTCAAGGGTCTTGAACTGCGGCAGGTCGGTATAGTCGCAGTGCATGTCGACCTTGGCGTCGAACGCCTCGGCGATGTCGAGGATCGTTGCGATGTGGGTGCGCTGGTCCTCCACCGTCCGCTCGAATTCCGGCAGGCCGCCGACCAGCTTGATGCCCATGCGCAGCGCCTCGCGCAGCAGATCCGGCGCCGCCGGATCGGTGACGATGCCCTCCTGCGGAAAGGCCACGATCTCGACGTCGATCAGGCCGGCGAAGCGCTCGCGCGCCCGCATCACCCCCTCGAGCGAGATGAGCCGGGTCGCGAAATCCACGTCGACCTGCGAGCGGATGCAGCCGAGCCCCTGCGCCACCGCCAGATCCAGCGCGGCGCAGACGCGGGCCTCGACATCGGCGACCGTGAACTGCGCCTTGGCCTCACGGGCGCGGGCGAAGGCCTCGCCATAGGAGGTGGCGCCGACATAGTCGCGCGACAGGACCTTGTCCAAATGGAAATGGGGGTCGACGAAGCTGGTCGTCACGAGCCCGCCGCCCGCGTCGATCTCCCGCGCAGCCGACGTCCTGATCCTGTCGTGGATGGCCGCGATCCGGCCGTTCGCGATGGCGATGTCGCAGGCGCCGGGGCGGTCGAGCAGCCGCGCGCCGGTGATCAGGATATCGCAGGAATCCAGGCTGATGGCCCCGGGCGTGTCGGTCACGGCGATGTCTCCAGTCTATGAGCCGAGATAGGCATTGATGACGAGCGGGTTGTGGCGCACCTCCTTCGGCGTGCCGGACGCGATGACCCGTCCCTCGGCCAGGACGACCACCCGGTCGCAGACATTCATGATCACGTTGAGGTCGTGGTCGATGATCACGACCCCGCAGCCCCTGCGCTCGCGGATGCCCTGGATGACCCCGACCAGTTCCCGCGACTCGGCGTGGTTGAGGCCGGCGGTCGGCTCGTCGATCAGCAGGAACTCCAGCTTCCCGGCGATGGCGCGGGCGATCTCCAGGCGGCGCTGCATGCCGTAGGAAAGTTCCGAGGCGATGCGCCCGTGATGCTGGGTGAAGCTCAGCTCCTCGAGCGCGCGCCAGGCATTCTCGCGGCGGTTGCCGCGGTCGAGGCAGGCGGCCGCCACCTCGACCGTCTCCAGCACCGTGAAGGCCGGGAACAGGCGGATGTTCTGGAAGGTGCGCCGGATGCCCAGGCGGGCCGCGTCGCGCAGCGACACGCTCGACCAGGTCCGTTCGCCCATGCGAAAGCGCCCGCCGCTCGGCACGAACACGCCGGATATGACGTTGAGAAGCGTCGTCTTCCCCGAGCCGTTCGGGCCGATGAGGCCGACGATCTCGCCCTTGGCGATATCGATGTCGACCCCGGCCAGGGCGGTCACGCCCTTGAACTTCATGACGACGCCGCTTGCTTCAAGATGCATGGTCCGCCCCCGATCCCGATGAGGAAGCCGCCGGGCCCGTCACTTCACCGCCGGGAACTTTTCCGGGAAGCCGACGGAGTCGGTCAGGAACTTGCGCTTCTCCAGGTCGAACTTGACCAGCGCATAGTCCTTCTTCGGAATGCCGCGGCCGATCGGGCTGTTCTTGAAGGTGATCGGCCCGGTGGCGCCCTGCACGTTCTCGATGGCGTCGAGCGCGTCGCGCACCGCCTTGCCGTCCGTGCTGTTCGCCGCCTCGACGGCGGCGGCGACGCTCACGACCAGGTCGTAGCCGAGCGCCGTCTGCAGGGATTCGGGGTCCGAGCCGAACTTGGTCCGGTACTCGGCCTCGAACTTTTCGAAGGTCGAGCCGGGCGTGCGGTTGCCGCCATAGGTGGACATGACGGACAGCGCGAGCTGCTTGCCGGCCTCGAAGATCACCGGCGTGTCGTTGCCGTCGACCAGCAGGATCGGCTTGGTGTTGCCGAGGCGGTCGAGGTCCTTCAGGAAGCCGGTCGTATCCGGCGGGAAGGTGTTGGACATGATGACGTCGGCGTCGCTGTTGACCATCTTGGCGGCGGTCACGCGGTAGCTGCTGTCCCCGAGCGTGTAGGAGGCCTCGCCGACGATCTCGCCGCCGAGCTCGCGGAAGCGCTGCTCGAACGCCGCGGCCAGGGTGTGAGTATAGCCCTCGCTCTTGGATTTCAGCGTGAAGGCCTTCTTGTATCCCTGCTTGGCCGCATGCTCGGCCAGGAAGGCGCCCTGGGTCTGCGTGCCCGGCACGTTCAGGAAGCCGAAGCCCTCGGGCACCTGGCTCGGCCCGGCCGCGTCGGCGCCGCAGCTGCTGATCACCGGCTTGGAGGCCTTGGCCGCCATCTGGGCGCCGGGCAGCGACACGTCGGTGTCGCAGGTCGTGACGATGAAATCGGCGCCGTCATTGATCAGTTCCTGGACGACGGTGGCGCCGAGCATCGGATCGGACTTCATATCGCGCCGGTCGAGCACGATCTTCACCTTGCCGGCAATGCCGCCCTTGGCGTTGATCTCGTCGATGGCGACGTCCATGCCCTTCGCCAGCGGCTCGTCGACGAAGGACAGGTAGTTCGATTTGTCGGACGCCCAGCCGATCTTGTAGCTGGTGCCGGCTTCGAGGCCGGCGGCACCGGCGCCGGCCGGCAGGCCCAGGATCATCGCGACCGAGAGCAGCTGCGCTCTGTGGCGCTGTTTCGACGTGTCGATCATTTTCGTTTCCCCTCTTTTCTGGTTTTTGCCGTCCTGGGCTCCCCTAGGACTTGGCGGAGCCCGGAACGTCGTTCGGCCGGATCGCCGGGGACGTGCCGGCGGACTGCGCCCGCGTCAGCCATGTCCGCAGCAGATCCTCGATCTCCCAGCGCCCGAGCAGGCCCTGCGGCCTGACCGTCAAGGTGAAGACGATGAGCAGCGCCAGCACCGCGGTGGTCAGGCCGGGCGCTTCGCTGAGATTGAACGGCCCGATCGAGAAGCCGTTCTCCAGGCGCCGCAAGCCCTCGGCGAGGACGGTGATGAGCGCGGTTCCGGCGACGGCTCCGGTCATCGAGCTTCCGCCGACGATGACCATGGTCACGAGGAGGAACGTGAGCTCGAAGTGGAAGGCCTTGGGCAGGATGGCGCCGATGTAATGGGCATAGAGCGCCCCGGCGACCGCAGAGCCGGCGGCGCTGAACAGCCACATCACGTAGCGGGCGTTGATGATGTCGACGCCCGATGCCTTCGCCGCGATATGGTCCTGGCTGCTGGCCCGCAGGCCTAGGCCGATGTCGGAGTCCCGGAGCAGGCGCGCCGCGCCCAGGACGAGGGCGAAGACGCCGACGCACCAGCCCAGCGTCGTATAGGCCGGGATGCCGCTGAAGGCCTTCGACCCGCGCGTCAGATCCTCCGCATTCGACAGCACCGTGAAGACGATGACCATGAAGCCCAGCGTCGCCACGGCGCCGGCCGCCCCGCTGAGCCTGACCATGACGCGGCCGATGATCGCCGCGACGACCGTGGCCACGCCGGCGCCGATGAGCATGGCGGGCAGGAACGGCAGTTCGGCGTTCAGGATGAAGGCCGGCGCGTTCGGGATAGCCGCCGCCTTGATCGCCGGGTCGGCGGTGAACAGGGCGGAGCCGTAGGCTCCGAGCGCCATGAACCCGACATGGCCGAAGGAGATCACGCCGGAGTTCCCGGCATAGCTCTGCAGCGCCACCGCGGCGGTCGCGTTGATCAGGAAGACGGTGAGGATGCGTTCATCGGTCGACGAGCCGACCAGGAGGACGAGGCCGATCGCCGCGCCGGCGAGGACCAGGATCAGGGCGGAGCCCTGCAGCGACTGCGCCCACCACTTGGTGTCAGGCCGGCTCATACCCGCTGCTCCTCGACCTGCCGCACGCCGAAGAGCCCGCCCGAGCGCCAGCGCAGGATGATGATGGTGATGCCGAAGACGATCGCGTCGAGATAGGGGCTGAAGCTGTCCGACAGGAGCGCGTTGGACCCCACTTCCAGGAAAGCGAGCAGGAAGCCGCCGACCACCGCCGCCGGCAGGCTGCCGAGGCCGCCGATGACGCAGGCGATGAAGCCCTTCATCATCGGCCCGAAGCCGGAGGAGGGCACGACGTTGGGCACCGTCGCGAAGTAGAAGAGCGCGGCGATGCCGGCCAAGGCGCCCGACAGCGCGAAGGCGCCGACGAAGAGCGCGTTGGCCCTGATGCCCATCAGCCGCGTGGTGTGGAAATCGTCGGCGGCGGAGCGCAGCGCCAGGCCGATCACCGTCCTGCGCAGGAACAGCGTCAGGCCGACGACGATCAGGCCGGTGATCAGGATGATCGCGACGTCCAGCCACTGCACGCGCAGCGTGCCGATCTGCAGGGTGGCGTCGACGAAGAGCGGCAGCTCGATGCCCTTGGGCCGCGCGCCGAACACCAGGAGGAACAGGCTCTGCAGCGCCACCGACACCGCGAAGGACGTCATCAGCAGCGTCATCGGCTGGGCGTTGCGCAGGCGGCGATAGGCGACGCGCTCGAGCAGCAGCGCCGCCGCGACGGCCGCCATCACCGCGGCAATGGCCGAGATGATCCAATGCATGCCCGCCGACAGCGTCGCGAACAGGGTGTAGCCCGCCACCGTCATAAGCTCGCCATGCGCGAAGTTGGCCAGGCGCAGGATCCCGAACAGGATCGCCACGCCCAGCGCCACCAGCGCATAGATCGATCCCAGGGACAGCGCGTTGATGATCTGCTGGAACGCAAGCTGCATCGCCGTGTCCTAGTGCCCTAATGTCCGAGATAGGCGCTTTCGATGGCGCTGCCGGCGATGTCGCCGGCGGCGCCCGACAGCTCGACGCTGCCGCTCGCCAGGACATAGGCCCGGTCGGCGATCTTCAGCGCCCGGTCGGCGTTCTGCTCGACCAGCAGGATCGTCACCTTGCGCGCCTTCAGCGCCGCGATGATCTCGAAGATCCGGTTGACCATGATCGGCGCGAGACCGAGGGAAGGCTCGTCGAGCAGCAGAAGCTGCGGCCGGGCCAGCAGCGCCCGCGCGATCGCCACCTGCTGCTGCTCGCCGCCGGACAGGAGGCCCGCCTGCTCGTGGGCGCGGGTGTGGATGATCGGAAACATCTCCTCCAGCCGCAGCCGTTCGCGCTCGAACTCGGCCCAGCCGAGCGCCGCCGCGCCGAGCCGCAGGTTTTCGCGGACCGTCATGTTGCCGAACAGGCGGCGGCCTTCGGGCACCAGGGCGATACCGCGCCGGACGATTGTTTCGGTGCTCTCCTGCGCGATGTCCGCGCCGTTGAAGACGATCGAGCCGCCCGAACGCGGAGCCAGGCCGACGATCGCATTCAGCGTACTCGATTTGCCGGCTCCATTCGCCCCGAGCAGCACGATCGTCTCGCCCTGCGCGATCTCCATGTCCACGGCACGCACCGCTTCAACCGATCCGTAAGCAACCGAAAGCCTGGAAATCCGGAGGATCGTCTTCGCCGGGGCAGGCGAAGAGGCGGGGTCGAAATGCGCTTGCGCCGAGGAAAGCATCTCAACTCACTATCCATTATATGGATATCGTATCTACATGCGTACCATGCAACAGATTGGCTGGCAAGGGTAGCGCCCTGCGCCGAAAGCCTGTCGGTGCGCCCGATCCCACCCGCGGCGTCGCCAGGAACCGGGGCGGACGAGAGGTCCTGTGAGGCCGCCGGCGCCTTCCCGCCGAAGCGCGTTGCCCTTTTGGGCGGCGGCGTGACCGGCCTTGTCACGCCTGATCGGGCAGGCGCCACCAACATTCCGACGGAATCCTACCTCGGGCAGATCAGCCGGGCCTGGCGGCATCGGCGGAGGATTTTTGCAGCGCCTCCGAAATGCCCCCGGCCGATTGCTGCCGCTTTTTACGCCCGAAGCCCGCGGCCCGACGGCCGCCATTCAAAACTGTTCCCGCGAGAACCATGACAAGGGCCGATCCAATAATAGGTGCCCACGAAACTGATTATCCGGACCCTATCACATAGTATAGATCACTCTATCCCTCGGCCCAATCGACCGCGAAAGCACCTCGACTTAACGTCGGCGATACCGTGCGTAGAACGGTGGTCAGTAGGAGACAAACATGAGCCTGGACATCGCCTCACGCCCCGGCAGGACGGGGCCCGAAGAACTGGTTCCGTCGCGCTATGCGGTACGGGTTGGCGAGATTGACGTGCTGGTCATCAGCGACGGGGTGCTGCCGCTTCCGACCAAGATGCTGGGACACAATGCCGATCCCGCCGTGCGAGCGGCCTGGCTGAACGACATGTTCCTGCCGCCGGACGCTTTCGACTGGTCGCTGAACGTGGTCGTGGTGCGCAGCGGCGGTCAGACGATCCTCATCGACGCCGGGCTGGGCCTGGATCCCGACCTGAACTTGCCGCGGGCCGGGCAGTTGATCAAGCGACTGCAGGCCGCCGGCATCGATCTGGCGTCCGTCACTGACGTGGTGCTGACCCACATGCACATGGACCATGTCGGCGGGTTGCTCGTCGAGGGAGTGAAAGACCGGCTGCGCCCGGACCTGCGGATCCATGTGGCTGCCGCCGAGGTCAAGTTCTGGGAAGCGCCCGACTTCACGCATGTCAACATGCCCGCGGGATTCCCGGACGCGCTTCGGGCGGCCGCAAAGCGGTTCGCGCAGGAATATCGGAGCCAGCTGCGCCTGTTCGACGAAGAACACGAGGTCGCGCCGGGCGTGGTTGTCCATCGCACTGGCGGCCATACGCCCGGGCATAGCGTGGTCCGATTGGCATCCGGCGGCGACCGGCTGACCTTCGCCGGGGACGCCGTCTTCACGGTCGGGTTCGACCACCCCGACTGGTACAACGGCTTCGAGCACGACCCCGAGGAAGCGGCCCGCGTTCGGATCCGTCTTTTGACGGAGCTCGCGGCGACCGGCGAACAGCTGGTGGCCACCCACTTGCCGTTCCCGTCCGTCGGCCGGGTGGCCGTCGACGGCGACGCCTTCCGATGGGTCCCGGCTTTCTGGGACTACTGAACCCTTATTGGCCAGGGCCGATCCCGGACGCGCCCTCTGGGCCGCGTCCGGTTCGGCTCACAAAGCCGGCCCCGGCGGGACGTTCGTCCACAGACCTATCGAACGGCGCGCCGGCTGGCTGGCTGCGAACGGAGACATCTGATGAAAATCGTGATTATCGGCGGAACCGGCCTGATCGGCTCCAAGACCACGGAGCGCCTGCGCCGGAAGGGGCATGAGGTCGCCGCCGCCGCCCCGAATACCGGCGTCAATACGATCACCGGCGAAGGCCTGGCAGAGGTGCTCAAGGACAGCGAGGTGGTGATCGACCTCGCGAACTCGCCCTCCTTCGAGGACAAGGCCGTGCTCGAATTCTTCCAGACATCGGGCAGGAACCTGATGGCGGCGGAGAAGAAGGCCGGCGTGAAACACCATGTCGCGCTCTCCATCGTCGGCACCGATCGGCTGCCGGGCAGCGGCTATCTTCGCGCCAAGGTTGCGCAGGAAACGATCATCCGGGAAGCCGGCATTCCCTATACGATCGTGCGGTCGACGCAGTTCCTGGAATTCCTCGGCGGCATCGCCCAGGCGGGAACGGTCGGCGGCACGACCCACCTGTCGACGGGCTATCTGCAGCCGATCGCGTCCGACGACGTCGCCGATTTCGTGGCGGAGGCCGCTCTGGCCGAACCGGCCAATGGCATCGTCGAAATCTCCGGCCCCGAACGGGCACGCCTCTGCGATTTCGTCGCGCGTTACCTCAAGGCGATCGGAGATCCTCGTACCGTCGTCGCGGATCCGGAGGCCCGGTATTTCGGGACCAAGCTGGAAGACGGTTCGCTCGTCTCCGACAACAGCCCTCGCATCGGCCGCATTGATTTCGATCGTTGGCTCGCGACGGCAAGCCGAAAATAAAGGCTCGCGGTTGAGCCGTCTTCACGACGGTTCATCAGCTTAAATCATGAAAGGACGATAGACATGTTCAAGTCATTGGCGTGTGCTGTCGCGTTGACGCCCCTCCTGTCAGCTTCAGCTCTTGCGCATGACACGCCCGGCGGCGGCGAAGGCGCAAAGGTTACACTAGTCTATGACCACAAGCTGCCGAACGTCCCGGGCAAGAGCATGAGGGGCGTTCTCGTCGAGTATGCTCCGGGCGGCTTCTCGGAGGGCCACACGCATCCGGCATCGGCCTTCATCTATGCGACCGTGCTCGAAGGGGCGATCCGCAGCCAGGTCAATGATGGCCCCGTCAAGGTCTATAAAGCCGGCGAAAGCTTTTCGGAGCTCCCCGGCGACCGCCACGGCGTCAGCGAAAATGCCAGCAAGGCTCATCCGGCAAAACTGCTCGCCGTCTTCGTGGTCGATACCGCCCAGCAGGAACTGACGTTCCCGCTCGAGAAGTAAGTGAGCGGGGCCGCTCCGGGCGCGTTGCCGTTCTTCGACACAAGCAATCGTTATCGAGATCTCCTCCCATGTTCGGCGATGACCACTTTGTCCCTCTTGTTCTGATCAACATCCTGGGAATTGCCGGTATCGCCGTGTGGCACGTTCAGGGCTGCAGCCGCCCGACAGGCCGCCTGATCGTCCAGATCCTGTTCTTCGCCGGCATGAGCCTCGTGCTCTACATGGGAGGGATTACTCCGCATCAGTCCGATGACGTCTATACCGAGGGCTTGACCACGCTGCTCTCCAAATCGGCCAGGATTCTCTGGTGGACCCATCTCGCCTGGACGATCATCGGCTTTATCCACATCTATGTCAGGCTCAATCGCAAGCCGCGGGAAGCGCATCTCATCCTGGATATGGCGGTTGCCGCCATCTATCTCGGCGTGGCGTTGTCGGTCATGGGGTTGGTCTTCGGCCTGCCGGTCGCCACCTTGGTGACGACCTCGGGTGTCGTCGCGCTCATCCTGGGCCTGGCGTTGCAGAATACGCTCGGCGACGTCTTTTCCGGCATAGCGCTGACGCTCGGCAAGGCCTATGCCATCGGCGACTGGGTGCAGTTGAGCGACGGCACCGCGGGGCGCGTCACCGAAACCAACTGGCGCTCCACCAACCTGCTGACCGGGTTGAACAACATCGTCGTGCTGCCGAACAGCATGCTGGCAAAGCAGAGCCTGACCAGTTTGAGCCGCCCCGATGAGTCGCATCTGATCACGTTGAGCGTGCGCTTTGCCGCCGGACAAAGGCCACGCATTGTGGAGGAGGCCATGCGGTCCGTGCTGGAAGCCAGTACCCGCCTCGTAAAGGATCCGCCGCCGGCCGTTGCCCTGAAAGCCATCGACGCGACGGCAGTCGAAGTGGAGCTGCAGTTCCGTGTCGCGAGCCTCGCCGCAGGGACGTCCGCCAGGAACGAGATCATCGACCTCATCCATGATCGGTGCGAAGCAGGCGGCCTTTCGCTGGCCGCGCCCGCCTAGGCCTCGCTTCCGGTGCCGATGACAACCCACGGCGGCATTTCGCCCGGATGCTGACGCGGCTCGCCCCGTGCGGCTCGGATCCCCCCGGAACATCGGCATGGACCGGCATGACCCGGCCTCGAAGGTCCGGAGAGACGACTGCACGCTCCGACGCCCTGCCGGCCGGTCTCCCTGCAAGTCATGGATTTCCATAAGTGCGGCTGCAGCGTCCCGGCGCTAGTTTCAAGGTGAATTTGCCAGTCGGGTCTTCGAGGGCTGGTGCTAGATGAAGCTGTGACGGTTTCCAGGCATCCCGTCTCCGAAAGGAGCAGCAGATCATGATAGCAGCGCTTCGTCGAACGCCGCCGGCCCTGATGTTCGTCACGCTGGTCGTCGGCCTCGCGGCATGCTGGGTGGCCGGCACTCCCTTCGGCGTCCTGGCGCCGGTCGGCGCTCTCTTCCTTTACGCCCGGGGATATGCGCTCCTGGCGCTCTGGGTCGGGCTGCTGATCGCCTTCGTCGGGTCGGCCTTCGCCGCCCTGCTCTATCCCGGCGCCATACGGGAAGCCGCACTTGCGCTCGCAGCACTTGTCCCGGTGGCCGTGTGTATCGGCCTGCTCCTTGTCCCCGCCCCATCCCCTCGAAGCAGCCGGCTCGGAACCGCGCCTCGGCAGGCGCCTGGTCCCCCGGACGGGTTCGGCGCCGCTCCGGACGGCGCCGCCCAAGGCGCCGTCCATCCGGATGACCGGCCCGCGATCGCACAGGCCGCAGCCTACGCGTTCTGGACGGGCGTGCCGCAAGTGACGAGCTATCGGCTGCGCCAGCCGGACGGCAGTTATCGCTGGACCGAACTGCGCGCCGAGCCGGGCTACGGCGTGAGCGTCGATGTCGACGCGATGGTTTCCGGCCCGGGCGACCGCTGGACCGTCGCGGAATCCCTTGGAACGACCGTAGAAGCCGTAAAGGCGGCCAAGGTGATCGAAAGCCTGCACGGGAAGGCCTGGGCCTTCGACGCGATGGGGAAGTTCACCTATGTCACGCCGGCCGCTCAGGTCGCGATCGACATGGCCCTGGAGGATCTCAATCGCCGCCTGGGCGAGCGTGAGTTCATCGACGGCGGCGAAGCCGGCTGGATGCGCGGCGTCCATCCGGACGATGTCGACAGGGCCGCCTCGACCCTGCGTCATTGCCTGAAGACGGGCGAGCCGTGGAACATCGAATACCGGATGCTGCGGGCGACGGGCCACTATGTCTGGCACCGCATCTCGGCGCGGCCGACACGGGATGGCGAAGGCCGCATCACGGGCTGGTTCGGCACATCGATCGACATCGACGTCTACAAGAAGACCGAGGCCGCCCTGCGGGCAAGGGAGCAGCACCTCGAGCAGCTGATCGACACGGTCCCTGCCATGATCTGGAGCATGACGGCGGAAGGCCACCCCGCTTATCTCAACAAGCGGATGATGGAGGTAACCGGCGCCACGCTCGAGACCGTCATGGCGCCAGACGGATCTCTATCGTTGAAGAAGATGATTCATCCCAATTTTCTGGATCTGGCGGAGCAGACATTCAGCAAGTCCGTCGCGACGGGCATGCCGTACAACATCAAATATCTTCAGCATCGCGCCGACGGCACGTATCGCTGGACTGAAACACGTGCGGAGGCCTTGCGCGACGAAACGGGCAGGATCGTTCGCTGGTATGGCGTATCCGTCGATATCCACGACCTGATCACCACGCAGACGGAACTGCATTTGCGCAAGCAGGAGCTGACGCGCCTCGTCGATCTGGTGCCGAGCCATATCTGGCGTCTGACGCCGGCCGGCGAGCCGAATTTCTTCAATCGCCGTTTCATCGACTTCCTGGGCCTCAACGAAAGCAGCCTCGAAACGCCCCGGACGGAGCAATATGTCGCCGCCCTGAATGCCGCCATCCATCCGGACGACGCCGTCCGTTTGTGGGCCGAGCTCAAGCATTGCCTTCTCACCGGCCAACCTTTCTCGATGCGCTATCGCCTGCGCCGTCATGACGGCGTCTATCGCTGGATGGATGGGCGCGCGGAGCCGCTCCGCGACGAACACGGCAGCATCATCCAGTGGCATGGACTATCCCACGACATCGACGATCAGCTGCGGGGCGAGGAGGCGCTCAGGGAGAGCGAACGTTCGCTGCGTCAGCTGGTCGAGACCCTGCCTGCCCTCATCTACTGCGCCGCGCCGAACGGAGAGCCCATCTATCGCAGCGAGAAGCTGCGGGAATTTCTCGGCTTCGGGCTCGGGGACAAGGATGAGGAGGGCAGGACACGCCTGGCCGGCACTCTCGAGGCGATCATCCATCCCGACGATTTCCCCGATGTCAGAGAGAAATATGGGCTCTCGCTGGCGACGGGTTCCCCCTATGCGATGAAGCACCGCCTCCGACGGGCGGACGGCGAATTTCGCTGGGTTGAGACGCGAACCGCGGCGATGCGGAACGTCGAAGGAAGGATCGTTCAGTGGAACGGCATCTGCTTCGAGATCGAAGATCAGGTGCGTGCGCAGGAAGCGCTGACATTGACGCAGGAGCGCCTGGCGCGTGCAGCACAGGCCGCGAGCCTGGCGGAGCTCTCCGCCTCGATCGCCCACGAGGTCAACCAGCCGCTCGCCGCCGTGGTCGCCAATTCCCATGCGTGCCAACGCTGGCTCACCTCGGACCCGCCCAATCTGGAGCGGGCGCAGAGGACCGTCGAGCGCATCATCCGCGACGCAAACTCCGCGGCCGACGTCGTCGGCAGGGTCCGTGCCCTGTTCCGGCAGACGGTCGAAGCGCGAAGCCTCTGCCAGCTCGACACCATTCTCCATGAGGCCCGGGATCTGATGCTGGAAGAAGCGACCCGGCGCCGCATCCGTATCGAGATCGATGTCGAGGCAGGGCTTCCGCCGCTGGCCCTGGACCGCATCCAGATCCAGCAGGTTCTCGTCAACCTGATCCGCAACGGCATGGAGGCGATGGCGCCTGCACAGCCTGGGGCGCTTCACGTCAGGTCCACGCGCGCCGACGACCTGATCCGGACCGAAGTCCGGGACACGGGCGAGGGTATTGGCGCCCCGGAAAAGATATTCGAGCCCTTCTTCTCGACCAAATCCAATGGCATGGGCATGGGGCTGGCGATATCGCGAACCATCATCGAATCCCATGGTGGGCGTCTGTGGGCCGAGAACAACCAGCCCAGCGGGTCGACGTTCATCTTCACCCTGCCTGTCGAAGTGAAGGCGGATCATGACCGTTGACGACGCCATCGTGTTCGTCGTCGACGACGACGACGCTCTCGGGGAGGCCCTAGGCGAGCTGCTGGCGGCAAACGGGGTCCGATCCGCCCTGTTCAAGTCGGCTGGTGAGTATATCGGCTCGAACAAGCCCGACCTCCCGGCCTGCCTGATCCTCGATGTCGAGCTTCCCGACATCAACGGCCTCGATCTGCAACGGCAGATCGCGCACGCAGACTATCCGCCGATCGTGTTCATTACCGGGCATGGCGACATTCCTTCATCGGTGCGCGCCATCAAGCATGGCGCCGTCGATTTCCTGACCAAGCCGTTCAGCGACACGGCGCTTCTGGGGGCGATCCGCTCGGCGATCGCGCAGGATCGGGTCACCAGGGCGAAGCGGGCGGAGCTTGCGCTGCTGAGACAGCGTTATCGGGAGTTATCTCCGCGCGAGCGTGAAGTCCTGCCTCTGGTGGTGAGCGGGCTCCTCAACAAGCAGGCAGCCGCCGAGCTCGGCATCAGCGAAGTCACCCTTCAGATCCATAGAAGAAACGTCATGCAAAAAATGGCGGCGTCATCGTTCGCCGACCTGGTGCGAATTGCGGAGCGGCTGGAAATTCCGATCCGGTACTCGCGCCGGATGGGAGGTACCTGAGCTTGAGCAAGCATAAATATGTCGTGGCTGTCGTCGATGACGATCCGAGACTGCTCGAATCGCTCGAGGATCTGCTCGAGTCGGCCGGATATGCGGTGCGCAGCTTCCCTTCTGCGGCAACATTGACCGCGGTCGGCTTCTCCGGATTGGATCTTCTCATCACGGATATCGGCATGCCGGGGTTGGACGGCTTCGAGCTGCGCGACCTCGTGAACGGGGAACGCCCGGACCTGCCGGTCTTTCTCATCACCGGGCGCCACGAGATCGCCGACCAGGTCCGGGCACGCGCCGTGGAGGGCTTCTTCTGCAAGCCCTTCGATGGCCAGATCCTGCTCGCGGCGATCGCAAGAGCCTTGCATCAATAGAAATCGGGAAGGTGAACATGATCGTTGATCGCTTACTCTCGCGGAGATCGATGCCGCTCCCGGCACAGCGCCAAGCCGAGGCGGAGCCCCCCCTCGTCATCATCGTCGACGACGACGCCTCGGTTCGGGAAGCGCTGTCCGAATTGCTGCTGTCGGCCGGCTTCGAGACGGTTTCGTTCAGCTCGACGCAAGCCCTGCTCGGGACCAGCGCACTCGACAAGCCGGGATGCCTGATCCTCGACGTACGCATGCCCGGCTCCAGCGGGCTCGACCTCCAGCGCCATCTGACGACGAGCGGAAATCCCAAGCCGGTCATCTTCCTGACTGCGCATGGCGACATCCCCATGACCGTCCAGGCCATGAAGGCCGGCGCGGTGGACTTCCTGACGAAGCCGGTCCGCGATCAAACGCTTCTGGACGCCGTCAGCGCGGCGATCGGGCTGGATACGGCACGAAGGGCGGAAGCAGCGAAGATCAGGAGCTATGTCGAGCGCCTGCAGACGCTGACACCCCGGGAACGCGAAATCATGCATGAGGTGGCGCGGGGACGCCTCAACAAGCAGATCGCCTTCGACCTCGGCATCAGCGAGGTGACGGTCAAGCTGCACAGGGGCAACCTGATGCGGAAGATGGAAGTCACCTCCATCGGCGAGCTCATCCGGGCGTGGGAGGCTCTGCCGGTCGGAATGCGCCAGACGAGCACCGCTTAGCAGCGTTTTGCGATTTGACGGCCTCGCGTCAAGTCGCAAAGACGCGCCGAAACAAGGAGCTGGAGCAAAGTGCGTTTCCACCAAAACGCGCTTTGCGCTGGACATTGCGTCGCAAGACGAGCGAGACGCTCCAGCCGCGACGACCGCTGCGATGCGGCCATCCCGCCGCCGCGCACGATCCGCCGGCGTCTCCGGCGCGGAGGGGCCGGGCCTGTGTCGGCGGCAAGGTTGACGCCCGTTGCGAATTCGCTTTCGACCGGGCCGAGGAAGAGAGTGGTGACGCGTTCATGCGTGGCGGGATCGGCGAGCCGCCCGCAAGCCCGATCGTTCGTGGCTCCAGTATCGTGACGGGTTCGTTTTCGTCGACCGCTTCTTCGCGCCCCCCACGACCGAGACCATCGCGCTTTCGGTCACGACGATGCGCGCCGCGGCGAAGCCGATGCCGCTGTTGTCGCCGGTGATCACGGCGACCTTGTTCGACAGCTTTCCATATCGACCTCCATTTGGTTGATCCGAATCTGGGACGATCTCGGTCGAAATCAAACGACGCCGAAGGCAATCCATCCTATACATTGGCATAGAATAGATATCCTCGAGTCATATTGATCGCCAGCGGAATGATTATAAGCTCGGCAAGCTTCGAAAAATCGTCAGACGCCTGAGTATTGCTGCGAACTCGAAGTCGATACCTCAAGAGATACGCAGTCATCCTCCCTCTCGAGGTTTTCGGATCGCAACTCCATAGCCGCGCCTTGGAGGCGCAGATGTCGAACACAGCATCATCCAGCTCGACCGATTTCAGCCGGCGAGACCTCCTGTGCGGCGGTGCCGGCATGGCGGCGGTTGGCACGCTTCCGTTCCAGTCTTTCGCACACCCCACCATCGTTTCCTCCCAGAACAGCAGAAGGAACCAACGCATGAACTACGTCACGACCCGGGATGGCGTCGAGATCTTCTATAAGGACTGGGGCCCGAAATCGGCTCAGCCGCTTGTCTTCCACCATGGCTGGCCGCTCAGTTCGGACGACTGGGACGCCCAGCTACTCTTTTTCCTGGCGCAGGGCTTCCGGGTCGTCGCTCACGACCGACGCGGACATGGCCGCTCCAGCCAAGCCAGCGAGGGCCATGACATGGACCATTACGCCGCCGACGCCGCGGCTGTCGTCGAGCATCTCGACCTGCACGACGCCGTCCATATCGGCCACTCCACCGGAGGGGGCGAGGCCACACGCTATGTGGCCCGCCATGGCAGAAAACGCACCGCAAAGCTCGTCCTCATCGGTGCGGTCCCGCCGATCATGGTCAAGACAGTCCGGAACCCCGGCGGCCTGCCGATCGAAGTTTTCGACGGCTTTCGGACGAGCCTCGCGGCCGATCGCAGCAAGTTCTACACCGACCTCGCGGCGGGACCGTTCTACGGGTTCAACCGAGACGGGGTCGAGGCGAATCCCAGCCTCGTCCAGAACTGGTGGCGCCAGGGCATGATGGGCGCGGCCAAGGCGCAGCATGACGGCATCAAGGCCTTTTCCGAAACCGATTTCACCGAGGATCTCAAGACGATCGAAGCGCCGACTCTCGTCATGCACGGCGATGACGACCAGGTTGTCCCGATCGGCGCCAGTGCCCCATTGTCGGCAAAGCTGCTGAAGAGAGCGACGCTGAATATCTACAACGGGTTGCCTCACGGCATGGCAACCACCCACGCGGATATTGTCAACAAGGACATCCTCGCATTCGTCCGAGGCTAACGGTCGAGGACGAGGCGGCGAACAGGATCGCCTCGTCCTGACCATGCTTCGAGAAGGCCGGCTTTACCCTGTTCGACGACAATGACGAGGATTGGGACGCCGCCGCCGAAGGCCTTCTGCAGCGCGTCATCGAGAAACTCCTCGGGTTTGGCTCGATCAAGCTTTCAAGCAAGCCGCTCGGCACCAGTCCGCCCTGGTATCCGCGTCCGTTCCGGGCCGAACTCAGTCCTCGGCGGCCATGGCGCCTGCCGCAGCGGGAGGCGGCTCGCGCCACCACTCGCCGTCGAACTGGCGCTTCAGGAAGTCGATGAGCCGCCGCACCTTGAGCGGCACCAGCTTCGGCGAAGGGAACACGGCGTGGATGTCCTGGCCCGGCAGGGCGTAGCCCGGCATTACCCGGCGCACCGCCCCGGCTGCCACCGACGGCATCGCCACATAATTGGGCAGGATGGCAAGCCCGAGATCCGAGCGGACGGCCGCCAGCAGCGCCGACAGGTTGTTGGAGCGCATGCGGGCCTTCAGCGCCACGCAGATCCGGCCGCCGCCGGGCTCCTCCAGGCGCCACTGGTCGTCGCCCTGCACGCTGCTGTAGACGAGGCAGTCATGCGCCTCGATGTCCTCCGGCCGCCGCGGCTCGCCGCGAGCCTCGATATAGGAGGCCGAAGCCACCATCATCCAGGGGTTGTGGCCGAGATGGCGGGCGCCGTAGGTCGAATCGGCCAGGCGGCCGACGCGCAGGGCGAGGTCGATCCCCTCCGCCACCAGGTCGACATAGCGGTCCTCGCACGCCAGCTCGATCCGCACCTTCGGATGCCGGCGCATGAAGGCGATCAGCAGCGGGGCGACGACGCGCCGGCCGAAGGCCACCGAGGTGCCGACCCGCACCGTGCCCTCGACCTCGCCGCGCTTGAGCTGCACGTCCTCGCGGGCCGCTTCGACCTCGCGCAGGATCGCCTTGCAGCGCTCGTAATAGAGCGCGCCGATCTCGCTCACGGTGACGCGGCGCGTGGTGCGGTTGAGCAGGCGGGCCTTGAGGTGCTCCTCGGTGAGCGCGATGCTGCGGGTGACGGTCGGCTGGGTCAGGTTCAGGTCGCGCGCGGCCTGCGTGAAGCTGCCCGTCTCGACGACGCGCACGAAGATCTCCATGCCGGCCAGCAGATCCATGCGTGTCAGCCCGCGACGCGCCGCGCCGGCGACGGGACGCCTGCCTGCCCCGGCCGCCTCGTCGTCACGGCAGGCGCCCGCAATCGGGGTGGCGCTCCTCGTCGTAGCGGACGAAGAAGGCGCCCATGGTCACGCCGAGCGCCTTGGACAGGGCGAGCAGCGTGGTGAGGGACGGCGAGATGCCGCCGTTCTCGATCTTGGAGAGCATGCCGAGGGACAGGCCGCTCGCCGTCGCCAGCTCGGCCAGCGTCATGCCCAGGCCGATGCGGAAGGCGCGCACCTCGCCGCCGATCAGCGTCTCGAGCCGGTTGTCGCTGCGCGGCTCGACGGTCGGGAGCGGGTAGCCTCGGGTCGGGAAGGCATCGGCGAAGAGATTCTCGCCGGGAATGGGATCGTTGGAGGGCGTCGGGTTGGCAGCCTGCCGGAAGCCGGCCGGCACCAGGTCATGGTCGCGCAGGCTCCTGGCCGGAAGCGGCATCTGCGCGCCGGCATCGAGCCGGGACTTGGCGACCTTCGGAGGCGGCCTGGCCGTTCCGATCATCCGCGTCCTGCGCCGCATCTCGCATCCTCCCGGGCGTCGGGCCGGCGGCTCGCCGGCCCCCTCATCTCCATCGGCCAAGACCATAGAGCAGGAACGGCGCATCGGCCATCGGCGCGACGAGAATCGTCCTGCGCTGCTGCGTCACGGCTTACTTCCGCCGCCGGCGCGGCGCCCGGCCGGTCAGACCGGTGCGCAGGGCCGACCAGGCCCCGTCCAGCGTCCGGCGCAGCGCCACCGCGTCCTCGGCCAGGACACGGCACCACAGGCCGGCTTCGCCCGGCAGGGCCGAGACGCCGGCATAGGCGCCGCCCGTCTCCGCCACGGCCTGGCGCAGGCCGTCGGCGAGCGGCGCAAGGCGGCCGTCCGGCGCCACCGCCAGCAGCGTCCCCTGCGCCCGGCAGCGCCCGGTCACGCCCGGCGTCGCCGCCAGGATGGCGGTGCCCGAGACCGCATAGCGGTCGACCGCCAGGCGCCCGCGGCCGGCGACCTCGACCACCGTCTCCGCCGCCAGCCGGTCGAAGGGACGGTCCTGCCCGGCCGGATCGTGCAGCAGGAAGGCGTCCGCCAGCACGGCGACCGCGCTCGGATCGATCACCAGCCGCGTCGCCGTCGTCAGGCAAGAGCCCGGGAACAGGATCAGCGGATCGGAGATCATCTCGAACAGGGCACCCGCGCCGACGGCGAGGGCCGAGGTCAGGCTGGCGCGTCCCCCGGTCATCGCGTGCACGATGGTCGAGGCCTGGGTCGTCAGGTGAACGGAGGCGCCGGCATCCACCGTCACGTCGAGGCCGAGCGCCTCGTCCTCGAAGATGCCGCCGGCGCAGGACTGCAGGTAGAGGCTGGCCATGCCCGCCGGATCGCCTTCCACCCGGAAGGGCCGGCAGATGTGGAAGGGGTAGCCCACCCGCTGGTCGCGCAGATAGGTCACCCCGTCGGGCGATCGGGCGAAGCCCAGCCGGGCCTGGCGCGGAAAGGCGGCTTCGGCCGCGGCCCGCCGGTCGACCGCGGCCGTCCCGTCGGCGGCCATGGTCAGACCCGGAACAGCACGGCTTGCGCGATGCGGTCGAGGACCGCGTCGACGCCGTCGCCGGTGGCGCAATTGGTCAGCATCACCGGCCGCCCGCCCCGGACGTCGCGGGCCTCCCCGACCATGCGGTCGAGGTCGACCCGCACATGCGGCGCGAGGTCGACCTTGTTGATGACCAGGAGGTCGCATTGCAGCACACCGAGTCCGCGCTTCCGCGGGATGTCGTCGCCGCCAGCGACGTCGATGACGAAGAGCCAGTAGTCGACCAGATCCAGCGAGAAGGAGGAGGCGAGGTTGTCGCCGCCGCTCTCGATCAGGATCAGCTCGGCCGCGGGAAAGCGCAGCTGCAGGTCGTCCGCCGCCTGGATGTTGAGGCTCGGATCCTCGCGGATGGCCGTGTGCGGGCAGGCGCCGGTCTCGACCGCGACCACGCGGGCCGGGTCGATCAGGCCGCTGCGCTTCAGCCGCTCGGCGTCCTCCTTGGTGACGAGATCGTTGGTGATCACGACGATGTCGATGCCACGGGCGATGGCGCGCGGGATCAGTTGCTCGACCAGGGCGGTCTTGCCGGAGCCGACCGGCCCGCCGATGCCGACACGCGCGGCGCCGGCGGTCTTGGCCGGCACGGGTTTGGACTGGATGTTCATCGCATCATGTACCGCTGCGACAGCGGCACCCTCCTGGCTGGTTCGCATGTGGCGAGCTTGCCGTCGACGAAGACGTCGAAGGTCTGGGGATTGACGGTGATGGCGGGGCAGGCGTCGTTGCGCAGCATGTGCTCCTTGCGCAGCTTGCGCGTGCCCTTGACCGAGAGCAGCGGCTTGGTCAGGCCGAGCTTGCCGCCGAGGCCGGCGTCGAGCGCCGCCTGGCAGACGAAGTTGGCGCCCAGCACCTTCTTGGCCTCGCCGAAGGCGCCCCATTGCGGGCGCATGGCCAGCGGCTCGCAGGTCATCAGCGAGGCGGCGCTGTCGCCCATCGCCGACCAGACGATGAAGCCGCCCTTGATCACCAGCTCCGGCTTGATGCCGAAGAAGCCGGGCCGCCACAGCACGATGTCGCCGAGCTTGCCCGGCTCCAGCGAGCCGACATGGTCGGCGATGCCGAAGGTGATGGCCGGATTGATGGTGTACTTGGCGATGTAGCGCCGGATACGCTCATTGTCGCCGATGCGGCTCTGCTCTTGCGGCAGCCGGCCGAACTGGTCCTTCATCTTCGAGGCAAGCTGCCAGGTCCGGCAGATCACCTCGTTGATGCGGCCCATGCCCTGGCTGTCGGAGCCGAGCATGGCGATGGCGCCGATGTCGTGCAGCACGTCCTCGGCGGCGATGGTCTGGGCGCGGATGCGGCTCTCGGCGAAGGCGACGTCCTCGGGCACCTTCGGATTGAGGTGATGGCACACCATGATCATGTCGAGGTGCTCATCGAAGGTGTTGACCGTGTAGGGATTGGTCGGGTTGGTCGAGGACGGCAGGCAGTAGGGCTCGCCGGCGACGCGGATGATGTCCGGGGCATGGCCGCCGCCGGCGCCTTCCGTGTGGTACATGTGGATGGTGCGGTTCTTGACCGCCGCCAGCGTATCCTCCAGGAAGCCGCTCTCGTTCAGCGTGTCGGTGTGGAGCTGCACCTGGAAGTCGTACTCGTCCGCCACCGACAGGCAGGTGTCGATGGTGGCCGGCATGGCGCCCCAGTCCTCGTGGATCTTCATGCCCATGACGCCGCCGGCGATCTGGTCGAGCATGGACTGCGGCTTGGAGGTGTTGCCGCGGCCGAGGAAGCCGAAATTGATCGGCCAGGCCTCGGAGGCCTGCAGCATCTTGCCGACGTTCCAGGCGCCGCCGCAGTCGATGCCGACGGTGATCGGGCCGAGCGAGCCGCCGATCATGGTGGTGATGCCGCTGGCGATGGCGTGCTCGCAGAGCTGGGCGCTGTCGAAATGCACGTGCACGTCGATGCCGCCGGGCGTGGCGATCAGCCCCTCGGCGTCGCGCACGGTGGTGGCGGCACCGCAGACCAGCTGGGGATGGACATTGTCCATGATCGCCGGATTGCCCGCCTTGCCGATGGCGACG
Source organism: Labrys sp. Lb11 (assembly GCF_057554225.1). Classification (NCBI taxonomy): domain Bacteria; kingdom Pseudomonadati; phylum Pseudomonadota; class Alphaproteobacteria; order Hyphomicrobiales; family Xanthobacteraceae; genus Labrys; species Labrys sp. Lb11. Next base: position 266,140 of record NZ_BAAJOT010000002.1, read on the forward strand.
ATGCGGCCCTCCTTGATGCCGATGTCGCCCTTGACGATGCCGAGCACGGGGTCGATCACCACCGCGTTGGAGATCAGCATGTCGAGCGAGCCCATGGCGCTGTCCAGGCCCGGCACGAGGCCGAGCCCGTCGCGCAGGGTCTTGCCGCCGCCGTGCAGGCATTCATCGCCATAGACCGCATGGTCGTGCTCGATCTCGGCGAGCAGGGACGTGTCCCCCAGCCGCACCGCGTCGCCCGTGGTCGGGCCGTAGAGCGTGGCGTATTCGCGTCGCGTCATCCTGGCCATGTCGTCACGCTCCCCTGAAGCCGCGGTCCCTGGCGCGCTGCAGCGCCGCCGCCTTGGTCCCGGCGGCGCGGGAGGGCCCGTCCGTCAGGTTGTTGAGGCCGTAGAGCTCGCCGCTTCCGCCGAAGGCCACGAGCTCCACCGCCTTGGTCTCGCCGGGCTCGAAGCGCACGGCGGTGCCGGCCGGGATGTCGAGATGCAGCCCGAAGGCGGCGGCCCGGTCGAAGTCCAGCGCCCGGTTGACCTCGAAGAAATGATAGTGGCTGCCGACCTGGATCGGCCGGTCGCCGCTGTTGGTGACGGTGAGCTGGACCTTGGGCCGGCCGGCGTTCAGCTCGATCTCGCCCTCCGCCGCGATGATCTCGCCGGGCCGGCAGGCATCGGCGGCGGCAATGGGCAGCGTTCCCGGCCGGATCGGGTCGTGCACCGTCACCAGCTTGGTGCCGTCCGGAAATGTCGCCTCGATCTGCAGGATCGGCATCAGGTCGGCGACGCCGGGCAGGACGTCGTCGGTGGTCAGGATGGTGGAGCCGAAGCCGATGAGGTCGGCGACGCTGCGCCCGTCGCGCGCGCCTTCCAGGATCTCGTCGACGATGATCGCCGTCGCCTCGGGATGGTTCAGCCGCCGGCCGCGCCCGCGGCGGCGGCGCGCCAGTTCGGCCGCGGTGTAGATGGTCAGGCGTTCATACTCGGTCGGTGTCAGCAGCATGGCCTCCCCCTCCTCTCACGGTCAGTTGGCGAACAGGCGGCTCGCCTGGGTTTCGTGGCGCATCACGGCGATCTCGGCCTGCGGCACATAGGCCGAGGCCTGCTCGATGCCGGGCGCGGCGGTCGCGACGATGGCGGCGATGTCCGGGCGGACGGCGGCGATGATCCGCTGGGCGTCGATCGCCCCGACGAAGCCGAGCCGCACCGCGGCGCTCGCCGCGCCGACGGCGACGCCGTAGGCCGAGGTCGCCTCGGCGGCCGGGCCGGCGAGGCCGAGGCGGGCGAACAGCACGCCCTGGACCACCGGCAGGTGGCCATGGGCGCGGCCCTCGCGGATCGCCGTCCGATAGGCGGCGCTGTCCGCCGTGCCGAGCCGCTCGTGCACGGCCAGCAGCGAGCGCCCGGCCCGGGCCGAGCCCTCGCGCTGCTCGCGCGCCAGGGACAGCGCTTCGACGTCCCGGTCCAGCGCATAGGCCGCCTCGGCGTCGGCCCGCATGGCCGCGACGAGAAAGGGCCGGTCGAACGAGGCCCAGCGCTCGCGGATCTGGCCGCGCACGAAGCCTTCCAGCATGGAAGCGTCCCGCACGAGGCCGTCGGCCGCCAGCGTCTCCAGCCCCCAGGAGAAGGCGATCGCGCCGGAGGGGAAGAAGGCGTCGGCGTGCTGCAGGGCGACGAGGATCGCCTCGGCGTCGGCCGTCATGGATCTTCGCCCACGAAGCTGACGGCGCCGCGGTCGATCAGGTGATGCAGCCGCTCCAGCACATGCGCGGCGCCGGGGCCGGCCGCCACGTAGAGGTGGTCGCCTTCGAAGCGGACCGGCCAGTGCATGTTGCCGGCGAAGTAGCCGAGCTCGAGCGCCGACGCCACGGTTGCCGCCCGGAACACCAGCCAGCGCTCCGGCTCGGCCCGCACCACGACGGCGCGCCCGGCGTCGAGATAGAGCACGGCGCCGTCGAACAACTGCTCGGAACGCGGCAGCGCCACGGCGCAGTCCGTGCCCTTGTCGGTGGTGGCGCGGAAGCGGTGGCGGGCGAGATCGCCGCGCGGCAGGCGGATGGTCTCGACGGCGTCCTGGTGCTCGAGACGATGGATGCGGTCGTGGACGGCGGGATCGGCAATGTCGGCGACGATGCCGACGCAGGCCAGGGAGAGGGACATGGGAAGCTCCTTCAAACTGCCATGTGCTTGCGGATGAGCCCGTCGCTGAGCTCGGCCGTATTGCCGGAGGCGACCACGCGCCCCTTCTCGAGCATGGCGAAGCGGTGGCCGGCGGTGCGGGCGAAGCGGATCTTCTGCTCCACCAGGATGATGGTCAGGCCGTGATCGCGGTTGAGCGCGATGATGGTCTTCTCGATGTCCTCGACGATGTTGGGCTGGATGCCCTCGGTCGGCTCGTCGAGGATCAGGATCTTCGGATCGGTGGTTAGCGCCCGGGCGATGGCGAGTTGCTGCTGCTGGCCGCCGGACAGGTTGGTGCCGCGCCGCGACAGGTGCTCCTTCAGGAACGGGAACAGACTCCAGATCAGCGGCGGCACGGTCATGCTCCCGTCCTGCCGGGCGTTGCAGCCGAGCTGGATGTTGTCGAGCACGGAAAGGCCGGGCACGATCTCGCGTCCCTGAGGCACGTAGCCGAGGCCGCGCCGGGCACGCTCATAGGTCGGGCAGCGGCTGATGTCGGCGCCTTCGAGCTCGATCGAGCCGCGCGTCCTGACGTCGATGCCGAGCAGGCTGCGCAAGAGCGTGGTCTTGCCGACGCCGTTGCGGCCGAGGATGCAGAAGGTCTCGCCCTTGCGGATCTCGAGGTCGAGCTCGTGGATGATGTGGCTGGTGCCATAGAAGACGTCGAGGTTGCCGAGCTTAAGCATGGCTGAGCGACTGCGATCCAAGATAGGCCCTGACGACATCGGGATTGTGCTCGATCGCCTCGGCCGTGCCTTCGGCGAGCACCCTGCCCTCGTGCATGACGGTGATGGTCCTGGCGATGCGGCGCACGAAGGCCATGTCGTGCTCGATCACCAGGACCGTGTGCGCCCCCGCCAGGCCGAGCAGCAGCTCGGCGGTCTTGTCGGTCTCGGCGGCCGTCATACCGGCCGCCGGCTCATCGAGCAGGATGACCTTCGGATCCTGGCTCAGAACCATGGCGAGTTCCAGCCATTGCAACTGGCCGTGCGACAGCTCGGATGCCTTGCGCCCGAGCACGCCGATGAGGCCGGTGCGCTCGGCCACCGCCACCTCCCGCTCGGTCGGGCGGCCGGCAACCCGGCGCAGCAGGTTCTCGAACACGCCGAAGCGGCGGTTGCTGGCCACCTGCAGGTTCTCCAGCACCGTCATCTCCTTGAAGGTCGTCGGCGTCTGGAACTTGCGGCCGATGCCGCTGCGGGCGATCTCGGCCTCGCCGATACCAGTGATGTCGCGGCCGCGCAGGCGGATCTCGCCGCTGGTCGGCAGCGTCTTGCCGCAGATCAGATCGAGCAGCGTCGACTTGCCGGCGCCGTTGGCGCCGATGATGACGCGCAGCTCGCCGTCGGCGACGCCGAGGTTGACGGCGGAGATCGCCGGAAACTCGTTGAAGCGCACGGTCAGGTCGACCGTCTGCAGGATCACGGACGGCTGCGACGCCGCCGCCTGCGAAGCTTGCGATGCCGACACCTGGTTCATCCCTCCGTCCTGGGCCGTGTCCAGCGGTTCCGCCCACATCAGCCGCGCGCCTCCGCCGCCTGCGCCGCCACTGCGTCCCCGCCGGCGGCCTCGCTCCGGAACAGGGTGCGGTCGAGCAGGGCCTGGACGGCGCCGGCCAGGCCGTTCGGCATCACCAGCACGACGAGGACGAACATCAGACCGAGGATGATCGGCCAGACCGGCTGGAAGGTCGGGCTTTCGCTCGCCAGCGAGGCCACCAGATTGACGACCAGCGCCCCGACGCAGCTGCCGAGCAGCGAGTTGCGCCCGCCGGCCGCCGACCAGATCACCATCGACACGCTGAGCGATGTCGCCATCAGGGCCGGCGAGGCGAACTCCGCCGTCAGGGTGAACAGCATGCCGGCGATGCCGGCCACGGCGGCGGACAGGCAGAAGATGAAGAGCTTGTAGTCGTCGACCGCATAGCCGAGGAAGCGGGCCCTGGCCTCGTCCTCGCGCACCGCCTTCAGCACCTGGCCGACCCGGCCCGACAGGATGAAGCGGGCGAGGAGGATGACGACGAGCAGCACGCCGGCGACGAGATAGTAGATGCTCGGGCCGTAGGGATCGAACTCGAAGTCGCCGATGGCCGGCGGCGCAAGGTCGGCGAGGCCGTTGAAGCCGCCGGTGAGCGGCTGGTTGTTGATGATCAGGAGCTGGCCGATCAGGGCGATCGCCAGGGTGATGATCGAGACATAGACGCCGGCGGTGCGCCGCCTGAACATCACCGCGCCGAAGACGAAGGCGCAGGCCAGCGGCACCAGCACGCCGGCCAGGACGCCGACCGTCACCGAGCGGAACGGGATCCACAGGAAGGAGCCGGGCACGACGCAGCACAGGTCGCGGACCGCGTCCGGCTTCATGTTCAGCAGCATCAGCTGCGGCACCGGGTTGTTGTCCGGCACGCCGAGCGTCAGCGACATGGCGAGCATGTAGGCGCCCATGCCGAAGAAGAAGCCCTGGCCGAGATTGAGCACGCCGCCATAGCCCCAGGACATGCTGACCGCGACCGCGCAGATGGCATAGACGAGATAGGTGGCGATACGGTTGGTCCAGAAGCCGTTCAGCACCAATGGCAGGGCGAGGATCACCGCGAAGAAGGCGGCATAGGCGGCGATGGTGACGGTCCGGCGGCTCATGCGTCGCTCCAGGGGTCTTGGTCCGGCACTCAGCGGCTCCTGGTGACGAACAGGCCGGCGGGCTTGAACAGGAGGATGAGGATGACGACGGCGAACAGCACGGTGCGGCCGTAGACGTCGTTGAGCAGCATCGCCACGAACGCCTGGACCTCGCCGAGGATGCCGGAGGCGAACACCGTGCCGGCGAGATGGCCGACGCCGCCGGCGACCACCACCAGGAAGGCGTCGACGACATAGGGCGTGCCCATGTCGGGCGAGACAGTCTTGAAGCCGGACACCACCACGCCGGCGACGCCGGCCAGGCCCGAGCCGTAGGCGAAGGCGAGCGCGTTGACGCGGCTGTCGTTGACGCCGCAGGCCGCGGCGGTGTTGCGTGCCACCGCGACGGCGCGCAACTGGCTGCCGAAGCGGGTGCGGTAGATGAGCCACCAGCTGACGAGGCCGAGCAGCACCGCCACGAGCAGCGCGAAGGCGCGGTACACCGGCACCTGGGCGCCGAACAGTACGAAGGCGCGCTGCAGTTCCGGCGGCACCGGCACGTTCTGCAGGTCCGAGCCGAGTCCGTCGATGTGGATGCCGAACAGGGCCAGGCCGAAATGGATGCGGATCAGCTGCTGCAGGATCAGCGAGATGCCCCAGGTCGCCAGCAGCGTGTCGAGGACGCGGCCGTAGAGATGGCAGACCACCAGGCGCTCGATCAGCATGCCGAAGAGGCCGGCGACCAGGAAGGCGAGCGGAATGCAGGCATAGAGGCTGAGGCCCAGATGCTTGGTGGCGAGGACGGTGACGTAGGCGCCGAGCATCAGCATCTCGCCATGGGCAAGATTGATGACCTTCATCGTCCCGTATATGATCGCCAGGCCGAGCGCGACCATGAACAGGATCGAGGCGATGCTCAGCCCGATGACGATGGTTTCCATAGCCAGCTACCCATGCCTGGAGCAGGAGGACCGCCGGCGCCGGGAGGAGCGGCGCCGGCGGCCATTGCCGAGGCTGCACCCACACGTCAGAGGGTTGCGCCCTTTTCCGTGCAGATGCGCTTGTCCGCCGTTTCGCCCGCGCTCGAATAGGGCAGCGGGACCAGCGGCTCGGCATATTGGTCGACGATGTCGAGCAGGCCGTCGGCGCGGGTGCGGCCGATGCGCGGCGTCAGATAGGTGTGGAGGTTGGCGGGGTCGATCGTCACCTTGCCCTGCGGCGCGTCGAAGGACAGGCCGCCGACATTGGCGAGCACGGCCTTGGGCGAGGCGTCCTTGGCCTTCTCGGCCGCCATCGCCCAGATGTTGACGCCGATATAGACCGCCTCCATCGCCGCATGGGTCACGGCGTCGGCACCGGCGAAGGCCTTGAAGGCCGGGACGAAGGCCTTGTTCTGCGGCGTGTCGACCGTCTGGAAATAGGGCAGCGACACATAGCTGCCGAGGGCATATTCCGGCCCCATGGCCTTGATCTCGACCTCGGTGGTGGTCGAGGAGCACAATGGCAGCTTCTCGAAGTCGTAGCCCTGGTTCTTGAACTCGCGATAGAAGGCGACGATGGAATCACCGACGACGTTGGAGAAGATCACGTCGGCTCCGCTCGAGCCGATCTTCGAGACCAGGGACGCCCATTCGGTGTGGCCGAGCGGTAGGTATTCGTCGCCCACCACCTCCATGCCGATCTTCTGGCAGATGGTCCGCGACGTCTTGGCCATGCCGCGCGGGAACGCGTAGTCGGAGCCGACGATGAACAGCTTGCTCTTGCCCAGCTTGTTCTTGAGCCAGGGCAACGAATTCTCCAGCTGCTGGTTCGGCACGGCGGAGCCGGCATAGAGGATGTTCTTGGAGCACTCCTCGCCTTCGTACCAGGTCGGCCAGACCAGCAGGCTCTTGCGCCGCTCGACCACGGGCAGCACCGCCTTCCGGCTGGCGGTGGTGTAGCAGCCGAACACCACCGGCACCTGGTCGTCGATGATCAGCTTTCGCGCCTTCTCGCTGTAGGTGCGCGGATCGGAAGCCGGGTCCTCGACGATCGGCTTGAGTTGGCGCCCGAGCACGCCGCCCCGGGCGTTGATCTCGGCGATCGCCATCAGCGCGCACTGGTTCATCGACTTCTCGACGATCGCGGTGGTGCCGGTCAGCGAATACATCACGCCGACGGGGATCTCCTCCGCCGCCCAGGCGCTGCCCGAGCCGCGCAGGATCGCCGGCGCGAACACCCCGGCAGCCGCGAGGCCGGACGCCTTGAGCAGACTCCGCCTGTCGATTGGATTCATCGTGTCCTCCCCTGGGCCGTCTCTGGCGGACGGTTGAGATGTTTCGGTCGAAACGCGCTTGCTGGGCTTGGGATGGATGACAAAAACAAAAAAACCCCGTGAGGTAAAAACCTCGACGGAGCTTCAATGCTTCAAGTCCGGGCGTCTTTGCCCAGATTATGGGGACGCAAATCGTCAGCGATTTGTGCCGGCATCAAGCTAAGCGCGGCCTTGCCCTGTTGTCAAGCCGTCGATCGCGATCGATCCGATCAGGGCTTGCTTGCCCGGGCGAAGATGTTGCTGGAGCGCACGACGCTCTCGGCCATGTCCTCGATCGAGATCCGGCTCTCCATGGCCTGCTTGCGCAGGAGGTCGTGGGCCTCGGGCTCGGCGAGCCCGAGCTGGCGCATGAGGATGGACTTGGCGAGATTGACCGTCTTCATCGAGCTGAGCTTGCGCTCCAGCTTTTCCGCGTGCGCCGTCATCTCGCGCAGCCTGAGGCGCGCCTGGCGCGCCACCACCAGGTTGGCGAGCACGCCGAGCGGCTGGATCGGCTTGCCGATCACCGCATTCGGCCGCAGCTCCAGCATGGCGCGCATGGTGGTCGGATCCTCGAAGTCGACCAGGGCGATCAGCGCCGGCATATCCTGGGCCGACAGCCCGGTCAGGCTGTTGCGGAAGCCCGCATCCATGGCCTGGTCCGCCTTGAAGAACAGCACGTCCGCCCAGAGCGGCACGGCCTCGCCCAGCGGCCAGACGATCTCCAGCCGGCAGCCGATGCGGATGAGCTGGCGCACCAGCACTTCGCAATCCGTGTCCTCCGGGTGGCCGACCGCGACACGCAGCAGGCGGATGTCTCGCAGCAGGGCGTCGGTGACCGGCGACATCGGCGTCCCTCAGGCCGTGACGTCGTCGCGGACACCGCTCTCGCCGGTCACCGGCGAGGGATGCACGAGATAGGGATCGGGCTTCACCGGCTCGCTGCCGCTCTCCACCACCCGGATGGCGCCGTTCTCGATCCGCCCGATGCGCGGCCACAGATAGGTGTGGTTGTTGTCGGGATCGACGCGGATGCGGCCTTGCGGCGCGTCGAACTCCGCCCCGCGCAGGGCATCGAGCAGCAGGCGCCGGTCGTCGGCCCCGGTCGCGGCGAGGGCGCGCGCCACCAGGTGGACCTGGAAATACACGGCCTCCGAGCAGCTGGTGATGCTGCTCGAGGCGCCGAAATGCCGGTGGTAGAGCGAGACGAAGGCGCGGTTCGCCGCCGTCTCGACGCTGGAGAAATAGGGCATCGACAGGAGATGCCCGTGCGAGGCCTCCGGCCCGATCGAGACCAGATCCGCCTCGCTGGTGTTCAGGCTGCCGACGGTGATGCCGGCAGCCCCGCGCCGGGCGCGATGCAGGCCCTGGTAGAAGGGGATGACGGAGTCGCCGACGAGGGCGCAGAAGATGGCGTCGGGCTTGAGCTGCAGGATGGTCTCGACCACCGGCTTGATATGCTCGCCGGAGGCGTTCATCGGCAGGTAGACCTCCGACAGCACCTTGCCGCCGCGCTGGCCGACCGCCTCCTTGAAGATGCGGCTGGCCTCGCGCGGAAAGAGATAGTCGGAGCCGACGATGCAGAACCGGTGGCCGCAATGCTTCATCATGTATTCGGCGAGCGGCAGGTTGTTCTGGTTCGGCGCTGCTCCGGCATAGAAGATGTTGTCGGAGTATTCGAACCCTTCATACATGGTCGGATAGCACAGCAGCGCGTCATGGGCGTGGATCACCGGCAGCACCGCCTTGCGCTGGGACGAGGTGTAGCAGCCGAAGATGATGTTGGCCCTGTCATGCGCGACCAGCTGCTTGCACTGGGCCGCGCAGTGCTCGGGGTTGCCGCCGGGGTCGTAGATCGCCGGGACGATCTCCCGGCCGTCGACGCCGCCGGCGGCGTTGATCTCCTCGATAGCGAGCAGGGCCGCAGCCAGGAGCGTGCGTTCCGTCGCGGCGGTGACGCCGGTCTGCGAAGCGAGGATCCCGACCTTCCAGGGAGGCATGCTCAAGATTGGTTACTCCGGCTTGCGCGGGGTGGGGCGTGATCCCGCATCTCGGCGGCGGAGCCCGGATGCAGGATTGTCGAATGGCGGCGCTGCCTGCCCGTCCTGCCGCCGCCTCGTTGCGGCGTCCGGCCGACGCGCGGCCTGGACGGGAGCATCATGCTTGTCGCAGCCGCCGATCCGCGTCAACCGGATCGTCGCGACGAGGCCCATCAAGGCGGCTTCGGCCGCAAAGCGAGGGAGGAGCCGATGATCGCCGTCATCTTCGAGGTCCGGCCGGCAGAAGGCCGCCGGGACACCTATCTCGACCACGCGGCGCGCCTGCGCGCCGAGCTCGAAGCCATCGACGGCTTCATCTCGGTCGAGCGCTTCGAGAGCCTGAGCGAGCCGGGCAAGATGCTGTCGCTGTCGTTCTTCCGCGACGAGGCGGCCGTCGCCCGCTGGCGCAACCACGAGCGCCACCGCGCCACCCAGGCCACCGGCCGCGGCGGCATCTTCGCCGACTACCGCCTGCGGGTCGCCGAGGTGGTGCGCGACTACGGCATGACCGAGCGCCGCGACCAGGCTCCGGCCGACAGCCAGGCACGGCACGGGGCCGGGTGAAGCCCCCTCACCCCTGTCCTTCGAGCACGATGCCTCCCGCCTGCAGTCCGCGCGTGATGCTGCCGGTCGTCGGCAGCAGCGGGATCAGGCAGGCCTGCAGCGCGTGGTAGATGTCGGGCTTGCCGTGGAACGGGTTGGTGTTCGGCACGAGGTCGTCGTCGAGCTGGGGATGCCAGCCGCCATTGCGCCGGTCGATGAAACGGGCGGCGGAAAAATTCCAGATGCGGCGGTACCAATCCTCGAACACGGCCTCGCCGGTCGTCGCCTGCAGGAAATAGGCGGCGCCGATGCCCTCGGTGCAGGGCCACCAGTAGCGGTCGCGGATGCGCGGCGCACCGCTCCAGTCGAGCGTGTAGTAGAAGCCGCCCTTCACCGCATCCCAGCCCTCGCCCACCGCCTGCAGGAACAGCGCCCGCGCCGCGTCGGGCAGCCAGGCGAGCGTGCGCCCGCCGAGCTCCCAGAGCTGGAGCAGCAGCCGCGCCCATTCCAGCCAGTGGCCGGGGGTGGTGCCATAGGGGCGGAACACCGGGCTGCCGGAATACTCCCGGTCCAGCCGCCACTCCGCGTCGAAATGCTCGGGCAGCCGCCAGCCATTCGCGGCGGCATGGCGGGCGACGATCAGGTCGGCGACGCGCTCGGCCATGCGCAGGTACTGGGCATCGCCCGTCGCCTCGAAGGCGGCCATCAGCGCCTCGGTCAGGTGCATGTTGGAGTTCTGGCCGCGATAGGGGCCGAGCGGCGTCCAGTCGCGCGAGAACTCCTCGGCCACCGCCCCGTGCCGCTCCTCCCAGAAGCGCTGCATCAGCACATCGGAGATGTCGGCGAGCAGCCGGTCCGCGTCGGGATGGCCGGCGACCTTGGCGCTCGAGGCGGCCAGCAGCACGAAGGCGTGGCCATAGGCCTGCTTGGCCTCGTCCGAGCCGACGCCCCAGACATAGCCGCCATGCACGGTGTCGCGATGGCCGTTCCACAGGAAGTCGAGGCCGTGGTCGACGACGAGGTCCGAGCCCGGCCGCCCCATCAGCTGGCCGATGGCGTAGCAATGCACCATGCGGGTGGTGGTGTGGAGCTGGCGCCCGCTCGCGCCCGGCAGCGGCCGGCCGGCATCGTCGAGGTCGTGGAAACCGCCGCTCGGGTCGATGGCGCCCTGGAAGAAGTCGAGGAGGCTGCCGGCCTGCGCGAACAGCCAGTGGCGATGGCTCGGCAGGCTGGTCCAGGCGCGCGCGGTGCTCGATGCGGTCATGTCGGTCTCGTCGTCGGGAAGAGGCAGGGCAGTGCCGGGCAAGCCCGCCGGCGAAAGCCCGGGGCGGCGGGAGATTGCCCATAAGCACCCGGCGGAATCAAGCCGCCCCGCCGCGGCCGGAGATGGCGTTTGACACGTCCCATCATCCCCTCTAGATGTACGTACAGGATGACAACATAGGCAGCTCAAGCACGGATCACCGGGCAGCGGATGCACCGGCTGAGGCGGCAGACTTCGGGGGATATCGCGTCCATGAACGAGCGTCCACATCGCGAATTGGCGAACGCCATCCGCTTCCTCACCGTCGATGCGGTGCAGGAGGCCAAGACCGGCCATCCCGGCACCGCCATGGGCATGGCCGACATCGCCGAGGTGCTGTGGAACGGCTTCCTCAAGCACAATCCGGCCAATCCCGGCTGGATCGACCGCGACCGCTTCGTCCAGTCGAACGGCCACGGCTCGATGCTGATCTATTCGCTGCTGCACCTCGCCGGCTACGACCTGTCGCTGGCCGATCTGCGCGCCCACCGCAAGCTCGGCTCGAAGACGCCCGGCCATCCCGAATACGGCATCACGCCGGGCGTGGAGACCACCACCGGTCCGCTGGGCCAGGGCTTCGCCAACGCCGTCGGCATGGCGCTGGCGGAGAAGAAGCTGGCCGGGGAGTTCAACCGCGACGGCTTCCCGGTCTTCGACCATCACACCTATGTCTTCGTCGGCGACGGCTGCCTGATGGAAGGCATTTCCCACGAGGCCGCCTCGCTCGCCGGCGCGCTGAAGCTGAACAAGCTGATCGCCGTCTACGACGACAACGGCATCTCCATCGACGGCGAGGTCAGGGACTGGTTCGCCGACGACACCGCCATGCGGTTTCGCGCCATGGGCTGGAACGTGATCGCCGATGTCGACGGCCACGACGCCGCGGCGGTGCAGGCGGCCTTCGCCGCGGCGCGCCGCTCGGCCGACCGCCCGACCATGATCTGCTGCAAGACCATCATCGGCTTCGGCTCGCCCAACAAGCAGGGCAAGGAAGAGGTCCACGGCTCTCCCCTCGGCGCCGCCGAGGTGGCGCTGACCCGCGAGGCGCTCGGCTGGCATCACCCGCCTTTCGTCCTGCCCGACCATGTCAGGGCCGGCTGGGACGCCCGCGCCCGCGGCGCCGACGCCGAGGCCCGGTGGGACGAGTTGTTCGCCGCCTATGCGCAGAAGCATCCCGAGCTTGCCGCCGAGGTCCGCCGCCGCATGGCCAGCGAGCTGCCGGCCGGGTTCGACGACACCGTCGCCGCGCATGTCGCGGCGCTGCATGCGACGCCGCCCGGCCGCCAGCCGATCCGCAAGGCTTCGAACACGGTGCTCGGCAAGCTCGCGGCGGTGCTGCCGGAGGTGATCGGCGGCTCGGGCGACGTGTCGCAGTCGACGCTGGCCTGGACCTCGGCATCGAAGTCGATCCGCCCGAACGACATCTCCGGCAATTTCGTGCATTACGGCGTGCGCGAATTCGGCATGTCGGCGATCATGAACGGCATGGCCGCCCATGGCGGCCTGATCCCCTACGGCGCCTGCTATCTCGTCTTCAGCGACTACAGCCGCAACGCCGTCCGTCTCGCGTCGCTGATGAAGCTGCGCACCGTCTTCCTCTACACGCATGATTCCATCGGCGTCGGCGAGGACGGGCCGACGCACCAGCCGGCGGAACAGCTGGTGGCGCTCAGGGCCATCCCCGGCATGTCGCTGTGGCGCCCGGCAAGCGAGCTGGAGGCGACCGTCGCCTGGGCCGAGGCGCTTCGGCGCAACGGCCCGAGCGTCATCGTCGCCGCGCGCCAGGACGCCGCGCCCATCGCCCACGCCGCGGGCGACGAGGAGCGGATCGCCCGGGGCGGCTACGTCCTGTCCGAAGGCAGCCGGTCACGCCCCGACCTCGTCCTGGCGGCGACCGGCTCCGAACTCGGCCTCGCGGTCGAGACGGCCAGGGCGCTGGCCGGCGAAGGCCATTCCGTGCGGGTGGTCTCGGTGCCGAACGGCAACCTGTTCGCGCGCCAGCCGCAGGCCTATCGCGACGCGGTCCTGCCCGCGGACGTGCCGACCCTCTTCATCGAGGCCGCCTCGCCGCTCTATTGGTATCAGTTCCTGCGCGGCCCCGGCGCGGTGATCGGCATCGACAGCTTCGGCGAGTCGGCGCCCGGCCCCGAGCTCTACGTCCATTTCGGCCTCACCGCCGACCGGATTCTGGCGCAGGCCCGCACCTATCTGCCGTCGGAGGTGCATTCGCTGGAAGCTTGACCGCGGCGGCGCGCCTCACGGGGCGCGCCGGGGCCGCTCAGTCGGCCTGGCGGTTGAGCTGGATGGTCAGGCGCGTCCGGTCGGGATGGTGCCAGGACTCGTAGTATTCCACCGCCGCGCCGTCCTGGTCATAGGTGACCTCGCGGTTGAACAGCACGCGCTCGCCCGGCTCCAGGCCGAGGTGGCGGGCGACTTCCTCGCTGGCCCGGCCGATCTCGATGATGCGCTGGCCGGTGGTGGCGATGATGCCGAACTGCTCCTTGAGGTGATCGTAGAGCGACACGGTCTCCAGGCCCTGGAAGTCGAGGAGCCCCGGCACCCGCCCTGCCGGCAGGTAATTCTGCACCAGCAGCAGCACCTGCCCGTCGGCGTAGCGCAGCCGCTCCAGATAGACCGCCTTGGCGTCGTTGATTCGCTCGGCGATGCGCGGCGGGGCATCGATCAGGCGCTGCTGCAGCACCTTGGTGGTCAGCTTGAAGCCGGCCTTGGCCAGGTCCTGATGCAGCGGGTCGAGCCGCTGCGTCAGGGCGATCGGCACCTTGCGTTCGCGCACGAAGGCGCCGCGTCCGCGCTCGGTCTCGATCAGCCCGTCCTGCGACAGCGCCTGCAGCGCCTGGCGCACGACGCTGCGCGACACATCGTACTGCGTGCACAACTCATGCTCGGACGGAAGCTTGCCGCCGCTGGCATAGGTGCCGGCCGCGATCTGGGCGCGGATGGTCTCGGCGAGCTGGAAGTAGAGCGGAATCGGCGTGGTTCGATCGAGCATGGGCACTCTGGAACGGCTCTTTCAAGTCGGAGCCTATACCAGGCGTGATGTCCGCACAACAGGATTGCCTCCGCCCCCGCCCTCGCTCCGGGACGGACCGCCCCGGCCGTCCGGTTGCTTGCGAATCCGGGCCATCAGCCTGGATTTCCATCCAAATTCGATTGTCGGCCCTATTTCCAGGCGCCTCAACCGACAATCCGATTGACTCAAGATAGCAGCTTGATAGGTTATACGGACAACCGCATATGCCGATAACAAATCGGATGCAGGCCGGTGCCCGCCGTCGCCCGGCCCGCACTGTGACAAGGAGGAGCGTATGACCCCGGCCGCCGCGTCATCGTCGGCTCCCGTGTTCGAGGTCGCGGCGGTGTCGAAGACCTATCCCGGGGTGCGCGCCCTGGAGGACGTCACGCTCGCCGGATATCCCGGCGAGGTGCTGGCGATCTGCGGGGCGAACGGCGCCGGCAAGTCGACGCTCTCCAAGCTCCTGGCCGGCCTCATGCCGCCATCCGCCGGCGAGATCCGCCTTGCCGGCGCACCGCTGCGCCACACCATGCCGCGCGACGGCATCGAGGCGGGCGTCCTGATGATGTACCAGGAACCGCTGGTCGTGGAGGATCTCAGCGTCGAGGAGAACCTCTGGCTGTTCGACCTCAATCGCCCCTGGTCCGCCCTGACGCTGCGCCGCGACCGCGCCCGCAGCCGCGCCCTGCTCGACAAGGTCGGCCTGCACGGCATCGACCTCGACCAGCCGGCCGGCGAGCTGACGCCCGGCAACCGGCACATGCTGGCGCTGGCCCGCGTCTTCGTCGTCCCGCACAAGCTCCTGATCCTCGACGAGACCACGGCCTCGACCAACGAGGAGCATTTCGACATCGTCGTCGACATCGTCCGCGAGCAGCGGGCGGCCGGCAGCTGCATCATCTTCGTCTCGCACAAGCTCAACGAGGTCCAGGTCCTGGCCGACCGGATCGCGGTGCTGCGCGACGGCCGCCTGATCGACGTGGTTCCCGCCGCCGGCCGCACCGAGGAGGACATCAGCGCCATGATGATCGGCGAGCGCCTGTCGGCGCTCGAGCCGAAGGCCTCGCCGGCGGCCGCGGAAGCGACCCCGGTGCTGGACCTCAAGGGCTTCCACTGCGGCCGCGTGCAGGGCATCGACCTCACCGTCCGCCCGGGCGAGATCGTCGGCCTTTACGGGCTGGTCGGCAGCGGCCGCTCGACCATCGGCAAGGCGCTCGGCGGCCATTTCGGCTTCTCCGCCGACGGCCTCGCCGTCGACGGCCGGCTGGCCCGCATCGCTTCGCCGCGCGAAGCCATCGCCGCCGGCGTCTGCTACCTCACCGAGGATCGCCACAGGGAAGGCTTCGTCCCCGACTTCTCCAACCAGTTCAACATGTCGCTGGTCACCCTCGACAAGCTCTCCCGGCGCGGCGTCGTCGACCGCCGGGAAGAGGCGCGGCTCGGCACGCGGCTGATCGAAGAGTTCCAGATCAAGGGCACGCTGGACGGCATGACCGTCAACCTCTCCGGCGGCAACCAGCAGAAGGTCTGCGTCGCCAAATGGGCGGCGTCCTCGGCCCGCCTGTTCATCATCGACGAGCCGACCAAGGGCGTCGACGTCGGCGCCAAGCGCCAGATCTACGCCATCATCGAGCGCTTCGCCCGCGAGGGCAAAGGCGTGCTGCTGATCTCCTCGGAGGCCGAAGAGCTGATGCACCTCGCCGACCGGGCGCTGGTGATGGTCGAGTACGAGATCGCCGCCGAGCTTGCCGCCGGCGCTTACGACAAGACGCAACTGATCTCGATCGCGCTCGGGCACGAGCTGCGCGCGCGCCGCGCCGCGAATGGAAGGACCTGACATGGCCGCCGCACCGCTTCCCCGCTGGGCCAGCCGGCTGGCGCAGAACTATCCGCTGCTGATCCTGCTCGGCATCTATCTGCTGGCCTGCCTGCTCGTCCCGAAGTTCCTCACCGAGGTCAACCAGCTCAACCTCATCCGGCAGAGCTCGGTCATCGGCATCATCTCGCTCGGCATGCTGCTGGTGATCATCTCCGCCGGCATCGACCTCAGCGTCGGCTCCATGGCCGCGCTCGCCGGCGTGATCGCCGTCGGCACCCAGGCCCACCTGCCGCTGCCGGTCGCCATCCTCGCCGGCCTCGCCGTCGGCGTCGGCCTCGGCGCCTTCAACGGCGCCATCATCGCCTTCCTGCGCGTCTCGCCCTTCGTGATGACGCTCGGCATGCTTGCCCTCGCCCGCGGCCTGACCTACGCCTACACCGAGGGCGGGCCGTTGCAGCCGGCGGCCGAGACGCGCGAGATCTTCGTGTTCCCCGGCCGCGGCGAGATCCTCGGCCTGCCGACCATCGGCCTGTTCTGGCTGGCGCTGATCCTGGTGGTCACCTTCGTGCTGACCCGGACGGTGTTCGGCCGGCGCGTCTTCGCCGTCGGCAGCAACCGCAACGCCGCCTTCGCCTCCGGCGTGCCGATCGGCTGGACGCTGTTCGCAGTCTACACGATCAGCGGCCTGCTCAGTGGCATCGCCGGCATCCTGCTCACCTCCCGCGTCAGCGTCGCCACGCCGACCATGGGCCAGATGTACGAGCTCGACGCCATCGCCGCCGTCGTCATCGGCGGGGCGAGCCTGGCCGGAGGTCGCGGCACGGTCTCGGGCACCGTGGTCGGCACGATCATCCTGGTGCTGATCGTCAACATCCTCAACCTGTTGAACGTCCCCATCTTCTGGCAGGACGCCGTGCGCGGCGCGATCATCATCGCGGCGATGATCTTCGGCAACCTCCGCGGCCGCTGACGGCGCGCCGGTCTCGATCCCCTGCAAGGGGTAACGGGCCCGCCCCGGGGGCGGGCCGCAAGGAGGAAACATGACCTCGAGCAAACTCGGAAAATTCCTGGCGATGACGGCTGCCGCCGCCACGCTGCTGGGCTCGGCGACCTTCGCCGGCGCCAAGGACGCCAAGGACGTCACCATCGGCTTCCTGCAGCGGACCATGGTCGCGCCCTATTATGTCGCGATGTGGAAGGAGGCCGAGCGCCTGGCGGCGGAGAAGGGCTTCAAGCTCGTCGCCAGCCAGGCCGACGGCGACCCCGTCAAGCAGATGCAGCAGCTCGAGGACATGGTCGCCCGCGGCGTCGACGCGGTGGTCATGAACGCCGTCGACCCCGTCACCACCGAGACCGCGGTCAAGGATGCGATCGCCAAGGGGCTGCAGGTCGTCTTCGTCGACACCGAGATCCCCAGCGTCGGCGCCAACGCCACCTTCGGCGCCGACAACGAGGGCATCGGCAGGCTCGCCGGCAAGATCATGGCCAAGCGCGCCGGCGCCGGCCCGGTAAAGATCGGCATCCTGGAAGGCTTCCCGGCCGACAAGTTCGTCGGGCCGGCGCGCGAGCGCGGCTTTCTCGCCGGCCTGACCGAGGGCGGCACCAAGTACGAGGTCGTCGTCCGCGGCAAGGCCGGCTATGCCCAGGACCAGGCGGTGCCCGCCACCGAGGACATGCTGACCGCCCATGCCGACCTCAACGTCATCTTCGGCTACAACGACGCCATGGCGCTCGGCGCTCTCTCCGTGCTCAAGCCCGATTCCAAGATCCTGGTCGGCGGCATCGACGGCCAGAAGGAAGCCTTCAAGGCCATCAAGGAGGGCGGCTGTGAAGGGCGCTACGTCTCGACCGGCCTGAACTCGCCGACGCTCGCCGCCCGCGACGCCTTCCAGCTGGCGCTCGACGTCGCCACCGGCACCAAGCAGCCCACCCACGACCAGCCCTTCGTCTTCACGAAGGTCGCCGGTATCGGCTGCGAGAACATCGGCGAGTTCTACGATCCGGAGAGCACCTTCTGATCCGCCTGCCGGGATGGGGCACCCTGCCCCATCCCTCTCCGCCTTCATCCCAGCCAGGACCGCACGGCCCATGTATCTCGAACTGTTCAAGGTTGAAAATCAGCTGGCCGTCGTCACCGGCGGCGGGCGCGGCATCGGCCTGGCCTGCGCCGAGGCGCTCGGCGAGGCGGGCGCCCGGCTCGCGATCCTGGAGCACGATCCGGCCCTGGCCGAAAGCGGCCTCGCCCGGCTCCGCGCCAAGGGCTACGAGGCGAGCGCCCATCTGTGCGACGTCACCCAGTCGGCCCGCGTCGCCGAGATCGCCGACGAGCTCGCCGCCACGGCCGGCGGCGCCTCGATCCTGGTCAACAATGCCGGCATCGCCCTCAGCGACATTCCCGCCGAGGACATGACCGACGAGCGCTGGCTCAAGGTGCTCGACGTCAACCTCAACGGCACCTACTGGTGCTGCCGCGCCTTCGGGCGCCACATGCTGGCGGCGGGCAAGGGCTCGATCGTCAACATCGGCTCGATGTCGGGCTTCATCGTCAACCGGCCGCAGCCACAGGCGCACTACAACGCCTCCAAGGCGGCGGTGCACCACCTCACGCGCTCGCTGGCGGCCGAATGGGCGCCGCGCGGCGTACGGGTCAACGCCGTCGCGCCCACCTATATCGACACCCCGCTCAATGCCCTGGTCGAGCAGAACCCGGACATGTACCGGCGCTGGATCGACGGGACGCCGATGGCCCGCATGGGCAAGGATTCCGAGATCGCCAGCGTCGTCCTGTTCCTGGCCTCGGAGGCCGCGAGCCTGATGACCGGCTCGATCGTCCTCGCCGACGGCGGCTACACCGCCTGGTAGGCCGGCCCCGGGGCCGGCCCGGAGCTCGCCCGGACAAGGCGCGAGGGCATCGGCGGGCCTGCCGGTCCGGCGACCGCCTCGACCGGCCCCCCGCCGGCGCCAAGCCATGCGCGGCCGCCGGCCCCTCGCCGACCTCACACCGGATAGATGCGCCGGGCGTTGCCCGAGGCGAGCGCCGTGACGATCGCCTCGGCGCGCGCCGTCGTCAGGTCGCCGCGGGCGATCCAGCCGTCGAGCACCTCGGCGAGGGCGTTACGGAACAGCCGCGCCCCGAGGAAGTGCAGCTCGGCCAGGCCGAAGGCGTCGGAGCTGTAGAGCTGCTTGTAGAACGGCGTCAGCTCCATGGCGTCGGCCAGGATGCGCGGCGCCGAGGGGCCGGTGTAGTTCTGGATCACGCCGATATCGATGTAGACGTTCGAGAACACCTCGGCCAGCCAGCCCGCTTCCCGGACGAAGGGATAGCAGTGCAGCAGCGTGATCGGCACGTCCCACTCCTCCATCGCGGCGATGAAGGGGGTGAACACGGTCGGATCGCATTTCGGCATCAGGATGTCGCGGTCGCCGAAGCCGACATGCAGCTGCAGCGGATAGCGGTGCTGGCGGCACAGCGCGCCGGCCTGCCAGAGCGCGTGCCGGATCAGGACCGGATCCTCCAGCCGCCGCGCGGTGCCGGCGGCGAGCGCCTTGAGCCAGGCGTCGCCGGCCCGCTCGACCTCGGCCTCGGAGGGCGTGGTCTGGTCGATGTCGAAGGTGGTGCGGTAGGCGACGATCGACTTCAGGCCGACCGCCGTGGCCGCCCTCTCCGCCAGCCGCACGTCGAAGCCCCGGCGCAGCGCCGCGCCGCTCGCGGCGCCGGCACGCGCGACCTCCTCCATCACCGCCTCGATCCGCACCACCTCGCGCGAGGCGACGCCCGTGGCCGCGGTCATGCCGTCCGTGTCGAGGATCGAGTCGGCCCGGTGCCCGGTGTCGACGATCATCAGCGACACGCCGGTATCGCCGGCGAGCCGGCGGGTCACCTCAGCCGCGCCCAGCTTCAACCGCGCCGCGACATAGTCCTCCGGCGCCGCGTGCGGCTCCAGGCCGAGCACCGGCGCGCACCAGCGCTGGATCATCAGCCCGAGCGGCTTGTCGAACTGGGTGCAGCCCGGCACCGGCCGGTGCCCCTCGCTGAACAGCGCCTCGAAGGCGGCCCGGTCGAGGTCACGGTTGGCCACGCCGTGGCAGTGATGATCGATCAGCGGAACCTGTTCGATGAACGAACGCATGGCGGCCTCCTCAATAGGCGGACTTGTAGCGGGTGAACAATGCGGCTTCCTCGCTGTCATGGGCCTGGGCGCATTCCCAGAGCTTCAGCCGGCGATAGACGTCGAGCAGCGTCGGCGAGAACCAGTTGCGGGCGACCGGGTCGGCGTCGAGGGCGGCGAGCGCGGCATCGAGCGAGGACGGCAGCGGCGTGATCCCGGCGGCGGCCAGCTCGGCGGCGCTGAGATCGGCGGGGTCGCGGTCGATGGGGGGCGGCAGGACGAGCTTGCGGCGGATGCCGTCGAGCCCGGCCAGCACCAGCGCGCCGAGGGTGAGATAGGGCGAGGCGCAGGCGTCGGCCGGGCGATATTCGACATTGAAGCCGCGAGCCCGCCGGGCCGGATCGGCGGAGGCCGAGGGCGTGATCCGCAGCGCCGCCTCGCGGTTCTGCATGCCGATCGCCTTGAAGCCGCAGCTCCAGGCATGCGGCGTCAGGCGATAATAGGAAACGGGCGTCGGCGCGGTGATGGCGACGAGCGCCTCGAGATGGTCGAGGATGCCGGCGCAGAACCAGGCCGTGGTCTCGCTGAGGCCGAGCGGGCGTTCCGGCGCATGGGTGACGTTGGCATGGCTGCCGGCCTCGACCAGGCTGAAATGGATATGGGCGCCGTTGCCGACCGCCCTGCGCCCCGGCTTGGGCGTGAAGCTCGCCCTGAGGCCGTGATCGGCGGCGACGGCGCGGATCAGCTCGCGGGCGATGAGAGCCGCGTCGGCGGCGGCGACGCCGATGGCCGGCGCGCAGCTGATCTCGTATTGCGAGGAGCCATATTCCGGCTCCAGGCTCTCGGGCATCACGCCGGCCTGTCGCAAGGCGGCGCAGCAGGCCTGCAGGAAGGCGTTGCCGCGCCGGGCGGCCGCGAAGGAGAACGATGCTTCCGGCGGGGTCGGAGCCTCGACCAGGAACTCGTGCTCGAAGCTGGCCGCGAGCGTCAGCCCCGTCTCCGCCTCCAGCTCCGCCAGCGCCCGGCGATAGAAGCTGCGCACGCAGCAGTCCCAGTCCCGGTCGACCGCCGCCCTGGAGTCGCAGATCACCGCATCCCAGGTTTCGCCCGTCACGGCGCTGGCGTAGGAGAAGCGGGTGCGGGTGTCGGGGATGTGGCGCACCTCGTCCATCGGTCCCCAGGGATTGTCGACGATGGAATCGAAGGCGGTCAGCGCCTGCCCGGCGCAGGCCCAGCCGAGCCCGGTCTCAAGCTTGCCGGAGAGGTCGGCCGTCGGGACGCCGCGCGTGCGCACGACGCCGACGAGGTCGCTCCACAGGAGGTAGGTGATCGGCTCGCGCGTCATGATCGCTCCATGCCCGGTTCGGGTGTCATCGTTCGGCGGCGCCGTCCGGCCCGGCGAGCCGGTCGAAGGCGCGGTTGAGGTCGTCCATGCGCTCGAGGCGGACGGTCGCGCCCTCGCCCAGCCGCTCGGCCGCCGCCGCCACCAGCGCCTCGGCCAGGGCGAAGGCCGGCACCAGCGTGTCGAAGGCGAAGGCGGAGGCGACCGGCACGGTCAGCACCAGGTCGGCGCGGTCGGCGATCGGCGACAGCCAGGGGTCGGTGAGCAGGGCCACCATGGCGCGGTTGCGCTTGGCCAGGCGCGCCAGGTTGACGCTGTCGGCCTGGTAGCGGCGGAAGTCGAGGATGAACAGGATGTGCCCGCGCCCGAGATCCGCCGCCCGCTCGAGCCGGTTCTGCGCGCCGTAGGCGATCAGGTCGACCCCCGGGCGCAGCAGCGTCATGTGCCGGTAAAACTGCTCGGCCACGGACTGGCTGAAGCGCCCGCCGGCGAAGACAAGCTGGCGGGAGGTGTCGGCCAGCAGCGCCGCAGCCGCATCGAAGTCCGCCTCCGCGGTCGTCGCGAAGGTCTCGGCCAGGGCGGCGGGATAGTGGTCACGGGCCCGTTCCCTGTGCCGCCCCTGCCGGGAGGCCACGCCGCGGCTGCGGGTGAACTGGCTCAGCGCCGAGTCCCGCCGCGCTTGCGTCTCCTCCAGCACCGCGGCCTTGAGCGCGGCATAGCCGGTCAGGCCGAGCTTGTCGGCGAAGCGCAGGATGGTCGGCGGGCTGGTGCCGGAGGCTTCCGCCAGCCGCTGCAGCGTGTCGAAGGCCGAGGCCTCGCCCTGCCCGAGCAGCAGCCGCGCCAGCCGCCGCTCGGCCGGGGTCAGGGACGGCAGGGCCTGGCGCAGCCGCCGGCCCAGCATGGGTGGATGATCCAGGCCCGACAAACCGGAAAGCCCTCCGACAACGGGTTTCCAGTTCGATACATTATTTTCCAAGTTCGTCAAAATAGGAAAACGCAGATCGTGCCAAACTTCGACGATCTGCACAATCGTCCCTTCGCGTAGCGCAGGATACGCCGAAAAATCCTCTGGCCATGCGATCCGAAATTGACCATAGAATAGTTCTACGGAAGCCGCAACGGCGCTTGGGAGGATGACATGACGGATCTGGAAAGCCGGTTCGCGGTGCTGTTCGAGCCCGTCCGCATCGGCCCGAAGCTGGCGCGTAACCGCTTCTTCCAGGTGCCGCATTGCAACGGCATGGGCCATCTGCGGCCGCGCACCCATGCGGCGATGCGCGAGGTCAAGGCCGAGGGCGGCTGGGCCGTGATCTCGACCGAGGAGGCCGAGATCCATCCGACCTCCGACATCGGACCCGCGACCGAGCAGCGGCTGTGGGACGATCGCGATATCCCGGCGCTGCGCCTGATGACCGAGGCGGTGCATCGCCACGGCGCCCTGGCGGCGGTGGAACTGGTGCACAACGGCCGGCATGCGGCGAACCTGATCTCGCGCATGCCGCCGCTGGCGCCCGGGCACATGGTCATCGACAACCTCGACCCGGTCCAGGCGCGGGCGATGTCGCTCTCCGACATCCGCGACCTGCGCCGCTGGCACCGCCAGGCCGCGCTGCGGGCGCGGGAGGCCGGCTTCGACGTCATCTACGTCTATGCCGGGCACAACATGACGCTGGCGCAGCACTTCATGCTGCGGCGCTTCAACGAGCGCACCGACGCCTATGGCGGCAGCCTGGAGAACCGCGTCCGGCTCACCCGTGAATTGCTGGAGGACACGCGCGAGGCCGTCGGCCACGACTGCGCCGTCGCCTTCCGCTTCGCCGTCGACGAACTGATGGGCGAGGAAGGCTTCACCGCCGCCGAGGCCGAGGACGTGGTCGGCATGCTGGCCGAGCACCCCGACCTCTGGGATGTCAACGTCTCGGGCTGGAGCAACGACAGCGTCACCGCCCGCTTCGAGCCGAACGAGGGCTACCAGGAGAGCTATACCGGCTTCGTCAAGCGCCTGACCACCCGTCCCGTGGTCGGCGTCGGCCGCTTCACCTCCGCCGACGTCATGGTCTCCCAGGTGCGCCGCGGCATGCTCGACCTGATCGGCGCGGCGCGGCCCTCGATCGCCGACCCGTTCCTGCCGGAGAAGATCCGCACCGGCCGGCTCGAGGACATCCGCGAATGCATCGGCTGCAACATCTGCGTCTCCGGCGACATGCGGACCGTGCCGATGCGCTGCACCCAGAACCCGACGGTCGGCGAGGAATGGCGCCGCGGCTGGCACCCCGAACGCATCCAGGCCCGGCGGTCGGAGGACCCGGTGCTGGTGGTCGGCGCCGGCCCGGCCGGCCTCGAATGCGCCCTGCAGCTCGCCCGGCGCGGCTACCCCGTCACCCTGGCCGAGGCCTCCCGCCAGCTCGGCGGCCGGGCCCTGCGCGAGGCGGGCCTGCCGGGCCTCGCCAGCTATTCGCGGGTGGCGAGCTACCGCGAAGGCCTGCTGCGCACCCTGCCCCATGTCGAGATCTATCGCGAGAGCAGCCTCGGCGAGGACGACGTGCTGTCCTTCGGCTTCGCCCATGTGTTCCTGGCCACCGGGGCGCATTGGCGCACCGACGGCGTCGGCCGGCGCACCCGCTCGCCGATCCCCGGCATCGAGCGCTGGCAGGCGGAAGGGCGCAGCCTCGGCCCGGACGACATCATGGCCGGGACCATCCCGGCCGGCACGGTCATGGTCTATGACGACGACCATGCCTATCTCGGCGGCGTCGTCGCCGAGGCGATCCGCGCCGCCGGCCGTGACACCATCCTGGTCACGCCGGCGTCGGAAGTCTCGACCTGGACCGTCAACACCCTGGAGCAGGCACGCATCCAGCGCCGCCTGCTCGAGCAGGGCGTGCGCGTCCTCACCGCGCAGGCGCCGGCCGCCCTGCATGCCGACGGCGCCGATCTCGCCTGCGTCTACACCGGCCGCCTGACCCGGATCGCCTGCGACGCCATCGTCGCGGTGACGGAGCGCCGCCCGAACGACGGGCTCGCCACGGCCCTCGCCGCCCGGCCCGAACGCCTCGAGGCGGCCGGCATCCGCACGCTGCAGGTGATCGGCGACGCCCTGGCGCCGGGGCTGATCGCTGCCGCGGTCTATTCCGGCCATGCGGCGGCGCGGGCCTTCGAGGAACCCGTCGCCGAGATCGAGGCGCAGTTCTTCCGGCGCGAGATGCCGAGCCTGGCGCCGTAGCGCCGGGCGTTCCGCGCTTCCTCCCCCGTCCCGGACGGCGCCGGCCCGCGTGCGGCGGCCGGCAGGGCGCGGAGCGGGGGCTGGGCCGGTCATCGCCGCGTCTCCGGCTGCCTCAGCGGTCGGGCAGCGACTCGGCCAGCCGGTCCGCCCAGAGGGCCGCCCCGGCCGGCGTGTCGATCAGGTCGTTGCGGATCTCGACCAGCACGGCCGGCAGGCCGCGGGCATCGCCATGGATCGGGATGGCGTAGTCCTCCTCGGCCGTGATCTCGTAGGGCTGGTTCGCCGCGACGTTGAGCGTGGTGTCCCGGGCGAGCCGGCCGAGGATCCGCCCGGCATAGGCCTCGGACGCCCCGAACAGGATACCGCAATGCCAGGGCCGGGCCACGCCCTTGTACACCGGCGTGAAGCTGTGGATCGTCGCCAGGATCGTTTCCCGGCCCTGCCGCCGCCGCTGGTCGAGATGCGCGGCGACCCGGGCGTGGAAGGGCGCGAACATCGTGTCGGCGCGGCGGCGGATCTCAGCCGGCGTCAGGCTCACATTGCCGGGGATCTCGGTCAGCTCCGACCGGGCCGGCATGCTGGAGGCGGCGGCGAGCGGCCGGTTGAGATCGATGAGCAGGCGCGAATAAGTGCCGAGGAAGGCCGGGGCGTCGAGGCGCTCCGCCAGGCGCCGCGTCACCTCGGCCGCGCCGATGTCCCAGCCGATGTGACGCCGCAGCTCCGCCTCGTCGAGGCCGAGCTGCCGGTATTCGCGCGGGACATGGACGCTGGCATGCTCGCACAGGAGCACGAAGGGCGAGCGCCCCTCCTCGTTCAGCACCTCGACCGGCGGCGGCCAGTCCGGGCCGGCCTCGGGCGGGATCTGCGCATCGGGCCGCGGCAGTGTCATGACGTCCTCCGGCCGGCGCCGGCCAGCGCTTCGAAACGGGCGACGACGGTGTCGGTGTCGGCGATCCAGCAATAGCCGCCGAAGGCACGCAGGGCGCCCTCGTGCCGCTCCTGGCTCCAGGCGGCGCAGGCATCGGCGACGCAGGTGACGCGGTAGCCGAGATCCGCGGCGCCGCGCACCGCCATGTCGACGCATTGGTCGGTGACGATGCCGGCGATGACCAGGCTGCGGATGCCGAGATTGCGCAGGACATAGTCGATATTGGTCGAACCGAACACGCCGGACGAGGTCTTGGGCAGGAGGATCTCGTCGCCGGCCGGCGCCAGCGCCGGCACCGGCAGACCCTCGGGCGCATCGGGCGGCACGTGGATCGGCGTCAGCTTGTGGTCGAGCGAGCGGTCGCGGCCGTCGCGGGTCAGGCTCCGGATGATGGTGTGCAGCACCTCCACCCCGCTCGCCCGCGCCGCGGCCAGCAGGCGCTGCTGGTTGGGGACGGTCCGCGTGGCGGTCCAGCGGTAGAAGGGGTGATCCGGGCCGAGGTCGCGATGCGCCGGATCCAGTCCCGGCTCCAGCCAGACGCGCTGCATGTCGACGAGCAGCAGCGCCACCTCGCCGGGCTCGTAGGGCGCGTCCCGCCGGGGGTCGAAGGCTTGGGTCATGCTGCTCCATCCGGTTTGGGGCGGCCGCGCTCGGGCGCGTCGACGGTGACGCCGTTCGCCTTGCGGGCCTGTTCCAGGTCCTCGATGCGGTCCTGCATGCGCTCGTTGCGCCGGGCGATGATCTGGGTGCAGATCGCCTCGACCTGGGCCATGGCCGGTACGAGCGTGTCGTAGGGCGAGAGCACGTCGACCGGCGAGACGACCACAGCCTCGGCATGCTCGGCCACCGGCGACAGCCAGGGATCGGTGAACAGCACGATCCGCACGCCGCGCCGCGCCGCCTGCTCGGCGAAGCGCACCACGTCCGACTGGTAGCGCCGATAGTCGAACGCCAGCAGGAGGTCGCGCCTGCCGAGATCGACCAGCAGGTCGAAGCTCTCGGACGAGCACACGCCGAGATCGCGCACCCCCGGCCGGAACTGGCAGAGATAGCCCGCGAACATGCCGGCCAGGTGCCGGCTGAACCGCCCGCCGAGCAGCAGGACGCGGCCGCTCGTCGCCATGATCAGGTTGCAGACCTCGTCATAGACCTGGGGCGGCACGCTGTCGGAGGTCGCCGCCACCTGCCGCGCCACCGATTGCAGATAGGTGGCGGCGGCATGGTCGCTCGCGGCGGCGGGACGCTTCGCCTCCATCATCAGCAGCGGCGAATGGATGCGCGACTCCACCTCGGCCAGCAGCCGCCCCTGGAAGTCGGCGAAGCCGTCGAAGCCGAGCTTGGCGATCAGCCGCGCCACGGTCGGGCCGCTGACATCCGCCCGCTTGGCCAGGGCCGCCGCGGTGCCGAGCCCGCCGAGCGGATAGTCGGCCAGCAGCACCTGGACGATCTTCGCCTCGGACGGCGTCAAGGTCAGGTCGCTCCGTGTCAGCAGCTCGCGGACGCGCATTCCATCGGCCTCCCAATGTTGATGAAATGACATTCGAAGCCGATGACGTCAATTCTGAAATGATATTGACACTCTCGCGCAACGGTCCTTAACTGCCCCGCGCGGCAAGGATCGGAGGGCGGATGCCTGTCAGGCTGTCCATGGGATTGAAAGGGGCGGCCGTGGATGCCGCCGCCATGGCGGCGATCCTGCTCGCGGTCGCCCTCGCCCTTGCGCTCTTCGGCACGCCCGCCTGGCAGCGGGTCGGCACCAACGCCGCCATCCTGCTCACCGCCGTCGTCGGCCTGCAGATCTTCTCCGGCAACACCGGCATCGTCTCCTTCGGCCATGCCGGCTTCGCCGGGCTCGGCGCCTATGCGGTCGGCGTGCTGACCGTGAGCCCGCAGGTCCAGGCGACGGCCTTGAAGGACCTGCCGGCTTTCCTGGCCGGCCACCAGCTCAGCCTCGCCGCCGCCCTCGCCGTCGTCGTGCTGCTCGGCCTCGTCGTCGGCCTGGCCAGCGGCGCGCCGCTGCTGCGCCTTGCCGGATCGAGCGCCTCGATCGCCACCCTGGCCATGCTGATCATCATCGTCACCGTGCTGGCGGCGGCGCGCGAGATCACCCGCGGCAGCCAGCCCTTCTACGGCGTGCCGCGCGGGGTCGGCCTGTGGACGGCCGCCGGGATCGCCGTGGCCGTGCTCGTCGTCGCCCGCCTCTATCGCGACCTGCGGATCGGCCTGGAGGCGCGGGCCGTGGCCAGCGACGAGCGCGGCGCCGCCTCCCTCGGCATCGACCGGCGGCGCGGCGTGATGGCGAGCTGGGTCATCAGCGTCATCGTCGCCATGGTCGCCGGCGGCCTCACCGCCCAGTTCCTCGGCGCCTTCAAGCCGCAGGACTTCTACTTCGACCTTGCCTTCGAGACCCTGGCCATGCTGATCGTCGGCGGCATGGGCTCGACCCTCGGCGCCCTCTCGGGCGTCGCGGTCACGACATTGCTGATCGAGGTGGTGCGCCGCCTGGAAGAGGGCGGCGATGTGCTCGGCCTGCACGTGCCGCAGATCTTCGGCCTGACCGAGGCGGCGCTGGCGATCAGCATGATCCTGATCATCTGGCGCCGCCCGGAGGGCCTGTGCGGCGGCCACGAGCTCAACCTGCTGCGCCGCTTCGGCAGGGGTCGCGGCATCGCGCCGGCCGCGGAGCCGGAGGCCGGCGCGGCGGCGCCGCCGATCCGCACCGAAGGGCTGGGCAAGCGCTATGCCGGCGTCGCCGCGGTCGAGGACGTGTCGATCGAGCTGCCGCCCGACCGGATCGTCGGCATCATCGGCCCGAACGGTGCCGGCAAGACCACCCTGCTCAATCTGATTTCCGGCCATGTGCCGCCGAGCGGCGGCCATATCCTCATCGGCGGCCGGAGCATCGACCGGCCCGTGGCCTGGCGGGTCGCCCGCGCCGGCGTCGGCCGCACCTTCCAGAACATCCGCATCTTCCCGCGCCTGACCGTCCTGGAGAACGTCGCGGTGGCGGCCCGCCAGGTCGAGCCGGATCTTGCCGCCGCCGAGGCTGCCGCCTTGCGCGAGCTCGACCGGATCGGGCTCGCGGCCGAGCGCGACCGCCTCGCCGGCACCCTGCCCTACGGCCTGCGGCGCCGCCTCGAGGTCGCCCGGGCCCTCGCCCTGCGCCCGGCCTTCCTGCTGCTCGACGAGCCGGCGGCGGGCATGAACCCCGTGGAGACCGCGGAGCTGATGGCCCTGCTCGCCGAGGTCCGCCGCAGCCGCCGCCTCGGCATCGCGCTGATCGAGCACGATCTGCGCCTGGTGATGAAGCTGTGCGAGCACATCGTCGTGCTCGACCACGGCCGCGTCATCGCCGAGGGCACGCCCGAGGCGGTCAAGGCCGATCCGGGCGTCATCCAGGCCTATCTCGGCAGCCGCACCGGCGCGCGGGTGATGGCACAGACGCACCAACAACAAGGCCAACGGAACAGAGGGGACCTGTCACATGCCTAGATCGACCATCCTGATGCGCGGCTGCGGCCTCGCCGTCCTGGCCCTCGCCCTCGCCGGCGCCGGGAGCGCCCGCGCCGAGGACATCACCATCGGCGTCGCCACCGCCCAGACCGGCGGCCTCGCCCCCTACGACCAGCCCTCCCTCGCCGGCCTGCGCATGGCGATCGACGAGATCAATGCCCGCGGCGGCCTCGGCGGCCAGTATCCGGCCAAGCTGGCGATCAAGGATACCCGCACCGACACGGCCGCCACGGTCACGGCGGTGCAGGAGCTGGTCGACGCCGGCGCCAAGATCATCATCACGCCCTGCGACGCCGATCCGACCATCGCCGCCGGCCAGATCACCCAGCCGCTCACCATCCCGACGCTGACCTTCTGCGGCACCGCGCCGATCCTGGCCACGGCGGTCGGCGACGCCCTGTTCGGCACCTATCCCGGCGACAACCTCCAGGCGGCCGTGCTGGCCGGATTCGCCTATGAGCAGGGCTTCCGCAAGGCCTATCTCGTGGTCTCGCCCGACTCCAGCTACACCGCCAAGCTGCCCGAATATTTCGCGGAAGTGTTCAAGAAGAAGGGCGGGACCGTGCTCGGCGAGTCCAGCTTCTCGATGAACCAGCCGGACTTCTCGGCCATCGTCACCGCCATCAAGAACCTGCCCGACAAGCCGGATCTGATCATGACCGCCGCCTATGAGCCGGACTTCCCGGCCTTCATGCAGCAGTTGCGCTCTGCCGGCGTCACCATGCCGGTCTACGGGGCCGACGCCATCGGCACCGCCACCGTCCTCGGCCTCGGCAAGGTCGTCGACGGCACCGTCTACACCGCGGCAGGCTATCCGACCGAGGGCAGCGACCTGGAGGCCTTCAACAAGCGCTACAAGGCCGCGACCGGCCACGATGCCGAGTCCGCCTACGAGGCCAACGGCTACGAGGTCGGCCTGATCCTCGACGCCGCCGTCAAGGCGGCCGGTTCCAGCGATTCCAAGGCGATCCGCGACGGCATCGCCGGCATCAAGGAGCTGAAAGGCATCAACGGCACCATCACCTATGCCGGCACCGACCGCATGCCGCTGCGCTCGGTGTCGCTGATCCGCTATCAGGACGGGGTGCGGACCTTCGTCAAGGCGCAGGTGCCGCCGCTCGGGGACGTCCCGCCGCCGGCGCAGTGACCCGATGCTCGCGGTCGAAGGCCTGAAGGTCAGCTACGGCGAGGTCGAAGCCGTGCGGCGCCTCGACCTCGTCGTCGAGGCCGGGCGCATCCTGGCGCTGGTCGGCGCCAACGGCGCCGGCAAGAGCACGACGCTGGCGGCGATCAGCGGCCTCGCGCCGCTGGCGGCCGGGCGCATCCGCTTCGAGGGCACCGACATCGCCGGCCTGCCGGCCGAGGCGCGCGCGCGCCTCGGCATCGCCCTGACGCCGGAAGGCCGTCGGGTCTTCGCCAACCTCTCGGTGGCCGACAACCTGCTGCTCGGCGGCGCCATGCACCTGCCGCGCGAGGAGCTGCGGATGCGCGAGGAGGAGATGCTCGACCTCTTCCCCGCGCTGCGCCGGCTCTACCGTGGCAAGGCCGGCAACCTCTCCGGCGGCGAACAGCAGATGCTGGCGATCGCCCGGTCTCTGATGTCCAAGCCCAAGCTCCTGATGCTCGACGAACCCTCGCTCGGCCTGGCACCGCAGGTGATCGACGCGGTGTTCGACCTCATCGCCGAACTCCGGCGCAAGGGCCTGACCATCCTCCTGGTCGAGCAGAACGTGGCGCTGGCCCTGGAGATCGCCGACGGCGCCGTCGTGCTCGCCAATGGCGAGGTCGTCCTTGCCGGCACGGCGCGGGAGCTGGCGGCCTCCGACCTCGTCCGGCAGGCCTATCTCGGAGATTGACCGGCATGCTGCTGCAGCAGATCGTCAATGCCATCAGCCTCGGCGGCGTCTACGCGCTGCTGGCGCTGGGCCTCGCCATCGTCTTCTCGATCGTCGGCCTGATCAACTTCGCCCATGGCGAGCTGATGACCGTGTCGGGCTACGGCCTGCTCGCCTGCCTGCTGATGGGCCTGCCGCTGCCGGTGGCCGCCCTCGTGGCGGTGGCGACGGGGGCGATGGCGGCGGTGGCGATGGAGCGCGTCGCCTTCCGGCCGATGCGCGGGGCGAGCGTCACCAGCCTGCTGCTCACCAGCTTCGCCGTCTCCAGCCTGCTGAAGGTGCTCCTGCAGAACGGCGTCTCGGCCCGCGGCAAGCCGGTGGCGATGCCCGAATGGATGACCGGCGCCTGCTCCCTCGCCGGCGTCTCGATCGGCGTCGGACCGCTGATCTCGATCCTGGCCACGGTGCTGGCGCTGGCCGCCCTCGAGCTGTTCCTGCGGCGCACGATCATGGGCAAGGCGATGCGCGCGGCCGCCGAGGACTTCAACGTCGTGCGCCTGATGGGCATTCCCGCCAACCGCGTCATCGCCACGGCCTTCATGCTGTCGGGCATGCTCGCCGGCATCGCCGCCCTGCTCTGGGTGGCGCAGCGCGCCTCGGTCGATCCCCTGATGGGCTTCACGCCCGTGCTGAAGGCCTTCATCGCCACGGTGGTCGGCGGGCTCGGCAGCCTGCCCGGCGCGGTCGCCGGCGGCCTGCTGCTCGGTGCCATCGAGGTGACGCTCCAGGCGGTGTTGCCGGCGAACCTCGCCGCCTATCGCGACGCCCTGGTGCTGGCCGGCGTCATCCTGGTGCTGCTGCTGCGCCCGCAGGGCCTGATCCCGGCCGCGACCGCGCAGAGGAGCTGAGCCCTCGCCGACGGCGGCCGCCATCTCTCCGGTGGCGCCGGCCATGCTTTCCGCATGGATCGAATAATACGATATATCACCCTGTCGCGGCTCCTTGCATCCCGAGCCATCGGCCTTGCCCAACGACGCGCCGGCAACCGCGCGCTCCGCCCCCTGGAGTTCTCCCCTTCATGAAAATCGACGCCGTCGACTTCTTCTACCTCGCCATGCCCGTCGTCACCACCGAGGCGGACGGCAGCCAGGACGCCCTGCTGGTGCGCGTCAGCGCCGGGGGCCATGTCGGCTGGGGCGAATGCGAGGCTTCGCCGCTGGTCTCGATCGCCGCCTTCGTCTGCCCGATGTCGCACGGCGCCTGCCGTCCGGTCGGCGCCTCGGTGCTCGGCCAGGAGGTCGAGGGCCCGGCCGACATCGCCCGCATCGCCGCGATCGTCGAATATGACAGCATGGACCTGCTGCAGGCGGCGCACACCTGGTCGGGCATCGAGATGGCGCTGTGGGATCTCCTCGGCAAGGCCCGGGGCGAGCCGGTCTGGAAGCTGCTCGGCTATGCCCGCTCGGAGAAGAAGACGCCCTACGCCTCGCAGCTGTTCGGCGACACGCCGCAGCAGACCCTGGAGCTCGGCCGCCGGGCGCGCGACCGCGGCTTCCGGGCGGTCAAGTTCGGCTGGGGGCCGATCGGCCGCGGCGGGGTGCCCACCGACGCGGATCACTTCGCCGCGGCCCGCGAAGGCATCGGCCCGGACGGCATCCTGTTGGTCGATGTCGGCCAGATCTTCGGCGAGGACGTCGAGGCCGCCGCGGCGCGGCTGCCGGCGCTGGAAGCGGCCCGCGCCGTCTGGCTGGAGGAACCGTTCCAGGCCGCCGCGCTCGAAGCCTATGGCGGCCTCGCCGGGCGCAGCCCCAAGGTCCGGCTGGCCGGCGGCGAGGGCGCCCACAACGTGCACATGGCCCGCCACCTCATCGACTATGGCGGCATCGGCTTCGTGCAGATCGACTGCGGCCGCATCGGCGGCATCGGCCCGGCCAAGAAGGTGGCGGACCATGCGGTCGCCAAGGGCGTGACCTATGTCAACCACACCTTCACCTCGCACCTCGCCCTCAGCGCCTCGCTGCAGCCCTATGCCGGCCTCGCCGACCACCGCATCTGCGAGTATCCCGCCGCACCGAAGGCGCTGGCCCGGGATCTCACCGCCAACCACATCACTCGCGACGATGCCGGCGAGATCGTCGCGCCCGACGCGCCCGGCCTCGGCATCGCGGTGAGCGAGGCCGCCATCCGCGACTACATCGTCGACGTCGAGATCAAGGTCCGCGGCCAGCGCCTGTTCTCGACCCCGGCGCTGCTCTGATGGCCCCGGTCGCGCTCGCCGGCGCCGCAGCTCGATCCGGAGAGGCCGCCGTCGATCCGCTACCGCCTGGAAGCGTTCGGGGTCTGACGCCCGGCGGTGAGCGCAGATACGCCGGCTCCGGGGCGGCACCAGCTTGGCCCGGTCCATCGGCTTCCGCCTGGCCGGCTCTCAGGCCGTGCGTTCGAGCAGCGACGCCAAGCCGGCCTCCTCCACGAGGCGCGCCGCATCCGCCGGCGAGAACCAGCGCATGTCGCGCTGGCCGCGCTCGCTCCAGCTGTCACGTTGGCCGGTGACGTCAAGCTGGTAGACGACGACGCGCACCAGGGCGAAATGCGCGTCGAGGCGCTTCCAGTAGAGGTAGGAGCCCACCGGCTCCGTGGCGATCTCGCCGACGAGGCCCGCCTCCTCCTCCGCCTCGATCGAGGCCGCGGCATGGTCCTTCCGCCCCTTCATCGGCCATCCCTTGGGGATGGTCCAGCGCCGGGTCTGGCGCGTGGTGATCAGGCAGACCTCCCGCCGGCCGTTGCGCACGCGCAGCGGCAGCGCGGCGACCTGCACCCGCTCGTCTCCGGTCTCCTTCTTGGGCCGCACGGCTCGCGCTCGCTTCGCCATCACGCCGGCTCCGCTTCGCAAGCCTCGCCCGCCGCCCCGCGAGCCAGCCGCGGTTGGCGCACGGAACCGCGCCAGACCAGCGGTGCGTCGAAACACCGGCGCACCCCCAGCCGCCCCGCCTGCGGATCGGCCTCCAGCAGGGCGATGACATGGTCGGCGATGGCCTCGAGCGGCTGGGCGAAGGTGGTGAGGTCGTAGGAGCCCCAGCCGGCCTGCTCGATATCGTCGAAGCCGATGACGCAGAGATCCTCGGGCACGCGCAGGCCGAAGGCACGGCGGGCCACATCCATGAAGCCGCAGGCCATCAGGTCGTTGACGCAGAAGGCGGCGTCCGGGACGGCCTCGCCGGTGAACAGCGCCCGCGCCGCCGCGGCGCCGCTCTCATAGGTGGTGCGGCCCTGGCGCCAGATCAGCGGCTCGAGGCCTTGCTCGCGCACCGCTTCCACGAAGGCGCGCTCGCGCTCCACCAAGCTCGGCGTGCCGGCCGCCGAGGTGACGCAGGCGAGCTGCCGGCAGCCGGCGCGCGCAAAGGCCAGCGCCGCCTGGCGCGCCGCCGCCCGGTTGGAGACGACGATGCTGTGCGCCTCCTCGAAGTCCTGGTCCCGGTTGATCAGGATCAGGTCCTGGCCGTTGTCGAGACAGGTCTTGGCGATGGAACGGTCGGGCGTGCCGGAGACGACGACCGTCGCGTCGGCACGATAGTTGAGGGTCAGGCGCAGGGCGGCGGCCACGTCCGCCTCGGCACCGGAGGAGTTGATCACCATCGTCACCTTGCCCGCCTCCTGCAGGCGGCCGGTGATGAGCTTGACCAACCGCGACTGCAGCGGGGTTTCGACGGCGGCGACGATCAGGCAGACGATGCCGCTGCGCTGGCGCATCAGCCCGCGGGCGAGGTGGTTGACGTGGTAGCCCAGGGCCTCGGCTGCATCGAGGATGCGCCGCCGCGTGTCCTGCGATACGCTGGCGCCCGGGGTGAAGGTGCGCGACACGGCCGAACGCGACACGCCCGCAAGGTCGGCGACCTCCTGGGCGCTGACGAAGGATCGGCTGGACTTGGCCGAATCGGTGCGCATCACAGACATGGCGGCACGGTTTGCACGCGTTTTCAAGATCGATCAAGCCCCTGGGATCACAGCGCATGCAAGCCCCGACATCGCCGGCCGGTCCGGCGTGTTGACACGCCCTTGTCGCTGATGCAGCCTCTGCACACGCGTGCAAAATATCGACAAACGACGCGCCGAGGAGGAAAAATGCTGAGGATTCTTGCCGTGGCGGCAACCCTGGCCGCCGTGCCGATGCTGCCAGCCGCGGCACGGGCCGAAGGCTCGCTCAACCTGATCTGCAGCGCCGACGTGGCGATCTGCGAGATGATGAAGAACAAGTTCGAGCAGGACACCGGCATCGGCGTCAACATGGTGCGCCTGTCGTCGGGCGAGACCTATGCCAAGATCCGGGCCGAGGCGGCCAATCCGAAGACCGACATCTGGTGGGCCGGCACCGGTGACCCGCATCTCCAGGCTGCGCAGGAGGGCCTGACCCTCGAATACAAGTCGCCCATGCTCGACCAGTTGCAGGACTGGGCCAAGCGCCAGGCCGAGCAGTCCGGCTACCGCACGGTCGGCATCTATGCGGGCGCCCTCGGCTGGGGCTACAACACCGAGTTGCTGGCCCAGAAGGGCCTGAAGGCGCCGGCCTGCTGGTCCGACCTCGTCGACGCCGCCTACAAGGGCGAGATCCAGATCGCCAACCCCAATTCCTCCGGCACCGCCTACACCGCCCTCGCCACGCTGGCGCAGCTGATGGGCGAGGACAAGGCGTTCGACTATCTCGGCAAGCTCAACGCCAACGTCTCCCAATACACCAAGTCGGGCTCGGCGCCCGTCAAGGCAGCGGCCCGCGGCGAGACCACCATCGGCATCGTCTTCATGCACGACGCCGTGGCCCAGACCGCCGAGGGCTTCCCGGTCAAGGCGGTCGCGCCCTGCGAAGGCACCGGCTACGAGATCGGTTCGATGAGCATCATCAAGGGCGCGCGCAACCTCGACAGCGCCAGGACATGGTATGACTGGGCCCTGAAGCCGGAGATCCAGTCGCTGGCCAAGACCGTCAAGTCGTTCCAACTGCCGTCCAACAAGGCGGCCGAGCCGCCGCCGGAGGCGCCCCGCTTCGAGGACATCAAGCTGATCGACTACGACTTCGCCAAATACGGCGCGCCGGCCACCCGCAAGGCCCTGCTGGAACGCTGGGACCGGGAAATCGGCGCCAACGCCAACTGAGGCCGTCCCCGCTCCCAGGCAGCTTCTCGTGGCTCTCGCCACGGGTGATTTGGCATTTTCAATGCAAAATCAATGCTGCTCAAACTTACCAGGCCAAGCAGGCCGGAGAGAACCTGCTTGGCCGGGCCGCCCGGAGGTCCCGCCGCAGCGGAAAGGGATGACGACGATGCATCGCCGCAACCGGCGCCTCGACTGGGTCCTCTGTCTGGCGGCGCTCGGCGTCCTGGTCCTGCCCTGGTATCGCCTGGAGGCCGGCTTCGCCTCGACCGCCTGGCTGGCGCACTATCCCGGCGGCGAGGATGCGGCCCCGGCCCTGCTTCAGATGCTGCGGCATGGCCGCTGGTGGCTCCTGCCGCCGGTCGCCGCCCTGGTGCCGGCCGTGCTGGCGCGGCTCAAGGCCGCCGGCAACGGCCGTGCCGGGCTGCTTGTCGCGTCCGGCATCGCCGGGACGCTCCTGCTCGCACTGGAAGGTTTCGCCATCAGCTATGACGGCTGGCACTGGCCCGCTCTCGCCGGCCTGTTCGGCCCGCTGCCCGTCGGCCAGCAGGCCATGGGCGTCGGTGCGACGGCGCTCGCGACCGCCTTCCTGCTGCTGCTCGGCTTCGGCCTGGCGGAGCGCGGCGCCATGCGGGGCGACGCCTTCATCGTCGCCTCGATCACCCTGCTGATCGCCCTCGTCGCCACCTTCGTGTTCTATCCCGTCGGCTCCGTTCTGGTCGGCGCCGTCCAGGACGTCGACGGCGCCTTCGACCCGGCCGGCTTCCTCAGGAAGCTCGGCGATCCCTCGATCTGGACGCTCGGCTGCCTCGCCGGCGCCGGGCGTTGCGGCGTCGCCTGGACCACCCTCGCCCTGGCCGTCGCCACCGGCGCCGGCTCCACCCTGCTCGGCCTCGCCTTCGCCCTGGTCGCGACCCGCACGCGCTTTCCGTTCAAGCGCGGCCTGCGCATGCTCACCATCCTGCCGATCATCACCCCGCCCTTCGTCATCGGCCTTGCCCTGATCCTGCTGTTCGGCCGCTCGGGCGTGGTGACGCAGGCTCTCGCCGCCCTGCTCGGCATCCCTCCCGGGCGCTGGCTCTACGGCCTCACCGGCATCTGGATCGCCCAGGTCCTGTCCTTCACGCCGATCGCCTTCCTGGTGCTGATCGGTGTGGTCCAGGGCGTCAGCCCGTCGATGGAGGAGGCGGCCCAGACTCTGCGGGCCGACCGCTGGCGCACCTTCTTGACGGTGTCGCTGCCGCTGATGCGCCCGGGCCTGGCCAACGCCTTCCTGGTCGGCTTCATCGAGAGCCTCGCCGATTTCGGCAACCCGATGGTGCTGGGCGGCAGCCGCGGCGTGCTGTCGACCGAGATCTTCTTCGCCGTGGTCGGCGCCCAGACCGACCCGGCCCGGGCGGCTGTGCTGGCGCTGATCCTGCTCGCCTTCACCTTGACCGCCTTTGTCGCCCAGCGCCTCTGGCTCGGCGGCAGGAGCTTCACCACGGTGACCGGCAAGGGCGATTCAGGCCAGCATGCCGGCCTCAGCCGCGGCCTCGCCGCCCTGTGCATCGGCGTCGTCCTGGTCTGGGGCCTGTTCACGCTCGTGGTCTACGCCATGATCATGTTCGGCGGCTTCGTGCGAACCTGGGGCCTCGACCACACCCTGACCCTGGAGCACTATGTCAAGGCCTTCGCCATCGCCTTCGAGAACGGCCGGCTGCTCTGGCGCGGCGTCGCCTGGGGCTCGTTCTGGACGACGATGGAAATCGCGCTGATCGCCGCGCCGCTGACCGCAGCCGTCGGCCTGCTCACCGCCTACATCATCGTGCGCCAGCGCTTCGTCGGGCGCTCGGCGTTCGAGTTCGCGCTGATGATGAGCTTCGCCATCCCCGGCACCATCATCGGCGTCAGCTATGTCATGGCCTTCAACCTGCCGCCGGTCGAGATGACCGGCACGGCCCTGATCCTGGTCGTCTGCTTCGTGTTCCGCAACATGCCGGTGGGCGTGCGCGGCGGCGTCGCCGCCATGAGCCAGATCGACCGCAGCCTCGACGAGGCCTCGCTGACGCTGCGGGCCGACAGCTTCACCACCGCCCGCCGCGTCATCCTGCCGTTGCTGCGCCCGGCTATCGTCGCGGCCCTGGTCTACAGCTTCGTGCGCTCGATCACCTCGATCAGCGCCGTCATTTTCCTGGTGAGCGCCGAACACAACATGGCGACGGCCTATATCGTCGGCCTGGTCGAGAACGGCGCCTATGGCGTCGCGATCGCCTATTCCAGCGTGCTGATCGTGGTGATGGTGGCGGTGATCGGCTGCTTCCAGGCCCTGGTCGGCGAACGGCGGCTGCGCCGCGAGACCCGGGTGGCCGGCCGGCCTTCGCCATCCTCGCCCCCCATCGCCAGGGAGACCCCGGCATGAGCATCGACATCCGGCCGGGCTCGGTCACCTTCGAACGCGTCGGCAAGAGCTTCGGATCGGTCAGGGCCATAGACGGCCTGTCCCTCGCCATCGAGCCGGGCACGCTGGTGACGCTGCTCGGCCCCTCCGGCTGCGGCAAGACCACGACGCTGCGCATGATCGCCGGCCTCGAGCATCCGACCGCCGGCCGCATCGCCATCGGCGGCCAGGACGTGACCGCCCTGCCCGCCAATGAGCGCGACGTCAGCATGGTGTTCCAGTCCTACGCGCTCTTCCCGCATATCAGCGTCCTCGACAACGTCGCCTACGGCCTGGTCTCCTCCGGCCTGCGCAAGCGGGAGGCGCGCGAGAAGGCGGCCGACGGCCTCGCCCTGGTCGGCCTTTCCGGCTATGGCGAGCGGCTGCCGAGCGAACTCTCGGGCGGGCAGCAGCAGCGCGTCGCCGTCGCCAGGGCCCTGGTGATCGAGCCGCAGGTGCTGCTGCTCGACGAGCCGCTGTCCAACCTCGACGCGCGGCTGCGCCGGCGCGTGCGCACCGAGATCCGCGACCTGCAGCAGCGCCTCGGCTTCACCGCGGTCTATGTCACCCACGACCAGGAGGAGGCGCTCGCCGTCTCCGACCGGGTGATCGTCATGCATCAGGGTCGGATCGCCCAGGCGGGGACGCCGCGCGAGCTCTATGAGCGGCCGGCCTCCGCCTTCATCGCCGACTTCATCGGCGAGGCCAATGTGGTGGCGTGCGAGGTGATGGCGGTTGCCGGCGGCCAGGCCCGCATCCGCCTCGGCAGCGGCGAGCACAGCCTCGCCGATCATGGCCTCGAGCCCGGCCCGGCCAAGCTCGCCATCCGCCCCAATGCCGTGACCCTGCGCGTCGAGGGCGACGCGGCGCTGTCGGGCGAGGTGCGCCACGCCGCCTATCTCGGCGACCATGTCGAATATGAGATCGACACCGCGGCCGGCCGTCTCTTCGTCATCGACGGCGGCACCGACCGCATCCTGGCACCCGGCACGACCGTGGGCCTCGACCTGCATCATCGCGGCCTCGCCCTCGTACCGGGCTGACACCGCCCGCCATCCCGGAACCGGGCTGCTCCCGCCCCTTGCATCGGACCGACCATGACCGCCCCCCAGACCGCCGAGATCGCCGCCCGCCTCGACCTCGCCCGCAGCGCCGTCCGCGAGGCCGGCGCCCTGGCGCTGGGCTATTTCAACGACCGCGCCTCGCTCGCGGTCGAAACCAAGACCAATGCCCAGGACGTGGTCTCCGCCGCCGACAAGGCGTGCGAGCGGCTGCTGCGCGAGCGCATCCACGCCTCCTTCCCGCAGGACAGCCTGCTCGGCGAGGAATACGGCCTGGAGGCCGGCACGTCAGGCTATTGCTGGGTGATGGATCCGGTCGACGGCACCAGCCCCTTCGTCTTCGGCCTGCCGTCCTGGTGCGTCTCGGTGGCGGTGACCCTCGGACTGCAGACCGTGCTCGGCGTCATCCACGCCCCCGTCCGCGACGAGCTCTTCGCGGCCACCATCGGCGGCGGCGCGACCTTGAACGGAGCGCCGCTGCGGCTCGCCGGCGACCGCAGCCTCGCCGACGGCGTTCTCGGCATCGGCGCCAACCACCGCGTCCCGCCGGAAGCGATCACCGGCTTCCTCAACCGCCTGCTCCACGAAGGCGGCATGTTCATCCGCAACGGCTCGGGGGCGCTGATGCTGGCCTATGTCGCGGCCGGCCGGCTCGTCGCCTATTACGAGCCGCACATGAACGCCTGGGACTGTCTGGCGGGGCTCTGCCTGGTCCGCGAGGCCGGCGGCCGGACCGAGGAGTTCCTCGAGCGCGGCACGCTTGCCGACGGTGCACGCGTCGTCGCCGCGGCGCCGGGCGCCTGGGACGGGCTGGTGCGCTTGATCGAAGCGACGCCCGAGGCCGACGCGGCCTGAGCGCCGCCCCCCGCTCAGGCGCGGGGCACGGCCAGGGCGGCCACGAAACGCCGCAGGCTCGCCTCGACCTGATCGGCCACCGCGCCCTGCGGCTCGAAGGCCCACCACAGCAGGGCGCCCTGCCAATGCGAGGCCGCCAGCAAGCCGATGTCGCGCGGCGCGCCGGGCATGCCGGCGAAGCATCCGTCGAGCGCCTCGACCAGCATCGCCTTCCAGGCGCCGCCGCGGGCGCGCAGCGCCGGGTCGCGCAGATCCTCGCGCAGCACCAGCAGGCCTTCGGCATAGGCCTCGATGCCACCATAGCTGCCCGACAGTGCCACCAGCATCCGGACCGCGCCGTCGGGCGTGCGCGGCAACGCCGCCGAAAGGCGCCGGGTCTCGGCGTCGAGCCGGTCCCAGGCATGCAGCAGGGCGGCGCGCTTCAGCTCCTCCTTGTTGCCGAAGCGCTGCACCAGCGTCGCCGCCGAAAGGCCGCAGGCCTGGGCAAGACTGGCGAAGGTCAGCGCTTCCGGGCCCCGCGCATGGATGATCTGCAGGGCGGCAGCCAGCACGTCGCTGTCGGGGCGCGTCTTGGGGCGGGGCATCTTGACTTCCAAATATAACCGAACGATTGTTTATATATCACCGCAACGACGAGAGCCAACCTGCTCTTGGGCAGCGCGGCCGGGGAGATTCTCATGACATTGCAGGGAAAGGTGGCGCTTGTCGCCGGTGCGACCCGCGGCGCCGGGCGCGGCATCGCAGTCGAGTTGGGGGCGGCTGGCGCCACCGTCTACGTGACCGGACGGACCACCCGCGAGCATCGATCCGACTATGCCCGGCCCGAGACCATCGAGGAGACCGCGGATCTGGTCTCGGCCGCCGGTGGCCGCGGCATTGCGGTGCGCGTCGACCATCTCGTCAGCGACGAGGTTCGCGTCCTGGTCGAGCGCATCCGCGCCGAGCAGGGAAGGCTCGACATTCTGGTCAACGACGTCTGGGGCGGCGAACTTCTGTTCGAGTGGAACAAGCCGGTGTGGGACCACAATCTGGAGAACGGGTTGCGGCTGCTGCGGCTCGGCGTCGACACCCACCTGATCACCGCCCACCACGCCCTGCCGCTGCTGATCGAGCGCCCGGGCGGCCTGCTGGTCGAGGTCACCGACGGCACGGCAGCCTACAATGCCGGCCATTACCGCCTCTCGCCTTTCTACGACCTCGCCAAGGTGTCGGTGAACCGCATGGCCTGGGCCCATGCCAAGGACCTCGCCCCCCACGGTGCGACGGCCCTGTCGCTGACGCCCGGCTGGCTGCGCTCGGAGATGATGCTGGCGACCTATGGCGTCACCGAGGCGACCTGGCGCGAGGCGACGCGTGCCGTGCCGCATTTCATCATCTCCGAGACGCCGCGCTTCGTCGGCCGCGCCGTCGCCGCCCTCGCCGCCGATCCGGACCGGGGGCGCTGGAACGGCCAGTCCCTGTCGAGCGGCGATCTCGCGAAGGTCTACGGCTTCACCGACCTCGACGGCTCCCGTCCCGATGCCTGGCGCTATGTCGTGGAGGTGCAGGACGCCGGCAAGCCGGCCGACGCCACCGGCTATCGCTGAGGGGCCGCCGGAAGCCGGCCGGCATGGCACACCGGCCTGTGCCGATCCTGGATCATGCCGCCCCTGAACGAAACATCCCCACGACGCCCTCTCTGCGCCAGACGGCGGCAGAATCTGGCCCGACTTTTGCTTGACTGCCAGCGAGGTACCGACTGTCCCGATGGTGGACGGGGCCGTGGGACGAGTTGCACCCACCCTGGAATTTCGTTGCACATGACGGCGCCAGCGTGCTTCCTGAGAAACAGGCCGGGAAATATTTCTGAGTAGAATGAAGTTATTGTAACTGGGGAACAAGACGAGCCCGTGGCAGTATAGATCTCACGATCTCGTGACCGCACTTGCTGTCCCCTATGGTCAGCACCACGTTGCCAGAGAGAGTTATGGAAGGCTGGGCATCGGCTGTCGACAGTGCGCAAAGGGGCAGTACGCCCACGAAGTCCTTGTGCAAACTCTCCTCAGATCGCCCGACCTGCCAGCATCCGCCGCATCCCCCGGCCGAGGGTGTGCGGAAATGCCTCGGAGGTTGACATCGTCTCAGATCGACACAAATTTAAATACCTTTTTAACTATTCGGGCCCAGCCTCGAATGCATCGGGAGTTTTCTTGATCGCATTGGAGGTTCGCAATGAATGCCAAGGCGGCGCGTG
The DNA here is from genome assembly GCF_057554225.1 of Labrys sp. Lb11. Classification (NCBI taxonomy): domain Bacteria; kingdom Pseudomonadati; phylum Pseudomonadota; class Alphaproteobacteria; order Hyphomicrobiales; family Xanthobacteraceae; genus Labrys; species Labrys sp. Lb11. The sequence continues at coordinate 308,620 of NZ_BAAJOT010000002.1, forward strand.
TGCTGGCTGAGACCAGCATTGCCGATACGGTCCATGCCATGTCGATGAAAAGCGCGGAAATCTTCAACCTCTTCTCCTCCTCCTATGAGCGGGAGCGGCGCGAGGTCATGAGCCTGACCGACTACCTCGCGGGCTGCCGGGAGGACCCGAGCTTCTATGCCACGGCGGCGGAGCGGATGGTGACCGCCATCGGCAACCCGAAGGTGATCGATACCAGCACCGATCCCCGCCTCGGCCGCATCTTCCTCAATCGGACGATCAAGATTTTCCCGACCATGGCCGGCTTCTTCGGCATGGAGGACACGATCCAGCGGGTGGTGAGCTATTTCCAGCACGCCGCCCAGGGCCTCGAGGAGCGCAAGCAGATCCTCTATCTGCTCGGTCCGGTCGGCGGCGGCAAGTCCTCGCTGGCCGAGCGGCTCAAGCAATTGATGGAGGCCCAGCCGATCTATGTCCTGGCGGCCGGCAACGAGGTCAGTCCGGTGTTCGAGTCGCCCCTCGGCCTGTTCCGGCCGGAGACGATGGCGCCCCTCCTGGAGAAGGAGTACGGCATCGCGCCCCGCCGCCTCACCGGCATCTGCTCGCCTTGGGCGACCAAGCGGCTCGACCAGTTCGAGGGCGACCTGTCGAGGTTCTCCGTCATCAAGATGTACCCCTCGAAGCTGCGCCAGATCGGCGTCGCCAAGACCGAGCCGGGCGACGAGAACAACCAGGACATCTCCGCCCTGGTCGGCAAGATCGACATCCGCAAGCTGGAGCACTTCGCCCAGGACGATCCGGACGCCTACAGCTATTCGGGCGGACTCAACCGCACCACCCAGGGCCTGCTCGAGTTCGTCGAGATGTTCAAGGCGCCGATCAAGGTGCTGCATCCGCTGCTGACCGCGACGCAGGAGGGCAACTATGCCGGCACCGAGAACCTCGGCGCCCTGCCCTTCCAGGGCCTGATCCTGGCCCATTCCAACGAGTCGGAATGGGAGCATTTCAAGAACAACAAGAACAACGAAGCCTTCCTCGACCGCATCTGCGTGGTCAAGGTGCCCTACTGCCTGCGAGCCAACGAGGAGGCGCTGATCTATGCCAAGCTGCTGGAAGGCAGCGACCTCGGTGGCGCCCCGCGCGCGCCGGAGGTGCTGGAGATCCTGGCCCGCTTCTGCGTGCTCTCGCGCCTGAAGGAGCATCAGAATTCCCCGCTCTTCTCCAAGCTGCGCGTCTACAACGGCGAGAACTTGAAGGACACGGACCCCAAGGCGAAGTCGATCCAGGAATATCGCGAGGCCGCCGGCGTTTCCGAGGGCATGACCGGTATTTCGACACGATTCGCCTTCAAGGTGCTGTCCGAGACGTTCAACTACGACACCGAGGAGATCGCAGCCGATCCGGTGCACCTGATGTATGTCCTCGAGCAGGCCCTGAAGCGCGAGCAGTTCCCCCGGGAGATGGAGGAGCGCTACCTCGACTTCATCAAGTCGATCCTGGCGCCGCGCTATGCCGAGTTCATCGGCCGCGAGATCCAGAAAGCCTATATCGAATCCTACAGCGAGTACGGCCAGAACCTGTTCGATCGCTACATCGCCTATGCCGACGCCTGGATCGAGGAGCAGGATTTCAAGGACCCGGACACCGGCCAGGTCTTCGACCGCCAGATCCTCGACGCCGAGCTGTCGAAGGTCGAGAAGCCTGCGGGCATCGCCAATCCCAAGGACTTCCGCAATGAGATCGTCAAGTTCGCCTTGCGGGCGCGCGCCGCCAACCAGGGCCGCAACCCGGCCTGGACCAGCTATGAGAAGATCAGGGAGGTTATCGAAAAGCGAATGTTCAGCCAGGTCGAGGATCTGCTGCCCATCATCAGCTTCGGCACCAAGAAGGACTCCAAGACCGAGAAGCAGCATGCCGACTTCCTCGATCGGATGAAGGCTCGCGGCTACACGGAACGACAGGTCCGCCGTCTGGTTGAATGGTATATGCGGGTCAACAAGGCCGGGTGATGGACAGTGAGTAACGGCAATGCCACAGTTTATCGACCGCCGCCTCAATCCCAGGGACAAAAGCCTGGGTAACCGACAGCGCTTCCTCCGCCGCACCCGGGGACAGCTCCGCGAGGCGGTCGACAAGGCAGTCCGTGACCGCACCGTCGCCGACGCCGCCAAGGGCGGATCGGTCTCGATCCCGTCCGGCGGCATCGGCGAGCCGCAGTTCCAGCTCTCCGATGTCGGGGGCAGTCGGGAGCGTGTCTTTCCCGGCAACAAGGAGTTCGTGCCCGGCGACCGCATCGACAAGCCTTCCGGAGGCGGCAGCGGCTCGGGCCGGGAGCCGTCCGACGGCGGCGACGGTGAGGACAATTTCGCCTTCGCCCTGTCCGAGGACGAGTTCCTCGACATTCTGTTCGAGGATCTCGAGCTGCCCGACCTAGTCAAGGCCTCGCTGAAGGAGAGTACGGCCACGGAATTCCGCCGTGCCGGCTATTCCAGCGACGGCACCACGCCCAACATGAATATCCGGCGCACCATGCGCCACAGCCTGAGCCGGCGCCTCGCCCTGCGCCGGCCGACGGCAGACCAGATCCGGCAGCTCGACGACGAGCTGGCGGCGCTGCAGGAGGAGGATTCCCCCGACATCGCCCAGCGCCAACGCATTGCCGAGACCTTCGCCGAGATCGAGCGGCTGAAGCGCCACCGCCGCGCCATCCCCTACATCGACCCGATCGACGTGCGCTTCAACCGCTTCGAGCCGCAGCCGGTGCCGCGCACCAAGGCGGTGATGTTCTGTATGATGGACGTCTCGGCCTCGATGGGGGAACGCGAGAAGGACCTCGCCAAGCGCTTCTTCATCCTGCTGCACCTCTTCCTCAAGCGCCGCTACGACCGGGTCGACATCGTCTTCATCCGCCACACCCACGAGGCGGCGGAGGTCGACGAGCAGGAATTCTTTTATGGCCGGGAGTCGGGCGGCACGGTGGTCAGCTCGGCCCTGAAGAAGATGCTGGAGATCCGCGAGAAGCGCTATCCCGTCGCCGACTGGAACGTCTATTGTGCCCAGGCCTCGGACGGCGACAACCCGGGCAGCGACACGCTCGGCTGCGTCGAGCTCATCCGCACCGCCATCCTGCCGCTGTCGCAGTACTACGCCTATATCGAGATCGCCGACCGCCTCGACGACAGCCCGGTGGTGCCCACACGCGCCAAGGAACTGTGGCGCGGCTACTCCACGCTGGCTGGCAAGGCGCCCAACTTCGCCATGAAGCAGGTCGGAGGACGGGCCGACATCTACCCGGTGTTCCGCGAGCTCTTCGCCAAGCAGAACCGGAAGGGGGCGGTGCGATGACCCACGCGACCCGTCACGCAGCTGCGGGCGCCGGCCGGGCCGGGACCCGCCTGCTGTTCGAAGCGGCCGACTGGAACTTCGAGACGATGCAGCGCACCTTCGACGCGATCAAGGAGATCGCGGTCGGCGAGCTCGGCCTCGACGTCTTCCCCAACCAGATCGAGATCATCTCGGCCGAGCAGATGCTCGACGCCTATTGCTCGATCGGCATGCCGCTGATGTATGCCCATTGGTCGTTCGGCAAGCGCTTCGTCCGCGACGAGATGCTTTACCGCAAGGGCTACCAGGCGCTGGCCTACGAGATCGTCATCAATTCCAACCCCTGCATCAGCTACTACATGGAAGAGAACACCATGGCGATGCAGACGCTGGTGCTCGCCCATGCCGCCTTCGGGCACAACCACTTCTACAAGAACAACTACCTCTTCCAGCAGTGGACCGACCCGGAAGGCATCCTCGACTACCTCGACTTCGCCAAGCACTATGTCGCCGAATGCGAGGAGCACCATGGCATCGACGCGGTCGAGCCGGTTCTGGACGCCGCCCATGCCCTGATGAACCAGGGCGTGTTCCGCTACAAGCGCCCGGCCAAGCTGAAGATGGGCGAGTACGAGAAGCGGCGCCGCGAACGGCTGCAGCACGAGGATCGCACCTATCGCGATCTCTGGCGCACCGTGCCGACCACCGGGCGCGCCCATCAGCCGACGCTCAGCGAGGTCGAGATCCAGGCTCGCAAGCAGGGCCTGCGGCTGCCGGAGGAGAACCTCCTCTACTTCCTGGAGAAGCACAGCCCGACCCTGAAGGACTGGCAGCGCGAGTTGCTGCGCATCGTTCGCAACCTGGCGCAGTACTTCTATCCCCAGCGCCAGACCAAGGTGATGAACGAGGGCTGCGCCACCTTCGTCCACTACACCATCGTCAACCGGCTCTACGACAAGGGCCTGATCTCGGAAGGCGCCCTTCTGGAGATCCTGCACAGCCACGCCAATGTGGTGTTCCAGCCCGGCTTCGACGATCCGCGCTATGGCGGCATGAACCCCTATGCCCTCGGCTTCGCCATGATGCAGGACATCGAGCGCATCTGCGTCGCCCCGACCCGGGAGGACCGGGAGTGGTTCCCCGATATCGCCGGCAACGGCGACTGGTGCGGCACGCTCAAGGATATCTGGGCGAATTATCGCGACGAATCCTTCATCCGGCAGTTCCTGAGCCCGAACCTCATCCGCAAGCTGAAGCTCTTTCTCCTGACCGACAGGGCCGAGGAGCCGACCTACCGCATCGACGCGATCCACGACGAGGATGGCTATCGTCGGGTGCGCAACGCGCTCGCCGACAGCTACGATGCCGGCGCCGCGGACCCGGACGTCCAGGTGGCCGACGTCGACCTGCTCGGCAACCGCGAGCTCCTGCTCCGGCACACCGCACGCAACGGCGTCGGCCTGTCGGATCACAACCGGGACCAGGTGCTGCGTCATATCCGCGGCCTCTGGGGCTATGACGTCCGGCTTGAGGACTCCGTCGACGCGTAGGCCTGCCCGCGCCTTTCCGGCCCGGAGAGGCGCGCTACAGCAGATCGCGCGGGATGGTCTGCGACCAGCGGCGCGAAGCGGCCAGGGTGCCGTTCTCATAGGCGTCGACGGCACCGTCCAGCACGAATTCGGTCAGCGTCGCCCGCATCGCCGTGCGCGTCTCGATGCGGATGCGCCACCCCTCGCGGCCCATCTCGTAGTCCTGGGCGAGTCGGTAGCGGGCGCTGAGCGGATCGTCGCGCCCGATCGTCAGCTCGCGCCTGAGGCTGTGGGACAGGGTGGTGTCGATCTCGTCGAAGCGCAGCACGCCTTCGCCGAACAGCCCTCCCTCGCCATGCGTGACGTAGGTCGCGACCCCGGTGAGCAGGTCAAGCGCCGTGGTGCGGGTCATGCGCCCCTCGGCCACCCTGCTGGTCGCCGCCGGCCTGCCGCGCACGGGCAGCTCGAAGCGGATGGTCGCGTCCGCCTCGCTCGGCGGGCGCTCCGGCAGGACGAGCCGGCCGGGACAGCGCAGCGTCAGCGTCGCCGCCTCGGGCGCCGGCCAGACCAGCGGCCAGTAGGCGCTCGACAGCGCCAGCCGGACGACATGGCCCGGCGCGAAGGCATGGCCGCAATCGTTGAGTTGCAGCCGGACGGGGACGAAGCGGCCGGGCTCCAGCGCGGCCGGCTCGGCATGGCTGTCGCGGTGGGTCAGGTTGAGCACGCCGTAGGCGACGCGGCGCGAGGAGCCGTCGGGCGCCACGTCGCACAGCCGGGCGCAGAGCTGCGCCACCGGCTTGTCGGAAGCGAGCTCGACCATAAGCTCCGGCGCGCCGAGGATCTCCATGCGCTCGCCGAGCGGCTCGCTGTCGAACACCAGGGAGAAGGCATCGTCATGGCGTTGGTCGGCCGCCTCCTCGCCGGCGACGCCGGTGCCCATCCATTCGCCGACGGCAAGACCGGTCCAGGCCGGGGAGCGGACAGGCAGATCGGCCGGCTCGCCCCCGGCCCCGCGCAGGCCGGACCGGTCGAGCGCGAAGCTGCGTGGGCGGATGCGCGGCGATGGCCAGACCGTCTCGCCGACGAACCGGCCCGGCACGGGGTTGCGATGGCCCGGGGGCGTCCACTCTTCGACAAAGGCGCGCAGTATCGGCTCGGCCATGATGCCGCGGTCCTCGTCCTTCAGCCAATGGTCCCACCAGCGCAGCGCCTCCTGCAGGAAGCCGATCGCCGGGCCCGGGTTGCCATCCTGGGCATAGACATGCGCCCAGGGGCCGATCAGGCCGAGGCACGGGACGCAGAGCCCGGCGAGAAGGCGCGGCACCACGTTGGAATAGGCATCGGCCCAGCCGCCGACGGCGAACACCGGGCAGGTGATGGCGGAAAAATCCTCGCAAACGGAGCCGTGCCGCCAATAGGCGTCGCGCCGTTGATGCGCCAGCCACAGCGCCGGAAAGAAGGGCAGGTTCTCCAGCCGCTCCAGCCATTGCTCCCGCCAGCCCTCGCCCACCAGCGCCGGATCCGGCGGGCGGGACTGGTAGCCGAGCATGATCGTCGCCCACCACAGATTGTCATTGAGCAGCGCCCCGCCCATGTAGTGGATGTCGTCGGCATAGCGGTCGTCGGTCGAGCAGACGGTGATGATCGCATGCAGCGCCGGCGGCCGCAGCGCCGCCACCTGCAGCGCATTGAAGCCGCCCCAGGACTTGCCCATCATGCCGACCCGCCCCGAGCACCAGGGCTGGGCCGCGAGCCAGGCGATCACCTCGCAGGCATCGTCGAGCTCCTGCTGCAGATATTCGTCCGCCATCAGCCCGTCGGACTCACCGGATCCACGCATGTCGACGCGGATCGCCGCATAGCCCTGGGCGGCGAACCAGCCGTGCATCGGCTCGTCGCGCCCACGCGTGCCGTCGCGCTTGCGATAGGGGATATATTCCAGGATAGCCGGGACCGGGCGCTGCAGCGCCGTCTTCGGCAGCCAGAGCCTGGCGGCCAGCCGCGTGCCGTCGGCCAGCGGGATGAGCAGGTGCTCGGTGACGTCGACGCCGTCGGTCATGGCAGGCTCCGGCGCCAGGCTCAGGCAACCTTGCGCTTGGCCAGGATCTGGTCGAGCCAGGTCGTGTCCATTTCCGGTACGGAGGAGATCAGCTTCTCCGTATAGGGATGGAACGGCGGCGCGAAGATGTCGGCCGTCGGCCCCTGGGCGATGATCTCGCCCTTCAGCATCACCGCCGTGCGATGGGCGATGCGGCGCACCGTGCCGAGATCGTGGGTGATGAACATGTAGGCGAGGCCGAGATCGTCCTGCAGGCGCTTCAGCAGCTTGAGGATCTCCTCGGCCACCAGCGGATCGAGCGCCGAGGTCGGCTCATCGCAGATGATCACATCCGGCTCCGCCGCCAGCGCGCGGGCGATGCACACGCGCTGCTTCTGGCCGCCGGAGAGCTGGCCCGGCCGGCGGCTGGCGAACTCGGTCGGCAGGCCGACCAGCGTCAGCAACTCCATCACCCGCTCGCGCACGGCCTTGGCCGACCGCTTGAAGTAGAAATCCACCGGGCGGCCGATGATCGCCTCGAGCGATTGACGCGGGTTGAGCGCCACGTCCGGCATCTGGTGCACCATCTGCAGGCGGCGCAACACCTCGCGCGGGCGCTGCGCCAAGGCCGGCGACAGGCTCTCGCCCATCAGCCTGACGTCGCCACTCCAGCGCGGCAGCAGGCCGACGACGATGCGGGCCATCGAACTCTTGCCCGAGCCGGACTCGCCGACCACGGCCAGGGTTTCGCCCTTGGCGATCACCGCGCTGGCCTTCTTGACCACCAGCACCGGCCCGTAGCCCGCATCGACATTGTCGATGCGCAGCACCGGCTCGACATGACGCGGCGGCTCCTCCAGGGCATGGTGCTCGGCGTCACGCCGCTCATTGACCAGGGCGCGGGCATAATCGGTCCTGGGTTCTTCCAGGATCTGCTTGGCGCCGCCGACCTCGACCATCTTGCCGTGGCGCAGAACCATGATGCGATGGGCGATCTGCGCCACCACGGCGAGGTCGTGGGTAATGTAGAGCCCGGCCGTGCCGAACTCGCGGATCAGGTCGCGCAGCAGCGCCAGAACCTCGATCTGCGTGGTCACGTCGAGCGCCGTGGTCGGCTCGTCGAGCACGATCACATCCGGCCGGCAACTCATCGCCATGGCCGCCATGGCGCGCTGCAACTGGCCGCCCGAGACCTGATGGGGGTAGCGGTCCCCGAACGTGTCGGGGTTGGGCAATTGCAGCGTCCGGAACAGCTTCTTGGCGTAGGCCTCGGCCTCGGGGCGGGTCATCACCCCATGCACGACCGGGGCCTCGCACACCTGGTCCATCAGAGACATGGCCGGGTTGAACGAGGCGGCGGCGCTCTGGGCGATATAGGCGATGCTCTTGCCGCGCATCGTGCGCCGGTGCGCGGCGGTCGAGGCCCGCAGCTCCGTGCCGTCGAGCATGATCTTGCCGCCGGTGATGCGCATGCCGGCGCGGGCATAGGCCATGGAGGCCAGGCCGATCGTCGACTTGCCGGCGCCGGACTCGCCGATCAGCCCGAGGATCTCGCCGCGCTTCAGCGTGACGTCGACGTCGTGGACCAACACCTTGCCGGAGATGGTCTCGACCCGCAGCTTCTCCAGGACCAGGATGTTGTCCTCGCCCGCGGTCTTCTCGCGTGTGGTCGTGCCGCTCATGGCCCTCACATCTCCGCTTGTGCGCCCGACGGCCGGGCGTCGATCGACAGCAGCCAATCGACCACCAGGTTGATGCCGACCGTGAGCAGGGCGATCGCCGCCGCCGGGTAGAGCGGCGCGAACATGCCGAAATTGATCGCAGCCGCGTTTTCGCGGACCATGCCGCCCCAGTCGGCATAGGGCGGCTGCACGCCGAGCCCGAGGAAGCTCAGCGCCGCGACGAACAGGAAGTTGAAGCAGAAGCGCAGGCCGAACTCCGACATCAGCGGCGCGGCGGCGTTGGGCAGGATCTCGCGGCTGATCACCCACCACAGCCCCTCGCCGCGCAGGCGCGCCACCTCGACGAATTCGAGCACCGCCAGGTTCATGCCGAGCGCGCGGGCGAGACGGAAGACGCGGGTGGAGTCGAGCACCGCGATGGTCAGCACCAGTACCGGGATCGACGAGCCGAACACGCCCAGAATGATCAGGGCGAAGATCAGGAGCGGAATCGACAGCACAACGTCGACGAGGCGCGACAGTATCACGTCGACCCATTTGCCCATCACGGCGGCAACGAATCCGAGCGTTACACCGATGGCGAAGGAGATCAGGGTGGTGGCCAGCGCGATGCCGATGGTCATGCGAGCGCCGTAGATCAGGCGCGTGAGCATGTCGCGGCCGATCTGGTCGGCGCCCAGCCACATCGCCGGGGACGCCGGATCCCACGTGCCCCCGACCGACTGGGATTCCGAGTAGGGCGCGAGCCAGGGTCCGAAGATCGCCACGAACAGGTTGAGCGCGATGATCAGGATGCCGATCTGCGCCGTGAGCGGGGGTTTGTGTCCGAGCAGGGTCATGGGCGCCTCTCTACCTTGGATGCCGAAGGCGCGGATTGACCAGGATCGCCGCGATGTCGGCGACGGTGTTCAGGATGACGAACACGCCGGCGAAGACCAGGCCGCAGGCCTGCACCACCGGCACGTCGCGCTTGGACACCGCATCGACCATGTATTGCCCGACACCGGGATAGGTGAAGACGTTCTCCACCACGACCACGCCGACCACGAGATAGGCGAGGTTGAGCGCCACCACCGAGACGATCGGGCCGGCGGCGTTGGGCAGGGCATGGCGCGAGACCACGCGCGAGCGCGTCATCCCCTTGAGGAAGGCCATTTCCACATAGGGCGTCGACATGATCGCCAGCACCGAGTTGCGCGTCATGCGCAGCATGTGCGCGGTGACCAGCAGCGTCAGCGTCAGCGCCGGCAGCGTGGTGACGTAGAAGCGCTCGCCCACGGGCATGCCGGAGAAGACCGTGGCAAGCGACGGAAAGAGCGGGAACTGGATCGCCAGCAGGATGATCAGGAGATAGCCAATGAAGAACTCCGGCATCGAGATCGCGACCAGGGTGAGCACGTTCGACAGCCGATCCGACCAGCGGCCCTCGCGGATGGCGGCCAGAATGCCGAGGCCCACGGCGAGCGGCACGGCGATCAGGGCCGCGTAGCCGGCCAGGAACAGGGTGTTGAGGAAGCGAGGCCACAGCTCGCTGAGAATGTCGCGCTTGTTGGTCAGCGCCTTGCCCAGATCGCCATGCAGAACGCCCCACAACCAGTCGAGGTAGCGCAGATAGGCGGGCCGGTCGAGGCCGAGCTCGAGCCTGAAGGCCGTGAGGGCTTCCGGCGTCGCCTGGTTGCCGAGCACGGCTGAGGCAACGTCACCGGGCAGGATCTGCGTGCAGAAAAAGATCAGCACCGAAACCGCAAAGAGGGTCAAGATCCCGAGGCCGGCCCGTGTCGCGACAAGACGCAGCAAAGGCAAGTCCTTTCATGTCGGAGGAAGATTGACCTGGAGGGCGACCGATCCGGGCCGGATCGGTCGCCCCCGTGGGAAGTCAGGACACGGTCCGGGGCTCCCCGGACTCCCCGAGCATCGCCCAGGCTCTGCGCACCGCCATGGACCGGACAGGTCTGCGATCCGCGCCGGCCGGCCCGGGCGAAAGGCGCCCGTCAGGCGAACCAGCCTTTTTCGGCGATGCGCTGGTCGCACATGTCGTAGTGCGGATGCGGCGCCGTACCTTTCACCTTCTTGGAATAGCCGTCGAGATAATCGCCGATGGCGAAGCACACCATGCCGCCGTCCTCGTTGATCATCCGCTGCGCCTCCGAATAGAGCTGCTGGCGCTTGGCCTCGTCGAGCTCGGCGCGGGCCTCGAAGATGATCTTGTCGAAGTCGGGACGCTTCCAGGCCGTGTCGTTCCAGTTCGCCGTCGACAGGAAGGTCTGCGACAACTGGTTGTCGACGGTCGGGCGGGTGCCCCAGTAGACGGCGCAGAACGGCACCTTCAGCCAGATATTGTCCCAGTAGCCGTCGCCCGACACGCGCTTGACCTGCAGGTCGATGCCGGCTTTCTTGATCGCCTCCTGGTAGAGCACCGCCGAGTCGGTCGCGCCGGAGAAGGCGCCCTCGGACACTTGCAGCTCCAGCTTGGCGTTGGCCATCCCCGCCTTCTTGAAATGGAAGGCCGCCTTGTCCGGGTCATAGGGGCGCTGCGGTACGTCCTTGGCATAGTACTTGGCCGAGGGCGCGATCGTGGTGTCGTTGCCCATGGTCGCATAGCCCTTGTGCACGGTATCGATGATCTTCTGGCGATCGATGCCGTATTTGAGGGCGAGGCGGATGTCGTTGTTGGTGTAGGGGTCGTCGACGCAGCGCGCCACGAAGGCGAAGCGGTTGCCGGTGCCCTTGGTGCGCACCACGTGGACGGTCGGAGCCTTCATCAGCAGGTCGACGGTGCGCGCCTCGAGCCGGTTGATCGCATCGACCTGGCCGGAGATCAGCGCCTGGGTGCGGGCCGCCGCGTCGGGGATGTAGCGCAGCTCGATGCTGTCGAAATTGCCGCGGTTCGGCTTCCAGTAGTTGCCCTTGTTCTTGGTGATGACGCGCACGCCGGGCTCGAAGCTTTCCAGGGCATAGGCGCCGGTGCCGTCAGCCTTCGACCAGTCGGTGAAGCCGTTGGGCACGATCAGGATGTGATAGTCGGCGAAGACGAAGGGCAGGTCGGCATCACCGCTCTTCAGCGTGATCTCGATCTGGTTGGGGGTGAGCTTCTTGACGTCGGCGATGCCGCTCATCAGGTCCTTGGCGCCCGACTTGGTCTCGCCGCGGTGCAGGTTGAGCGAATAGATGACGTCGTCGGCGTCGAGCGTCTTGCCCGACGTGAAGGTCACGCCCTTGCGGATGTTGAAGATCCAGGTGGTCGCGCCGGGCTTGGCCTCCCAGCTCTCCGCCAGTTCGGGGGCGATGTCGCCCTTCTCGTCGACCTCCGTCAGACCGTTCCAGATCTGCCAGCCATAGGAGATCGGAATCGAGTCGGCGTAGGTGCGCGGGTCGAGGCTGTCGGAGGCGCTGCCGCCCTCCATGCCGAGGCGAAGCGTCCCGCCCTTCTTCGGCTGTTCCTGCGCCAGAGCCGGTCCCATCATCGGTCCCGTGCCGAAGCCGAATCCGAGACCGAGCGCCGCGGCGCCTGCCATCAGCTCGCGGCGGTCGAGGATCAGCCCCGACGACCCCTGCCTGGATTGCTTGTCTGCCATGTTCGTTGTCCCCTGCAAGTATCCGTCTGGTCGGCTTGCTCTTTTGGATGAGCTTTCGCCTCGCCCACTATCGTGGTTCGGCGGGCTCCAGGCAAGCAACCTACAAACGACAACAATTGAAAGCTGCGCGACGTTCGTCGATTTTTTTGCGCTGCGGGAGACCGGCGGCCGGCGCCGGTCAGCCCGCCGCGGCGGCAGCGCGCTCGGCTGCGGCCTTGGCCAGGGCGCTGCTGGCGGCGGCCGCCGCGGCCGCCTGCTCGGCCGAGCCGCCCAGGGTCTGCACCGCCACGGTGGCGTTGGCGAACTCGATGCCGGCCTCCGGCAATTGCCGGATCATGCGCTTGATCGCCTCGCGCTGGATAAAGGTCGGCTTGCTCGGCTTCACCGTGAACTTGAAACGGCAGATCAGCGCGCTGTCGATGACGTCGGCGACGCCCTGCATCTTGAGGGGGACGAGGAACTCGTCCTTCATCTCCGGATCCTCCAGCATATCCTGGCCGATCTTCTTGACCAGCTTGCGCAGCTTCTCCAGGTCGGTGTTGCGGGCGAAGCGCAGGTTGAACTTCAGCGTCGCCCAGTCGCGGCTGAAGTTGGTGATCTGCCCGAGCTGCCCGAACGGGATGGTGTGCACCGGCCCGTTCTGGTGGCGCAGCTTGATCGAGCGCAGGGTGAAGCCCTCCACCGTGCCCTTGGCCTTGCCGCAGTCGATGTATTCGCCGACGCGGAAGGCGTCGTCGACGAGGTAGAACACGCCCGAGACGATGTCGCGCACCAGCGTCTGGCTGCCGAAGGAGATGGCGAGACCGGCGATCGAGGCGCCGGCGATCAGCGGCGTGATGTTGACGCCGAGTTGCGACAGCGCCGTCAGCACCGCGACGATGCAGATCACCACCAGGGCGGCGACGCGCAGCAGCGGCATCAACGTTCCCAGGCGCGAGCCGCCGGCGCCCCCGCCGCCGTCGTCCGGGTGGCCCGGCACGACCGGGCGGGAAGCGACGGTGTAGGTGTCCGTCAGGAACTTGACGAACTGCCAGGCGCAGTAGGCCGCGAGCAGGGTGATGCCGGCGGCGAGGAACGGGGCCTGCATGCTGCGATAGCCGGACTTGTCCATCACGCCGATCGCGTCGACCAGCCAGATCCCGGCGAGGCCGCCGACCGCCGCGATCAGCACGGCGACGCGCAGGCAGCGCACGAGGATCTCGACGATACGCTGGCGCGTCGACCCGACGGTGTCGTCCGGGTCGCGTCCGAGCAGCCGCCCGGCCCTGTCGAGCAGCGTTTCCAGCAGCAGGAGACCGATCAGGATCTCCATGGTCAGGATGACGGCATTGGGGATCGCCGCCTGCGCCGCGATCGAGCCGTAGGCGCGGGCGAGGCCGAGGGCGACGAAATAGGGAACGGCGATCACCAGCCAGTGTTCGGCCAGGGCCGCCGGAACGCGTCCGGGCTGGCCGGCCCGCGACAGGCCGAGGAACCAGCGCGCCACCGGCTCGCGCACGCTCACCGCCGCCCAGATGAAAGCGCCGGGAACGATGATCGCATTGAAGATATCCGCCAGCGCCACGGCGTGGGGCGGCGTGTCGATCGCCGAGAGGATGCGGACGACGTCCATGAGGATCAAGGTCAGCACCACGACGGCACTGATCCGCCGGTAGATCGCCTTGGCGTCGGCATCGTCGATCGAAGCGAGGCGTGCCGCCGCCAGCGCAGGCCTCAGGGCGATGCGGAACCCCACCATGAACAGGCGCCAGGCGAAGATGCCGGTGAGGACGAGATAGGCGAAGCGGGCCTGCGGCGTGACGCCCTGGAACCAGACGACGACGAAGCCGTAGCTGACCAACCAGACCATGGCGAGAGCGAGGGCGTCGAAGCAGGCGATACCGGCCAGGCGCCACAGTCCCTGCGGCCCGTGGATATGCGCTGCGAGACGCTGCTGCAGCGGCGCCACCGCCCAGCGCAACGCCGTCTCCACGCCGACAGCCGCGATCGCGGCGATCGCCAGCAGGACGAAGAAGGCCCAGGGACTTCGCCCCTCGTTCATCGAGTCTTCGAAGAAGGAGGGGATCCGGGCAAGATTGGCCAGCAGATCGGGAAAGGCCATGACGACCTGCCGGGCCTGCCCGATGAAGGCGATGAAGGCCCGGTCGGTCTCACTGTCCATCCCCACCGTCGCCATCGGGCTTGCGGCGCCCGCTGCCGGATGGGCGGGCGCGGCCGATGCCGGCTTCGCCGCATCTTCCTTCAGGCGCTGCGCCACGGCCTTGGCGATCTGATCGACAAGGCCGTCGAACTGCTGCTGGGTCAGGGGGGCCGGCGGTGGCGCAGCCGGAGCCTGAGCCCGAACAAGCGTCGGCAGCGCCAGCAGCATGAGCGCGATCAGGACGCGGCACAGACAACGCATGATCTTCCCCCGGATCGCACCGCCTCTCGCAGCATCCCGTGGCGGCAGCCGGCACCATAGCTATGCGCGCGACATCGGCCGGGAATCAAGCACGAGATCCGGGCGGCCGGACTTGGCTTGCGCGCGCTCGCATGGGAGAGAACCCGCCCGAGCCAAACTCACCCCGGACCTGCCGCCCCCATGAGCCGCCTCGACAGCTTCATCCGCCGCGTCACGGCGCAGCGCGCCGTGCTCGACCACGTCTGCAGCCTGATCGCGACGCTCGACGGGCCGGTGCTGGAGCTTGGCCTCGGCAATGGCCGCACCTACGACCATCTGCGCGAAAACCTGCCCGGCCGGCGCATCATTGCCTTCGACCGGGCGCTCGCGGCCCATCGCGGCTCGACCCCGTCCGGCGAAGATCTGGTGCTCGGCGAGATCCGCGCCACCGCGGCCGCCTTCGCCGGCGTCGGCGCCGCCCTCCTGCATGCCGACATCGAGACAGGCTATGCCGAGATCGACGAGGAGACGGCCGGCTGGCTGCCGCGCATTGCGGCGCAGGCCCTGCGCGCCGGCGGCATCGTCGCCAGCGGGCTGGCCCTGGCCCACCCCGGGCTGGAGCGCCTGCAGCCTCCGGCCGAGGTGCCGGAGGACCGCTATTTCATCTATCGCAGGCGCTGAGCCGCCTCCTTACGCCCGCACCACCCGGTCGAGCGACGCCCCCGCCCGGGCGCAGGCGTTGCGCGTGTCGACCACCAGGCGGGCATGGCCGGCGACCAGCGCGTAGTCGACGCCGTCGTGGTCGGTGGCGATCAGCACCGCGTCGTGCTCCGCCAGCACGGCCGGCTCCAGCGCCAGCGAGCGCCGGCCGGCGAGGCCGGGATGCTCGCGGGTCTGCGGCAGCACCGCGACATGCGGGTCGTGGTAGGCGGTCTCGGCCCCGCGTTCCTCCAGGAGCTCGATCAGCTTGAACGAGGCGCTCTCGCGGGTGTCGTCGACATTCTTCTTGTAGGAGACGCCGAGGATCAGGATGCGCGCGCCGTTGAGGCCGCGTCGGAAGCGCCGGTCCAGCGCCTCGGCCAGGCGGTCGACGACATAGCGCGGCATTGCCGTGTTAACCTGGCCGGCGAGCTCGATGAAGCGGGTGGTGACGTCGAACTCGCGGGCCTTCCAGGTCAGGTAGAACGGGTCGATCGGGATGCAATGGCCGCCGAGCCCGGGGCCGGGATAGAACGGCATGAAGCCGAAGGGCTTGGTCTTGGCTGCGTCGATCACCTCCCAGACGTCGATGCCCATGGCCCCGTAGATGACCTTCAGCTCGTTGGCGAGGGCGATGTTCACCGCCCGGAAGATGTTCTCGGTCAGCTTCACCGCCTCGGCCGTGGCCGGGGTCGACACCGGCACGGTGCGCGTCACGAAGGCATCGTAGAGCGCTGCGGCCAGGGCAAGGGCGTCGGGGCCGTCGCCGCCGACCACCTTGGGGATGGTCTGGGTGCTGAAGCTGGCATTGCCGGGGTCCTCGCGCTCGGGCGAATAGGCCAGGAAGAAATCCCGGCCCGAGGTGAGGCCCGCCCGCTCCAGCACCGGCCGCACCACCTCGTCGGTCGTGCCGGGATAGGTCGAGGATTCCAGCACCACCAGCTGGCCCGGCCGCAGGCGTTCGGCGATCGAGGCAGCCGTCTTCGCCACGAAGGAGAGATCGGGCTCGCGCTGCTTCGTCAGCGGCGTCGGCACGCAGATCAGGATCGCGTCCGGCTCCGTGAGGCGGTCGAAATCGGCGGTCGCCTCGAACAGCCCGCGCTCCAGCGCCGCCAGGATCGGCTCGGACGGAATATGCCTGATCAGGCTGTCGCCGCGGTTGAGATGCGCCACGCGCCGCTCGTCGATGTCGAAGCCGAGCACGCGAAAGCCGGCGCCGCAGATCGCCAGCGCCAGCGGCAGCCCGACATAGCCCAGGCCGATGATGCCGACGAGGGCGCGCCGGTCGCGGATACGGGCGGCAAGATCGGCCGCGGCCGCGCTCGTTGCAGAGGTCATGTCGCAATCGTCCCTCGCCGCCTCCCGGGCAGCGGTCAGTGATAGGGGTCGGCTGCGTCTCTAAGCCCATCGCCGAAGAAATTGAAGGCCAGCACCACCAGGATCACCGGGATCATCGGAATCATCAGCCAGGGATAGATGTCGACCGCGGCGAGGTTCTGCGCCTCGTTGAGCAGCACACCCCAGCTGGTCACCGGCGGGCGCAGGCCGAGGCCGAGGAAGGACAGCGCCGTCTCGCCCAGGATCATCGCCGGGATCGACAGGGTGGCGCTGGCGATCAGATGGCTCATGAAGTTGGGGATGAGGTGGCGGGCGATGATGCGCGCTCGCGAAGCGCCCATCAGCTCGGCGGCATGGACGAAGTCCTCCGAGCGCAACGATTTCAGCTTGGCGCGCACGGCCAGGGCGAGGCCCGGCCAGTCCAGCAGGCCGAGGATGATGGTGATGCCGAAGAACACCAGGATCGGGCTCCAGTTCGCCGGCAGCGCCGCCGACAGAGCCAGCCAGAGCGGCAGTTCCGGCAGCGAGCGCAGCACCTCGATCAGGCGCATCACCACCGCATCGATCCAGCCGCCGACGTAGCCGGCGAGACCGCCGAGGGTAAGGCCGATGACGAAGGAGACCAGGATGCCGGCAAGGCCCACGGTGAGGGAGATGCGGGCGCCGTAGATGATGCGCGAGAACAGGTCGCGGCCGAGCCTGTCCGTCCCGAACAGGAACATGGTGCCGTCCTTCGGCGGACAGATCAGGTGGACGTCGAGCGTGATGCCGCCCCAATAACGATAAGGCTCGCCCCGGCACAGGAAGCGCACCGGCTGCGGCTGGCTCTTGTCGACGACATAGGTGCGCCGGAATGTCTCCAGGTCGAACTTGAAGGTGTAGGGATAGACGATCGGCCCGACGAAGCGTCCCTGGTGGAACAGGTGCACCGGCTGCGGCGGCGCATAGATGAAGTCGCCATGGCGCTGCGCCAGCGGATAGGGCGCCAGCATCTCGACGAAGGGCAGGCTGACATAGAGCGCCAGCAGGAAGACCGCGGCGGCCAGGGCGACGCGGTTCTTGCAGAACTTCCACCAGATCAGCTGCAGCGAGGAGGCGCGGTAGAACCGTTCCTCCGCCGCGGTCAGCGCCTTTGTGACATGCGGGTCGAACGGCGCCGGATTGACGTAGTGGCCCTCGTCGGGCGGTGCGGCGTCGGTGGTTGAAACAGCCATCGGCTCAGCCCTGCTTGCCCAGGCGGATGCGCGGGTCGAGGACCGCCAGCGCCAGGTCGGCGATCAGCATGCCGACCACGGTCAGCACCGCCACGAACATCAGGATGAAGCCGGCGAGATACTGGTCCTGCATCTTGAGCGCCTGCAGCAAGATCGGTCCGACCGTCGGCAGGCTGAGCACCAGCGACACCAGCACGGAGCCGGAGACGATGTGCGGCAGGATGTTGCCGATATCGGCGACGAAGGGATTGAGGGCGATCCGGAACGGATATTTGAGCAGCGCCCGCATCGGCGGCATGCCCTTGGCCTTGGCGGTGACGGTGTACTGCTTGGTGAGTTCGTCGAGCAGGTTGGCGCGCATGCGCCGGATCATGCCGGCCGTTCCTGCCAGTCCGATCACCGTCACCGGCACGATCAGGTGGCCGACGATCGAGCCGAACTTGGCCGGGGACATCGGCGCGTCGGCATAGACCGGATCCATCATGCCGCCGATGGAGATGCCGAACCATCGGTTGAGATAGAACAGCAGCGCCAGCGCCAGGAGGAAGCTCGGCGTGGCCAGCCCGATATAGCCCAGGAACGTGACGATGTGGCTGCCGACGGAATTGCGGTGCGTCGCCGCGTAGATGGCGATCGGGATCGCCACCAGATGGATGAAAATCACCGTCGCCAGATTGACCACGAGCGTCATGGCCAGGGCGCTGCCCACCACCTCGCTCACCGGGATCTGGTATTCGAACGACCAGCCCCAGTCGCCCTGCAGCAGGCCGGAAAAGCCGCTCGGCCCCGGCCAGATGCCGACCCAGGTGGCGTATTGTTGCCAGACCGGCTTGTCCAGGCCGTATTCGGCCCGCAGCATCTCGGCCTTGGCGGCGCTGGCGGCATCCCCCTGCGCACGCAGTTCGTCGAGCTGGTTGGTGAGGAAATCGCCAGGCGGCAGCTTGATGATGACGAACACCAGCGCCGAGATGATGAACAGCGTCACGGCCATCGTCAAAAGGCGGCGGAGCAGGTAGACGATCATTGCGTGGCGCTCGGTGCTGGCGGGTTGTCGAAGAAGAACTCGTCGACGTGGTAGGCGCCGAGCATGGCGGTGGGCTCCCAGGAGAACACGGCCCTGGTCGGCACGTTCTTCAGGTGCGAGGACACGACGATCGGCTGGATGCTGCCGGCCACCGTGCCGATGATCCACTGGTTCTCGGCATGCAGGCGCAGCATCTCGGTCCAGGCATGGCTCTTGGCCGAAAGGTCGCTCGAGGCCAGCCAGTCACGGTAGAGCTGCATCAGCCGCTCGGCTTCGGGCGTGTCGGGAGGCTCGCCGGCGAGCCCGCCCGTCTCGAAGTACTGGCCCCATTTCGGCCAGGCGAAATTGTCCTGACGCGACGGCGCCAGCTCGCCCGGGGACATCAGCGCGGTCGGCAGCGCGTTGTCGAAGCCCGGCGCGGCGACCATGACCGTCTCGCCGGCGAAGCTGCGCTGGCGCAGGTTGGACGGATCCTGCGGCTTGACCACCAGCTTGACGCCGATATCGGCCCAGAATTCCGTGGTGATCTGCAGGGCGTCGATCAGGTCGGCGGCGTCTCCCCCGACTTCGACCAGGATCTCCAGGAGGCGCCCGTCCGACAGCAGCCGGAAGCCCGAGCTGTCGCGCCGGGAAAGGCCGATATCGTCGAGGATCTCGTTGGCCCGTGCCGGATCGAACTGCGCCCAGGTCGAGCGGAACTCCTCCTGGTAGAGGGCGCTTTCGGGCATCACCGTGTTGTTGCCCTCGATGCCGAGGCCGAACCACAGGGCGTTGTTCAGGGTGTGCCGGTCGATCGCCAGCGACAGCGCTCGCCGGAAGCGCACGTCGCGCAGCAGCGCGCGCCAGACCGGATCGTTCGTGGTGAGGTTGGGGTAGAGGGCGAAGGCCGAGCCGCGGGCGATCGGCCACAGGAGGGTGCGGTAGTCATGCAGCTTCTCCCCTTCCTTCAGCACCGGCGCATCGCCCATCACCAGGCCGCGCGCCTGCAGGTCGACCTCGCCGGCATTGGCCTTGGCCGCGAACAGGCCGGAGGCGGCGATGTCGACCACGATGCGGTCGACATAGGGCAATTGCTGCCCCGCCGGATCGACGCGGTGGAAATAGGGGTTGCGCTCGAAGACGAAGCGCTGGGCCGGGGCCTTGGTCACGATGACCCAGGGATCGAGCACGGGCATGTCGACATTGCCCGCCTCGTAGGGATCGTCGAGCTTGTTGTGCAGCGCCGCCCAGGAGGTCATCTTCTTCTTGGCCGCGAGCTTGGCCAGCTCCTCCGGATCCGCGTACTTGGCGTGAAACTTCTTGAGGTAGTGCGCCGGAGAATAGATGAAGATCGGGCGCGGCAGGGCCAGGGACGGCAGGAAGCGCGGGTTGGGCTTGTCCCAGCTGTAGCGGATACGCCGCTCGTCCAGGATCTCGACCTTGGGCAACTTGCCGTCGACCCGGAACAGATCCGGCGGGCCGGCAGGCGTCAGCTTCTCATTGTTGGCGATGTCTTCCCAGTAGTAGCGGAAATCCTCGGTGGTGAACGGCTGGCCGTCCGACCAGCGATGTCCTTCGCGCAACGTGAAGGTGAAGACCCGGTCGCCGTCGTTCTCGTACTTCTCCAGGATGTCGGGCCGGAGGTTGAGGTTCTCGTCGTAGCCGACCAGCCTGGTATAGGCGTTGACGGTGACATAGCGCAGGTCGCGGGCCTTGACGGCGAGCGAGCGGATCTCGCCGCCATAGCGCCCGATCTCGCGCCTGCGGTCCACCAGGTCGGAGACGAGGGGCGTCCTCGGCAGGCGCTCGGCCAGCGGCGGCAGCTTGCCCGCGGCCACAGCGGCGGCGAGAATCGGCGCCTCGCTGTATTCCATGTGGCTGCGTTCGCGTGCGTCGGCGGGCGGCGCCAGCAGGCAGGCGCCGAGCGCAACGAGCAGGATCCGGCCAAGACGCTTCATCATGCGATCGCCATCCTCGCCGGCTCGGCCGCCGCGGTCTCGCCGACCCGGACCCAGTGCCCACGCGCGACCTCGACCATGGCGGGCGGCGGCCCGTCCGGCCGGATCGTGTAAGGGGCCGGCCAGCGCGCGGGATCGGAATAGGTCGCCTCGCGCACCACGGCGAAATCGAGCAGCCGATGGATGTCCGGCTCCGGGATCGCCGCCAGCAGCGCCTTGGTGTAGGGGTGCTGCGGCGCCCGGAACAAGAGGTCGCGCGGCGCCTGCTCGACGATATGGCCGCGGCACATCACCGCGATCTCGCTGGCCATGTAGTCGACCACGGCGAGGTTGTGCGAAACGAACAGCAGCGAGATGCCGAGCGCCTTCTGCAAGTCCTTCAGGAGGTTGAGGATTTGCGCCTGCACCGAGACGTCGAGCGCCGAGGTCGGCTCGTCGCACAGGATCACCGACGGCGACAGCGCCAGGGCGCGCGCCAGGCCGATGCGCTGGCGCTCGCCGCCCGAGAACGAATGGGGATAGCGCCTGAGGTATCGCGGGTCGAGGCCGACCAGGTCGAGCAGCGTCTTCACCCGCGCATGCCGCTCGTCCTCGCTGCCGATGCCGTGGACGATCAGCGGCTCCGACAGGATGTCGTACACCGTCATGCGCGGGTTCAGGCTGGAGAACGGGTCCTGGAACACAAACTGCACGGTGCGGCGATAGGCCTTCAGCGCCGCCGCATCGAGCGCGAACACGTCGCGCGGGCCGGTGCCGTCGTCGAACCGCACATGCCCGGCATCGGGCGGCATCGCGCGCATGATGATGCGGGCGAGCGTGGTTTTGCCCGAGCCGGACTCGCCGACGAGGCCGACGGTACGGCCCGCCGGGATCGACAGGCTCGCCCGCGACAGCGCGGTGATGGTCTCGCGCCGGCCCGACCACAGGCCGGCGCGCAGGGTGAAGGATTTGCTGACGCCGTCGATCTCCAGCACCGGCCTGCCGCCGGCCGGAACGCCGACCTTGTGGTGCCGGGAGTAGACGCCGACGCCCGACACCGCGATCTCGCGCAAGGGCATCAGCCGCTGGTCCTGCGGCATGTTGAAATGCGGCACCGCCCGGATCAGCGCCTTGAGGTAGGGGTGCTGGGGCCTGAGGAAGATGTCGTCGCGCCCGCCGCGCTCCATCACCTCGCCGCGATACATCACCAGCACGTCGTCGGCCATGTTGGCGACCACGCCGAGGTCGTGGGTGATCAGCATCACCGCCGTGCCCTTCTCGGCCTGCACATCCCTGATCAGCGCCAGGATCTGGGCCTGCGTGGTGACGTCGAGGGCGGTGGTCGGCTCGTCGGCGATCAGCAGCGCCGGCTTGCAGATCAGCGCCATGGCGATCATGGCGCGCTGGCGCATGCCGCCCGAGAGCTCGAACGGATAGGTCGTCAGCATGCGCTGCGGCTTGTGGAAGCCGACCAGGTTGAACAGCTTGAGCGCAACCTCGTCCGCCTCCCGCCGGCTGACCTTGGCGTGCAGCAGCAGCGCCTCGGTCACCTGGTCGCCGACGGTGTGGACCGGCGACAGCGACGTCATCGGCTCCTGGAAGATCATGGCGATGCGCCCGCCCCGGATGGCCCGCATCGCCGCCGAATCCGGGTCGAGCCTGGCAATGTCGATCGGCGGGCCGCCGCGCGGGTCGCGAAAGAGGATGGAACCGCTGACGATGCGGGCCCGCTTCGACAGGATGCCGAGGATCGCCTGGGAGGTCACCGACTTGCCCGAGCCGGACTCGCCGACCACCGCGAAGGTCCGGCCCGGCATGATGTCGAAGCTGACCGAACGGACGGCATGGACGAGGCCGGCGTCGCTTTCGAAATCGACGCTGAGATCGCGAACGCTCAGCAGAGGCTCGTTGCCCAAACTCTTGCCCTCGACCAGCCGGGGATGCACCAACACCGACAACCCTATTCGCCTGCCGTCCGATGATCCAGCGTCTTCTCCGGTTCACCGCCGGACGAACACATCCGACGCCGAGGCCCAGTGCACGGCGGGACTGGCGGCTAGGCGCGCCAGCAGGCGGTCGATGAAGCCCCACACCCAGGCATCATGCACCAGATGATGTGTCAGTATGCCGACGGGCTCGCTGCTTGCCTCGCCTGCCAGGCGCTCGACATGGCCGGCGAGCCCGGCGATAAGCCCGGCCTCGTCGGCGAGGCCGCGCCCGCCCTTCCAGTCGATCGGATCGAGATGGGTGTTGACCACGGCGAGATCCGCTCCCAGCCGCGTCGCGGTTCGCGCCCCGTAGGTCGACAGGCCGGCGAAGCCGAGCCCGGCCAGGCGCGGCACCAGCGAGGGGTCGATGCGGTTCCAGGGCGGCACCAGCACCGGCAGGCAGCGGGCACCGAACAGCCCGGCGAGCCGCGCCAGCGCTTCACCGAGCTCGGCTTCGACCGCGGCGATGCCGCGATGGCCGAGCTCCTGCTTCTTCGCGCCCGGCGGCGCATGGTTGCGGTGACGGAAGCCATGCACCAGCACGCTCGCCAGCGGCTCCCGCGCGAGCCGCTCGGCCAGGGCCGGCTGCGCCTCGGCCGGGATGACCGCCAGGGCGAGAGGAACAGCGTGCCGGCGGGCCAGCGCCAGCAGCCGGTCCAGCGCCTCTCCCGGCGCCGTCGCGTCGTCGTCGCGCCACCAGAGGCGGATCGTCCGCCGCGCGGCCTCCGCCCCGGCGAGCGCCCGGTCGAGCCGCTCCCAGGCGGATGCCCGTTCGTCCCGGCGGCGGGCCTGGTCCTCGATGGCGCGGACGCTGCCGGCGACGCCATCGAGATCGAGCGCCGCGGCCCGGGGACGCGGCCTGGCCAGCGCCGATGCCACCGCCCGGGCCAGGCTCGCCGGCGTCAATCCGGCTTCCGGCACGATCTCGGCCGCGCCGCTGGCGGCGAAGCGCTCGGCGCGCAGGCGCTGCTCGGCTTCGTTGCCGCGCTCGAACGGCACCAGCACCGAACGCGCCCGCGCGACCGCCAGCTCGATCATGGTGTTGTAGCCGGCCTGGCTGACCGAGACCGCCGCACCGGCGAGAAGCGCCGGGAAGTCCGGCCGCGCCCGCTCCACCGTCACCCCCTCGCCGGCCCGCGCCGCCAGGGCCTCGAAGATCGCGTCCGGGACACCGTGACCGACCAGCACTCGCCAGGCCTGCGGCTGCGCCAGCAGGCCGGCCGCTTCGACGGCGGCCTCGAACAGCGGCAGGCCGGCCGCGCTGCCGCCGCCCGAGACCAGGATCTCGCCGCCGTCTTCCGGCTGGGTGTCAACGGCAGGCGCGCCGGCGTCGCCGATGTAGCCGGTATAGGTCAGCCGCCCTTCGAGCCCGGCGCCGACCGGCCAGGAAGCGGAAAGCGGCGTCACCGCCGCATCGCCATGCACCAGCACGCCGTCATAGAAGCGCCCGAGGCGTTCCAGCGCTTCGTCTGCGCGCCCGGGCTTGGACGGCGGGTTGAGGATGTCGCGGATCGAGGCCAGGATCGCCGGCGGCCGCGGCCGCGCCCGGGCCGCCTCCAGCAGCGCCAGGAACTCCGCCGCCAGTTGCCGCCGCCCGAACGGAAAGGTCTCGGTGACGACGACATCCGGATCGGCGCGGGCGAAGGCCGCGAGCAGCCCGTCGATGCGAGCCCGGAGCAGGTCGGCGCCGGCCAGCTCGCCGTCATCGGCGAACAGCGTCCGGAAATCGACGCCGCGGCAATGCACCGCCGGCAGTTGCACCCAGTCGAGCCCGTCCCGCGGCACCAGCGGCGCGGTCCTGCCGCCGCTCGCCAGGGTGACGCGGTGCCCGGCCGCAGCCAGGCCTCGCCCCAGCGCCGCGGCGCGGGTCAGGTGGCCGACGCCCAGGAGATGCGTCACCACGATCAGGACGGACAGCCTCATGACGCCTCCCGCCGGTGCGCCAGCAGGTCGCGCAGCATCGCGCCGCAGGTCGCTGCCGCGCTGTCGAGGGAGCGCTCGGCACAGACGAAGGCCCGGGCCGCGGCCCCGAGCCGCCGGCGCAGGCCGGCGTCGGCCGCCAGCCGGTCGATGCCGGCTGCGAAGGCCGAAGCGCTGCCGGGCTCGGCCAGCAGCCCGGTTTCGCCGTGCCGCACCACCGCGCCGACGCCGCCGAACCGGCCGGCCACCGCCGGCAGGCCGTGCAGCGCGGCCTCCAGGAACACCATGCCGAAAGCTTCGTTCACCGCCGGCCAGAGCAGCAGGTCGGCACCGGCATAGAGCCGGCCGAGGTCGCCGCGCTCCTCGACCAGGCCGAGAAGGCGGACGCGCTCGCCGAAGGGCGCGAACAGCGCCTCGACCTCGGCTCGCCGCGGTCCGTCCCCGACGATGTCGAGCCGCCAGTCCGGCGTGGCGCGGCCGGCGAGCGCCTCGGCCAGCAGGCGGTAGGAGGCGAGCTTGTCGCCGGCGCGCATCATCGCCACGGCGAGGAAGCGCAGCGGCCTGCCGTCCGGCAGGCGCGGCCTGTCCTCCAGCGTCGCGCGCCAGTCCTCCGGGTCGAGGAAGGGCTCCAGCGTCTCCAGCCGCTGCCCGGGCGGCCGGGCGGCTTCGAGCGCCGGCCGGTCCTTCGGATTGAGGATGAGGATGAGGTCGGCGGCATCGAGCGCCGCCTCGGCCTGGCCGTGGCCGACGGCCCAGGCCCCCTCGCCGCGCCGGGGCGACCGCGACCCCTCCGCCACCACATAGGGGATGGCCAGGGCCCGTGCGACGCGCGGCCCGACCAGATCCGGCGCCTTGTAATAGACGTGGTAGGTGAACCAGAGGGCCGGCCTCTCCCCGGCGGGACGCTCCCGATAGGCCGAGACGAGGCGCGCCGCTTCCCGGTCGGCCTCGACGATCAGCGCGATGGCCCGCAGCGGATCCCCTGCGCCGTCGAAGCTGCGCAACTCGGAGGCGACCTCCGGCCGGCCGCCGCCACGTTCGATCAGCCGCAGCATCAGCCGCGCCATCTCCCGGTCGCCGGACGGCGTGGCATGGCCGGGCGGCTTCAGCGGCGCATAGAAGGCGACGGGAAAGGGCGAGGCCATCAGGCGGCGCGCGCCAGCGTCGCGTCGAACTTGGCGACCAGCTCGGCGATGCCTCGTTCGAACGAGAAGGCGCTCCGGAGCCGGGCATGGGCGGCGGCGCCGAGCGCGGCGCGGCGGGCCGGGTCGCGGATCAGCGCCTCCAGCGCCGACGCCAGGGCGGCGATGTCGGCCGGCGGCACCAGGACGCCGTCGACCTCCTCGCGCACGAATTCCGGCACCCCGGCAAAGCGCGTCGACAGGATCGGCAGGGCCTGGGTCGCCGCTTCCATGATCACGTTGGGCAGCCCGTCGCGGTCGCCCGCCTCGCCTTCCTTGCAAGGCAGGACGAAGAGGTCGGCGTCCCGCAGCGCCTCGATCACGTCGTGCTGCGGCAGGCTGCCGCTCCAGACGATCCGCTCGGCAAGGCCCAGCCGCCCGGCCTGCTGCTTCAGGCCCGGCAGCAACTCGCCGGAGCCGACATGGGTGAAGCGCCAGTTGAGATCGGCCGGCAGCCGCGCCAGCGCCTCGAGCAGGTCGTCGAAGCCCTTCTTGGCCACGGCCCGGCCGACGGCGACGATGCGCACGGGCTGGCCGGGGTCCCGGCCATCGGCCGGCGGCCGCGACGACGGCGGCTCGGGGAAGCGGGCAAGGTCGAGCCCGTGATAGACCAGCGAGACCTTGGCCGGCCGGTCCTGCGGCGACAGCCGCCGCAGCTCGTCGGCGCCGACGCAGGTGCAGGTGACGCCCCAGGCGCTGTCGGCGATCTTCTCGCGCTTCTCCCAGTCCTGCGTCGTCCAGATGTCCTTGGCATGGGCCGAGAAGCTGAAGGTGCGGCCGGTCAGCAGCGCGGCGTAGCGGGCGACCGAAGCGGGCGTGTGCAGGAAATGCACGTGGATATGGGCGACGTCCTCGTCCAGCTCGCGCGCGAGGACCAGGGCCTGGCCGAGGCGCCGGCCGCGATTAGCGGTCGGATCGCGCCTGAGATCGCGCCAGAACGTCGCCAGCATCTGGCGCAGCCGCGGTCGGCGCAGGGCGGCGATGGCCCCCTTCAGCACCCGGATCGGCGCCCGGTAGAGATATTCCGGCAGGTAGTGCACGGGCGCGGCGATGCGCAGGTGCAGCTCGTGCACCGCCTTGTCGGTCGGGCGGCGCAGCGACCAGATCTCGAGCGGCAGGCCGGCCTGCTCCAGCGCCAGCAGTTCCTGGGCGATGAAGGTCTCCGACAGGCGCGGATAGCCCTTCACCACCACTGCGATCCGCGAGGCCGAGGCGACCGGAGCCCCAGGCGTCATTCGCCCGCCGCCTTGCCGAGCACCTCGACCGGCGCCATGCGCCCGCCCGCCTCGAACCACGGCGTCGTCAGCCGCTCGATCTGCACCAGGCCGTCGAGCAGGTGCGGCAGGAACGCCTTGGACGGCAGCGGCTGGTCGGACAGGGCGTGGATGGCCCGCGCCATCTCCATCGGGTCGCGCGCCGCGTCCGGATCGAGGTTGGCGCCGTCGAGCTGGCGCAGCAGGCCGAGGCGGGCGGCACGCTCTGCCCGGATCGACTGTTCGAGGCGCGGTGTCTTGCGCGGCACGATCAGGGCGCGCTTGTCGAGCGACAGGATCTCGCAGAACGTGTTGTAGCCGCCCATCGAGATCACCGAGGTCGCCCGGCTCATCAGGTGCTCGATCTTGGCATCGAAGCTGATGGCGTCGACATTGGCCAGGCGCGACACCCGTTCCAGGAACCGGCCGCGCTTGTCGCGGGCGACGAACGGGCCGAACACGATCAGCGCCGGCGTCGGGATGCTCGGATCGGTCTCGTAGGCCGACAGGACCCAGTCGATCAGCTCATGGCCGTCGCCGCCGCCGCCGGTGGTCACCAGCACGAAGGGGCCCTTGGTGAGCTTGGGATAGCGAACCAGGCCCGGCTGCGGCGGCACCTCGCGGCGGAGATAGCCGGTGTAGACGATGCGCCGCATCATGCTGTCGGGCAGGGGCAGCCCGGCCAGCGGCTCGTAGATCTCGCTGAGGCCGTAGACCCAGACGTCGTCGTAATAGCGGATCAGGGCGTCGACCGCGCCCTTGCGCTCCCATTCCGGCACCAGCACCGACGGGTCGTCCATCACGTCGCGGATGCCCAGGACGATGCGTGCGCCCTGCGACCGCATCTCCTCGAGCGCCGGCAGGAGCTCGCCGCGAAAGCCGGTCGGCTCCTTGTCGACGATGACGAGGTCCGGCCGCAGCGTCCGCGCCGTCTGCAGGATGATCGCCTCGCGCATCGCCACCGCCTCGTCGAGCGGCAGGTTGAGGCTGAGGGTGGTGTAGTCGCCGTTCGGCAGCTTCACCACGCCGGGCACCCGCACATAGTCGACGCCGTCGCCGAACTCGAAGCTGCCGATGATCGGCGATCCGGAGATAATGACGACCGATGCGCTCGGATTGGCCTGCACCAGCCGGTTGGCGATGGCGCGCGACCGACGCAGATGTCCGAGACCGAAGGTGTCGTGGCTGTAGATCAGCACGCGCGGCGGGCGACGCTCACGCTGCCCATGGCGAGCCCCCCCTCCTCCGCTGAGATAGTGCAACATGCCTCAATGATCTCCGAAGTGTCGCACCGGGTCGAGCAAACGCTTGTCTGTTGGGTCGATAAGGTGGGCGGTCAGGCCGCGCCGGGCAAGCCGGGCGCAACGGGACCGGGTCGCCCCGGCCATGCCGCGGCGTTCCGGCGGTTCCAGGCCGGCTTCCGGTCTCCCGTGGCCGGGTCGGACAGGATGCGCCACGCCGCCTGCGGGAGGGAAGCGCCTGCGCAACGTGGACGAGTGCGGTCGGACTGTACCGTCACGTGAGGCCCCGACATTCCAGCAAGGGCCACCGGCCCACCGTGCCTGCGCACGGCGGACGGGCAAGCCGTCCGCCGTGCGCAGCGTCTCCCATGATAGCGTCCCGCTCCGGGCGGGACAATCGGCCATTGCGGCGAGCCGGGCAAAGGTGATGCCGGAAAGCCACAAGCTCCGCCTTTGCCCCGGGACCGGGTGACGGAATCATGACGGCAGAGCCAGCGATTTCCGGCATTTGTGTGATAATGCCCGGGGCACTCGACCTCGCCCCGGGGTGAGATCGGCGTTGACGAACGGGATGCACGATCATACCTGCGGAGGACCATGTCGATGGCCTTGCGGATCGTGCCTCCCGGCGGATTTCGATGAGTGGAGCGTAGCGTCGGCGATCTTGTCCCGGCGGGTGGGAGGGGCGGTCGGCGCGGCGTTCGAAGCGGTCCCCCACGAACCAAGCCCCCGGCCGTTCGCGGAAGGATCGCGCCGGAAGGCGGGACGGGCTGCGGCTGCCCTTCCCGCCATGGATAGCGCCGCCGGGCACGCCCCTTGGACTCCAGCCTCTTTCGCTACATCTGGAAGAACAGCCGCCGCGAGCAGATCTTCCTGCTGCTGGTCATTCTTGCCTCGCTGCCCTTCTACTGGATCTCGCTGGAGGTCCCCAAGCAGATCGTCAACGACGCCATCCAGGGCCGAGCCTTCACCAACAAGTCCACGGCAGTGCTGCTGGAATGGACCGTCTCGGTGCCGGGCTTCCTCGGCGGCGGCAAGCTCACCCTGTTCAGGGGCCTTGAGCTGGAGCAGCTGCCCTTCCTGCTCGGGCTGAGCCTGTGGTTCCTGGTGCTGGTCCTGATCAACGGCGCCTTCAAATACTATATCAACATCCGCAAGGGCATCCTGGGCGAGCGCATGCTGCGGCGCATGCGCTTCGACCTGTTCGCGCTGCTGATGCGCTTCCGCCCCGAGGACGTGGCGGTGGTCAAGCCGGCCGAGGTGGCCAGCATGATCAAGGACGAGGTCGAGCCGATCGGCGGCTTCATCGGCGACGCCTTCATCCAGCCGGTGTTCCTGGCCAGCCAGGCGGCGACGGCGCTGCTGTTCATCATGGTCCAGAGCTTCTGGATGGGCCTGGCCGCCGCGGTCGTCGTCCTCGTCCAGGCGATCATCATTCCGATCCTGCGGCGCGAGCAGCTGCGCCTCGGCCGCGAGCGCCAGCTGGCTTCGCGCCAGCTCGCCGGACGCATCGGCGAGGTGGTGGAGACGGCGCCGTCCGTGCACAGCTACGGCGCCTCGCCCTATGTCGAAGCCGAGATCGGCGACCGGCTCGGCCATCTCTTCACCATCCGCGCCGACCTGTTCCGCCGCAAGTTCGCGGTCAAGTTCCTCAACAACCTGCTGGCCCAGGTGACGCCGTTCATCTTCTACGCCGTCGGCGGCTATTTCGCGCTGAAGCAGCAGCTCGACATCGGCCAGCTCGTCGCGGTCATCGCCGCCTATCGCGACCTGCCGCCGCCGATCAAGGACCTGATCGACTGGGACCAGCAGCGCCAGGACGTGGCGATCAAATATGAGCAGGTGGCGGCGCAGTTCTCGCCGCCGCAGCTGCTGCCGGACAACGGCCAGGCGTCGGACGAGCCCCCGCCGGCCGCCGATGCGCCGATCGATATCGCCGGCCTTGTCGTCGCCGACGCCCGCGGCACCGCCCTGCTCGACCGCCTGAATGTCGTCATCGAACGCCCGGCGCTGGTCGCCCTGGTCGGCGAGGCCGGCGGCAGCCGCGACGTGTTCGCCCGCGTCCTCGGCCGCCAGATCCTCGCCTACCAGGGCTCGGTGCGGATCGGCCATGTCGAGATGTCCACCTTCTCCGACAGCACGCTGAGCCGCTTCCTGACCTTCCTCGGCCCGGATCCGGCCCTGCACCCGACGTCGATCCGCGACAACCTGCTGTTCTCGGTGCGCCGGCGTGCGCCCAGCCTCGACGACCGCGACGTCGACGAGAGCGAGCGCCGCCGCCGCCAGGAGGCGCGCCGGTCCGGCAACCCGCTGGTCTCGGCCGATGCCGACTGGATCGACTACGAGGCCATGCACATCCGCCTCGCCGGGGACATCGACGCCGCGCTGCTGCAGGCGCTCGGGGTGGCGGGCGCGCTGGAAGATGTCTATCGCCTCGGCGTCCTCGGGCGCTTCGACCGCGACCAGCCGCCGGAAGTGTTCGACCGCTTCGTCGAGGCCCGTCGCGAAATCCGGGCCCGCATGCGCGAGAAGGGCTTGTCCAACCTGGTCGAACCCTTCGATCCCGCGCGCTACAACATGAGCGCGCCGGTGGGCGAGAACCTGCTGTTCGGCGTCGCCGTCGGCACCCGGCTGGCCCAGGATGGGCTGGCCAGCGACCCGTTCATGCGCTCCATCCTCGAGGCCGAGGCGCTGCTGGAGCCGCTGATCGACATCGGGCTCAGGCTGGCGGACATGGCGGTGGAGACCTTCGTCGGCCTGCCGCCGGAACATCCGGTGTTCGAGCGCTACTCCGTGATCCAGCCGAGCGACCTCGATCGCTACAAGGAGATCGTCGATTCCGTCCGCGCGCGCGGCAGCGCCGCCGGCCTGTCCGCCTCCGCCCGCAGCAAGCTCCTCGCCGTCGGGCTCGCCTATGTCGAGCCGCGCCACCGCCTGGGCCTGATCGACACGCCGTTCACGCTGCGCGTGCTGCGCGCCCGCGCCAGCTTCCGCCGCTACCTGCCGATCCACTATGCCGGCGCCGTCGAATTCTACGACCCCGACCGCTACATGCGCGCCGCCCCGCTCAGCGACAACATCCTGTTCGGGCGCATCGCCTACGGCGTCGCCAACGCCCAGCCCAAGATCATCACCATCGCCCGGGCCGTCCTGAACGAGCTCGGGCTCGACCCCTTCATCTACGGCCTCGGCCTCGATTTCGAGGTCGGCCGCGCCGGCAAGCTGCTGCAGCCGGCCCAGCGCACCCGCATCGCCGTGGCACGGGCGCTGATCGGCCACCCCGACATCCTGGTCATGGAGAACGCGCTCGGAGCCCTGCCGGCGGCGGAGGCGGACGCCATGATGGCGCGGCTGCAGACCGAGTTCCAGGGTCGCACGCTGATCGCGACGGTCGCGACAAATGCGCCCATCCACGGATTCAGCCGCGTGATTCGTTTCCAGGGCGCCCGCATCGTCGCCCGGGAGGTTGAAGAACCCGCGCTTTCATCATAGATTTGCCTCAGTTCCGCCAATCCGCCGACGGAGGGCCCGCATGGATCTCGACACGGAAGTGAGAACCATCCGTAGCGCACCGATCTTCGAGGGGCTCTGCGCCTCGAAGACCCGTCTCCTTTGCTGCATGAGCGAGCAGCAGGCCTTTGACGCGGGCGAATATATCTGCCGACACGGCGAGCCCTCCGATGCCGCCTACCTCATCCTCTCCGGCGAGGTCGAGTTCGTCGTCGACACGCCCACCGGCCTCACCATCCTCGGACGCCAGGGCAAGGGCACCATCTTCGGCGAGGTCGGCCTGCTGTGCGACCGCGACCGCTTCGCCTCGGTGCGGGCGGTCACGCCGCTCTCGGTGATGCGCATCAACAAGGAATCCCTGCTGCAGCTGATGCAGGACAATGCCGAATTCTCCATGTCGATCGCCCGGGAGCTGGCGCACCGCGTGCTGCGGCTGGCCGAGCGGGCCGGCAACGAGATCACCCATTAGGGCGTGGCGCCCGGGGCCAATCCTGTGTCATCAGTCCGATGAGCGATAGCGGCCAGCCGCCCGCGACGCCGCGGATGATCGACGCCCTCACCAAGCATTGGGCGTGGGAGCGCGAGGCGCGCCTGGGGGCGGGCATCGTGCTGTTCGTCTTCGTGACGATGCATCTGCTCAACCATGCGCTCGGCGTCTTCGGCGTCGCGGTGATGGAAGCTGTGCAAAGGCCACGCATGGCGCTGTGGCAGTCGGTGCCCGGCACCCTCCTGCTCTACGGCGCCTTCTTCGTGCACATCGTCCTGGCCCTCAAGCGCATGGCGCGGCGGCGCTTCTCGCGCCTGCCTCCGGACGAGGCGCTGCAGATCGCCCTCGGGGTGCTCATTCCCTTCCTGATCATCGACCATGTCGTCGGCACCCGCGGCCAGTCGCTGCTGGGTTATCCCCAGGACTATCGCAACGTGCTGCTGCGGCTGTGGGGCGACCCCGCCATCAAGCAGACGGCCCTGGTCATCTGCGCCTGGACCCATGGCTGCATCGGCATCGGCCAGACCTTCCGCGGCCGCAGCTGGTATGTCCGCTGGCGCGACCCGCTGATGGTCTTCGCCGGGCTGCTGCCGCTGCTCGCCCTGGCCGGCTTCGTCTCGGCGGCCCGCGAGGTCGAGGGCATGGCCCTGCAGACCCGGCCGTTGACCCGCGCCGACTATTTCGAGCTGCTCGGCGCCATCCGCTGGTCCCTCGCCATCTTCATCGCCGGGCTGCTTTCCGTCCTGGCGATCGTGTTGTGGCGGATCATGGAGCGCCACCGCTCCGGCCTGATCACCATCAAATATATCGGCCACGGCTCCGTCCAGATCGGCCGCGGCACGACCGTGCTGGAAGCCAGCCGCATCAACGGCATCCCCCATCCGGCGATCTGCGGCGGCCGCGGCCGCTGCTCGACCTGCCGGGTCGCCGTCATCGCCGGCGTCGACGACCTGCCGTCGCTCGGACCGACCGAGCGGGCGATGCTGCAGCGCATCTCCGCCCCGCCCAATGTGCGCCTGGGCTGCCAGTTGCGACCGACGAGCAACCTGGCGGTGCAGATCCTGCTGCCGATCCTGCCGACCGGCGGGCGTCTGACCGCCAAGGACGAGGCCTATCGCTGGGGCGTCGAGCGCAATGTCACCGTGCTGTTCGTCGACATACGCGCCTTCAACACGCTCGCCCGCAAGCAGTTGCCCTACGATCTCGTGCTGCTGCTCAACCGCTTCATCGGCGAGATGACGCAGGCCGCCACCGCCCATGGCGGCCGGGTCGATTCCTTCATGGCCGACGGACTGATGGCGATCTTCGGCCTGGGCTCGACCGCCGACGCCGGCGCCAGGGAGGCCGTGCTGGCGGCACGGGCGATGATGAAGGTGGTCGAAGGCCTCAACCGCGAGTTCGGCGCGGCGCTGCCGATCCCGCTGCGGGTCGGCATCGGCATCCATACCGGCCCGGCCATCATCGCCCAGATCGGCGACGCCGAGCACGGCGTCATGATGACGGCGCTCGGCGAGACGGTGACGATCGCCAGCCGCCTGGAGAGCGCCACCAAGGACTATCTGACCGATGTGCTGGTGTCGGCCCAGACCGCCAAGGCGTCCGG
>NZ_BAAJOT010000002.1:347500-1035002 GCF_057554225.1 Labrys sp. Lb11
CCCAGGGAACTGAAACATCTAAGTACCTGGAGGAAAGGACATCAACCGAGACTCCGCTAGTAGTGGCGAGCGAACGCGGACCAGGCCAGTGCCCTGCCGATTCTGATCAGAACCACATGGAAAGGTGGGCCTTAGCGGGTGATAGCCCCGTATGGAGCAGGAAGAGGCAGGGACTTGAGTAGGGCGGGACACGTGAAATCCTGTCTGAACATGGGGGGACCACCCTCCAAGCCTAAGTACTCCTCAGTGACCGATAGCGAACCAGTACCGTGAGGGAAAGGTGAAAAGATCCCCGACGAGGGGAGTGAAAGAGATCCTGAAACCGGATGCCTACAAACAGGTGGAGCCCGAGGTTCGCGAGAGCCTGGGTGACACCGTACCTTTTGTATAATGGGCCAGCGACTTAGTGAGACGGGCGAGCTTAAGCCGATAGGTGTAGGCGCAGCGAAAGCGAGTCTGAACAGGGCGTTCAGTCCGTCTTATTAGACCCGAAACCGATGTGATCTAGCCATGAGCAGGTTGAAGGTGGGGTAACACCCACTGGAGGACCGAACCGGTGTCTGTTGAAAAAGCCTCGGATGACTTGTGGCTAGGGGTGAAAGGCCAATCAAACTCGGAAATAGCTGGTTCTCCGCGAAATCTATTTAGGTAGAGCGTCGCATGAATGCTCCAGGGGGTAGAGCACTGGATGGGCTAGGGGATCTTACCGGTCTACCAAACCTAACCAAACTCCGAATACCTGGAAGCAATGTGCGGCAGACAGACGGCGGGTGCTAACGTCCGTCGTCGAGAGGGAAAAAACCCTGACCACCAGCTAAGGCCCCCAATTCGTGGCTAAGTGGGAAAGGATGTGAGGATCCCATAACAACCAGGAGGTTGGCTTAGAAGCAGCCATCCTTTAAAGAAAGCGTAACAGCTCACTGGTCTAAACAAGGGTCTTTGCGCCGACAATGTACCGGGGCTCAAGCCACGAGCCGAAGCTGTGGGTGTGCGCAAGCACGCGGTAGCGGAGCGTTCCATAGGCCTGTGAAGGCGGACCCGTGAGGGCTGCTGGAGGTATTGGAAGTGCGAATGCTGGCATGAGTAACGACAAACAGTGTGAGAGACACTGTCGCCGAAAGTCCAAGGGTTCCTGCGTAAAGCTAATCTGCGCAGGGTTAGTCGGCCCCTAAGGCGAGGCTGAAAAGCGTAGTCGATGGGAATGCGGTGAATATTCCGCAACCAGTGGAAGGTGACGAATCCCAACCGTCGTCCGGTCTTATCGGATTGATCAGGCGGCCTCGGGGTTCCAGGAAACAGCCTCCACGTGAGACCGTACCCGAAACCGACACAGGTGGACTGGTAGAGTATACCAAGGCGCTTGAGAGAATGATGCTGAAGGAACTCGGCAATTTACCTCCGTAACTTCGGGATAAGGAGGCCTCGTTGGTGGGCAACCATTGGCGAGGGGCACAAACTAGGGGGTGGCGACTGTTTAACAAAAACACAGGGCTCTGCTAAGCCGCAAGGCGACGTATAGGGTCTGACGCCTGCCCGGTGCCGGAAGGTTAAGAGGAGAGGTGCAAGCTTTGAATCGAAGCCCCGGTAAACGGCGGCCGTAACTATAACGGTCCTAAGGTAGCGAAATTCCTTGTCGGGTAAGTTCCGACCTGCACGAATGGCGTAACGATCTCCCCGCTGTCTCCAGCATCAACTCAGTGAAATTGAATTCCCCGTGAAGATGCGGGGTACCTGCACTTAGACGGAAAGACCCCGTGCACCTTTACTATAACTTTACACTGGCATTCGTGTTTGCATGTGTAGGATAGGTGGTAGGCTTTGAAGCGAGGGCGCCAGCTCTCGTGGAGCCACCCTTGAAATACCACCCTTATGAACATGGATGTCTAACCGCGGACCGTCATCCGGTTCCGGGACAGTGTATGGTGGGTAGTTTGACTGGGGCGGTCGCCTCCCAAAGAGTAACGGAGGCGTGCGAAGGTGGGCTCAGACCGGTCGGAAATCGGTCGTCGAGTGCAATGGCATAAGCCCGCCTGACTGCGAGACTGACACGTCGAGCAGAGACGAAAGTCGGCCATAGTGATCCGGTGGTCCGTTGTGGAACGGCCATCGCTCAACGAATAAAAGGTACGCCGGGGATAACAGGCTGATGATTCCCAAGAGTCCATATCGACGGAATCGTTTGGCACCTCGATGTCGACTCATCACATCCTGGGGCTGGAGAAGGTCCCAAGGGTTCGGCTGTTCGCCGATTAAAGTGGTACGTGAGTTGGGTTCAAAACGTCGTGAGACAGTTTGGTCCCTATCTGGTGTGGGCGTAGGAGAATTGAGAGGATCTGTCCTTAGTACGAGAGGACCGGGATGGACGTACCTCTGGTGGACCTGTTGTGGCGCCAGCCGCAGTGCAGGGTAGCTATGTACGGTCGGGATAACCGCTGAAGGCATCTAAGCGGGAAACCCACCTCAAGATGAGTTCTCCCTTGAAAGCCGTGGTAGACCACCACGTTGATAGGCCGGGTGTGGAAGCGCCGCGAGGCGCGCAGCTAACCGGTACTAATCGCTTGATCGGCTTGATCGCTCTCATTGCCAATGCTCACGTCGCAAATCGCAAGATTTGTCGACTGCGCGAACGAAGTTCGTCGCAACAGCCGCGAACCGAACGGTTCGCCGGCCGCACACGCAGGACCGCTTGCTTCAATTGTCTTTCGCCGGCCTGGTGGCCTGAGCGAGGAGCCTGAACCCGATCCCATCCCGAACTCGGCCGTTAAACTCCTCCGCGCCGATGGTACTATGTCTCAAGACCTGGGAGAGTAGGTCGTCGCCAGGCCTGCCAAGGACAATTCCTCTTCATCATGCTCCCGTCTCCGGTTGTCGGGCACCGACACCGACGACCCTGCCGCGGGGTGGAGCAGCCCGGTAGCTCGTCAGGCTCATAACCTGAAGGCCGCAGGTTCAAATCCTGCCCCCGCAACCAACGCAAAAAAGCCCGCCGTCCCCCAGGGACCGCGGGCTTTTTGCCGTTCCGATCCCCGAACCGCCGAGCAAGCGCCCTCTGCCGGCGCGAAGGACGCCCCGGATCGGAGCTGGCCGCCGGAAGCCCTCCATCCCGTGAACAGCGCCTTTCGCCGACGCTGGGGCGGCGGCATGTTGCGCGGCATCCAGGGTGGCGAGGATATCGCCATCCCAACCATCCTCCCGCGAATCACAGGATTGCGACAGATTCGGTTCGCCAGCCGTTCGTCGCCCGTTCATTCACCCGCTCGCCCTGAACCGCGCAGCTCCCGTGTTGCAATCCGATGTTCCGGCGCGTTATGGAGGAGCATTCGACTGGACCCGGTGAGACCCCGGGTGGCTCTTCCGGCCGCTGATCCGCCGGACAACGCAAATGACCCCTCCGGCCGACCGCGCATGGCGTCGCGGCGGCGAGCGCACGTCTATTGCGGACATCAATCTCCATGAGCATGCAATCATCTTTCCGCCGCGACTGGCTCGCCAACATCCGCGGCGATGTCCTCTCCGGCATCGTCGTCGCCCTGGCGCTGATCCCGGAAGCGATCGGCTTCTCCGTGATCGCCGGGGTCGATCCCAAGATCGGTCTGTTCGCCTCGGTCGTGATCGCCATCGTCATCGCCTTCGCGGGCGGGCGGCCGGCCATGATCTCCGCGGCCACGGCCGCGACGGCTGTCGTGATGACCGGCCTCGTCCGCGATCACGGCGTCCAATACCTGTTCGCCGCCACCGTCCTGATGGGTGTCTTTCAGATCATCGCCGGCTTTCTCAAGCTCGGGCGCCTGATGCGCTTCGTGTCGCAATCGGTGATGACCGGCTTCGTCAACGCCCTCGCGATCCTGATCTTCCTGGCGCAGCTGCCGCAGTTGGTCGGCGTGCCGCCGGCGACCTACGGGCTGATCGCGCTGGGCCTCGCCATCATCTACCTGTTCCCCAGGGTTACGAAGGCGGTCCCCTCGCCGCTGGTGGCGATCGCCGTGCTGACCGTGATCACCCTCGTGCTCCGGCTCGACGTGCGCACGGTCGCGCATCTCGGCGAACTGCCGTCGTCCCTGCCAGAGTTCGGCCTGCCCTCGGTGCCGCTGACGCTGGAGACGCTGCGCATCCTCGCGCCCGTGTCGCTCACCCTCGCAGCGGTCGGCCTCCTGGAATCGCTGCTGACCGCCCAGATCGTCGACGACCTGACCGATACCACCAGCAACAAGAACCGGGAATGCACCGGCCAGGGCCTCGCCAACATCGCCTCGGCCCTGTTCGGCGGCATGGGCGGCTGCGCCATGATCGGCCAGTCGGTGATCAACGTCTCCTCCGGCGCCCGGGGCCGGCTGTCGACCCTCGTCGCCGGCGGCTTCCTCCTGGTGCTGCTGGTCGCGCTCCAGGATCTCCTGGCCATCGTCCCGGTCGCGGCGCTGACCGCCGTCATGATCATGGTTTCGATCAACACTTTTTCCTGGCGCTCGCTGGCCCGCCTGCGCACCAACCCGGTGCCGTCCTCGGTGGTGATGCTGGCGACGGTGGCGACCGTGGTCGCCACCTCGGACCTCGCGATCGGCGTGGCCGTCGGCGTGCTGCTGTCCGGCGTGTTCTTCGCCGGCAAGGTGTCGCGCCTCAGCCGGGTCACCTCGACGTTGTCGCCGGACGAGGGCGTGCGGACCTATCGGGTGGAGGGGCAGGTGTTCTTCGCCTCCGCAGGGACCTTCGCGGACGCCATCGACGTCACCGAGCCGGTGGAGACGATCGTCATCGACGTCGGCGCCGCCCACTTCTGGGACATCTCCGCCGTCGCCGCGCTGGACCGCGTGGTGCTGAAGGCCCGCCGCCACGGCCGCAAGGTCGAGGTCGTCGGCCTGAACGCGGCGAGCGCCACCATGGTCGAGCGCTTCGCCGTGCACGACAAGGAAGCAGCCACCTCGGCCCCGTCGCACTAAAGCGTTTTGCGATTTGACGGAATCGCGTCAAGTCGCAAAGACGCGTCGAAACAAGGAGTTAGAGCAACGCGCGTTTCCGCCAAAACGCGCTTTGCTCTAGGGAGCATCGAACCTTCGTTCCCTCGGCCCCGGCCGGAACTGGGGTCGGCGTCCGTTCGTTTCGGCTGGGACGGGCCGGCGTTCCGCTCCACGCCGCCGGAACCGGGCGCTTCGAGGCACGAGGAGGGACCGGGCCATGACCAGCACGCCGACACCGGGAAGGACCGACACCGCCTCGCGCATCGTCAGGGCGTCGCCGCAGGCCATCTACCGGGCCTTTCTCAATCCGGATGCCCTGGTGAAATGGCTGCCGCCGAAGGGCATGACCGCGCGCCTGGAGGCCTTCGATCCGCGCGTCGGCGGCTCCTACCGGATGGTCCTGACCTATGGCGAGAGCGACCCGTCGGTGCGCGGCAAGACCGCCGAGGACACGGACGTGGTCGAGGGCCGCTTCGTCGAGCTGGTCCCGGACGAGCGCGTCGTCCAGGTCGTCACCTTCCAGTCCGACGATCCGGCCTTCGCGGGCGCGATGACGATGGCCTGGAGCCTGTCTTCCCAGCCCGACGGAACGCTGGTGCGCATCGTCTGCGACGATGTCCCGCCCGGCATCCGGCCCGAGGACCACGATGTCGGCCTGAAGTCGACGCTCGGCAACCTCGCCGAATTCGTCGAGTAGGCATCGGGCCCATCAGCCGGCCTGCGCCCGCCGCCGGAACGGCATGGCGTCGAGGCCGGCGAAGCGCGCCTTCGGGCCGAGCTCCTCCTCGATGCGCAGCGCCTCGTTCCATTTCGCCATGCGCTCGGAGCGGGCGAAGGAGCCGACCTTGAGCTGGCCGGCATGCCAGCCGATGGCGAGGTGGACGATGGCCACGTCCTCGGTCTCGCCCGAGCGCGCCGACACGATGGTGCCGAAGCCGGCTTCGCGGCCGGCCTCGCAGGCGGCGCGGGCCTCGCTGACCGTGCCGGCCTGGTTGACCTTGACCAGCACCGCATTGACCGTACGGGCTGCCGCGGCCTCGGCCACCAGCACGGCATTGGTGACGAGGAAGTCGTCGCCGATGACCTGGATGCGGTCGCCGACCGCGGCGGTGAAGCGGGCAAGGCCGTCCGCGTCGTCCTCGGCGAAGGGATCCTCGATCGACAGGATGGGGTAGCGCTCGCACCAGCCGAGCAGGTATTCGGCCATGCCGTCGCGGTCGAGCTCGCGTCCTTCCAGGCCGAGCCGGTAGCGGCCGCCGCGGCCGAATTCGGAGGCGGCGATGTCGAGCGAGATCGCCGCTTCCTCTCCGGGGGTGAAGCCGGCGCGCTCGATCGCCAGCACCAGCGTGTCGAGCGCCTCCTCGTTGGAGGCGAAGGCCGGCCACCAGCCGCCCTCGTCGGCGACGCCCTGCAGCAGGCCGCGTTCGGCCATCACAGCGCCGGCGGCGCGATAGACCTCGGCCGTCACCTCCAGCGCCTCGGCGAAGCTGCCGGCGCACGGTGCCATCACCATGAAATCCTGGATGTCGGTGCGCCGCCCGGCATGGGCGCCGCCGCCGAAGATCTGGATCTCGGGCAGCGGCAGCATCACCACCTCCTCCCCGGCGAGATGGCGCCAGAGCGGCAGCCCCCGACTCGCCGCAGCCGCGTGCAGCACCGCGAGCGAGGCCGCCACCGTGGCGTTGCCGCCGAGCCGGGCCTTGGTCGGCGTGCCGTCGAGCGTGACCAGCGTCGCGTCGACGCCGGCCTGGTCGAAGGGCGAGCGCCCGACCAGGGCCGGCGCGATCTCCGCGCGCAGGCTGGCGAGCGCCCCCTGCACATCGAGGCCGCCGAAGCGCTCGCCGCCGTCGCGCCGGTCGACGGCCTCGCGCGTGCCGCGCGAGGCGCCGGCCGGGGCGATGCCGCGTCCGAGCGCGCCGTCGCTGAGCCGAACCTCGGCCTCGACGGTCGGCCGGCCGCGGGAATCCCAGATCCGGCGGGCGTGGACGGCGGTGATGACGGGCTCGGTCATGGCTGTTGCATCCAGAGGGCGGCGATATCGGCGAGGCGGGCGGGCGGTGCGGCGACGAGCGGCACGGCGCAGCGGCGCACGGCCTCCTTCTCCCCGTCGGTGGCGAGATATTCGACCGGCGACTTGCCGTCGATCCGGGCCAGGAACAACGCCGGCAGCAGTGCCGCCGCCCGCGCCTCCAGGGTCGCCGGGTCTTCCCAGGCGACTCCGGCGCGATAGGCCTCGGCCAGGGCCTCGAAGGCGCCGCCATAGATGCGGCGATCAATGCCCGAGCGTGCGCCTTTCAGCAGGAAATGGTTGAGGCAGAAGGCGAGATCGAAGGCCGGATCGCCGAACCAGGCGCATTCGGCGTCGAGGAACACCGGGCCCCGCCGGCCGCACAGGATGTTCTTGGGGCTGACGTCGCCGTGCACCAGGGCACGTTTCGTCGCCAGCGTCGTCGCGGCCAACGCCTCCAGGCGCGCCGCCAGCGCCGGATGGGCCCGGCCGGTCGCCCTGAGATAGGGCTCGATCCGGATCGCCTCGAAGGTCTCGTCATGGGCGAAGCGGGCCGGCAGGTCCGGCTCGGCGGCGCTGCGGGCATGGATCGTCGCCAGAGCCCGGCCGACCGCCGCGGCGAAGGCGGGATCGACGCGGCCGGCCATCAGTTCGGCCTTCCACACCGGGTTCTCGGCCGGCGGCAGGAAGGCCATGGCGAACAGGCCCGCGTCGGCATCCTCGCCCAGCACTTCGGGCACGGCCTGCGGCAGCCAGCCCGCCACCGCCCGCATCCAGGCCGCTTCGGCGGCGTTGCGGCCGAGCGGGGCTTCCCAGACCGCCGCCACCTTGAGCCGGGCGAGCGCCCGCTTGACGCAGAAGCGGCGGCCGCCGGTCTCGACCAGGTGGATGTCGGAAGAGACGCCGCCGGTCAGCGGCGTCAGCCGCGGCGCCTCGCCGGCGCCGACCAGTCCCATGCGCCGGAGCGCGGCAACGACGTCGTCATGGTCCATGCCAGTTGTCCCGGCACCGGGGCGAGAGCCGGCCGGCGCAAATTGTCGGACCAACCATTCACGAGCGGTCGAGCGCGGTCAACCGCATGCTGCCGGCCAGCGTCTCGCCGGGGCGGAGCACCACCAGCCCGCCACCCTTGCCGTTATGGGCGTCGGCGCTGTGGCTCATCGGCTCCAGGCAGAAGAAGTCATGGGCATAGCCCGGGTCGAAGGCGGGATCGGAGACGAACAGGAAGTAGCGTCCGAACAGCGGGTCGGCCTCGAGCCGCAGCGCCATGGCCCGGTCCGGCCAGACGATGTCGGCCGTGCCGCCCCAGTCCTCGAAGCCGTTGTTGACCCAGTGCCGCGGCAGGGACTTCGGATGGCTGAAGTCGAGATCGGCCGGCGGAACGGCGCTCCGGGTCGGCAGCCAGCCCTCCCCCTCCTCCCAGAACGCCCCGGCCGGGGCCTGGAGGCGGGTCGCCGGCGTCAGCGGGAAATAAGGATGCCAGCCGAGGCCGAACGGCAGGGCCGCCTCGCCCGTATTGGTCACGGCCAGACGCACCGACAGGGTGT
This sequence comes from Labrys sp. Lb11, assembly GCF_057554225.1. Lineage (NCBI taxonomy): Bacteria > Pseudomonadati > Pseudomonadota > Alphaproteobacteria > Hyphomicrobiales > Xanthobacteraceae > Labrys > Labrys sp. Lb11. The sequence continues at coordinate 356,008 of NZ_BAAJOT010000002.1, forward strand.
CGCCGGCGAGCGCGAAGCTCTGCCGGGCGGCATAGGCATAGGGCGAGCCGCCGCCATGGGACATGGTGAGGTCCAGGGCGGCGGCCGAGACGGCCTCGGCCTGCCAGGGGCTGGTCCAGCCGTCGCCGTGGAGATAATGCGGGTCCCACGGCATGTTGGGCTCGAGCCGATGGGTCCGGCCCTCGAAGGCGAAGGTGTTGCCGGAGACGCGGTTGCCGAAGGGCACCAGCGGGAAGCAGGCCGCCTGCAGCGGCGTGCGCTCCGGCCCCGGCGGCGGCTCGCGCAGCAGCGCCACCTCCTCGCCGCCGCGCCGGGCGAAGAAGCGCCAGATGCAGCCGCCCGCGGTGGTGACCACCAGGCCGAGACGGCCATTGTCGAGGACGATATCGGGCATGGCTCAATCCATCGTGATGACGACCTTGCCGCACTTGCCCTCGGCCATCACGGCATAGGCCTGGCTGGCGGCGGCAAGCGGGAAGCGATGGGTGACGATGGCGTCGGGGTGGCGGCCCCAGTCGGCCAGGTCGCGGCAGCACTTCTCCATGTTGTGCAGGCTGGTCACCCAGGAGCCGATGATCTGGCGCTGGCGGTGCATCAGATCCTCGCTGACGCGGAACTGCACCGTGTCCTGCTCGCCGAGGAAGACGCAGCGCCCCCAGGTCGCGGTCGCCTGCAGGGCCAGCAGCCGCCCCTGCGGCGCGCCGGAGCAGTCGACCGCCACGTCGGCCCCGCCCTTCGTCGCCGCATTGATGGCGGCGAGCGCGTCGGGACCGGCGACGAAGCCCTCGTCGAGCAGGCCGAGACGCCGGGCCGTTTCGATGCGCTCGGGCTGGGTGTCGACGCCGATCCGCTTCTTGGCCCCGCGCCCGCCGGCCAGCATCAGCGCCGCCATGCCGACCGGGCCGAGCCCGACCACCAGCACCGAATCGCTGCCCGAGACGTTGCCACGCAGGATGCCCTCATAGGCGGTGCCGACGCCGCACGAGATGAAGCAGCCGTCCTCGAAGCTGAGGAAGTCCGGCAAGGCCACCAGGTCGCGCTCGTCGGCGATCAGGTACTCGGCATGGCCGCCGTCGCGCTGCCAGCCATAGGCGCGGCGCTCGGGGTCGGTGCAGCTGATCTGGTAGCCGCGCCGGCAGCTCGGGCAGAAGCCGCAGCCGGAGATGTGGTAGACCAGCACCCGGTCGCCCTCGCGAAAATGCCGGCATCCCGGGCCGAGGGCCTCGACCACGCCGCAGGGCTCGTGCCCGGCCACCACGTCGAGATAGGCGGCGCCGCTCTGCTTGGAGCCGACATGCTGGTGGTAGATGTACTTGATGTCGCTGCCGCAGATGCCGGAGGCCCGCATCTTCAGGCGGACCTGGCCGATGCCCGGCTCCGGCCGGGCGATCTCGCGCAGAGCCACGGTGGAGTTTCCGGGCAGATAGGCGGCCAGCATTGTCGTCATGAGGGTCCGGGTCCTTGGGCCGGCGGGATGCCGGGGTCAGCTCTTGTCCGGCCGCTTGCGCCGCGCCCGGCGCTTCATGGCCTCGAAAGTGGTGCGCTCGATATGGGCGACGTGGTCGCGCATGGCCTGCGCCGCCGCGGCCGGATCGCGAGCGCGCACGGCACGGGCGATGGCGTCGTGGTCCCTGGCGCTCTGCTCCAGCACGCCGGCCGTCTCCGAGGCCATGCGGCGCACGTCGATGCCCAGCTCGTAGAGCGAGCGCGCCACCTGCATCAGGAAGGGATTGTCGGCGATGCGGTTGATCGTGCCGTGGAACTCCAGGTCCATCACCCGGAAGGCGATCGGGTCCTTGACGCTGCCATAGCCGACGGCGACGAACTGCTCGAGCTTGTCCATGTCCGCCTCGCTCGCCCGGGTGGCGGCATCGGCGGCCAGGGCCGGGTCGATCACCGCCCGGGCCCGGAACAGGGTCTCGCTGGTGTATTTGTCGAGCGAGACGGCGAAGGACAGCGGCGCGATCAGCCGCTCCGGCTTCAGATCGGTGACGTAGCAGCCATCGCCCTGCCGGGTCTCGACGACGCCGAGCATGGACAGGCCGCGCAGGGCCTCGCGCACCGTCGGCCGGCTGACCTGCAGGGCGTTGGCGAGCTCGACCTCATGGGGCAGCTTGTCGCCGGCCGAGAGGTTGCCGCTCTGGATCAGTTCCATCAGGCGGGACGCGACCCGCTCGGCGGCGGGCTTGCGGTCGATCGGCGTGATCAGGTCGATGGGCATCGGTTCCCCCAGCATCGGGGGGACCCTATTCGAAATCGCCGGCGGCTTCGAGGCGCGCGAGGGGATCGGCACGGCCGCGCCCCCCGCTCAGCCGGGATAGCCGCGCGGGGCAAAGCCCGCTTCCAGCACCGGCAGCAGCAGATCCTCCATGGCTGCGGCATCGGCGCGGGCGGGGACGGCGACGCGGCCGGGAAAGCCGACGCCCTCGCGCACCGCCGGCGCCATGAAATAGGCGGCCGCCACCGTCTCGCAGAAAGCGTCGTAGCTCGCCGCGTCCTCGACCTTGAGCGTCGCCAGCGCATCCGCGACGCCCCTGGAGGCGGCATGGCCGATGACGGCGCGCAGCAGCGCCAGGCGCTCGGGCACGTGCTCCTCGATCCGCTGCAGCAGCGGGCCGGCGATGCCCGCCTCGCTGGCCGAGAGCTTGCCCGCCGCCGGCGGGATCAGCGTGTCGGCCAGGGCAGCGAAGACGCTGCGCTCCGCGGCATCGAGAGTTCCGGCGTCCGCAGCGCTCATGACGGCAACCTCTGGCTGGACCGGCTCGCGACGAGATGCGCCGCGCTCCAGGACGAGAAGGCGGCGATGGTCGCGGTCGGGTTGACCCCGGCCGAGGTTGGCCAGACGCTGCCGTCGACGATGAACAGGTTGGGCACCTCGTGGCAGCGCCCGTGGCGGTCGACCACGCTTGCCGCCGGATCGGTGCCCATGCGGGCGGTGCCGAGGATGTGCCAGCCCGACTCCCGGCTCTGCGGCGCCACCACGGTGCGATAGGCGCCGGCCTCGACCAGGGATTCGCGGGCGCGCGCCGCCATGAAGCGCAGCATGCGCCGGGAGTTCTCGCCGGTCTTGTAGCGGATCGTCACGCCCGGCATGCCGGTGTCGTCGGGAGCGTCCGGGTCGAGCTCGACCCGGTTGGCCTCGTCCGGCAGGTCCTCGCAGATGATGCCCCAGGACACCGAGCGGCCGAAGCGGCGGGCGAACTCGTCATGGAAGTTCTCGCCCCAGAGCTGGTTCTCGTCGCCCCAGGGCCAGCGCCGCGCGATCTGCGCCGGGCTGCCGGTCGGCTGCAGGCTCCATTTCGAGCCGCGGACGAAGTCGCGGTCCTTGTGGGTCTCGTAGAAGTTCAGCGTGTAGGCCACCTGCCCCCAGGCGCCGCGGAAGCTCTCCAGCGGCCGGTCGAACAGGCCGACCACGGCCGCCGTCGGATGCAGCATCAGGCGCTTGCCGACCAGGCCCGAGCCGTTGGCGACGCCGTCGGCATGGCCGGCGCCGCGGCTGTTGAGCAGGATGCGCGCCGTGCCGATGGCGTTGCCGGCCAGCACGGTCACGCCGCCGCGGACGAGATGCTCCCTGCCGGTGGCGCGGTCGACATAGACGGCGCCGCGCACCAGGCCGGCGGCGTCGAGCTCGAGGCGGACGACACGCGCGCCGGTGACCAGCCGGGCGCCGCCCTGGAGCAGCGCCGGCCAGTGGCTGCGGTCGGTGGACGCCTTGGCGCGTTCGATGCAGCCCCACATGCAGGCGGTGCGCTGCTGGCAGGGCTGGAACGGGCCGCGCGGCACGGTGGCGATGGCATTGGTGCCCGGCCACCAGTGCCAGCCCAGCCGGTTGTGGGCGGCGGCGACGGTGCGGCCCGCCTCGGTCAGGTCGACCGGCGGCATCAGGTCGTCCTGGCCCGGATACATCGGGTCGCCGCCGACGCCGGAGACGCCGAACTCGCGCTCGGTGCGGGCGTAGTGCGGCATCAGGTCGGCATAGGAAATCGGCCAGTCGTCGGCGACGCCGTCGAGGGTGCGCACCCGGAAGTCGGACGGCAGGTTGCGCATCCAGTTGGCGGCCCAGGAGATCGAGGAGCCGCCGACACCGTTCCAGTAGAGCGGCACGATGTCGGAATCTTCCACCGCGATCGGGAAGTCGCCGGGATTGTCCCGCTTCGTCGGCACATATTGCCAGTCGCGCCCGGCGGTGAGCTCGAATTCGGGCTTGTCGGAGCGGGCCTTGTCGTAGTCGACCCACTCGCCCTGCTCCAGGCAGACGACGGACAGGCCGGCCTCGCGCGCCCGCTGGGCGAACACGGCGCCGGAGGGGCCGGAGCCGACGATCAGCACGTCGCAATCGATCGCGGTCATGTCCGCCCTCACGCCTTCAGGCTGCGGCGCGCATTGGCGCGGCTCGCCAGGATGTTGAGCAGCACGGCGGCGACGATGATGGCGCCGCGCACCACCGGCTGGAGGAAGGAGTCGAAGCCGAGCAGCACCAGGCCGTTGCCGATCAGCGAGATGATGTAGATGCCGAGCAGCGTGCCCAGCATCGAGCCGCGCCCGCCCGACAGCGCGGTGCCGCCGACCACCACGGCCGCGATCACGTCGAACTCCAGGCCGCTGCGCGACACGCCGGGGTCGCCGATGCCGTTGCGCGCCGTCAGCAGGATCGCGGTGACGGCGGCGAGCAGGCCGGAGATGGCGAAGAGCAGCACGCGGATGCGCTTGACCTTGATGCCGGCCAGGTGCGCCGCCGCGGCATTGCCGCCGATGGCGAAGACCGCGCGGCCGAAGGCCGTCTTGCGGCTGATGAAGGTGAAGAGAGCGAACAGCGCCAGCATGATCACCGCCGCCGTCGGCACGCCCAGGATGTTGCCCTCCAGCAGGTCGAGGAAGGCGTTGCCCGGATAGGTCACCGGGATGGCCTGGGTCATGTAGAGCGCCAGCCCGCCGAGGGCGCTCCACAGTCCCAGGGTGGCGATGAAGGAGGGCACGTCGAAATAGGCGCGCAGCACGCCGGCCACCGCGCCCAGGCCGGCGCCGAGCCCGAAGGCCAGCACCAGCGCCACCACCAGCGGCGTCTCCAGCTTAAGGAGATAGGCGAAGATCACCGAGACGAAGGCGACCATCGGCCCGACGCTGATGTCGATCTCGCCGGCGATGATGATCAGCGTCGCGCCCCAGGCGGCGATGCCGAAGGCGGCGGCGTCGCGCAGGATGGTCACCTGGTTGCGGAAGGTCAGGAAGTTGCGGGCATAGAACCAGAAGACGAGATAGAGCAGGGCGATGATGACGATGAGGCCGACCTCGTTCATCTTCTGGAAGTTCCAGCGCCCCTGCTCCTTGCCCGCGGTCTGTGAAGCCATCGTCGGATCTCGTCTCAGTGGGAATGGCCAGCCATGCTGGCGGTCAGCAGGCGGTCGGCGTCGATGCCCGGCGCCGTGAAGGCTTCGCCGATGCGTCCCTCGCGCAGCACCAGCACCCGGTCGCAGACCTTGGGCAGTTCCTCGATCTCGCTGGAGACGAAGATGATGCTTTTGCCCTCGGCGGCGAGCTGGCGGATGATGGCGTAGATCTGGCTCTTGGCCTCGACGTCGACGCCGCGGGTCGGCTCGTCGAGCAGCAGCACCCGGCTCTGGGCATAGACCCAGCGGCCGATGACGATCTTCTGCTGGTTGCCGCCGGAGAGCGTGGCGATCGGCGTGGTCGTGTGCGGCGCCTTGACGCTCATGCGCCGGACGATGTCGTTCGTCGCGGCGGCGATGCGCGGCCAGGACAGCACGCCCCAGGCGGAGACGCGCTGCGGCGCGGTCATCACCGTGTTCTCGTCGATGCCGAGCAGCGGCACGATGCCGTCGTCCTTGCGGCTCTCCGGCGTCAGGCCGAAGCCGCGCTCCAGCATGGCATGGTAGGCCGGCCGGCCGATGTCGCGGCCGTCGACCGCGATCGAGCCGGACTGGGGCTGGTCGAGCCCGGCGATGATGCGCAGGAGCTCGGTGCGGCCGGAGCCGAGCAGGCCGGCGATGCCGAGCACCTCGCCCCGGTGCAGGTCGAAGCCGACGCCGTCGAGCTTGGGGCGGGCGACGATGTCGCGCACCGCCAGCAGCACCGGGCCCTGCGGATGCGGCACGACCATCTCGTCGCGCTTCTCGTCGTGGCCGAGCATCATGCGCACGATGTCGCGGGTATCGGCGTCCTTCACCGCCAGGGTCGAGACCGAGCGGCCGTCGCGCATGACGGTGGCGTTGTCGGCGATCTCGCGGATCTCCTTCATGCGGTGGCTGACATAGATCACCGCCACGCCGCGGGCCTGCATGCGCCGCACGGCGGCGAACACCAGCTCGACCTCGGCGGCGGCGAGCGAGGAGGTCGGCTCGTCGAGGATGACGAGGCGCGGCTCGCCCATCATCGCCCGGGCGATCTCGACCAGCTGCCGCTCGGCCGGGCTCAGGCTGGCGACCAGAAGGCCGGGGTCGAGCGCCAGGCCGAGATTGGCCAGCGCCTCGCGGGCCCGGGCCGCCATGTCGGCATGGTCGAGCACGCCGAAGCGGCGCGGCCAGACGCCGAGGAACATGTTCTCGGCGATGCTCATGCCGGCGACCAGGCTGAGCTCCTGGTAGACCGGCCGCACGCCGAGCGCCGCCGCCTGGCTGGTGCGGTTCTCGCCGGCCCGGTCGAGCACCTGCCCGGCGATCGCGACCTCGCCCTCGTCCGGCGTCTCGGCCCCGGTCAGCAGGCGGATCAGGGTCGACTTGCCGGCGCCGTTCTTGCCGAGCAGGGCCCGGACCTCGCCGGCGCGGATGGTGAAGTCGACATTGTCGAGCGCCAGCACGCCCGCATAGCGCTTCACGCCGCCGGAGAGGCTGGCGACGATCGGCGCTTCGGCGGGGCGTGCTTGGGCGGCGCTGGTCGGCATGGCGGAAAGGCCCTGGGGACGGTGGCTCGGGAGAGCGCGTCTGGAATGACGGGCGGCGCAGGAGGTCCGCCGCACGGTCTTGCGAGCGGCGCCGGAAGCCTGCCGCGGACGAGCGGCCGCCCTCTGCGCGAGCAAGGGCAGCCGGCGTTCCGCCCGGCTCAGCTCACGGCAGGCCGTCGGGGTGGGCGGCGAGCCAGGCCTTGGCCTGGTCGGCGCTGGTGTAGAGATCGATCGGGTTCTGCACGATCATCTCGCCCTGCGGTTTCTTCTCGATAGCGTTGATCGCCTGCGCCAGGGCGAGCTTGCCGAGCGCCTGGCCGGAGACGTCGACCGTGGCCCGCAGCACGTCGCCGGCGATGATCTCCTGGGCGATCTCGGTGGTCATGTCCGAGCCGTAGGCGACCATGGAGCCGGCCTTGCCCTGGTTGCGGATCGCCTTGGCCGCGCCGAGCGCCGCGCCGCCGGACTCGCCCCAGAAGGCGTCGATGTCGGGGTTGGCGGTGATGATCTTCTCGCCGGTGGTGATCGCCTTGTCGAGGATGGTCGCCTCCTGGTTGGCGACGACCTTGTAGCCGGGAACCTTCTCGCTCAGCGCCTTCTCGAAGCCCTTGCGGCGCTGGACGCAGACGTCGACGAACTCGCAGTTGAGAATGGCGATCTTCGGCTCCTTCTTGCCGGCCTTCTCGAAGTCGGCCGCCGCGACCTGGCCGATCTTGTAGCCGAAGGTGAAGGGGTCGCCGACGGCGTAGGCGTAGACGTATTTCTTCATGTCGGCATCGCCGATGCAGGTGTTGTAGCACACCACCGGGATGCCGGCCTCGTTGGCGCGCTTGATCGCCTTCACCGACCCTTCCGGCGAGACCGCCGAGACCACGATGACCTGCGAGCCGGCCGAGATCAGCCGGTCGATGAAGGAGGCCTCCTTGCCGACGTCGGCGGCGACGTTGGTCTCGATGATCTGCAGGCTCTTGCCGAGCTCGGTGCCGCCGACCTGCACGCCCTTGCGCACGCCGGCATAGAAGCCCTGCGCATCGAGATAGGTCACGCCGACCACGAGGTCGTCGGCCGCCTGGGCGGCTGGCATCACGGCAAGCACCGACAGCCCGAGAAGGGCCGCTTTCAGGACTCTCATGGGGTTCCTCACAGTCTGGCGTTCGTCCCGCGGGGCCCGTTCCGGCGCCCCATACCGTCTCTTCACGGCGCCCGCGCCGCGTTTACGCGGGCATCATAGGTCGGCTTTTTCAAGCCCTGTCAACGTGGAAACCTTCGAAACCTCGCCGAAATCGATACATGATAAAGTGCAACATATTGATATATATGAATTTTAAAAATTTTCCGTTCTAGAAATAAAATTTGAAAGTTGACTGACAAGAAATAAGCCTGCAGATTCCACCTTGACGGCGGCCACTCGGACCGGGCTGCGTCGGGATGCGAACGCATCCCCTCACCAGATTGCGGACGGCGCCATGTCGCTTCTCGACTCCATCGAGCCCCTCAACCGGAAGCCTGCGGCCGAGCATGTCGCCGAGCGCATCCTGCGCCAGATCGGCGCCGGCACGCTGCGGCCCGGCGACAAGCTGCCGACCGAGCACGAGCTCGCCGAGGTCATGCAGGTCAGCCGGCCGGTCATCCGCGAGGCGTTGCGCGGCCTGTCGATCCTCGGCGTGGTCGAGAGCCGCCAGGGCGGGCGCTGCTACGTCACCGACCTCGCCCCGTCCCGGCTGGTCGCGCCGCTGCAGTTGGTGATCCCGCTCGACGAGACCACGGTCGACAGCCTCTACGAGGCGCGTATCGCCGTCGAAGGCGAACTGCTGCGCCTCGGCGCCGGCCGGATCGATCCGGCCATGCTCGCCCAGCTCGAGCGCATGGTCGCCAGCGGCTACGAGATGGCCGGCGATCCCGTCGGCTTCCGCATCGTCGACCTGGAGTTCCACCGCGCCCTGATGGCGCTCGCCGGCAACCCCTTCCTCGAGCGCACCGCCCAGTCGCTCTACGAGCTCGGCATGGAATATCGCCGCGTCGCCTCCGAGATCCCCGGCGTGGTCGCCCGCAGCGCCGCCGAGCATGATGCCATTGTCAAGGCGCTGAAACGCGGCGAGACCGATGCTGCCGTCGCCGCCATGCGCGTCCATCTCGGCAGCATCCGGCAGACCACGGTCGAGGCCATGCAGCTGATGGGCAAGGCCGAGCCGACGCCGCGGCGGGCCTGAGGCGGAAGAGGGAACCGACCATGCTTCTCCAGGGCAAGAGCGTCATCGTCACAGGCGGCTCGCGCGGCATCGGCGCGGCCATCGCCGTCGCGGCCGCGCGCCACGGCGCCGACGTCGTCATCAACTACTGGGCCGAGAACGACGCCGGCCACGGCCGTCGCAGCGCCGTCGACGATGTCACGGAGGAGATCCGCGCCGCCGGCCGGCGGGCGATCGCACTGGAAGGCGACGTCGCCGATCCCGGGACCGGCCAGGCGCTGGTCGCCGCCGCCGTGAAGGCCTTCGGCGCGGTCGACGTGCTGGCCTCCAATGCCGGCATCTGCCCCTTCCACGCCTTTCTCGACCTGCCCCCGCAGATGCTCAGGCACACCATGGAGGTCAACCTGCATGGCGCCTTCTACGTGGTGCAGGCCGCGGCCAACCGGATGAAGGCGCAGGGCAAGGGCGGGGCCGTCATCGCCACCTCCTCGATCAGCGCCCTGGTCGGCGGCGGCCTGCAGACCCACTACACCCCGACCAAGGCGGGCGTGCATTCGCTGATGCAGTCCTGCGCCATCGCCCTCGGCCCCTACGGCATCCGCTGCAACTCGGTGCTGCCCGGGGCGATCCTGACCGACCTCAACAAGGAGGACCTCTCCTCCCCCGACAAGCTCGACTATTTCAACAAGCGCATCCCGCTCGGCCGCCTGGGCGAGCCCGACGACGTGGCGGACTGCGTCGTGTTCCTCGCCTCCGACATGGCGCGCTACGTCACCGGCGCGGCGCTGCTGGTCGACGGCGGCATGTTCGTCAACCTGCAATAGCGGCGCGCCGCCTCTTCTTTTTCACCAAGGACATTGCCATGGCTTCGCCCCGCATCGTCGACATCCGCACCCATCTGGTCGAAGGCGCCGGCGACGGCGGCGACTATCACCGCCAGAAGGGCGGCCACTGGATCATCGACAGCCTGATCTCCAACCCGATGTCGGGCTATGCCCCCTACAAGGCCTCGCGCCTGAGCTGGGGCATCGACGTGCTCGGCTCGATCCTGATCGAGATCGAGGACGACCGCGGCAATGTCGGCTTTGCCACCGGCTTCGGCGGCCCGGTCGCCTGCTGGCTGGTCGAGAAGCATTTTCGCCGCTTCCTGATCGGCGCCGATCCGCGCGACACCAACATGCTGTGGGACCAGATGTTTCGCGCCAGCATGTTCTACGGCCGCAAGGGCCTGCCGCTCGCCACGATCAGCGTGGTCGACCTGGCGCTCTGGGATCTGATCGGCAAGATCCGCCAGGAGCCGGTCTACAAGATGATCGGCGGCCGCACCAAGCCGGACATCGGCTTCTACTGCACCGGCCCGCTGCCCGCCGAGGCCCGGCGCATGGGCTTCTGGGGCGGCAAGGTGCCGCTGCCGCACGGTCCGGCCGACGGCCCGGCCGGCGTCAAGGCCAACCGCGCCTTCCTCGCCGCCCATCGCGAGGCGGTCGGCCCGGACTACCCGCTGATGGTCGACTGCTACATGTCGCTGACCGTGCCCTACGCCATCGAGGTCGCCTCCGCCTGCGCCGATCTCGGCATCCATTGGTGGGAGGAGGTGCTGCATCCCGACGATTTCGACGGGTTCGACCATCTCAAGCGCGCCTTGCCGACGGTGAAATGGACCACCGGCGAGCACGAATATTCGCGCTACGGCTTCCGCAAGCTGATCGAGCACCGCACCGTCGACATCCTGCAGCCGGACGTGATGTGGGCCGGCGGCCTCACCGAGCTCCTGCGCATCGCCGCCCATGCCGCCGCCTACGACGTCTCGGTCGTGCCGCATGGCAGCGGGCCCTACAGCTATCACTTCGTCATGGCGCAGCCCAACTCGCCCTTCTGCGAATATGTCGCCAACAGCCCGGACGGACGCAGCGTCGCCCCGGTCTTCGGCAACCTGTTCACCAACGAGCCCGTGCCGGCGAACGGGAGGCTTGACGTTTCGGACGCGCCGGGCTTCGGTCTCGACCGCAACCCGCAGGCGCGCCTCGTGCGCTTCGACGCCGCCCAGTTCTGACCAGTCCCAAGGATGCAGCCATGACCTTCGACAAACGCTATGCCGGCCGCGGCGCCATCATCACCGGCGGTGCCTCCGGCATCGGCCTCGCCACCGCCCGGCGCATCGTCGCCGAAGGCGGCAGCGTCTGCATCTGGGACATGGACGCGGCGCAGATCGAGGCGGTGAAGGCCGAGCTCGGCCCCAGGGCGCACGGCATCCGCCTTGACGTCGCCTCGGCCGAGGAGGTCGAGCGCGCCGCCGCCGAGGCCGAGGGCCATCTCGGCAAGATCGACGTGCTGGTGTGCAGCGCCGGCGTCGCCGGCAAGAACGCCATGGTTGTCGACTATCCCGTCGACGAGTGGAAGCGGGTGTTCGACATCAACGTCCACGGCCTGTTCTACTGCAACCGCTTCGTGGCGCCGCGCATGGTGAAGAACGGCTATGGCCGCATCGTCAACGTCGCCTCGATCGCCGGCAAGGAAGGCAACCCCACGGCTTCGGCCTATTCGGCCTCGAAGGCGGCGGTGGTCGGCTTCACCAAGTCGCTCGGCAAGGAGCTGGCGCAGACCGGCGTCACCGTCAACACCATCACCCCGGCCACGGTCGACACGCCGATCCTCAAGCAGGTGAGCCAGGCGCATATCGACTACATGCGCTCCAAGATCCCGATGGCCCGCTTCGGCACCGTCGACGAGCTCGCCGCCATCATCACCTGGCTGACCAGCGAGGAATGCTCCTTCTCCACCGGCGCCGTCTTCGACGTGTCGGGCGGCCGCGCCACCTACTGAGGCCACCGGCCGTCTGGCCGGCCTTCGTCCCCGCCGCGGCTCCGGCCGCGGCGGGGACGCAGCGTTTCCGGAAGGCCGCGCAAAAAACTTCGCCCCGGCCTGTCGGCCGGCCGCCGCTCCGTTCGTCTTGAGTTCGAAGCGGCGATGGGGCCGCGATCTTCAAGGGAGAACGGCCGATGCGCGTGATGGTCATGGTGAAGGCGACAGCCGACAGCGAAACCGGGATGATGCCCTCCCGCGAGCTGCTCGAGGCCATGGGCAAGTACAATGACGAGTTGATCAAGGCCGGCATCATGCTGGCGGGCGAGGGCCTGCACCCGTCCTCCAAGGGCAAGCGGATCGGCTTCGACGGGCCGGGCCGGACCGTCATCGACGGCCCCTTCCCCGAGACGCGCGAACTGGTCGCCGGCTTCTGGCTCTGGCAGGTCAAGGACATGGCGGAAGCGGTCGCCTGGGCCAAGCGCTGCCCCAACCCGATGCCCGGCCCGAGCGAGCTCGAGATCCGCCCGGTGTTCGAGGCAGCCGACTTCGCCTGACGGGAAGGCACCGGGCCCCTTTCCCGCCGGGAGAGGGGTTTCTTGCTCGCCTCGGCGCCGTGCGGCCGGCCCCTCCGGCGCGGCCTCGAAAAGCCGCATGGCTTGAATCACCGCCGAAGCGTATGACGAAGGCCTCGTCATTCCCTTGGGACAGCGTCGTGACCGTCGACGGCCGCAGCCTTCGCTTCATCTATTTCCTGGTCGGCGGCGCCGGCCTCGTCAACATCGCCCGGGCGATGAGCCTGTCGTTCCTGGCGATACGCCTGCAGCAGGGCTTCGGCCTCGGCCCGGCGGCCATCGGCCTGCTCATGGGCATCGGTCCGCTGCTGGGCGCGATCGCCGCCCCGTTCGCCGGCACGCTGTCGGACCGGGTCGGGCGCCGGCGCATGCTGGTCCTGACGCTGGTCGCCACCGCGGCCACGCTGATCGTCATGGGATTTGCCTGGACGGTCACGCTGTTCTGCGCCGCGCAGATCGTCTCGGCGGTGGCGCTCGCCATCTACGAGCCGATCTCGCGCGCGCTGATGAGCGACGTCTGCCCGCCGGAGCACCGCCTGAAATATTTTTCATGGCGCTACACGGCGACCAATGTCGGCTGGGCCGTCGGCCCGCTGATCGGCGTGGCGGCCGGCGCCGCCTTCGCGCCGCTCTTCACCGCCGCCGGCTGCCTCTACCTGCTGTTCGCCCTGGCCCTCCACCGCCTCGACATGCCCTCGGCCGCCGGCGCCGGGACCACCAGCGTCCAACCCTCGATCTTCGAGAGCGTCGGCGCGGCGATGCGCGACCCGCGCCTCGCCTTCTTCGTCGGCGGCGGGACGTTCATGATCGCGGTCTACGGCCAATGGTCGGCGACGGCGGCGCCCTATCTCACCGGCGCGATGGACGACGGCGTCGAGGTCTTCGCCTATCTCCTCTCCATCAACGGCGCCGTGGTCCTCCTGGGCAACGCCATCGCCCGCCGCTTCATCGAAAGGGTGGGCGCGCTGCCCGCCCTGGTCCTGGGCTGCCTGCTGTTCGTCGCCGGCGAGATCGGCTTCCTGGCGTCTGCCGGCTTCCTCGGGTTCGCCGCGTCGATGGTGATCTTCACCATCGGCGAGATCCTCGTCGTGCCCTCGGAATACCTGCTGGTGGACGGCATATCGCATGCCGGCAACCGGGGCAGCTATTTCGGCGCCCATTCCTTCTCGACCATCGGCAATTTCCTCGGCCCGGCCTTCGGCGGCCTGATGCTCGGCAAGTTCGGCGGCGCCGGCATGTTCCTGCTTTTCGCCGCTTTCGCGGCCGTGAGCGCGATCATGTTCGCCGTGGGAACGCGCATGCCGCCGTCGCGGCCGCACCTGCAGCCGCGATCCGGCACCTCCGCCGACGACGGCGTGGCCCACCTCGACCGGAGGCTGCGCCACGCCTGAGCCACCGCGGGACGTTGACCGGCGAGCGGCGAACGCGCCATCCTCCCGGGATGGCGAACATTCTCGGCTTTCGATGCGAACAGGCGGATGGCGGACAGGCGGCGCTCGTGCCGCTCGTGGACGGGGTGAGCCTGGCCGACCGCGTCGCCGCCTTCGAACACGCCAAGGGATATGATGATCCGGCAGGCGGCTATGGCGGATTGGTCTTATCCCGGGACCACCTGACGCGGCTGCCGAGCCACTTCCTTGGACAGGACCGGGCGATCGCGCGCGACCGGCCCGGCGAGATCCACGTCCTTTCCTGCGAATGCGGGGACGCCGGCTGCTGGCCGCTGTTCGTCCATGTCGGCCTCGCCGGCGGCTCGGTGACATGGGAGCGCTTCCGCCAGCCACACCGGCCCAAGCGCGACTATTCCGACTTCGGGCCGTTCGCCTTCGAACGCGCCCAGTACGAGGCCGCTGTCGCTGCAGCGGCACGCTTGATCGATGCCGGCTGAGGCGGCCCCCGGCTCAGGCCGGCTGCAGGCTCTTGCGCTCGTTCAGCCCGGCGAGGTCGATGTCGCCGGCCAGGAAGGCGTCGTAGGCGCGCTGCACATGCGGCGGCACCGAGCGGCCGGCGAGCTGGGCGCTGAGCAGTTCCTCGCGCACCAGCGCGATGCGGTCGATCGGGCCGACCGCCTGCAGGAAAGTGGCCGGGCCGCCGTCCAGCACCGCGGCGGTGAGGATGCCGGAGCGGTAGGCGCCGGTGTCGATCGAGATGCGGTTCGGCGTCACCACCGGATTGTCGCCCATGATGGTGTGGCCGTGGACGACACGCCGCGGCAGCGGCTGCTCATGGTGCAGGAACTCCTCGCGGATCCAGAGCAGGTCCTCTTCGAGCTGCTCCTCGATCGGCGTGCCCGGGCGGATGCCGGCATGGACGAAGAGGTGGGTGCCGTCGTCATGGGTGAGCGGCAGGGCGGCGAGATGCTCGGCATGGCGGCGCAGCTCGGCCGAGGTCTTCCAGTCGCCGCTCCGGCTGGCGCCGTAGCTGCCGATCGTGTGCCAGAACATGGTCCAGGCCCAGTCCGGCAGGCCGTCGCCGATGGTCACGGCACGGACGAACAGGTCGTCATGGTTGCCGCGCAGGCAGACGAAGCGATCGCCGGGGCGACGCGGCCCGGCAATGAGCCGTTCCACCACGCCGAAGGTGTCGGCGCCGCGGTCGACATAGTCGCCGGTGAACACGATCTTCGCACGGCTCGCGCGCTTCGTCGCATCGGCCTCGATCAGGCCCAGCAACTGATCCAGCAGGTCCAGGCGACCATGGATGTCGCCGATCGCATATGTCGTCTCGGTCATGCCGCATCGTTTAGAGACGGGCGCCGCCATCCGCAAGGGCGCCGGACGCGCTCCTGTCATGCGCGGGCCGGCCACCGCCGCAGAGCACGGCCTGAAAGATCGGCCCGTCCAGGGTCGAGGCCATCTCCCGCGCCAGCCAGCCGTGGAACGCCGCCTCGACCGGCCGCACCGGCCGGCCGCGGGCGCTGATGAACCAGTAGGCGAAGCCGGTTGTCGCGGTCCAGGGGAAGGGCGCCACGACCCGCCCCGCCGCCATGGCGTCGAAGGCAAGCGTCTGCCAGGCCAGCATCACCCCCTGGCCGGCGATCGCCGCATCGAGGCAC
Source organism: Labrys sp. Lb11 (assembly GCF_057554225.1). NCBI lineage: Bacteria > Pseudomonadati > Pseudomonadota > Alphaproteobacteria > Hyphomicrobiales > Xanthobacteraceae > Labrys > Labrys sp. Lb11. Next base: position 371,527 of record NZ_BAAJOT010000002.1, read on the forward strand.
AGCGAGCCGTCGGAATAGACCGGGCCATAGCGCAGCAGGCTCTCGTCGAGCCCGAGCGGGCCGAGCCAGGTCGCCCAATGCAGGGCCGAGCCGTGGTCGCGGATCACCGGGACTTCGGCGAGATCCTCGGGGCGGCGCAATCGCGCCGCCAGGGACGGGCTGCAGATCGGGAAGATGCGCTGGTCCAGGAGCTTGTCGGCCCGCACGCCCGGCCAGCCGCCGCGCCCCACCCGCACGGCCACGTCGCCATCGGCCCCGCCGGGCTCGACCAGCGCCTTGTTGGCGTCGACCCGGATCGAAAGGTCCGGCCGTTCCCGCGTGAACGAGGAAAGGCGCGGCACCAGCCAGCGCGCCGCCAGGACCGGTGCGATCGAGACGGTGAGGCAGTGCTCCGGCGACGGCTCGGCCAGGGCTATCCCCTGGGCCAGGGCCCGGAAGCCCACCGAGAGGTGGCCGAGCAGGGCGGCCCCGAACTCCGTCGGCTCGAGCCCGCGGGGCGTGCGGCGGAAGATGCCGCGGCCGAGCTGCTTCTCAGTCTTCAGGATCTGCTGGCTGACCGCGCCGACCGACACGTTGAGGAAATCCGCGGCCTTGGTCAGCGAGCCCAGCCGGCCGGCGGCCTCGACGGCCCTCAATCCCTTCAGGTGCACGCGCGACAATGGATCCATATAGGTTTTCTATAGGCTCCGCGTGCAATCCTCCATTTCTTTCGCGTGCCTTTCCGGCTGGGATAAGGGCTCATCCCTGCTGGAGCACGCCGATGGCCGCCTGGCTTTCCCGCTTTATCCGCCCCTCCCCGCCCGAGCCCGGATATGACCTGCTCGCCGATCCGGCCCTGGCCGGCTTCACCGGCCGCGACCTTGCCGACCTGCCGCTCTGGCCGGCGCCCGATGAGCCGGCAGCGCCTCCGGGCCGGCCGCGGCCGACGCTCGACCGGCTGTGGCAGGGGCTGCGCGAGGCCGCGACGCGGGCCTGCGGCGGCAGCGCTCCGGCGGATCGGCCGGCCGCCTGCCTCTCCTGACCGGCAGCCGTGGAAGCCGACGGCGTGCACGGCCGAGGCCGCCGTCCCGGCGGAATCGGCGCCGGAAAAGTCGCGGCGGAGGGCTGCCGGAAACCGGCCGCCCTCCGCCGCAGGAGCAGCGTGCGCTTTGGTGGGAACGCCCGTCTGCTCTTCTGGTCTTGACGAGTCCTTGCGATCCGGCGCGACTGCGCCGGATCGCAAGACGCGTCAGGCAACCTTCTTGACCGGCGGGATCGTCCAGGTGCCGTCGAGGAGCGACGGGTTGCTCTCGCTCGGCCAATACATGCGGAGCATCAGGTAGAACTTGCCCGCCGGCGCCGGCAGCCAGTTGCTCTCCCGGTCGGCGCCGGGCGAGGCCTTCTGCACGTAGAGGTCGAGAGACCCGTCGGCATTGTACTTCAGGTTCTGCCTCGGGCTGATCGAGTAGCGGTTGATCGGGTTCTCGACGAAGAAATACTGGTCGTTGTACATGGTGATCGACCAGAAGCCCTCCACCGGCGGGACTTGCCCCTTGTCGAAGTGGATGACGTAGTTGTCGGCCCCGTCATAGCTCCTGCCGTCCGCGTCCTTCTGCGACGTCGGATAGACGGCATCCTGCGGCCGGTTCGCGCCGAGGCCGATCGCGGTGACGAGCGCGCGCATCAGGTAGTCCGTGCCGTAGAGACCGGTCTTCGTGGTGAAGGCCCAGCCGTCGATGTCGTGCACGTCCTTGTTGATCTTGAACTGGATCATGATGCGGTCGAAGGCGATCTCCGGGATCCGCTTGGCGAAGTCGGCCCGAAGCTTGCTCGCGTCGAAATCCTTGCCGGGCACGAGGCCGATCTTCGCGAACTTGGCGAGCGCCGGGGCGTCCGCGGCCGACGGCGGATTGGTCTTCATCAGCTCGGCCAGCAAGGTGAAATACTCGACCGCATCCATCCGGTTCACCTGGTCGCGAACCGCCGTCTTCATGTCGATCGACGGATCGACATGGCCGGCCGGCGGCGTGTAGGCCTTGCCGTAGGCGCTGAGCGGCACCAGCTTGAACTTGTCCTGCAGCGCATGGACCGCCGCGTAATCCTCCGGCGTGCCCGTGCAATAGATGCGGCCGAGCAGCCAGACCATGTCGGTGGGCGACTTGTACTGCTTCACGCCCTCGGGCAGCGTCCCGGTCCAGCCCGGCCCGGTGATCGCGTAGGTCTGCGCGCCCGCCCCGGTCGTGCGACTGCCGGGAACCTGGAACACGTTCGTCCAGCCGTCGAGCATCGGCAGGAGGAAGTAGCGATCCTTCATGTCGGGGACGCTGAGGACCCAGGGCTCCTTGCCGACGTCGAAGAAGGACGTGGTGTAGAGCGTGTCGGCGTTGGGGGCGGTGACGTCCTTGAACGCCGCGGTGGGGTATTGCCGCAGCTTGATGATCTGTCCCATCGGGGCGCGCGTTCCCTCCGGCTTGGCGACGTTCGTGAAGACCCGCCGCGTCATCTCCATGGTGACGAGGGGATAGCCGAAAATATAGGCATCCGTGGCCAGCCAGAAATCCTCCAGCCCCTCGTCGAGGCCGAGAAGGGAGCCGAAATCCGCTTTGCTGGGCGTGCTCGCGAGCGTCCCCGCAAGCAGGCCCAATCCGCCGAGTCCAACCTGACGACGGTTCAGTTTCATAGTTCGCCTCCTCTGGCGTTCAAGGCGCCGCACCTTGCTGGAAGGGCGACGATCGGTGTCACGGACGATAGGGGGTGGGCCATAGCGCAGGACGGCCGGCAAAGTGGCGCTGCCGCCACTCTCCCGCCGCGTCGGCATACCGGCCCGAACAATGCGGCTTATGGACGGCGTTTGGAAGCCCCGGGAGTATGTTACGGGAACCTACAGTGCGGGGTTGGTTCCGATTCAGCCGGAGCACGGCCATCGGGGCCTGCACGAGCTCGAAAGCCATCGCCTACGGCCCTCCCGGGACCGGTGCCGCGACGCCGGCGGTCGATGTCGGCGCCTTGAACGACGCCGGGATCGGGAAACCCGCCTTCCGCGCGCCCTCGACCAGACGCAACTGATCCTCCGGCCGGTAATTGCGCAGGGCCAGTTCCGCTCCCAGATTGTCGAAGAAGGTGGGACGCATCTTCAGGAACGTGTCCCTGGCCGCCGCCGCTTCGGACGTCATGCCCTGCTCCGCGAAGATGATGGCCGCAACGGCGTAATAGAGTGGGAATTTCTCCAGATTCACCCGCCGGATCAGCTCGACCGCGCGGGTGTTGTCGCCCAGCATGTAGGCGGCCAGGGCGAGGGTGCCGAAGAAATAGCCGGAATGCCCCGGGTTGCGGGTGAGTGCCTGTTCCAGCAGGTCCGCCCCCCGGCGCCAATCGCCGGCCATGGCCACGCGCGTCCCGAATTCGCCGAGCAGTTCCGTGTCGTTCGGATTGAGCGCCAGCGCCCGGTCGCCGACGCGCAGCGCCTCCTGCGGCTGGCCGGTGAAGAACAGGGCCATCATCATCGCCTGGAGCGCCCGGACACCGTCCGGGTCCAGTTGGGTCGCCCGGCGCGCGGCATCCAGCGCCCGGTTGAAGGCATCGGGCGGACCGGGCCTGGCGTTGAACCCGAACCGGCCCTCGTCGAGATAGAGACCGGACAGCATCGCCCAGGCCAAGGCGTAGCTCGGATATGCCGCGACCGTCCGCTCGAGGCAGGCGCGGGCCGTGGCATGCTGGTCGGGACTCAACTCGGCGCGATAGGCATAGTACTGCAGCGCACAGCCATAGGCCTTGAGGTCCTCGGGAGGGACCTGCGAGGCTCGGCGCTCGTCGTTGCGGAAAATGATGCCATAAGGCTGCGCCACGACTGTCGCAACCTTCTCGGCGATGTCGTCCTCCACCGCGACCAGGCCGCGCGGCTGGATGTCGTCCTCGTAGGCCTGCGACCACACGACGGCGTTGGTATCGGCATCGAGGAGCCGGCCGGTGACGCGGACACGGTTGCCGAAGGTGCGGACCCCGCCTTCGAGGACATAGCGCACGCCGAGGTCGCGACGAAGACGTGTCGCCTCGGCCAGCGATTCGATCCCCCTCGTGGTTTCACGGCCGAACACCGTCAACTCCTTGAAGCGCGCCAGCTGGGTCAGGATCTCCTCCGTCAATCCGCTCGCGTAGAGCTTCGCATCCGGCCCCTCGCTGAGAGCGGCGAACGGCATGATCAGGAGCGTCGGCGTTCCAAGCCCGGCTACGGAGGACATGCCGCGCGGCCCCCACGCCTCGCTGCGGAAGGCCGCATAGGCCGCGCCGGCCAGCACGAGCATCGCCAATACGCCGCCGAGCCAGCGTAAGACGCCGGCCTTACTGCCGGCGCGCGGCGGTGGTGCGACGGGAGGCGCCTCCGGCGTCGGCGGAGCAGCCTCGGCAGCAGCCGGCGGGGCGCTCTCGCCCGCCGGCTCCCCCGACACGATCTCCCGTCGTGCGAATGTCGGGACGTAGCCGCCCTTCGGGATCTCGATGAGGATCGGGTCGGCCCGGCCGGCGATGAGATAATAGCGTTCGATTGCCCGGCGCAGGCGTCCGGCCTCCATCCTGACGACGGGATCGCTCTGCGGATCGAACTTCTCATCGCGGCCGAACACCTCGACCGCGATGCTGTAGGCCTTGAGCCGGTCGGCGCGGCCGGCAAGTGTCTCCTCCACGATGAAATGCAGGAACTTGCGCGCGCGCTCCGGCGCACGAAACTCCGGACTCGACTCGATGCGGTGGAGCTGAGCGAGAACCTCTTCGGTTCCCATTTCGGACGCTTCACCCAATTCCCTCACGGTCGATCTTCCACCGGCATCATCGTCCCATCGCCGCCGCCTGCCTTGGCGCCCGATAGCGAGTCGCAAGGCAGATTCGGCGTACGCTACGGTAAGATACTGGCGGCCTTGTGACAGAGCCAGCACTATCCGCGACGAATGAGCGACGCCGCTCCGTTCCGGGACGGGCTTGCGCGGCCATGCCGGCGTCTTCGCCGCCGTGAAAGGTGTCGTCGAGATGGACCCTGGGATGCTGCCGGCGATCCGTCGATTTCCGACCAGGCAGTCGGCGATCGAACAGCTCGCGGCGCACGACGAGGGGTTCCGGTCGCTCTGCATCGACTACGGCGAGGCGGAGGCGGTGTGGCAGCGTTGGGAGAATTCGGCGTTGCCGGAGCGGCATCAGCGACAGGAGGAATATGGCGAGCTCGTCGAAGAGCTCGCCGGGGAGATCGAGGCGATCCTCGATGCCGCCGGCGTCCCTCGGCAGGGTCGCCCGCTGCGCTGAAGTCCCGTGATCCGGAACGGGCGCGAGCCAACGACCAGGGCGTTCGGGCGACGCGGCGGACGAGATCGACTGCCGGAGCAGGCTCGTGCGATCTCGACCGCGTCGGCGAGAGGTGGCCCGTATCCGCCGCCACGGCCATCCCGGGCCGTGGACGCCGGCCTCCGGCACGGTGCCCACGGTCTCTCGATGAACACCGACGCAGAGCGTCGAACTGAAGAGGAGTTCCCCATGATCAGGCAGGCGATGGCATGCGCCGTCTCAGTTGCCCTCGCGCTATCGTCGATTCCCCCGGCCGTGGCGCAGGATGCCATTCAGAACCAGGCGCAGAAGACGATCGGCGGCGGGGGCGGCGCCAAGGTCGAGCCGGCGCTCATCGTCATGAATGCAGCGGGCGCGACGCTGGTCGGCAACAAGCTCACCCTGATCGGCGCAGCCCCCAACTCGATCATCTTCGCCGATCGCCCGGTCCGGGCTGCGGGGCATGCCCTGACCGCCCATCTCCTGGAGGAATGGACCCTCGGCTCCGACAGTTTCGCCAAGGACCCGCCGAATGCCACGGTCTCCGTGCTCAGCAAGGACGGCGCGACCGTCCGTGACGCCGTCGTAACGCTGAAGAACCCGAAGGCCGAGGGCAGCCGGATCACCTTCGACGTCGATGTGCTCGAAGGCGATCTCGGCAAGGCCGATGGACCCGCCTCGGTGTTCATCGACATCATCGGCTTGCCGTTCACGCCGCTGTCCTTTGCGGGCGTGGCGCGGCGCACCGCTCTTCGCGGCGCCTTCTACGCCGGGGCTGCGGCCGGAGCCGGAGCCTACGCCTACGACCATCCCTACTACTACCACCCCTATTATCCGCCCTACCCGGCCCCCTACTACCGCCCCTACTGAGCGCCTTCCCGCCCCCCCCACCGGAGATCATCCATGTTCAGGACAATCCTTCTTGCAGCCGCCGCCAGCCTCGGCTGCATCGCCGGCGCCGTCGCCCAGGAAGCGACGCCGCTGACGGCCTATGTCGATGCCAACGGCTTCCTCGACGTCCAGACCCTGACTTGCGCCCAGCTCGCCGACACCTATCAGCAGGACGCCGACGCCCTGACCGCGTGGTATAGCGGCTGGTACAACGGCTTGGCCAGGAAGCACTATTACGACGTGAAGAAGAGTAAGGAAGTCGAGCACGAAGTCATCGTCTATTGCAAGGCCCATCGGGACATCAAGATCATCGATGCGCTGGCTGTCGTGTTCAAGGACGAACGCGCCAAGCTCGGCATCAAGATGCAATAGAGACCTGGAACAACCAGGCCATCGGCTCGCAGCCGCCAATCCTCCCTCGCCATCGACCCGATGGCGGGGGCTTTCCCATTGACCGGCCGCGGCCTGAGCCAGCCTGGCCGGGCGCATCGCTGACAGGGGATCCGCCCATGACCTGGGACCTCAATTGGGCCTGGAGCCTGCCCCTGATCGTCTTGACGGTCGTCATCCACGTCTTCGGTCTCGGATATGCGGCGCAGAAGGTCGCGGTCTATCGCCCCAAGCCGGGCAATCGACGGAACTTCCTGTTCTCGTTCTGCATCGTCATCGCGACGACGACGCTCTTTGCGACCGTCCTGCTGGCCATTCACGCAACAGCCTGGGCCGCGCTGTATCTGGCCCTGGGAGCCATGTCCGACGTCACCTCCGCGATGCTCTACTCCCTCAGCGCGCTCACCAGCTATGGTCACGCCAGCCTCTTCCTCGACCGGCATTGGCAGCTGCTGGGTGCGCTGGAGGCGGTCAACGGCATGCTGCTGTTCGGCCTGACCACCGCGTTCATGTTCGCCGCCATCCAGGAAGTCTGGCCGATCGCCCAGCATCGATAGGGATCGACCGGATCGCCAGGCGCGGGTCTTCGCCGCCCTCGAGCCGGCCGGCCGGCGGCCCCGGGCGGTTGGGAAGGCCGTCGCATCGAGAGGACCGGACCGTGGGCCTGAACGGCATCCCGTCCGTATCGAAGGGCGCAAACGCCTTCGTGATGAAAGCCATGAGACGCTGCCCGGGGCCGGGCGTCATCGTTTCTTCATGATTTCGAGCTTCCCGCATCCGCCTGCGGCGGCAGGCCGTATCCTACGGTAACATACCTCCAGCACGCTGGTCCGGCCGGGAAGGATTGACTAGGGCACGGTTCGAGCCGGAGGGACTGCCGAAGACTTCGGGCGGGCCGCCCGGTTCCCGGCTCGCAGGAGAGGGCATCGTCATGTCGCAGCGAATGCTTGCAAGGCTTCGCGCCATCGTGGCCGTCGGCCTCGTCGCCGCCGTCTCGGGCTGCGCCTATCCGAGCCGGATGGCCCCGGACTCCATCGAGCAGATGAAGCGGGCCAGCATCCTCGGCATTCCGAACGCCCGGTTCTTCGTCGACGAGCCCGGCCCCATGATCGCCGAAGGGGTGGCCTCCGTCCGCAAGGAGCGCGCCTTCTACGGCAACCGGCCGTTGCCGCCGGCCGAATTCCTCAGCCTGTCGGGCGGCGGCGACGACGGAGCCTTCGGCGCCGGCCTGCTCGTCGGCTGGACCGAGCACGGCAACCGGCCGAGCTTCAAGCTCGTGACCGGCATCAGCACCGGCGCGCTGATCGCCCCCTTCGCCTTCCTCGGCCCCGAATATGACCGCGCGTTGCAGGCCGTCTACACCGAGATCGACCTCAAGGACGTGGCCGAGAAGCGCAGCGTGCTCGCGGCGCTCACCGAGGATGCGCTCGCCGACACGACACCGCTCTACCGGCTCATCAGCCGATATGTCGACAACGATCTGATCGGCAAGATCGCGCGCGAATATGACCGCGGGCGCCTGCTGCTCATTGCCACGACCAACCTCGACGCGGCCCGGCCGGTGATCTGGAACATCGGCGCGATCGCCAGGAGCGGCGATCCACGCTCGCACGACCTGATCCGGCACATCCTCCTCGCCTCCGCTTCGATCCCCGGGGCGTTCCCGCCGGTGATGTTCGACGTCGAGACGAACGGCAAGGTTCATCAGGAACTGCATGTCGATGGCGGGGCGGTCGCCCAGGCCTTCCTCTATCCTCCGACGGTGGCCATGGACCGCGCACCGGCGGATGTCCGCAACCGCAAGAGGACGGCCTACATCATTCGCAACGGCAAATTGCTGGCTCCGCCCGAGGAGATCGCGCGCCAGACGATCACCATCGCCGGCCGGGCGATCTCGACCCTGATCGCCAGCAATGCCGTGGGCGACATGTACCGGATGTACACGACGACGAAGCGCGACGGCGTCGGCTACAACCTCGCCTATATCGGCGACGACTTCACCGTGCCCTATGAAGGCCCGTTCAACCGCGACTACATGAACAAGCTGTTCGACTACGGCAGGGCAAAGGCCCGAGCCGGCTACCCCTGGCAGAACACGCCGCCGGGGCTGGCAAAATGAGCGGAAGCTGCGCCCTGACGATCGGGGCTGCGCGGCGCCCCGTTTCAAGCTGCGACTGACGCCGTTCTAGCTCTGCAGCGGCGGCAGCCGCCTGCGCACCGTCTGTGACTTGACGATCGCAGTGTTGGTCTCGGCCTTCTCGACGATGCGTTCCAGGATGCGGTCGAGCTCGTCGATCGAGCGCAGATGCAGCCGCCCGATGAAGCAGTCCTCGCCCGTGACCTTGTCGCATTCGGAGAACTCCGGGATCTCCTCGATCAGCCGCGCCACCGCATGCAGCATGCCGGGAAGCGGACGAATGCGGACGATTGCCTGCAAGGCGTAGCCGAGGGCGCGTGGATCGACATCCACCGTGAAGCAGCGGATCACCCCGCGTTCCTCCAGGCGGCGCAGGCGCTCGGACACGCTGGGTGAGGACAAGGCCACGCGTTGCGCCAGGTCCTTGAGCGAGATCCGCGCCTCGTCGGCCAGGATCGCGACGATGCGGCGATCGAGATCGTCGAGCATCATGCCTCCACGAAATTTGCGGTCTTCACCTTATATAGTCAGGCGAAACGGACCAATCGCCTTATCATGCGCATGTCGTCGCCCCAACGCCTCGGGGTATGTTCGGTCCGAGGTTCGATGAGGCTCGGGATGACGGACAGGATGCGCGGAACGGCCGAGATGACGGCCGCCATGGTGATCTCCGGCACGATCGGCTGGTTCGTCGTGCTGTCGGGCGAGCCGGTCTTCGACGTGGTGTTCTGGCGCTGCGTCTTCGGCGCCGCGACGCTGCTTGCCGCCTGCGCCGCCACGGGCCTGCTGCGGCGCGAGGCCCTGACCCGCCGGCAGTTGGCGCTGGCCGCGATCGGCGGCGTCGCCGTCGTGCTCAACTGGCTGCTGCTGTTCGCCGCCTACTCCCGCGCCTCGATCTCGATCGCCACCGCGGTCTACAATACCCAGCCCTTCATGCTGGTCGGTCTCGGCGCCCTGGCGCTGGCCGAGCGGCCGACGGCGAACGACTATGCCTGGCTCGGCATCGCCTTTGCCGGCATGCTGGCGATCGTCCAGGCCAAGGCCGGCGCCGCGGGCACGGATTATCTCGCCGGCATCGTCATGGCGCTCGGCGCCGCCTTCTTCTATGCCCTCGCGGCGATCATCACCAAACGGCTCAAGGGCGTCCCGCCCCAGTTGATCGTGCTGGTGCAGGTCCTCGTCGGCATGGCCATGCTGGCCCCGTTGGCGAACTTCGCCGCGCCTCCGCAGGGCCCGCGAACCTGGGCCATCCTGGCGACGCTCGGCGTTGTTCACACCGGAGTGGTGTTCATCCTGCTCTACGGCGCCATCCAGAAGCTGCCGACCAACCTGACCGGCGCGCTGTCCTTCATCTATCCCGTCGTCGCCATCCTGGTCGACCTCGTCGCCTTCGGCCATCGCCTGCAGCCGCTGCAGGTCGCCGGCGCCGCAGCGATCCTGGTCTCGGCCGCCGGCATGACCCTCGGCTGGTCGCTGGTCCGGCGACGCGTCCCTCACCCGGCCAGGTGATCGCGGCCCCGACACCCCGGTTTGCCGCCTCGGTCATGTCCGCCGCGCCCCGCGGGCGCTCTCGCGAGGACCAGGCGATCGCGGCGATGTGAAGCCATCCTCGCCCCCCGGTGTATCGGCCGGCAGCCAGATCCGCAGGGCCTCCAGGCACCGAGCCGCATGCCGGGACGCCTCCTCGGACAAGGCATCCCGCTCCGCCAGGTAGTCGAGATAGCCCGACAGCTCTCGCTCCAGTGCCTGCACTCGGCTCGGCGGGCAGGTCACGACGGCGAGCGACAACGCGTCCCCCCTGATCGGGACGAAGTCCAGGCAGACCCGGCGGAAGACGTTGGCCTGCACGCCCGGGCAGACCAGGCATTCGAAAACCAAGCGGGCCTTCTGCAGCCTGCCAGCGCGGAGGCGGCGCGCCGACGCCAATGCGATGGCGACGGCGACCGTCCCGGCCAGGTGCGCTCCCAACAGGAGAACGAGCGTGGCGGACAACCCATACAAGGCGGTGAGCACGGGTGCCCAGAGGAAATAGAGGCAGAAGCAAAGGTTTGCCAGCACCCGCAGCGGCAGCAGGCCTGCCGTCGTCATGGCCAGCACCCGCAGCGTCCGCGCCGTGTCATCCGCCTCGCGCCGGCCGGACCATGCCAGCCTGTAGGCCGGCGTCCAGGGCGTCACCAGGTTCAGCAGGGCGTAGGCCCTGTTCCGGGCCTCGAACTGGTGAAACGGGAACACGATCCGCCATCGGCCGCGGCCGGCACCCGCGAGAAACAGCGTGCCGGCGTCCGATGCGCGGATATTGTCGAACAGGTAGAAGCCGTAGCACAGCACCCAGAAGGCCTGGTCGGGAACGTGGATCGACCCGAGATACATGGCCTACGCGCTGGGGCCCCTGGAACCGAACAGACGCTTGAGGAAACCGATCGCGGCGGCGACGGCGCCGATCGCACCGACGATGATCAGCTTGCCGAAGCCCTTGAGCGCGGCGAAGCCGCCGGACTTCACCGCCGCAGCGGCGGCGCCGCCGACCACCAGGGCCGCCAGCCCGTACCCCGCGACCGAATCGCCATTGCGGAATTCCTCGTAGCGTTGCCCCGGATTGAACCGGAAGCCTTCAAGCGTCGACTTGAAGCTACGGATGTCGGCGTCCAGCGCATCTGGATCCGAGACGAGGATCGTCTGCATCACGCCTTCGCGCCCGAGCAGGCGCACGGTGTAGTTGACCAGCGTGCCGCCGTTCTCTCCCCGCAGGCGCGTGCCCCATTCGAGGCGCCGGGTCAGGCTGTCATAATGCGGCGGCACAGCCCAGCCTTCCAGGAACAGCACCGGAAGCTTGAGCCTGCGGCGTTCCTCGATGCTGGCCTCGTTCTGCTGCTTGAGCACCCTCAAGAGCTCATCGGGATCGATCTTCTCGTCGTCGGTCACATGGCCGGACCGGTCATAGCCGAAGATCGCAAACCAGTGCATGTCCTTCGGCGCGACCGTATATTCCTCTTCCCTGGGCGGATTGCCCTGCAGCTCCAGGAAGCTGCGCGTGCCGAGCGTCCCGAGAAACCGCACGTCTCCGGTCAGCTCGATCGACGCCACGCCGGCGATCGTGCCGCTGCCGGGCGCAGCCACCCAGTTCAACCGGTCCAGGCGCTCGACAACGCTGTCCTCGGCCGGCGCGCTCGACGCGGCAGTCAGCAGCAAGGCGCCCGCCAGCGCCCACGCAGCCCCGATCTTCATGATCCCCTCCATCGGCACCTGCCGACGCCCCCCGGCGCGCAAGCCTCCGTAAGGTAAGACCGAGACACACCGCAGCGCAACCGATTCCGCTCGGTAATCCGGCGACAATACTTTCGCCGGAAATCGTCCACGGCTATCCGCGCGGCTCCCTCCGATGCGACTGCGGAGTTGCCCCGATTCTCAGCGGCGGAGACGACCGAAAGGCTCCTTCGGGAGACGTTGCCGATCGTCGCGCCATGGCGCCGACGCTGGCTCCCTCGCCTCGCCGGCTCTCGGCCGGTGGCTATGTCAGCCCGGACAGATCGCCTTCCTCACAGTTTCGACTGGATCAGCCGGCCGATCTCGAACACCCGCTTTTCCAGCAGCACCGGCGTCTCGCACACATAGGTCAGCGACTGGCGCCGCTCCTGGAAGATGCGCGTGTCCCATTTCAATTGGGTCTCGAGGTCCTTGATCTCCGGCGTCTCCTCGACGGCCGGCGAGTCCTTGGCCAGGCTGAGCTTGTCGCTCTCGTCGCGCACCCGCTCGGCCAGGCGCTCCTGGCCGCGGGCATAGCGGCTGATGCCGGTGAGGATGCGGCTGCGCTCGGTGTTGATCAGGTCGAGCACGCCGGCGAACACCCGCAGCAGGCGCTTCTCCTTGTCGGCTCCCGCCTTCTCGACGAAGGCATCGACCAGCCCGCCCGCCTCCTCGATCGCCGTGCGCCGCGAGGCGAGCCTCTGCGCCAGGGCGGCCGCCTCGAAGTCCCGGGTCCAGTCGGCGGTGGCGGCGGCGAGATCCGGCCCGCTCCACACTGAGCCGGCGCTGATCACCGCCACCCTGCGCTGCACGCAGGGCCAGTCGGGCGCGGCCGGCTGGGCCGGCGCCGCCGAGGCCGGCAGGAGGAGCACCGCGGCCATGAGGATCGAGGCTCTCAACATCTAGCTCTCCGCGGTTGGGCCGCCGCGCCGTGCCATCAGCCCTCGGCCGGGATCATAGGCAATGGCGGCGGCCAGGAAGAAGGCGATGGTCGTGCCCGACACCACGGCAAAGGCCACGGGCTCGAACTGGCCGTAGAGGGCGAAGCGCACGAGCTCGACCGCATGGGTGAAGGGATTGGCCTGGCAGACCCAGTAGAGCCCCTCGCTCGACTCGCGGATCCGCCACAGCGGATAGAGGGCCGAGGAGGCGAAGAACATCGGGAAGATCACGAAGTTCATGACGCTGGCGAAGTTTTCCAGCTGGCGCACGAGGGAGGAGATGAACAGTCCGATCGAGCCCAGCATCAGCCCGGTCAGCACCAGGGCCGGCAGCGCCAGGAGATAGCCGGTCGGCGGGGCCTCGACCTCCCAGAACCGGGCGATGGCGAGGAACACATAGGCCTGGGCGATCGAGACGACGACGCTCGCGACCAGCTTCGCCAGGAGCAGCAGCCAGCGCGGGAACGGGCTGGTCAGCAGCACCCGCATCGAGCCGACCTCGCGGTCATAGACCATGGAGAGCGAGGACTGCATGCCGTAGAACAGCTGGATCATCACCGCCAGCCCCGGCGTCACATAGACCTCGTAGAGCACGTAGGTCTCGTAGGGCGGGATGATCGAGACGCCGAGCACGTTGCGGAACCCGGCGGCGAAGATGAACAGCCAGATCAGCGGCCGGACCAGGGCCGAGAGGAAGCGCTCCTTCTGGTGCACGAAGCGCAGCAATTCGCGCCGGACGATGCCGCCGAGGCAGATCAGATAGCCCCAGGCGCCGAGGCGCGCGGCGGCCGGCGAGGCGGCGGCGATGCTCATGCCTCTTCCCGTGCCGGCGCGGCGGTCAGACGGCGGAACGCGTCCTGCAGCGAGGCCTCGCCCGCGCCGACCGCAGCCGCGGCGCCGCTCGCCACGACGCGGCCGTGGTGCAGCACGGTGACGAGGTCCTGAGGCTCGATCTCCTCGAAGATATGCGAGGCCCACAGCACCGAGACGCCCTCGCTGCCCACCAGTCCGCGCACGAGGCCGAGCAGCGTCGTGCGGGAGGCGAGATCGAGCCCGACCGTCGGCTCGTCGAGCAGCAGGAGACGCGGCGCATGCACCAGCGCCCGCGCAATCTCGATGCGCCGGGCCTGGCCGCCCGACAGGGTACGCACCTTCTCGTCGATGCGCTCGAGCAGGCCGACGCGCTCCAGCAGCCCCTCGATCCGCGCCCGCACGGCGCGGCCGGCAAGGCCGTGCAGGGCGGCGTGGTAGGCCAGGTTCTGGCGCACGGACAGGTCGCCGTCCAGGGTGCGGCTCTGGAACACCACGCCGAGATCGGCCAGCGCCCGCGAGGGGCTGCGCCGCAGGTCATGGCCGCGAATGGCGACCCGGCCCGAACGGTTGTTGTAGAGCCGTGTCGCGATCGAGAACAGCGTGGTCTTGCCGGCTCCGTTGGGGCCGAGCAGGGCGCAGAAGCTGGCGGGCGGCACGGTCAGCGAGACGTCGGCAAGCGCCGTCCGCCTGCCGAAGGCATGGCTGACATGCTCGATCTCCAGCGCGGGCGGCTCCGTCCTCGTCAACACGTCGACAGCCTCTCGCCTCCCGGGACGTCCTCAAGCAGCTTCCCGTGGCTTCGCCACGATTGATTTGGCATTTTCAACGCCAAATCAATGCTGCTCGAACCTGCAGGCGTGAGCAGGTTCGAGAGAGCCTGCCTGGTCCCCGGCCGGCTCATTTCGGCGAGACCACCACCCCCCACGGGGCCTCGCCCACCTTGATCGATTTCAACACCTTCAGGGCGTCGACGTCGATCACGGAAACGTCGTTGGAATTGCCGTTGGTGGCATAGAGCAGCTTCTCGTCGGGGGTGAAGGCGAGTTGCCAGACCCGCTGGCCGACCAGGAGATACTTCTCGACCTCCAGGGTCTCGCCGTTGATCACCGCCACCCGGTTCGCCGGGCCGAGCGCCACGAAGGCCTTCTTCCCGTCCGCCGTGACGCGCACGCCGACCGGCTGGATGGTGTCGGCGGTCACGCCCGGGATTTCAAAGCTGATGGTCTTGATGATCTCGCGCGTTGCCGGGTCGATCACCGTCACCGTGCCGCCCACCTCGGCGCTGACCCACAGCTTCTTGCCGTCCTTGTTGAACTCGGCGAAGCGCGGCCGCGAATCCACCAGGACGCTGTCGATCACCTCATGAGTCTTGGTGTCGATGAAATGCGCCATGTTGGTGGTCTCGGAGGTGTTCACCAGCACCTTGCCGTCGGGGCTGATGCCCATGCCCTCCGGCTCGACGCCGACGGGCACCTGCGCCAGGATCTTGTTCTCGTTGACGTCGAGGATCGTGACCTGCGCATCGTTCTCGTTGGCGATATAGAGCGGATTGCCGCTGGGATGCAGGATGAACAGCTCCGGATCCGGCCCGGACTGCAGGGTGCGCACCACCTTCATGGTCGCCGTGTCGATCACCTGGATGCCGTCGTCGTCGCTGGCGCACAGATACAGGAACTTGCCGTCGTTGCTGATGGTGATGCCGCGCGGGCGCCGGCCAGCCGGCACTGTCTTCACCACCTCCTGGGTGGTGGAATCGATCACCGAGATGGAATTGCCCTTCTCGTTGGAGACATAGACCATATTGGCCGAAGCCGGCATCGCCACGGCGCCAGCGGCGGCAACGGCGAAGAGCAGCGCGGATGCACGCCCGATCATTGTGTCCTCCCCGACGGCGGGCGCCCCGATCCGCCTATTTCAGCACGCAAGCCTTTTCCGGCTCGTCGAATCCCATGGTGTCGAGCGGCGTCCGCTGGTGCAGGAAGCCCTGCTGCGGCGAGACCGACACGATCCGCATCGGCTGGGCCAGCAGCACGGGTTGGCGCAGCTGGTGGTCCCAGGGCCGGAAGCTGACCGGCACGCCCTTGAAGGCGGCGATCTGGAACTTCGGCGTCAACATGAAATCGGCCAGCGCCTTGGGGTCTGCCGACTTGGCGCGGGTCACCGCTTCCCCGACCGCCCGCGTCGCCACCCAGGCCTGATAGTCGGCCGGGCGCATGAAGCGCTTGGCCGCGGTGTAGAAGCGGCTCTGCAGCTGGGCCGAGCCCCAGGCATCCTGCGCCCTGTGCCAGGCGGCGGCGATCAGGCCCTGCGTGCCCGTGACCAGCTTGGGATCCCAGGTGTTGTACGAGATGAAGTCGCCGAAATCTCCAGCCTCGTCCGCCACCACCATGACGTCGTAATCGGTGCCGCGGGTGAAGACCAGCGCGTCCGACTGCACCACGCTGTCGCCACGCGCCCGCGCGAGCGGACCGAAGGTCCAGTCGGCATCGGCGACGATCTTCAGACCGAACTTCTTGGCGGAGCGGCGCATCGCCTCGGCATAGAGCTTGTCGCCGGGCTGGGGACCGGTGATCAGGAACAGCTTCGGCCATTTGCGCACGACCAGGAACTGCGCCAGCCCGTCGGTCAGCATCGCCCGGTTGGGCGCGACATGGAACACGTTGGCCCGGCAGTCGGCCGCCCGCAGCCGGTCGTCAGGCGCTCCGGCGTTGAACACCAGGACGTCGCGTCCCTTGACCGCGTCGGCCACCTCAAGGAGTTGATCCGCCGGCAGGTTGAGCACGAGAAAATTGGCGCCGCCGTCGACCAGCTTCTGCGCCGCGGCGGCGGCCGACTGGCCTGTGGCGAGAACAGCCTCGTCCAGCGTATAGTGCTGGCCGAGAAAGGAGCCGGTGGTGTTGTTGTCGGTGATGGCCAGCCGCGCCCCGGCAAAGGCCTCGTCCTCCGGCACCGGATCGAGCTCGTAAAGCGGCGGAGGCGGCGACTTCGGCCCGAGGACGCCGATGCGCACCTCCGTCTTGGCCGGCGCGGCCCGGACCGGCACGCCGACCGTCAGCACCACGGCGGCCGCAATCGCGATCCGCGACCACGTCCGAAGAAAGCGCATGGCGGGAAGCAAGATCAAAACGTTGCTCGACAAAAAGCCCGGTGAGGTAAACTAGGCATCGCTTCGGCCGCAAATCAACCGAATATGTCTAAGGGAAAAATAAGCTGAAGCAAACTTGCGACCGCACCATTGCCTGTGACACCATGCGGACATGCAGAAAATTGCCATGAAGACGCTGATTTCTACCACAGCCGCCCTGGCCGCGGTCTTGGTTTCGAGCGACGTCGCCACGGCCCGGCCGCTGAAGGCCGCGATCTTCGGCTTTGAGTTGCTCGACACCAGCGAGGAGGGCCAGCTCGCCGGCCCGCGGGACGACCAGACCAAGCGCATCGGGCTGGCGAGCGCCGAGCTGCGGCGCCTGCTCGATGCCTCCGGCCAGGTGGCGGAGGTCGACCTCAAGTCCCAGGCGGCGGTGATCGAGAAAGCCTCTCCCCTGTTCAACTGCAACGGCTGCGTCCAGGACATCGCCCGCGCCCTCGGGGCGGAGGTGGCGGTGAACGGAGTGGTTCAGAAGACCTCGAACCTCATCCTGTCCTTCAAGGTCGAAATCACCGACGTGGCCTCGGGCCGGATGCTGCGCGGCGGCCAGGTCGATATTCGCGGCAACACCGACGACATGTGGCTGCGGGGCGTGCGGTTCCTGGTCAAGAACCGCCTGACCGATCCGCCCCTGACCGCGCCATGACGAAGGCTGCCCCCGGTTCCCGATCGCTCGCCCCCGCTTCGCCAAGGTGACCCATGCACGGGATCGGACAGTTCTTCGCCACGGCGATCATTGCCACGGCCCTCGCCGCTCCTCTCGGCGCGCTGGCGCAGGCCCCGGCCCGACAGGCGCTCGCGGTGCTGCCATTCGGCTTCCTCGACACCACGGGCGAGCCGCGCGACCAGCGGGCCGAGCATGACGCGCGCCTCGCCGCGCTCGGCGAGCAACTGCGCGCCAGGCTCGGCGGCCCCTATCGCATCGTCGACGTCACCGGCCTCGACGCCTGTTCGGCCGGCGACTCGGCCTGCATCCTCGACCATGCCCGCCGATCCGGCGCCGAGATCGTGCTGACCGGGGCGGTGCAGAAGGTCAGCACGATGATGACCCGTATGTGGGTCGGCGCTTTCGACGTTTCGACCGGCAAGCGGGTGTTCTATCGTGACTTGAATTTCCGCGGCGACACCGACGAGGCCTATCGTCGGGCCACCGCCTTCCTGATCGACGAGATCGAGAGCAAACCCTTGCGCACGCCATGACCGGTTCCACAGTTTCCCCGGCGAGCCGCCTGCTCGTCAGCGTCCGCGATGCCGCCGAGGCCGATCTGGCGGCATCGGCCGGGGCGGACCTGATCGACGCCAAGGACCCGGCGCAAGGCTCGCTCGGCGCTCTGGCGCCCGCGGCGATCGCCGCGATCCGCGATGCCGTCGCCGGGCGCGCGCCGGTCAGCGCCGTCGCCGGCGAGCATGGCGACATCGAGGCGCTCGCCCGCGCGGCCCGGGCGGTCGCCGACAGCGGCGTCGCCTTCGTCAAGCTCGGCCTTGCCGCCGGGCTGGCGCAGGCCGGCGCCATTGCCCGGATCAGCGCGGCGCTGCCCCGAGGGCACCGCTTCGTCGCCGTCCTCTTCGCCGACGAGGCTCCCGACCTCGGCCTCACCGCGGCGCTGGCGCAGGCCGGCTTCGCCGGGGCCATGCTCGACACGCGCGGCAAGACCGGCGGCCGGCTCACCGACATCCTGCCCCTGCCGAAGCTGGCCGGCTTCGCGGCCGCCTGCCGCGCCGCAAACCTGATGTGCGGCCTGGCCGGCTCGCTGCGGCTGGACGACATAGACAGGCTCGCCCCGCTCGGCGCCGACTATCTCGGCTTTCGCGGCGGCTTGTGCACAGGCGGCGACCGGCGGCGCGGACTCGACGCAACGGCGATCCGCGAGGCGGCGGCGCGTCTGCGGGCGGCCGCCGGCCGCGAGGCGGCGTGATGACCGCCGTTCCGCCCCTCGTCGTCGTCAAGCTCGGCGGTAGCCTGCTGACCTCGCCCGGCCTCGACCCGCTGCTGCGCCACCTCGCCGACGCCCGGGAGGCGCGCCTCGTCATCGTGCCGGGCGGCGGCCTCTTCGCCGACGCGGTGCGCGAGGCCCAGCGCCTGCTCGCCTTCGACGACGTCCTGGCGCACCGGCTCGCGCTCGACGCCATGAGCCATGTCGGCGAGATCCTGGCTGCCCGCGCCGGTGCCTTCCTTCTCCTCGACGACCATGCGGCGATCGCCGATGCCCATCGCCGCGGCCGCGTGCCGGTCTGGCACCCGGCCGCCCTGCGCGCCGGCCGTCCCGACATCCCCGAGGGCTGGGCGGTCACCTCCGACAGCCTCGCCGCCTGGCTGGCAGCGGAGATCGAGGCCGACCGTCTCGTGCTCTGCAAATCCGTCGATGCGGCACAGTCCGTGCGCGGCCGGACCGAAACCGAGGCGCTGGCAGCGGCCGGCATCGTCGACGACGCCTTTCCCGATTTCGCCGCGCGCTATGGCGGCGACATCCGCCTCGCCGGACCGGCGCTGCAAGGCGATGCCCGCAGCCTGCTCGGCCTGGGCGTCCGGGAAGGTCACCCGGCATGACGACCGTCCCGCCGAAGCGCCGCCTCGCCTGGGCCCTCACCGGCTCCGGGCACTACTTCACCGAATGCCTGGCGCTGATCCGCGAGCTGCCGGACGTCGACCTCTTCGTCACCAAGGCGGCGGCGGAAGTGGTCCGCATGTACCGCAAGGAGTTCGCCGGCCTGCACAAGGGCGTGCACGTCTTCCGCGATACCACCGCCAGCGCCGGCCCGGTGGGCCGGTTCTACCACGGTGTCTACCACACGCTGGTGGTGGCCCCCGCCACCTCCAACACCATCGCCAAATGCGTCTACGGCATCTCCGATACGCTGGCGACCAATGTCTACGCCCAGGCCGGCAAGTGCCGGGTGCCCTCCATCGTCTTCGCCTGCGACACGGCGCCGGAGATGGACACCATGGCGCCCTCGGGCATGGTCAAGGTCTATCCGCGCCGGATCGACCTGGAGAACACCGAGAAGCTCAAGGCCTTCGAGGCGACGACCGTGGTCGAGACGCTGACGGAGCTGGAGGCGGCGCTGCGGCAAAGGCTGGCGGCGGTGGCGGCCCTGGACGGCCTCCCGCATGCGTGAGCGCCTCGTCCTGGTCACCGGCCATCTCGCCCGCGCCCGCCTGGAGCGGGCCATGAGCCAGATCGGCAGCGATGCCTTCGACTGGGTGATCGTCGACGCCGGGGTGAAGGTCGCCGCGCTGATGACCGGCGAGATCATCCGCCGCCGCGTCGTCCCGCCGGAGGGGACGACGCGCATCGTGCTGCCCGGCCGCTGCCGCGCCGATCTCGAAGCGCTCACCCGGCATTTCGGCGTGCCGGTGGTGCGCGGGCCGGACGAGATCGTCGACCTGCCCGGCTTCTTCGGCCGCGGCGTCCGCCCGCCGGATCTCTCGCGCCACGACCTCGCGATCTTCGCCGAGATCGTCGACGCGCCGAACCTCGAGCCCGAGGCGATCCTCACCCGTGCGCGTGCCCTGGCGGCCTCGGGCGCCGACGTCATCGACCTCGGCGGCCTGCCGGACACGCCGTTCCCGCACCTGGAGGATAGCGTACGCCTGCTCAAGCAGGCGGGCCTCAGGGTCAGCGTCGACAGCTTTGCCGTCGACGAGCTCAGGCGCGGCGCCGCGGCCGGAGCCGACTTCCTGCTCAGCCTCAGCGAGGACACGCTCGACCTCGCCTTCGAGACCGACGCCGTGCCGGTGCTGGTGCCGGCGAGGCCCGGCGACGTCGCCTCGCTGGTGCGGGCCGCCGGCCGCCTCATGGCCGCGGGCCGGCCCTTCCTCGCCGATCCCGTGCTGGAGCCGATCCATTTCGGCCTCGTCGCCTCGCTGGAGCGCTATGCCGAGGTCCGCCGGCTGCTGCCGGAGGCCGAGATGCTGATGGGCACCGGCAACCTCACCGAGCTCACCGAGACCGACAGCCTCGGCCTGACCACCCTGCTGCTGGGCATGTGCTCGGAACTTGCCATCCGCAACGTGCTGGTGGTCCAGGTCAGCCCGCACACCTGGCGCACCATCGAGGAACACGATGCCGCGCGGCGGGTGATGCATGCGGCCAAGGCCGATACGGCCCTGCCCAAGGGCTATGGCAATGCCCTGCTCGCCCTGCACGACAAACGCCCCTTCGCCTCGACGCCGGAGGAGGTCGCGGCGGCGGCGGCGGCGGTACGCGACGCCAATTTCCGCATCGAGGTCGCGGCCGACGGCATCCATGTCTACAACCGCGACCGGCACGCCGTCGGCACCGAGGCGCTCGCCTTCTACCCCGAGCTCGGCGTCGAGGCCGACGCGGCCCATGCCTTCTACCTCGGCGCGGAGCTGGCCAAGGCCGAGGTCGCCTGGCGGCTGCGCAAGCGCTACGCCCAGGACGAGCCGCTCGATTTCGGCTGTGCCGCCGACCGGCCGGCCGAGGACGCCACCGCCTTCAAGGAGGCGGGCCACACCCTGCGCGCCCGGCGGCGCCAGTCCGGGGCGGAGTGAGCGATGCCGCTGATCCTGGAGACCGTCGTCACCACGCTCAACCCGGATGGCACGCCGCACCTGGTGCCGTTCGGTCTGATCGCCGAGGGCGACGCCTATGTCGTGGCGCCGTTCCGTCCCTCGCCGACCATCGCCAATCTGGAGCGCCATCCCTTCCTCGCCGCGGCGAGCCCCGCGGATGTGCGCGTCATCGCCGGCTGCGTCACCGGCCGGCGCGACTGGCCGACGGTGCCGTGCGACCGGATCGAGGGCGTGCGCCTCGCCGACGCCCACGCGCATATGGAGCTCGCGGTTGAGGCGATGACGGACGATGCCCAGCGGCCGCGCTTTCGCTGCCGCGTCGTCCACCAGGCCATGCACCGCCCGTTCCTCGGCTATGTCCGGGCCCGCAATGCCGTGATCGAGGCGGCGATCCTGTCGACACGCCTGCACCTGCTGCCGCGCGAGAAGATCGATGCCGAGATGGCCTATCTCGCCATTGCCATCGCCAAGACGGCCGGCCCGGCCGAGCAGGAGGCCTGGCGCTGGATCGAGGAGAAGATCGTTGCCGGACTGGGCCCCGCGCCCCCGAACCGGCCGACGGAGGACAGGCCCCCCTCGCCCCCGGGGCCGCAGGTGGAGGAAAAGCCTTGATGAAGACAGTCCTGTTCGCAGCCCTCGCCGGCCTGGTCGCCCTGGCGCCGCTCGCCGCCGAGGCGCACGGCCCGACCCGCAAGAAGATCACCGAATCCGTCGAGATCAACCTGCCCCCGGACAAGGTCTGGGCCGTCGTCGGCAATTTCGGCGACATGAGCTGGCTGCCGCCGGTGGCCAAGACCGAGGCCAAGGGCGGCACCACGGTGGTCGATCCCGACGACGACGCCAAGAACCCGACGCGCCGCCTGACCCTGAAGGACGGGGCGACCGTGGATGAGGTCCTCTACAAGTACCAGCCCGACAAGATGAGCTATTCCTACCGCATCACCGCGGTGGACGTGAAGGTCCTGCCGGTGACCAACTATTCCTCGACCATCGCCGTCCTGCCGGCCGACGGCGGCAAGTCGAAGGTGGAATGGCGCGGCGCCTTCTATCGCGGCTATCCCAACAACGACCCGCCGCCGGAGCTGAACGACGAGGCCGCCGTCAAGGCGGTGACGGCGCTCTATCGTGCCGGCCTCGACGGGCTGAAGGCCAAGCTCGAAGCCTCGCAGTGACCGGCGCGCCGGGTGCGGCGACGCTGTGGCGCGTCGCCCTCGCCCTGCTCGTCCTCGCCGCCGTCCCCGCCCGGGCGGGCGAAGCCTTCGTCACCGACCAGCCGGCCGGCGAGGTCGCCGTCGTCGACCTCGAGCATATGGAGAAGCTCGCGACCATCCCGGTCGGCGACGATCCGGCCGGCATCGCCGTCTCGGCCGACGGCGCGCGCGCCTATGTCACCAGCCCGGAGGGCAAGGCGCTGAGCGTGATCGACACGGCCGAGCGCCGGATCCTGCGCCGGATCAAGGTCGAAGGCGGGCCGCTCGGCGTCGCCGTGCATCCCTCCGGCCGGCCGGTCTACGTCGCCGACTGGTATTCCAGGCGCCTGCTGGCGATCGACCCGGAGGCGGAGACGCCGCCCCGGACCGCCGAGGTCGGCATCTCGCCCTCCGGCGTCGCCGTGACGCCCGACGGCGCCCTCGTCCTCACCGCCGACCGCGACGACGACACGGTCTCGGTGATCGACACCGCGACGCTGCGACGCCTGGCGGTGATCCCGGTCGGCACGCGCCCGTTCGGCGTCACGGTCGATGCGGAGGGGCGGCGGGCCTACACCGCCAATGTCGGCTCGAACAACGTCTCGGTCATCGACCTCGCCGGGCGCCGGACCGTCGGCACCGTCAAGGTCGGCCTGCGCCCCTATGCGGTGGCGCTGGCGCGCGGCAAGGCCTTCGTCACCAACCAGTACGGCGACAGCGTCACGGTGTTCGACACCGCCACACTGAAGGTGCTGAAGACCGTCGAGGTCGGCGACTATCCCGAAGGCATCGCCGCCAGCCGCGACGGCGCCCGCATCTTCGTCGCCAGTTGGTTCGCCAACACGCTGAGCATGATCGACACGACGACGCTCGAGGTGGTGAAGACGGTCGAGGTCGGCGACGGGCCGCGCGCCTTCGGCCAGTTCATCCGGTAGGCGGCGGGACGGGCCGGAGGCGCCCGTCCGTTCACCAGGCTTCGAGTTCGCGATGTCGCGGATCAGTCCTTCGGCTCGCGGGCGGGCTCGCCCTTGAGTTCGCTCTCGTAGTAGCCGGCACGCAGGTTGATGCCGTGCTCGAGGAAGGCCTTCATGCAGCACAGCATCTGCGTCCAGCCCTCGCAGTTCAGGTACGACTTCTTCAACCCGTCCTCGCCCTCGCGCCATCCGGCCTCCGCGATCGTGACCAGGGTGGCGCCGCCATCGAGCGGCGCAAAGCCCATCTCGATGCGGGTCTTGTAGGGCGCCTGCCCGGCGGCGGTGCTCGCATCCCAGCGCAGCACGATGCGCCTGTCGGGCTCGACCGTGTCGACCTCGACCGGCACCTCGCCCCACCAGGTCACGGTGGTGCCGGGCACCAGCGGCGCGCTGGCACCGCCGATGGTGGTGAAATAGCCGCTCAGCGTCTTGGGATTGACCACCGCGTCGAACACTTCGGCCGGCGGCCTGGCGATGCGCGCGGACACTCTGAAGCCCAGGGACACCGTATCCTCCTCGTGTTGATCGGCGGCAAAATATGTTATATATTTATAACATGTCAAGCGAACCAACCGATGACGGCGTCTTCAAGGCCCTCGCCCATCACCGCCGGCGCAGCATGCTCGACAGCTTGAAGCAGGGCCCGCAGACCACCGGCCAACTGTGCGAGCAGTTTGCGGACATGGACCGCTGCACCGTGATGCAGCATCTGAAGGTGCTGGAGGAGGCCGACCTGGTCATCGTCCGCCGCGAGGGGCGCGAGCGCTGGAACCACCTCAACGCCCTGCCGATCAAGCGAATCTCCGACCGCTGGATCAGCGAGTACGCCACCCACGCCCTCGGCATCCTCGACAGGCTGAAGAGCGACCTGGAGGGGTGAGCGCGCTTTCGAACGGGCTCGGCCGTCGTCGCGGCTCCGAATGCCGCGACCGCGACGCCGACGCCTCAGATCTCCGCCGCCAGGCAGGCCACGGCCACGGCGGGAGCGCAGGCGGCCATCCAGTAATCCGCCTCGCCCGCCGTCGCCGGCACCAGCGCCGACAGGTCGTGGTAGGGCCGCCCGAGCCGCGCGGCCAGCGCCTCGGCAATGAAGCGGCCGACGCCACAACCGACCACCGGCGCGTCCGGCGGCAGGACGCCGCGCGAGACCACCTTCGCTGCCGCGTCGTGCAGGCGCCGCAGCTGCATCTCGGCGAAGTAGGCGGCGAGATCCTGCCAGGCCTGGTCTGGCGCGTCGGCGCCGTCCAGCCCGACCATGTGGGCGAGGCGGCTGCGCGTCTCGGCGAGCCCCTTGCCGCGCCCGTCGGCGCTGGCATGCTGGTCGGCCTGCGCCGGCAGGGTGCCGAGCAGGCGATGGGCGTCGGCGATGGTGGCGAAAGGCTCGGCCATCAGCGTCACCTCGCGGCCGGCGAAAGGCACGCGCTCGGCGAGCGCCATCGCCGGCGTACGCACCGCGCCGGTATAGACCAGCTCGCCCGTGGCCATGCGCTCGCCGTCGGTGTAGCCCGCGGCCGCCACCCTGCCGCCGGAGACCGGGATCAGGTCGGCCGTGGTCGAGCCGATGTCGACCAGCAGCGCCTCGGCCAGCCGGGCGCCGACGAAAGCCGCCGTGGCATGCCAGTTGGCCGAGGCGATGTCGCCGGCATGAGCCGGGGCCGCTTCCGGCGCCAGGAAGCCGGCGCGGCCGCCATAGACGCTGACGGGGCCGCGGCAATGGCGCACCGCCCAGTCCGTCAGCTGCGCCACACCGCTGGCGCGATCGTCGAACAGGGCGCAGAGCTCGCCGGTCATGGTCACGGCATGGCGGGCCGGCAGCCGCGCCCAGTCCGGCAGCCTGTCGAGCGCGCCGTCCAGCACGCCGAGGCCCTGCCGCAACTGGTAGGGTGCCTGGGCCGCCGCGACCAGCCGGCCGCCCGTCACCAGGGCAGCCTTGACATGGACCCCGCCGAGATCCCAGCCGACGACGGCCATGCCCTCGTCGGCGGAAGCCTTGCCTGTAGCCATGGGCGCATATTCCTTCACAATGGCGCTCCGTTCCGCATTATCGAGACTCCACCATGGGCCAGACCTCGAATGCCATCGTCGAGATCGTTCCGGTCATCGACCTCAAGCAAGGCCTGGTGGTCCGGGCTCGTGCCGGCGACCGCGCGAGCTATGCGCCGATCGTCACGCCGCTGAGCCCGACCGCCGATCCCGTCGACGTGACGCGCGGCCTCATCGCAGCCCTGCCCGCCCGGCGCCTCTACATCGCCGATCTCGACGCCATCGCCGGCGCGGCGCCCGACATCGCCGCGATCCGCCGCATCGCCACGGCGGCACCGGGGGTCGAGCTGTGGATCGACGCCGGAATCGCCACACGCTCCGGCGCCGAGTCCCTGCGGCAGGCCCGGCTGGGGCGCATCGTGCTCGGCTCGGAAAGCCAGGCCGACGCCGCCCTCGTGCAGACCCTGGCCGCCGAGGCCGTGCTGTCCCTGGATTTCCGCGGCGACGCCTTCCTCGGTCCGCCCATCCTGCTGGAGGACGCCACGCTCTGGCCGCCCGAAATCATCGTCATGACACTGGGGCGCGTCGGCACCGGCACGGGGCCGGACCTCGACCGGCTGGCTGAGATCCGGCGGCAGGCGCCGCAGGCCAACCTCTTTGCGGCCGGCGGGCTGCGCGGGCCGGACGATCTCGCGCCGCTGGCGGCGCTCGGCGTCACCGGCGTGCTGGTGGCTTCGGCGATCCATGACGGACGTCTCGGCCGCGCCGGGACGGGCGGCTGACGCGATTGTCAGACGCGAAACGCCATCCGCGATGGATCGCGGATGGCGCTTGCAAGGCGTAGGGAGGCTTCGCACCTCGAAGCAAGCGGGAAAGCCAGGCAGGTTCTCCCGCCCCTGCTTGCGCCTGCAAGCCCGGGCGGGAACGACTTTGCGTCGGAGATGCAAAGTCGCATGTGGCGAAGACCACGAGAAACTGCTCGGGCGTCCCCGCCCGGTATCACCGGCCCAGAAAGATCGTGGCCAACCGCTGGAGCAGGCCTCTCGGCATCGGCGGAGGTTCGTTCTGTCCAGGGTGGCTTCGTGTCTAAGCGGCGAAGGGGTGCTTGACCTGGTCGCGCTTGGCGGTGGCTTCGGCGGCGGTCGGCAGGCCCTTCACGGCGCGT
Source organism: Labrys sp. Lb11 (assembly GCF_057554225.1). NCBI lineage: Bacteria > Pseudomonadati > Pseudomonadota > Alphaproteobacteria > Hyphomicrobiales > Xanthobacteraceae > Labrys > Labrys sp. Lb11. The sequence goes on from NZ_BAAJOT010000002.1 coordinate 398,222, forward strand.
TCGATCGCTTCCTTCGTGGCGCGGTAGTTGTACTCTTGGATCTTGGCGTCGTCCGAGGCTTCCCAATGGATGAAAACGCCGACCAGGATGTAGAGGTCGTCGGCTTCGTCAGCCGGGATGATGCCCTCGGCCACCGAATCCTGCACCGCCTTGGCAACGCCGTGCTGGGCCGGGCCGAACATCTGCACCGCCTGCTTGGCGCCCTTGATGGTCACCTTGTTGAACAGGATGGTGTTGGGCTTGCAGGCCAGATTCGGCGCAATCACGGCGAGGAGGGTGGTGAACCCGTCCTTGTTGTTGGCCAGGGCGTTGACGAACGCCGTTTCCGCGGCGCTGCCCCTCGGCCCGAGGACCAGGTCGATATGAGCCACTTCGTTGCCGTCGCCGACAAGCGACTCTCCGACCATCACCTTGTTGATCTTAGCCATCTGAAAGTCCTCCCTATCCAAAGACGATGAAGACCGCCATCACAGGACGGCGGCCAGGCCGCCTACCCTTGTTGTCAGCGTTCGGCTCCTGGCCGAACCGGTTGGCCGGATAGCGTTCGGAGCCTAACCCGGTCGTCGGGGTGCCAGCAAGTATTGCGAGCATCATTTTCCGTTCTCCGGCAGGGAAAGTCCGTCGGCGAACAGGGTGGCGACGGTGAAGTCGGCCGACGTGCCGGGATTGAGGCCCTCGCGCTTCAGCGCGGCATCGAAATCCAGCAGCGGCGCCAGCGCACCGGGGCCGAGTTCGATCGAACCGGCCAGCGCCTGCGCCTGCTCGCGCACCCGCTCCGCCAGAGCGACGCCGTTCTTGCGGGCGATATGGGTGTCGGGAAACCGCGACAGGAAGGCGAGGTGCACCGCCGTCACGCACCAGTCCTCGGCCAGGCGCTTGCCGCGCGCCGCGGCGAGCGCCGGCAGGCCGACGTCGCGCACATCGGCGAAGCCGTCGCCATAGGCCCGGGCGATGCGGTCCCGCCCGGCCGCCGCCGCCATGGCCGCGCCGAGGTCGACGGCCGGCGCCTCGGCGACGTCGTGCTCCTGCGACCGGCCGAGGCCGCTCGGCGCGGCACGGCGGATGGCCGCATAGGCCGCGGCCGTGTCGGCCACGGTGAGGCCGTCCAGCACCGCCTCCAGTGCCGGCCACAACGGGCCGGGCCGCTCGGCCGCCACCGCCAGGGGCGCGCAGAGCAGGACGATGCCGAGGTTCGTGTTCCAATGCACCCGGGCGATCGTCGCCTCGATCGCCCCGAGGATGCGCGTCCCGACGCCGGCGCCGCGCCGCGTCAGCGGTCCGGCCGAGACCTCGGCGCTCGCCTCGAAATCGCCGACCTCGAAGCCGTGCCCGGCGGCGAAGACATGCACGTTTCCCGGCTTCAGGGCCTGGAGCTCCAGCCGGCAGGCGGCGCGATAGGCCTCTGCGATGTCCTCGGCCCCGGTCACGACGCCGCCGCCAGCCGCGGCGGACAAGCCGCCCGCACCGCCCCGAGGAAGCCCTCGACGATGGCACCGGCGATATCGGCCTCCGTCACCGTCTGCAGACCGTTCCAGGCCGGCATGCTGTTGACCTCGAGCAGGAGATAGCCGCCTTGCCCGTCGTCGATCAGGTCGACGCCGGTATAGGCGACGCCCACCGCCCGCGCCGCGGCCAGCGCCAGTTCGGCGGCTGCGGCCGGCACGACCCAGGGATGCGGCCGCCCGCCCTGGTGGACATTGGTGATCCAGCCGTCGCCCTCGCGGACCATGCCGGCGACCACCCGGTCGTCGCAGACGAAGACGCGATAGTCGCGCCACAGACCGTCCCGGCGCGGCATGAAGCGCTGGAGATAGTAGACGCGGGCGACCGCCTCCGGCTCCGGCAGATCCCCGGCCCGGCGGATGAGCTGGAGACCCTCCCCCTGCGAGCCGAACAGGGGCTTGAGCACCAGCGGCGCCTCCGGCCCGGCCTCGCGCTCGACGATCGCCGCCGCCGCCTCGCGGCTGGAGACGACGAACGTGTCCGGGGTGGGCAGGCCGGCGCGCTGGACCAGGAGGCTGGTCATCGACTTGTCGACGCTGCGCTCGATCGCCGCCGGGCTGTTCCAGACCACCACCCCGGCGGCGACCAGCGCATGCAGCACCCCGAGCCGCAGCGTCGTCGCCTCGAAGGTGCCGCCGGAGATGGTGCGCAGCAGCACGCCGTCGGGCAGCGCGCCGTCCAGGCCGGGGATGCGCAGCGGCTCGCCGTTGCCGGTGACGATCGAAACCTCGGCGAGCGAGAACAGCAGCGGCTCGACGCCCCGGGCCCGGAAGGCGTCGATCAGGCGGGCGCGATGCCACTCGCCGTTGTCGGCGGCGAGGCCGACGGTGAGGCCCGGCCGGGCGTCGGAATGCGAGATCATGCGAAGGAGGCGTCCACCAGATCCGGCGCCAACCGCCCGGCCCGATAGGAGCGGCCGCTGTCGACCGCCGTGACGATCACCTCGGCTGGGCTGAACAGATGCGGGTCGATGGCGTAGAAATCGCCCTTGAAGCGGCCGAACACCTCGGCGAAGGGCGCGCCATGGTCGCGCGAGGTCGAACTCGGCAGCGCCTCGGCCAGATCCCGGGCCTCGCCGTCGGCGCCGGACACGAACAGATGGATGCGCCCGCCATAGATGATGGCGTCGTTGGTGCGTCCCATCGCCTTGACGAAGTCCGGCGCCGGCGGAGCGAGCGGGGCGCTGCCGATGCCGTCGACCACCCGCTCCAGCGGAAAGCCGAGCGTGTGCGTCTTGTGCAGCCCGACCTCGAGCACCCGCGCCACCACCTGGGTCGAGCCGGCGAGGCTCTGGGTCGGCGCATAGATGAAGGTGAGGCGGTCGGCGCGGAGCCCGGTCGCCTTCGCCACCTTGTCGATCACCGCCTTCGGGGGCGGCTCGCCGGTCTCCAGCACCAGCACGGCGGCCTCGGCCTCGTCGTGGTAGCCCAGTTCCTCGAACAGCGGCTCGACCCTGGCCGCGGCCCGGCCCGGCCCCGAGCCCAGGGCGAAATAGGCGCCCTTGCCCTCGCCGGTCGCCAGCCGCCAGCCGGCATACTGGCTGGCGAGGCAGGCGAGCACCGGGTTGGCGGCATGCACCACCAGCGAGGACGGCCAGCGCGCCAGCGGGCCGGTCGCCGCCAGCGCCACCGTGCCGAGCCCGCCCAGGCAGATCTCCGCCAGCCGGCGCCCGGCCTCGATGGAGCCGGGCACGCGCGAGCCGGCATCGACGAACCGCGCGCCGCCCGGACCGGACGACACTGCGACGCGCAGCATCGCCGCGTCGGCGACGAACCTCTCAACGAGCGGCATGGCGAGCGCGTTGACGCTCGGCTGCTTGGGCGCTTCCCTCACCGGCGTGTTTCCCGTCTTCTAGCAGATCCCGAATGGCCCGGCCGCGCTCTTCCAGCAGCGACCGCACCGCAACTGCGTCCCCGGCCGTCGCCATGACGGTACAGATCGGCGCGCCGGCGGCGATGCGGCTCGCCGGTTCCGGCCGATCGGAGATGAAATCGGGCCAGTCGACGGCAGGCACCGAGGCGATGGTCCGTCGAGCATAGAGGATCATCGCGCCCGCCGCACCCGGCGGTTGTTCCTCAGCCGTCCCCAACTGTCCGGCCGACGCCGCGATATGCTGGCGCAGCAGCGGCGTCGGCCGCCGGTCGAGGCAGTCGAGCGTGGCGCCGGGACGCGGATTGACCTCCAGGAGCCACCAGCCCTGCGGCCCGGCCAGCAGGTCGGCGCTTGCGAGGCCCCGCAGCCCGAAGGCCGGCACGAGGCGCTGGATCGCCGCCTCGACCTCGGCCTGCAGCCCGTCGGGCAGGCTGCCCGGCTCGATCGCGCCGCCATAGCGCCAGGGGGCGTGGCGGCCGGGAGCGGTCCATTGCCGGGTCGCGGCGAGGATCCGCGCCCGGCTGCCGTCGGCGAGGAAGGCGACGGCGCAGGCCTCGCCCGTCACCTGCTGCTGGAAATAGGCGCCGCGCCCCGGCATGCCCGGCCGCGCCGGCCGGATATGGCCGCCGCCGGCGCCGCCGCGGCGCTTGCGCAGCCACGCTCCGGCCCCGGCCGGCGGCGGCTCGAGGCTGACCGCGGGGTGCGGGATGCCGAGCCGCGCCAGCGTGGCGGCGAAGTCGAGCGGGTCCTTCAGCCGCCGCACGCAGTCCGGCGAGGCGCCGATCAGTGCGAAGCGCTCGGCGATGGCGGCCATCAGCCGCGGCCGGCGCTCGAAGCCGCTGCCGAGCACGACGCCGCGCACAGGCCTCGGGCTCGCAGCGGCCAGGCTCCGCAGCGCGGCCAGCACGCTGCCCTCGCCGAGCCCGAGGCCGAAGCGTCCGGCCAGGCGTCGATAGTCGGCGGCGAGGGCGCGGGTGTCGCTGTCGCCGAACAGATCGGCGACCAGCGGCGCAAAGCCGGCGCGCCGCGCCGCCGCCGCCAGGGCGCGCCCGGACTGGGCCACGATGAGCAGGGCTTCGCCGTCAGCCGGCGATTTCGACAGCAAGCTTGTAGGCATCCCGGAAATCAAAGACTTGCGGCTTGTCGGCCGTCAGCAACCGGCGGAACAGGCCGGACTCCGTGCGGTACTTGACGTTGCCGACCGCCAGCGCACCGACGGCCAGGGCCTTGCCGGCGCCGAAGGCGACGCCGTTGGCTATGACGTCGACGCCCTCCAGGCCGGCCGGCGGCACGGCGTTGACGTCGGCGGCGACCAGCAGGCCCTTGACATCAGCCAGTTGCGCCGCGTCGAGAATGGTGACGCCGGCCGGGCCGGCCGACAGGATGACGTCGGCGCCGGCGGCCGCCGTCGCGCGGGCTCCGGCGCTGGAGCCGTCGGCGGCGCCGACATCGACGCCGAAGCGCTGCTTCATCGTTGCCGCGATGCCGCCGACGCGGGCGGCGCCGTCATGGCCGGCCAATGTGACGCGAGCCCCCTCCATGGCGCACAGCACCGCCGCGCAGAAGGCGACGACGCCGGTGCCGCCGAAGATGATCACCGCCTTGCCGTTCAGGCCGCCATGGCCGGCCTGGCGCAGCGTCCTGGCCACCACCGCCACCAGCGCCGCGCCGGTGGTGAAGGAGCCGGCCGGATCGGCGAAGAGATGCAGTTGGAACGGCGGCACGAAGGAGGCTCTCGCCCGGTCGAGCATGTCGAGGGCAAGGTCGGCGCGCTTGCCGGCGATGAAGATGGTCGAGCGCACGCTGTCCGCCGGGGAGCGCGAGAAGATCGCATCCTGCACCAGGCCGCGCACCTCCTCGAGGGTGACGTTGGTATAGGGCACGACGACGTCGAAGCCGGCGTCCACGGCCATGTTCACGTCGAACGGGCTCATGTGCTTGAGCGGCGACAGCATGTGAAGGATCGAGCGGCTCATTCGGCAGGTGCTCCAGCGGCTGCGCGGGCGGGGGCCGCCTCCACGGCGACCGGGATGGTGCTGATCCTGGCGCCGCGGTTGCGGCCACGGGTGACGGCGAGCGTGAGCCCGCCCGCCCGGGCGAGCGGCGCCATCTCCCGCGCCAGGCGCCGTGCCTCGGCCTCCGAGCCGAGGATGGCGAAGCCCGTCGGGCCCCAGGAACTCTGGCCGACGCCGGCGACGCCGCGCTCCTGCAGCGCCGCCAGCACGGCGGTGACGTGCCGGCTGGCGAAGCGTCCGCCCTGCACCGGCGAAAAATAGTCACCGACCCGCCGTTGCACCTCGGTGACGCCCCGGCCGAAGGCATCGAGATCGCCGGTCACGGCGGCGGGAAGGATCTGCATCAGCGCCAGCCGGCACAGATGCGCCGCGTCGGCGGCGGGAAACGGCGGCAGCCGGGCGAAGGCGGAGGCCTCGGTGGTGCCGTGCACGCCCTGCGCCCTGCCGTCGAGAACCAGGAGGATGCGCCAGGCCGGCGGGAACGGCACCCGCGCCAGGATCGGCGGGGCTGCGTCGCCGCCGTCGCGCCCGCCGTCGAGGATCAGGCCGCCGTCCATGAAGGCGGCGAGGCCGATCCCCGAGCGATTGCCGCGATCCAGCGCCGTGGCCGCCAGCACCGGGTCGAAGCGCTTGCCGTGCATCCGCGCCAGGGCCGCCGCAGCCGCCAGCGCCAGCTGGGTGCCGGAGCCGAAGCCGGCATGGGAAGGGATGGCGCGGCGCAGTTCGACCCGGCCCCGGGCAGGCACGCCCAGATGCACCGCCGCCGCCTCGACATAGCGGGCCAGCCGCTCGGCCTCCGGCCCCACGGCTTCAAGACGAGGCGCGGGCTGGATCCGCAGCTCGACCGCCGGGCGCTCCAGCGCCACCCCGAAGCTGCCGAAACGACGCCCGAGCCCGCCATTCAGATCGAGGAAGCCGAAATGCAATCGTGCCGGCGCAAGAACCCGGGCCGCAGCAATGCTCGTCGCCGTCACGTCCCGCACCTCAGCCGCCCCCTCGCCAATGTATGTCGAAAATAAGAAATCGATGGCATCATCAGAACTTTCGCATCAGTCAGAAAGACTTTGCAACTCGAGGAATTCTTAGAAATCTCACATATTGCACTGCAACGACTTCAACGACTTGCTTCGCCATCCTTGCGGATGCCATCATGATCGCATCGAGTGCCAAGAGGAAGCAATGCCAGCCTGGATCGCAGGACAACCGGTCAGCGTAGAGGACGCGGTGCGTGCCGCGGGCGCCTTGCTGGCGGGGGCGCGCCATCCTCTTCTCGGCGGCCTGGCGGCGGACGTGGATGCGATCCGCGCCGCCTATCGTCTCGCCGCCAGGCTCGGCGCATCGCTCGACGCAAACGGTTCCGCGGCCCTCTATGGCGAGCTTTCCGCCCTCGCCGCCAACGGCGCCATGGCGACGACGCCGGCCGAGGCCCGTGCCCGCGCCGATCTCGTCCTGGTGGTCGGAGACCATGCGGCCGCCTCTCCCGCCCTGGCCTCGATCATGGCCGCCCCTCCGCAGCGTGGCGCGCCGGATCGAGCCCGCCGGCTGGTCGTCCTGGCCGCCGATGCCGGCCCGAACGCCTCGAGGAACCAGGCCCTGCACGTTCCCGTGACCGCCGGAACCCTGGCTGCGACTCTTGGCCTCATCCGCGCCGTCGCCGGCGGGCGGCTCGCCGCCGCCGGCCAGATCCCGAATCTCGGCGAGGCCTGCGACCATTTGCAACAGGCCGGCTTCGGCGTCGCGCTCTACGACCCGGGCGAGCTCGGCGACCTCGGCGTCGACATGCTGCAGGGGCTCGTCAAGGACCTCAACGCCGCGACCCGCTTCACCGGCCTGTCCCTGGCGCAGGAGGGGCGGGCCGCCCTGCAGGTCGGGGCCTGGACGACCGGCGACGGCCCGCGCGTCGGGTTGGGCCGCGGCTATCCCGAGCATGACCCCTGGCGCTTCGACGCCGCCCGCCTGATCGCCGCTGGAGAGGCCGACGCCGGCCTGTGGATCGGGCCGCTGGCGAGCGCTCCGCCCGACTGGCCGGCAGCCTTTCCAGCCGCCGCCCTGCTCGCCGGAGCGGCCGGCAGCGAGGCCGGCATCGTCATCGAGGTGGCGAAGCCCGGCGAAACCGCCCCGGGCACGGTCTGGCACGAGGGGCGGGCGACGCTGGTGCATCGGCCCGCGGCCCGGCCCGGCGACACGCCCACCGCCGCCGCCATCCTCGCTGCCATCGAGGCAGCCCTTCCCAACCCGGATGCCGCGCCATGCTGACCCGGATCGCCGGCGGGCGCATCATCGACCCCGCGCATGGGCGCGACGGCGTCGGCGACATCTGGATCGCCGACGGCCGCATCGTCGCGCCGCCGCCCGACGCCGTGGCCGACAACACCATCGATGCCGCCGGCTGCGTGGTCATGGCCGGCGCCATCGACGTCCATTCCCACATCGCCGGCGGCAACGTCACGCTCGCCCGCCTGCTGCTGCCCGAGCTGCATGTCAGCGAGGCGGCCGCCCCGCACGGCCTGCCCTTCGCCACCGCCCGCTGGTCGGCCTTCGAGACCGGCCGGCTCTATGCGCGCATGGGCTATACCACGGTGATCGAGCCGGCCCTGGTGCCGACCGCCGCGCTGGCCACCCACCTGGAGCTCGGCGACATCCCTTTGATCGACCGCGGCGGCCTCGCCGTGGTCGGCAATGACGACCAGTTGCTGGCGCTGCTGCGCCAGCGCGAGGGCGCCGCCGCCATCCGCGACCATGTCGCGCTGACGCTGGCCACGGCGCGCGGCCTCGGCCTCAAGGTGATCAATGCCGGCGGCGCGGCGGCCTTCAAGGAGAATGTCCGGCGCTTCGGCCTCGACGACGAGGTGCCGAGCTACGGCCTCACCTCCCGCGCCATCCTCTCCGCCCTGCTCGATGCGGCCGAGGCCGTCGGCGTGCCGCATCCCCTGCACGTCCACGCCAACAATCTCGGCCTGCCCGGCTCCGACGACACGCTGGTCGAGACCCTCGAGGCTGCCGAGGGCCGGCGCATCCACCTCGCCCATGCCCAGTTCTACAGCTATGCCCGGCATGAGGCCGGCGGCTTTGCCTCCGCCGCCGAGCGGGTCTGCGAGGCCCTGGCCCGTCACCCCAACGCCACGCTCGATGTCGGCCAGGTGGTGTTCGGCCAGACCTGCACCATCTCGCTCGACATCTTGCGCCAATATGCCGGGCACAAGTCCGGGCGGCCGCGCAAATGGATTCTGGTCGACGGCGACGCCGAAGGCGGCGGCATCGTCCCCTACCGCTACAAGCGCGGCAACGGCGTCAACGCCCTGCAGTTCGCCATCGGCCTGGAGCTGTTCCTGCGCTCGCCCGACCCGTGGCGGGTGCTGCTCACCACGGACCATCCCAATGGCGGCCCCTTCACCGCCTATCCCCGGCTGATCCAGCTGCTGATGGACAAGGCCGAGCGCGACCGCGTGGTCGCGGGCCTGCCGGAGCTCGCGCGCGAACGCTCGGGCCTTGCCGCCATCGAGCGCGAATACAGCCTCGCCGAGGTCGCGATCATGACCCGCGCCGCCCCGGCCCGCCTGCTCGGCCTCGCCGATCGCGGCCATCTCGGCCCCGGGGCGCGGGCCGACGTGGCGATCTACCGTGACGAAGCCGACCGGGCCGCCATGTTCGCCTCGGCCCGGCTGGTGCTCAAGGACGGCGAGGAGATCGTGCGCGACGGCGAGCCCCTGGGCTGGCGCCCCGGCCGCACCCTGTCGCTCGCCCCGGCCGTCGACGCCGCCATGGTGCGACGCACCGACACCTATCTCAGCGACCGGTTCGGTGCCGGTCTGTCCAGCTTCGCCGTGCCGCAGGCCGCGTTCGGAGACCGGGACGTGTTCGAGGTCGAGCCATGCCGGACCTGAGCCTCAACGGCATCGCCGTCGACGATACCTTCGCCGAGGCCTTCGGCATGGCGGCGACCGCCGTCGTCGTCACCGCCGACACCGCGCGCTGGGCCGAGATCGCCGCGACGACCATGACCGGCTTCGCCACGTCGGTGATCGGCTGCGGCGTCGAGGCCGGCATCGACCGGATGCTGACCGGCGCCGAGACACCGGACGGCCGGCCCGGAGCACGAGTGCTGCTGTTCGGCTTCGACCAGAAGGGGCTCGGCAGCCAGCTCACCCGCCGGCTCGGCCAATGCGTGCTCACCAGCCCGGGCTCGGCCGTCTATGCCGGCTCGGAGGGCGCGAAGCGGCTCAAGATGGGCGCCAACCTGCGCTATTTCGCCGACGGTCACCAGGTCGCCAAGCGCCTGGAAGGTCGGCGTTACTGGCGGCTGCCGGTAATGGACGGGGAATTCGTCTGCGAGCACGACACCGGCATGGTCGAAGGCGCGGTCGGCGGCGGCAACCTGCTGTTCCTCGGCCGCCACCATGCCGGCGCTCTGGCCGTGGCGGAGATCGCGGCCGCCGCGGCGCGCGATGCAGCCGACGTCATCCTGCCCTTTCCCGGCGGCATCGTTCGGTCCGGCTCCAAGGTCGGCTCGCGCTACAAGGGCGTGATCGCCTCCACCAACGACGCCTATTGCCCGTCCCTGAAGGGACGACCGGGCTCGGCCCTGGCGCCGGAGACCGGCGTGGTGCTGGAGATCGTCATCGACGGCCTGTCGGCTGCGGCGGTGCGGGCCTCGATGCGGGCCGCCCTGCATGCGGCGACCGCCGTCGGCGCCACCCACGGCCTGCTGCGCGTCGCCGCCGGCAATTACGGCGGCAAGCTCGGCAAGTATCATTTCCACCTGCGGGACCTGCTGGCATGAGCGCGCTCGTCCTCACGCTGCGCGAGGCGCCGCCCGAGCGGCTGGACCTCTCGCCCCTGACGCCCGAGCGCCTCGCCGGGCTGTCCGCCGCCGAGATCGAGCGGCTCGCCGTCGGCACCAGCCGGACCGGCGTCAACGTCGGCGACCTCTTCGCCGTGACCGCCGGCGATGCCGGCGAGATCCGCATCCGGGGCGGGTCGCCGCGCTTCGACAATCTCGGCCGCGGCCTCGCCGGCGGCCGCATCGAACTGGAGGGCGACGCCGGCCAGCGCCTCGGCTTCGGCATGACCGGCGGCGAGATCCGAGTCGGCGGATCGGCCGGCCCCTTCGCGGCCAGCGCCGCCAGCGGCGGCCTGATACGGATCGACGGCGAGGCCGATGCCAGCGCCGGCGGCGCCGTCCACGGCGCGATGTTCGGCCTCGACGGCGCGACCTTGATCGTCGGCGGCAAGGCCGGCCCCCGCCTCGGCGACCGCATGCGGCGCGGCCTGCTGCTCGTCGCCGGCGCGGCCGGAGACTACGCCGGCACCCGCATGATCGCCGGCACGATCATCGCCGCCGAGCTCGGCGAACAGCCCGGCTTCGGCATGCGGCGCGGCACCCTGGTCACGGCCCGGTCGGGCGAGATCCTGCCGAGCTTCGTCGACACCGGCCGCCACGAGCTGGTGTTCCTGCGCCTGCTGCGCCGGACGCTCGAGGGCCTGGCCCCGGAGTTCGCCGGACTGGTACCGCCAATCATGCGCCGCTTCGCCGGCGACCTGGCGACACTCGGCAAGGGTGAGATCCTGCTGCCCGCCGGCGCCTGACGCGAGGCAGGCCCTCCCAATATCGTGGCGGGAGCGGCAGGGAAAACCGGTCCGGCAGCCTTTGCTGCCCGGCCGCGGCATGGCACGCTGGACCGATCGGGCCCGATGGCCGGCATTGCGGTGTTGCGGACGGATGGGATCGCTCAGGGCCAAGCTTTCGACCTTCATCGGCGGCGTGGCCCTGCTCACCGTGCTGGCTGCGGGCGGCATCCTGTTCGCCGTGCAGGTCTCGGACCGCACGCTGGAGCAGATCTCCCAGTCGCAGCGGCGCCTCGACCTGCTCACCGAGGTCTCAGGCCGCATCACGGAATACGGCCTGGCGGCGATCGACAGCGCCAACGCCGCATCCGGCGGCGTCGCCCGTCTCGCCGACCTGCAGGGCAAGGCCCGCGCCGTCGTCGCCGCCATCGAGACGACGCAGGCCAGCGAGATCGCCAACGACCAGGCCCAGGCGTCCCGGGTCCGGCTGCTGACGCATCTGCGCGCCGATTTCGAGGTCCTGACCGCCCAGGTCGCCCGCGCCATGGCCATGCCGGCCCCCGGCCCGCGCGGCGACAGCATCCGCGGCGCCCTCAACGGTTTCGGCACGTCCGCCGGCCCGCCGCTCTCCCTGCTGGTCGAGGCCGAGCGGCGTTTCCTGCAAGGCGCCAGGGACGAGGCGCGGGAGACGTCGCGCCGCCTCACCATCGGTGCGGTCGTCGCCGCGCTGCTGGCGCTCGCCGCGGCGCTGCTGCTGCACCGCACCATCACCCAGCCCCTGCTGCGCCGGCTCGGCGCCATGGAGCTGGCCGCGGCGGCGATCGGCCGCGGCGAGCTCGAGACCCGGCTCGACATCGGCCCTCACGACGAGCTCGGCCTGCTGATGGCCCGCTTCAACCGCATGGCGACGCGGCTGGCGCGTCGCACCCGCCGCCTCGACCGGGACCGGGCGGCGCTGGAGAACACGGTCGCAGAGCGCACGGCCGACCTCACCGCGGCCAATCGGCGCCTGGCGGCGATCGACAATTCGCGGCGGCGCTTCTTCGCCGACGTCAGCCACGAGCTGCGCACTCCCCTCACCGTGGTGCTCGGCGAATGCGACGTGACGCTGCGGGCCCCGGCCATTCCCGAGGCGGAGGCCCGGTCCGTGCTCGCCACCATCCGCCAGCGCGCGCTGGCGCTGCACCGGCGGGTCGAGGACATGCTGCGCGTCGCCCGCTCCGAGAGCGGCGAGATCGAGCTTGCCCTGGCGACGGTGGCGCTGCGCCCCATCCTGGTCGAGGCCGTCGACGGCTTCGCCGCCGCGACGCGCCGCCGCGGCATCGCGCTGCGACTCGATGCCGCCGAGATCGACGTCGACGTCGCCGGCGACCGGGACTGGCTGCGCCAGATCGTCGAGGGCCTGATCGACAATGCCGTCCGCCACGCCCGCGGCGCCAGGACCATCGTGGTCGCCATGGAGGTCACCGACGCCGCGGCGCGCATCCTGGTGACCGACGACGGCGCCGGCATGGCCCCCGCCGCGCGCGAGCACGCCTTCGAGCGCTTCGCCCGCTCCCTGGACAAGGCGGCGGCGCCCGGCTTCGGCATCGGCCTGTCGCTGGCGCACTGGATCATAGGGCGACATGGCGGCAAGATCGCGATAGAGTCGCGGGAACACGGCGCGGCCGGCACGCGGATCATGATCGAGCTGCCGAGGAAGTGACGCCGCCGGGAGGCAAGACATGAACGTTCTCGTGGTCGAAGACGATGCCGACATCGGCTCCATGCTCCGTCGCGGGCTCGGCGCCGAAGGCTTCGACGTGACGGTGGTGGAGCGGGCGGACGACGCGCTCGACACCGCCCGGGCCAGCAATCCCTGCGCCGTGCTGCTCGACATGATCCTGCCCGACGGCTCCGGCCTCGACGTCTGCCGGTCGCTGCGCAGCGGCGGCCATACCGGGCCGATCCTGTTCCTCAGCGCCAAGGACGAGGTGCGTGACCGCGCCGACGGCCTGTCGGCCGGCGCCGACGACTACATCGTCAAGCCGTTCCAGTTCGATGAGCTGGTGGCGCGGCTGCGCGCCCATCTGCTGCACCGTTCGGGCCAGGTCGATGATCGCGACCGCCTCGTCGCCGGGCGGCTGATCCTCGACAATTCCACCCGCCAGGCCCTGTACGGGCCGGTGCATGTGCGCCTCACCCAGCGCGAGGCCGAACTGCTGGCGCTGCTGATGCACAGCGCCAACCGCCCCGTGTCGCGCGGCGACATCTTCGACGCGCTCTGGGCCAACCATGGCGGCGTCTCGCTCAACGTCGTCGACGTCTATGTCGGCTATCTCCGCGGCAAGTTCACGGAGATCGCCCGGGCCGGCGGCCCGACCATCGCCACGGTGCGCGGCAAGGGCTTCATGCTCGACCTGACCGCTGCCGCGCCCCTCGAAGCCGGCCAGGCCGCCCGCCGGTCCTAGAGGCTTCGGCGCCCCAGCGGAATCGCCAAGGTTTCCGACCGTCATGGGCCGGAAATCAGGCTCGCCCGGCAAGATCGGCTCGGCGCCGGACATAAATTAGAACTTCATGAGAGTCTTTCTTCTTGTCGAGCCGGAGGAAGTCGTAGACAGTCTATTCCAATGTGTTGTCGCGGACGACACAGACGATCTCTTATGATTTCCTTATAAAGAGATCGGAGCGGAAGCAACGGAGAAACACCATGCGCTGGAACACGCCTACCGTCACCGAAGTGTGCGTCGGCCTGGAAGTCACGGGCTACATCTCCTCCGACGAGACCCCGCCGGAGTTCTGAGCCCGGCTGGAAACAGGTCCGGGTTCGCGTATCCGGACGGGACAAGCGGCCGTGCGGGTCATCGTTCTCGGATCAGCAGCCGGCGGCGGCGTTCCCCAGTGGAATTGCCGCTGTCCGGTATGTCTGCTGGCATGGTCGGGCGATCCCCGTGTCCGGCCGCGGACGCAGTCGAGCCTGGCCGTCTCGGTCGACGGCGAGCACTGGCTCCTGCTCAACGCCTCGCCGGACATCCGCCAGCAGATCGCCGTAACGCCGGACCTGCAGCCGCGCCGGGATGCCCGGCACTCGCCGCTGGCCGCGGTGCTGCTCACCAATGGCGACGTCGACCATGTCGCCGGCCTGCTGAGCCTGCGCGAGCGCCAGGCCTTCACGCTTCTCGGCACGGACCGGACGTTGCGCTCGCTCGGCGACAACCGCATCTTCGACGTCGTGTCGCCGGACATGGTCCCGCGCACGGCCGTGGCGTTGGACACCCCGTTCGAGGCGCTGCCGGGCCTGACGGTCGAGCTGTTCGCGGTGCCGGGCAAGGTGCCGCTCTGGCTGGAGGACGAGACGTTGCGGGTGGGCGAGGCCACGGAGACGACGGTCGGCGTCATCCTGACCGGGAGCGCCGGGCGCGCGGTCTATGCGCCGGGTTGCGCCCGCGTCACGCCGGAGTTGCGCGAGCGGATCGACGGCGCTGGCCTGCTGCTCTTCGACGGCACGGTCTGGCGCGACGACGAGATGATCCTCGCCGGCGTCGGCACCAAGACCGGCGGACGGATGGGACACCTGCCGATGAGCGGCCCGGACGGCTCGATCGCCGCCCTGGACGGCCTCGCCGTCGCCCGGAAGGTCTTCGTCCACATGAACAACACCAACCCCGTCCTGATCGAGGACTCGTCCGAGCGCCACGCGCTCGAGGCGGCAGGATGGCAGGTGGCTCACGACGGCATGGTGCTCTCGCTATGACTGAGCTTCTCTCGCCCGAGGCCCTGGAGGCGGCGCTGCGCGACGTCGGGGCGCGGCGCTACCACAACCTGCACCCGTTCCACCGGCTGCTGCATGGCGGCCGGCTGACGCGCGACCAGGTCCGCGCCTGGGCGCTCAACCGCTACTATTACCAGGCGATGATCCCGATCAAGGATGCGACGATCATGGCGCGGATGCATGATCCGCAGCTGCGCCGCATCTGGCGCCAGCGCATCGTCGACCATGACGGCGAGAGCGACGGCGACGGCGGCATCGAGCGCTGGCTGAGGCTCACCGACGGCCTCGGCCTGCCGCGCGACGATGTGGTCTCGACCCGCGGCCTGTTGCCGGCGACACGCTTTGCGGTCGAGGCCTATGTGCACTTCGTGCGCGACCGTTCGCTGCTCGAGGCCATCGCCTCCTCGCTCACCGAGCTGTTCAGCCCGAAGATCATCTCCGAGCGCGTCTCGGGCATGCTGGCTGGCTACGACTTCATCTCGGCCGAGACGCTCGCCTATTTCGACAAGCGCCTGACCCAGGCGCCGCGCGATGCCGACTTCGCCCTCGACTACGTCAAGCAGCATGCGATCACGCCGCAGCTGCAGCAGGCGGCGGTCGCGGCGCTGACCTTCAAGTGCGACGTGCTGTGGGCGCAGCTCGACGCCCTGCACCATGCCTATGTCGTGCCGGGCCTGCCGCCGCCCGGCGCCTGGACGCCCGGCGCGGAGAGCGGGCCATGACCACATTGGCGCCGGAGGACGTGCCGAGGCTGCCGCGCGGCGTCAAGCTGCGCTTCGACGCGGTGCGCGGCAAGCACGTGCTGCTGGCGCCCGAGCGCGCCTTCCATGTCGACGAGGTCGCTGCCGCCATCGTCGAGCTGGTCGACGGCAGCCGCTCCGTCTCGGCCATCATCGACGCCCTGGCCGAACGCTACGATGAGAAGCGCGGCGTGATCGAGAAGGACGTGGTCGCCATGCTGGACGACCTTCTCCTCAAGCGGGTGATCGAGCGGTGACCGCTCCGGCCCGCCCCGTGCCGGTGCCGATCGGCCTCCTGGCGGAGCTGACGCATCGCTGCCCGCTGCGCTGTCCTTACTGCTCCAATCCGATCGAGCTCGACCGCCGTTCGGCCGAGCTCGACACCGCCGAGTGGAAACGCGTGTTCGACGAGGCGGCGGCGCTCGGCGTGCTGCATGTGCACCTGTCCGGCGGCGAGCCGACGGCGCGCCAGGACATCGTCGCGCTCACCGCCCATTGCGCCTCGGTCGGCCTCTACACCAACCTGATCACCTCCGGCGTCGGCCAGGCCATGGCCAAGCTCGGGCCCCTGTTCGACGCCGGGCTCGACCATGTCCAGCTCTCGGTGCAGGGGGCGCGGCCGTCGAGCGGCGACCTGATCGGCGGCCTCGCCGGCGCCCACGAGGCCAAGCTCGCCTTCGCCGCCGAGGTCGTGCGCCTCGGCTTCCCCCTGACCGTCAACGCGGTGATCCATCGCGGCAATATCGGTGAGGTCGGCGCCATCATCGATCTCGCCGTGGCCATCGGCGCCAAGCGCGTGGAGATCGCCCACACCCAATATTACGGCTGGGCCTATGCCAACCGTGCCGCGCTGATGCCGACGCGGGCCGAGGCCGACGCCTCCGTCGCCGTGGTCGAGGCGGCGCGGGAACGCCTCAAGGGCACGCTGGTGATCGACCTCGTCCTGCCCGACTATTACGGCCTCTATCCCAAGCCCTGCTCCGGGGGCTGGGCCCGGCGCTCGCTCAATGTCACGCCGGCCGGCAAGGTCCTGCCCTGCCATGCCGCCGAAACGATTCCCGGCCTCGAATTCTGGTCGGTGCGCGACCATGGCCTCGCCGAGATCTGGGGCGCGTCGCCGGCCTTCACGGCCTTCCGCGGCACTCACTGGATGCCCGAGCCCTGCCGCGGCTGCGAGCGCAAGGAGCAGGACTGGGGCGGCTGCCGCTGCCAGGCCATGGCGCTGGTCGGCGATGCCGCCGCCACCGACCCGGCCTGCTCGAAATCGCCGCACCATGCCCGCATGGTCGCGCTGGCGACGGCGGAGGCGGTCGACCCGCATCCGCCTGCCTATGTCTATCGACGGATCGGCGGCCCGGCCGCCGACAGCAAGCAGGGAGAACCGGTGGCGTGATGGGCAGCAGATGCCGGCTTGGCGGCCTTCTGGCGCTGGCGTGCCTCGCCACCGCCGTCCCCGACATACCCCGCGCTGCGGAGGCAGGCCCGCCCGATGCCGCCACGCTGCTGTTCGACGAGGAGCAGCTCAGGAACGCCGCGCCGGGCACGACGCTCACCTATGCCTATTCGCGCAAATCCGCCGATGCGAACCTCTACGGCCCGACCTTCGACGATACGATCCTCCTGGCGGTGGAAGCGGGCAAGGGCGAAGCCGAGCGCACGCTGCGCGTCACCATGTTCTCCGGCGAGCACCGCCGCGCTGCCGGCCCGTTCGTGGACATGACCGGCAATCCCGTCCTCTCCCTGTTCCTGGAGAACCATCTGCAGGAGATCGCGCCGCGGCTGAAGGCCAATCCGCGCTACATCAAGAACGCCATCCGCACCGCGCTGCGCGACAAGGCCAAGGTCGAAAAGACCGCCGTGTCGCTCGGAGGCCGCTCGCTCGAGGGCTGGCATGTGCGCGTCGAGCCCTTCCGCGACGACCCCAATCGCGGCCGGATGCAGGGCCTCGACACCATGGTCTACGACTTCACCGTCGCCGCCGAGGTGCCGGGCGAGATCATCCACCTCTCGGCCGCCGCGCCGGCCGCGGACGGAAAATTCCTGATCGACGAGAGCCTGTCCTATGAACCGAAGGCCCCCTGACGCCCTCGCCGCCGCCCTCGTCGCCGCCGGCCTGCTTCTGGCCCTGCCGGCCGGGCGCGCCCTTGCCGACGATCCCGCCAACGACTACCCGACCCAGGCCCGCGTCGACTACGTGTTCGGCTGCATGGCGGCGAACGGCCAGACGCACGAGGCGATGGAGCGCTGCTCCTGCTCGATCGACATCGTCGCCTCGATCCTGCCCTATGACCGCTATGTCAGCGCCGAGACCATCCTGGCCATGCGCCAGGGCGTCGGCACCAATGCCAATGTGTTCAAGAGCACCAGGCAGTTCGACGACATCGTCGCCGATCTCCGCCGCGCCCAGGCCGAAGCGGAGATCCGCTGCTTCAAGTAGGATTTGTGCCGGAGCGGGATGGGGCGCCGGGCTCTCGCGGCACTCCGTTGACACCGGCTCCGGAGCCACCTAAGACGGCATCGCCAGGAGCACTGGCCGTAAGCGTTTGACGTCAAGCAACGCACTCAACGATCCTCGGCGATCGGAGTGCGTTTTTTGTTGCGCCCCGTCGATCGAGGAACCAGCCTGGAGAACGCCATGGCTTTCCAATCGACCCGCGACCCGGCGCAGGCCCGCCTTCTGCCCCTGACCGCCATCCTCTTCATTTCCTATCTTTGCGTCGCCATCTCGCTTCCCATCGTGCCGGTCTACGTGACGGGCACGCTCGGGCTGGGCAATGCCTGGGCCGGACTCGGCGTCGGCATCGCCTTTCTCGCCACGATCGTCAGCCGCGGCTATGCCGGCGGCCTTTCGGACCGTCTCGGTGCCAAGGCAGCGGTCGGGCGCGGGCTGGCCCTCTACGTGGCCGGAGGACTGACCTCCCTGATCGCAGGCCTGGCGTTCGATGCGCCGGCGACGGCCTTCTCCGTCCTCCTCGCCGGCCGGCTGCTTCTCGGGCTTGGCGAGAGCCTGGTTGCGGTCGGCGTGATCGCCTGGGGGATCGGCCTCGTCGGTCCCGGCCGCTCGGGCAAGGTCCTGGCCCTGGTCGGCGCCACCATCTACGGCGCCCTCGCCATCGGCGGGCCGCTCGGCCTTGCCCTGCTGGACCGGCTCGGCTTTGCCGGCGCGATGGCGATCGGCGCGGCCCTGCCTTGCCTCGGACTGCTGGCGATCCGGCGCCTCGCCGGCGTCGCAGCCCATCCCGGTGCCGAGCGCCCCGCGTTCTGGAGCGTGATCGGCCGGATCTGGCTGCACGGCTCCATCGTCGGCCTGCAGGGCATCGGCTTTGCCGCAATCGGGGCCTTCTTCGCCCTCTATCTCCTCGACCGCCACTGGAGCTATGCCGGGCTTGGCCTGACGGCCTTCGGCGGCGGCTTCGTCCTGGTCCGCCTGCTCTTCGGCCACTTGCCGGATCGTATCGGCGGCCTGCCGGTGGCGATCGGCTCCCTCGCCGTCGAGGCCGTCGGCCAGGTCCTGATCTGGAGCGCGGCCGGTCCGATCCTGGCCCTTGCCGGCGCCTTCCTGACGGGGCTGGGCTGCTCGATGATCTTTCCGGCCATGGGGCGGGAAGTCGTGCGCCTCGTCGAGCCGCATCTGCGTGGCACGGCCCTGGGCGGGTTCTCGGCCTTCCAGGACCTCGCCTATGGCCTGACAGGTCCCCTGGCCGGGCTTCTGGCCGACCGTGCCGGCTATGGCAGCATCTTCCTGATCGGCGCCGCCGCGGCAGTGGCAGGCCTCCTGATCGCGCTCTGCCTGCGTCAGGCCGAGGCGGCCAGGGCGTGACCTGGCGCCGGATGGCGCGCGCCCTCCAGGCGCCTCAGTGGCTGACCGACTTGGAGAACAGGTTGACCACCACCACGCCCAGGACGATCAGCGCCAGGCCGAACAGGGCCGGCATGTCGAGGGTCTGCTTGTACCAGACCCAGCCGACGATGGAGATCAACACGATGCCCGCCCCCGACCACACGGCATAGACGATGCCGGCGGGCATGGTGCGGATCGGCACCGACAGCAGCAGGAAGGCCACGGCATAGCCTGTGACCACGATCAGGCTCGGCACCAGGCGGGTGAAGCTTTCCGACGCCTTCAGGGCCGAGGTGGCGATCACCTCGGCGACGATGGCGACGCCCAGGCACAGATAGGTCATGGCGGCGCTCATCACGGCGTCCCCTTCGCATAGGTCATGTCGAGCAGCGTCTGCAGCACGCCGGCCCGCAAGGCCGGCGTCACCGCGTCATAGCCGCCGAGATCCGACAGCCAGAGGCCGTCGGCGGCCAGACGGCAGGCGAGCAGGCGGGCGGCGCCCTCCTCGGCGACGAGGTCCGGCTCCCAGACCTGCCGGACCCAGGCGGCCCAGCGTTCGCGCAGCAGCGGATCGGCCAGCATCAGCGTCACGGCAGCGCGCCAGAAATCGCCCTCGCCGTCGGCGAAGCCGCGGGTGCTCACCTTCAGATAGGCACGCGTCGCCCGCCCCCGCTCCTCCGGATCGGCCGCCATCTCCGCGGCGAGGTCGGCGGAGAAGCGCTCCCACATCCGGTCGAACAGCGCATCGATCAGCGCCCGCTTGCCGGGGAAATGGTGCTGCAGGCCGCCCTTGCTGACGCCGGCGCGACTGGCGACCGCGTCGAGCGTCACCGCCTCGGCGCCCTGCTCGACGGCAAGCTCGGCCGCAGCCGCCAGCACCTGGCGGCGCAGCAGTTCGGGTTGCTTCCTGCGGTGATGAGCTTCGGCCATGTTTCAATAATACCGACCGGACGGATTGTTTACAAGGGCTCATGCGGCCCTTGCAACCCTGCTCCGTCTGGGCGAAAGCCACCGCCGGGTGTAGAGGACCGGACTCAGACAATCGCGCAACCCAAGCAGCCCGATGGCTTTCGACGAGACTTCCCCCATCCGCAATGCCGATCACCTGGCCGCTGCCGGCCTGGTGGCGCCCGAGAAGCTGGCCGCGATGGCCAGGATCGCCGAGACCTTCGCCATCGCGATCACGCCTGAGATGCGCGCCCTGATCGACGGCCGGAACCCCGCCGACCCGATCGCGGCGCAGTTCGTGCCGAACGCCGCGGAAATGGTCTGGCTCGACGAGGAAAGCGGCGACCCGATCGCCGACGAGCCCCACAGCCCGGTGCCGGGCATCGTCCACCGCTATCCCGACCGGGTGCTGCTCAAGCCGATGCACGCCTGCGCGGTCTATTGTCGCTTCTGCTTCCGGCGCGAGATGGTCGGCCCCGGCGGCGAGGCGCTCGATGCCGCGGCGCTGGAGGCGGCGCTCGACTACGTCGCCGCCACTCCCGCCGTCTGGGAGGTGGTGATCACCGGCGGCGACCCGCTGGTGATGGCGCCGCGCCGCATCGCCGGCATCATGCGGCGCCTGGCGACGATCGAGCATGTCGGCGTGGTGCGCTTCCACACCCGGGTGCCGGTGGTCCGGCCCGAAGCGGTGAACGACGAACTCATCGAGGCGCTCAAGACGGGCAAGGCCACCTATGTGGTGCTCCATGCCAACCATGCCCGCGAGCTGACGCCGGCGGCCCGCGCCGCCTGCGCCCGGCTGGTCGACAACGGCTTTCCCATGCTGAGCCAGACCGTGCTGCTGAACGGCGTCAACGCCGACGCCGCGGTGCTGGCCGAGCTGTTCCGCGCGTTGGTGGCGATGCGGGTCAAACCCTACTACCTGCACCATGGCGATCTCGCGCGCGGCACCGGCCATTTCCGCACCACGATCGCCGCCGGCCAGGACATCGTCGACGCCCTGCGCGGCAATCTGTCGGGCCTGTGCCAGCCGACCTATGTCCTCGACATTCCCGGCGGCTTCGGCAAGGCGCCGATCGGCCGCAGCGCCGTCGAGCCGGCCGGCGAAGGACGCTACCGGGTGCGCGACTACCGGGGCGGCATGCACGAGTATCGCGATTCGACGGTGTCCGGCCTCACGATCCCTGCCCGCCCGGGAACTCCTTCCTGAACACGGTGCCCTGCGTGTCGCGGGCCTCGACCGTGACCGGCTCGCCGTCCGGGCTGTAGCTGAAGCGGAAGGTCGGATCCTCGCTGATCGAGATGCCGCCCTCCATGGCGAACAGCGTATGCGCCCCCTGCTTCACCGTCATATTCTGGATGAACCAGGCGGGCGTGTAGAGCCGCGTCACCTGGTCCATCTGCATGCCGGAATTGTTGGGATGGCGGATCTGCACCTGCGCCTCGCTCCGGCCGGTATCGGCGAAGCTGCGGAAGCGCATCTCGCCCAGATGCGCCTTGGCCTCGGCCGGATCCTTGGCCGCCGGCGCCGAGCAGCCGCCGGCCGCCTTCACGTAGGCCTTGGCCATGTGCAGCGCGCCGTCGCTGGTCTCCACCACCGCCCGCACGAAGGAATAGGAATTGACCCGCGAGCGGGTGGAAAGATCGAAGCTGCGGCGCCCCTCGCCCAGAGTGAAGGCGGCGACCAGGGGCGAGGGATTCTCGTCCACCACCAGGGTGATCGTCTTGAGCGTGCGGGCATCCCCGGCCGGCAGGGCGGCATGCACTTCGAACGGCACGATCGCCGCATCCTCGGCCCGCTTGGGCGCATCGAGGCTGACGATCGGGCTGCCCTCCTCGATCGGCTTGTCACCGAAGATGTCGGGCCTGATCGAGGCCCAGGTCGCCTCGCTCTCCTCGGCCGCGGCCGCGCCGGGCAGCAGCGGCAAGGCCCCTGCGAGAACGGCGCCGATCAGCGCGGTCCGCCTGCTCATCGCCGTCATGCGCGCTCCTCCTTCACATCGGGCTTGCAGCACAAAGCCATAGTCGAGACAGTGTTCGCGAGCTTACCCGCAGTTGGTCCGCCCGATCCACTGCAAACGCCGCCGATCACACCGCTGTGTCCCGCCGCGACGAGCCCGACGACCAAGGAGCCCCCATGCTCACCCGCATCGATTGCCTTCCGGGCCTCGGCCACCGCACGCAGATCATGGGCATCCTCAACCTGACGCCGGATTCCTTCTCCGACGGCGGCCGGTTCAATGCCGAGGCGCCGGCGCTCGCGCACGCCCGGACCATGGTGGCCGACGGAGCCGACATCATCGACATCGGCGGCGAGTCGACGCGGCCCGGCGCCACGGAGATTTCTGCCGCGGAGGAGATCCGCCGCGTCGCCGCCGTGGTCGAGCGCCTTGCCGCCACGGTACCGGTGCCGCTGTCGATCGACACCTACAAGGCGGCGACGGCGCATGCGGCGCTGCAGGCCGGTGCGCGCATCGTCAACGACGTCTGGGGGCTGCAGCGCGAGCCCGCCGTCGCCGAGGCGGCCGCCGCCTTCGACGCGCCGGTGGTGATCATGCACAATCGCCGTGAATCCGCCCCGGCGCTCGACATCATCGAGGAGATGCGGGCCTTCTTCCGCCGTTCCATCGCCATCGCCCGCCGCGCCGGCATCCCGGACCGGCACATCGTGCTCGATCCCGGCATCGGCTTCGGCAAGACACGGACGCAGAACCTGACGGCCCTGGCCCGCCTGTCGGAGATCAAGGCCATGGGCTTCGCCGTCCTGGTCGGGGCCTCGCGCAAGTCGCTGGTCGTCGAAAGCATGGACCGGCCGCCGCGCGAGCGCCTGGCCGAGACGCTGGCCAGCCACGTTCTGGCGGCGGCCCGCGGCGCCGACATCCTGCGCGTCCACGACATCCGCGAGCACGTCGACGCCTGCCGGGTGGTCGATGCCGTGCGCGGGTTGTAGGCCGGCCGACGCGATCCCTCGGAGCCGCGCGCACTCCAGCCGCGAGGCTGTGACGGCATCCACCGCCGCGAACGGTGCAGCGAGCGGATCGAGCCCTTTTTCCGATCTGCGGTCGCTGCGAAAGGCCTGCCAAGATCGGATGCGATGGCGTGGCGTCACGTCGGGCAGGGCAACCACGTCGAACACACCGCCAACCTGGGTGGACCGACATGCTCGAACATCCCGCGCGCCTGCTGAGCCTTCACTCTTTTGTCCTCTTGTCGGTCGGCGCCTTCCTGGGAACTTCATGTCATCGGGCCGTGCGCTCCCCGGCATCGGTGCCGGCCTTGGCACCGCGCTTGTCGAAGCAGCCCGATTCTATCTGAAACAGACGAGGACGATGCGGTAGGCAGAGCAACGCGAAGACATACCAAAAATATTCTGAGCTCCGGCACGTCGCGCCAAAAGCATCGGCGACCGCCCCGCCCGTCTCAGTGGCAAACGCCAAGGTCGGCAAGCGAGGGATGCCCGCCGATCCGACAAGCACCGGTAGCAGCCGCGACCGAACACCGGTAGCAGCCGCGACCGAACGAAGGGCGGCCGCAAGGAAGCGGGGAAAGATCTCGCGAGACGACCGATCGACTTTCCGGTCGAGCCCTCGACCGGCACCGGCCGAGCGCCCTGCCCCCTGGCAAGATCAGCCGTTGCCGATGATCTTGCCGGCGAAGGCCAGCGTCGGGCTCGCCGCGATCAGGGCGGCGATGATGGAGAGGCGGAACAGCAGGTGCGACATGGTGATCCTCCTTCAACACACATCGGTACCCGCTCTGCGTTTTGCAAGGCCCTCCCCGCGTATGAGGCACGGCTGTCCAGCCCCATTTGTGCGTTCTGCCGTCTGCCGCCGCGACGACAACACCGGCTCGTCAATGGCAGGATCAGGCGCGCCAAGGCCTTCTCCACGACCATACCGGGCCCCTATCCTTCCCCCCTCACGCCGCCAGTTGCGTCAGCCCGCGCTGTCCCGCATGGCGGATGGCGGCGATGTTGGCGGCGTAACCG
This sequence comes from Labrys sp. Lb11, assembly GCF_057554225.1. Taxonomy (NCBI): domain Bacteria; kingdom Pseudomonadati; phylum Pseudomonadota; class Alphaproteobacteria; order Hyphomicrobiales; family Xanthobacteraceae; genus Labrys; species Labrys sp. Lb11. The sequence goes on from NZ_BAAJOT010000002.1 coordinate 422,445, forward strand.
GCCTTGCCGCCCCGGAACACCGCCGAGCCGGCCACCAGCGTGTCGGCGCCGGCCGCCGCCACCAGTTCGGCCGTCTCGACATTGACCCCGCCGTCGACCTCGAGCCGGATCGGCCGCGGCCCGATCATGGCGCGGATGCGCCGGATCTTCTCCAGTTGGTCGAGCAGGAAGGCCTGGCCGCCGAAGCCGGGATTGACCGTCATCACCAGGATCAGGTCGACCTTGTCGAGCACATAGGTCAGGACGCTTTCGGGGGTCGCCGGGCAGATCGTCACCCCTGCCCGCTTGCCGAGCGAGCGGATCACCTGCAGCGACCGGTCGAGATGCGGCCCGGCTTCGGCATGCACGGTGATCACGTCGGCGCCCGCCTTGGCAAAGGCCTCCAGGTAGGGATCGGCCGGCGTGATCATCAGGTGCACGTCGAAGGTGAGGTCGGAATGCGGCCGCAGCGCCTTCACCACATCCGGCCCGAAGGTGATGTTGGGCACGAAATGCCCATCCATCACGTCGAGGTGGATCCAGTCGGCCCCGGCGGCGCCGACGTCCCGCACCTCCTCGCCGAGGCGGGCGAAGTCGGCCGCCAGAATCGAGGGGGCGATGAGCAGGGGTTCAGTCATGGTTCTTCTCCGAGGCGGCTTTGGCGAACACCCGGCTGGCCAGGATGTCCGGCACGTCGATCGTCATCAGGTCGGCCGCGGTGATCGGCACATCGGCATTGGCGACGAGCCGATTGGCCTGGCGCAGCCGCGCGCGGTCGAGGGCGTTGCGGATCGAGCGCGCATTGGAAAAATGCGGCTGCGCCTTGCGCGCCTCGATATAGCGTACGAAGGCCTCGCGCGCCGCCGGGCTGAGCCGGTAGTTCTGCCGGGCCAGCAGGATTTCGCCGATCGACAGGAGCTCGTCGTCCCGATAGTCGGGGAAGTCGATATGGTGGGCGATGCGTGAACGGAAGCCCGGATTCGAGGTGAAGAACCGGTCCATGCGGTCGGCATAGCCGGCGAGGATCACCACCAGGTCCTCGCGCTGGTTCTCCATCACCTGCAGCAGGATCTCGATGGCCTCCTGGCCGTAGTCGCGCTCGTTCTCGGGCCGGTAGAGGTAGTAGGCCTCGTCGATGAACAGCACGCCGCCCATCGCCTTCTTCAGGATCTCGCGGGTCTTGGGCGCGGTGTGGCCGATATACTGGCCGACGAGGTCGTCGCGCGTCACCGAGACGAGGTGGCCTTTGCGCACGAAGCCGAGGCGATGGAGGATGTCGGCCATCCTGAGCGCCACCGTGGTCTTGCCGGTGCCGGGATTGCCGGTGAAGGACATGTGCAGCGTCGGCGGCTCGCTGGCCAGGCCCAGCCTGCGCCGCACCCGCTCCACCAGCAGCAGCGCCGCGATCTCGCGGATCCGGGTCTTGACCGGTGCGAGGCCGACCAGTTCCTCGTCGAGCGTCTTCAGGACATCGTCGACGCCGGCGTCCGCCAGTTCCTGGCGCAGATCCACGGGCTCGCCGGCAGGATCGGCGACGGCGTCCGCCGAGGCCTCGAAGGTCGGGGCCCGCCGGGGCGTCGCGTCTTCGACCGGGTCGGTGATGCCGGGATGATCATAGGATCCGGTCATGGCCTTCAACACAGCCTCCGCGAAAGAGAAGCCGGCGACGGAGCCGAGGCTCCGCGCCGGAGGTGGCGGACCGCTCCATGTCGACAGCCCGCATGGGAGAGAGCGAGATCCCTCTCCCCGGTCGGGAGAGGGATCGGATGTGGTTCGATTCAGCCGTAGCGCCGGCCTTCCGGCCTGTCGGAAGCATAGGACTGGGTGGTGTAGCGCTGCTGGCGTCCGGCCGCCTCCTGGCGCTGCAAGCGGAAGCCCGGCTCGTCCTTCGGCCGGTTGACGATGAAGGAGATCTTCACCGACTCCCACCCTTGCGAGGAATCGAAACCGGACAGGCGGATGTAGCGGTCGCCATAGACCTTCCGGCACTCCTTCAGCTCCATCATCACGGCCGCCGCGTCCCTGATGTCGAACATCGGCAGGCCCCACATCTCCCAATAGGTGTTGCGGGGATGCGGGTCGTCGGTGAACTCGATGTTCACCGCCCAGTTGTTGTCGATGCAGTACTGCGCCTGAATGGCGATCTGCTCGTCGGTGAGGTCGGGCAGGAAGGAAAAGCAGCCCTGGGTGATGCGCATGGATGTCTCCTGTTCGCTCGTGTTCAGGGCTTCAGCCCGAGACGCTGACCGCGGGAACGAAGTCGGGCGAGTCGGTGGAGGCGTAGTCGAAGGTGACGTCCTTCCACGTGTCGAGCGCCTGCTTCAGCGGCTGGCAGTGCTGCGCCGCCGCCTTGAGGATGTCCGGCCCCTCGCGCAGGATGTCGCGGCCGGCATTGCGGGCGAAGATCATCGCCTCCAGCGCGACACGGTTGGCGATGGCGCCGGCCTGGATCCCCATCGGATGGCCGATGGTGCCGCCACCGAACTGCAGCACGGTGTCGTCGCCGAGCAGATCGATGAGCTGGTGCATCTGGCCGGCATGGATGCCGCCCGAGGCGACCGGCATCAGCTTGCGCAGCGAGGCCCAGTGCTGGTCGAAGAAGATGCCGTTCTCCAGCCTGGTCGGCACGAAGTTCTCGCGGCAGATGTCGTAATAGCCCTTGGTCGTGTTCGGGTCGCCCTCCAGCTTGCCGACCACCGTGCCGGCATGGATATGGTCGACGCCGGCCAGGCGCATCCACTTGGCGATGACGCGGAACGACACGCCGTGGCTCTTCTGGCGCGTATAGGTCGAGTGTCCGGCGCGATGCAGGTGCAGGATCATGTCGTTGTCGCGGGCCCACTTGGCCATCGACTGGATGGCGGTGTAGCCGATGACCAGGTCGATCATCACGATGGTGGAGCCGAGTTCCTTGGCGAAATCGGCGCGCCTGTACATCTCCTCCATCGTGCCGGCGGTGACGTTGAGATAGGTGCCCTTGATCTCGCCCGTCGCCGCCTGCGCCCGGTTGACCGCCTCCATGCAGTAGAGGAACCGGTCGCGCCAGTGCATGAAGGGCTGCGAGTTGATGTTCTCGTCGTCCTTGGTGAAATCGAGGCCGCCCTTCAGCGCCTCGTAGACGACGCGGCCGTAGTTGCGGCCGGAGAGGCCGAGCTTGGGCTTCACCGTGGCCCCGAGCAGCGGCCGGCCGAACTTGTCCAGGCGCTCGCGCTCGACGACGATGCCGGTCGCCGGTCCGTCGAACGTCTTCACATAGGCGACCGGCAGGCGCATGTCCTCCAGCCGCAGCGCCTTCAGCGGCTTGAAGCCGAAGACGTTGCCGATGATCGAGGCGGTCAGGTTGGCGATCGAGCCCGGCTCGAACAGGTCGAGGTCATAGGCGATATAGGCGAAGTAGGAACCGGGCGCGTTCGGCACGGGATCGACGCGGTAGCACTTGGCCCGGTAGTTCTCCGCGGCGGTCAGGCGGTCGGTCCACACCACCGTCCAGGTGGCGGTCGAGGATTCGCCCGCCACCGCGGCGGACGCCTCGATCGGGTCGACGCCGTCCTGCGGCGTGACACGGAAGAGCGCGATGACGTCCGTGTCCTTCGGCTCGTAGTCGGGCTCCCAATAGCCCATGCGCTTGTATTCCATGACGCCGGACTTGTAGCGGTCCTTGCCCCTGACGGTGACCGACTTGGCATCCAGGCTGGTGGTTTGGGTTGGCGCGTTCATCAGCGTGTCTCCTTCAGGCGGCCGCGGCATCGGCGCCGATGCGGGGGTCGAGGGCTCCCGAGCGATAGCGTCGGGCCATCTCGGCGAGCGAAAGGGTCTTGATCTTCGAGGCCCGGCCGGCCGTGCCGAACTCCTCGTAGCGTTGCCGGCAAAGCGCCTTCAGCGCTTCGATCGACGGCTGCAGGAATTTGCGCGGGTCGAACTCCGACCTCTTCTCCATGGCGACGCGGCGGATCTGCGCCGCCATGGCCAGGCGGCAATCCGTGTCGATATTGACCTTGCGCACGCCGTATCTGATGCCGACCTGGATCTCCTCCACCGGCACGCCCCAGGTCTGGGGCATCTCCCCGCCATAGCGGTTGAACGCCTCCTGCAGATCCTGCGGCACGGAGGAAGACCCGTGCATGACGAGGTGGATGCCGGGCAGGCGCTCATGGATCGCCTTGACCACATGCATGGCGAGGATCGCCCCGTCGGGCTTGCGCGAGAACTTGTAGGCGCCGTGCGAGGTGCCCATGGCGATGGCGAGGGCGTCGACCCTGGTGCGGGCGACGAAGTCCACCGCCTGCTCCGGGTCGGTGAGCAACTGGTCGTGCGACAACGCTCCCTCGGCGCCGTGCCCGTCCTCGGCCTCGCCCTGGCCGGTTTCGAGCGAGCCGAGCACGCCGAGCTCGCCCTCGACCGAGACGCCGACCTTGTGCGCCATCTCGGTGACGCGCCGGGTGATGTCGAGGTTGTAGGCATAGTCGGCCGGCGTCTTGGCGTCGGCCTTGAGCGAGCCGTCCATCATCACCGAGGTGAAGCCATGCTGGATGGCCGAGAAGCAGGTGGCCTCGTCATTGCCGTGGTCCTGGTGCAGGCAGATCGGGATGCCGGGGAACATGGCCTCGGCCGCCTCCACCATCTTGCCCAGCATGATGTCGCCGGCATAGGAGCGGGCGCCGCGCGAGGCCTGCAGGATCACCGGCGCATCCGTCTCCGCGGCTGCCGCCATGATGGCGAGTACCTGCTCCATGTTGTTTATGTTGAAGGCCGGCACGCCATAGTTGTATTCAGCGGCGTGATCCAGCAATTGCCGAAGCGTGATGCGGGCCATGGGATCCTCCGTCAGGGCCTGTCGATGAGGCGACGGGCGGCCTGCGCCACGCCCTCGCTGGTGATGCCGAATTTCTGGAACAGCACGTCGGCGGGCGCGGAGGCGCCGAACCCGGCCATGCCGACGAAGGCGCCGTCCTCGCCGAGCCAGCGCGCCCAGCCGCCTTCGATCGCCGCCTCGACGCCGACGCGCGGCGCCGAGCCGAGCACCGCCCGCCGATAGTCCGGCGTCTGGCGCTGGAAGAGCTCGAGGCAGGGCGCCGACACCACGGCGGCGCGGATGCCCTCGCCCGCCAGCATCTCGGCCGCCGCCAGGGCGAGCGACACTTCCGAGCCGGTGGCGACCAGGGTGACGTCGCGCCCGCCGGCCGGCTCCCGCAGCACATAGGCGCCGCGGGCGACGCCGTGGCGCGTCGCGTCGCTGTGCGGCAGCGTCGGCAAGGCCTGGCGGGTGAGGCAGAGCACGGACGGCGTCTTCTCAGACGTCAGGGCGCAGGCCCAGGCCTCCGCGGTCTCGACCGCGTCGGCCGGGCGGAACACCAGGAGGTTGGGAATCGCCCGAAGGGCCGCCAGGTGCTCGACCGGCTGGTGCGTCGGGCCGTCCTCGCCCAGGCCGATGGAATCATGGGTCATCACGTGGATGACGCGGATGCCCATCAGCGCCGCCAGGCGGATCGCCGGGCGCGAATAATCGGAGAACACCAGGAACGTGCCGCCATAGGGCACGAAGCCGCCATGCAGCGCCAGGCCGTTCATCGCCGCGGCCATGCCGTGCTCACGCACGCCGTAGTGGATGTAGGAGCCGGCGAAGGCACCGGGCCTCACCGGAGCCTGGGACTTGGCCTGCGTCAGGTTGGAATGGGTAAGGTCGGCCGAGCCGCCGGCAAGGTTGGCCATGGCCGGGGCCAGCGCGTCGATCACCTGCTGCGAGGCCTGACGCGTCGCGATCTTCGGCGCCTCCGTGGCAAAACGCTCGCGGATGGCGTCGAGCGCAGCGTGGGCCGTCTCGGGCACCAGGCCCTTGATCGCCTCGTCGAAGCGCCGGCGCTCGCTCTCACCGAGCCGGGCGACATGGCCGTCCCAAATGCGGTGGGCGGCCGCGGAACGCCGGCCGGCCTCCAGCCAGGCCTGGCGCACCGGCCCGGGCACCTCGAAGGGCGCGTGCGGCCAATCGAGCTGCCGGCGCGCCGCGGCAATCTCCTCGGCGCCGAGCGGGGCGCCGTGAACCTTCTCCGAGCCCTGCCTGTTCGGCGCGCCGTAGCCGATGATGGTGCGGCAGGCGATCAGGGACGGCCTGTCCGTCTCGCGCTCGGCCGCAATCGCCTCGGCCACCGCCTCCGGATCGTGGCCGTCGACCCGCCGCACCGACCATCCCGCCGCGGCGAAGCGCGCCAGCTGGTCGTCGGAGCAGGACAGGCTGGTGGCCCCGTCGATCGAGATGGAATTGTCGTCGAACAGCACGATCAGCCGGGCGAGCCGGAGATGGCCGGCCAGCGAGATCGCCTCGTGGCTGAGCCCCTCCATCAGGCAGCCGTCGCCGGCCAGGGCATAGGTGTAGTGGTCGACAAGGTCGGCGCCGAAGCGCTCGGCCAGCATCCGCTCCGCCAGCGCCATGCCGACGGCCGTGGCGATGCCCTGGCCGAGCGGGCCGGTGGTGGTCTCCACGCCCGGCGTGTGGCCATATTCGGGATGGCCGGCGGTGAGCGCCCCCCATTGCCGGAAGGCGCGCAGTTCCTCCACCGTCATGCCGGGATAGCCGGTGAGGTGCAGCAACGCATAGAGCAGCATCGAGCCGTGCCCGGCCGAGAGCACGAAGCGGTCGCGGTCCGGCCAGGCTGGGTCGGCGGGGTCGAACTTCAGGAAGCGCGTGAACAGCACCGTCGCCACGTCGGCCATGCCCATCGGCATGCCGGGGTGGCCGGAGTTCGCCGCCTGGACCGCGTCCATGGCCAGGGCGCGGACGGCATTGGCCATGGTGCGCACCGGCACGTCGGCGGCAAGCGGCGGCGCGGCGACGGCGGCGCCGTGGAGGCTGGCTGCGGGACCGGGGATGCTCATGATGCTCTCCGCTTGCGCTCGATCAGCGTCAGGATGATGGGGGTGAGGATGAGCTGCATCGCCAGATCCATCTTGTTGCCGGCGATGACGATGGAGTTGGCCCGCGACATGAAGCTGCCGGGGATCATCGACAGGAGGTAGGGGAAGTCGATGCCGCGCGGGTTGGCGAAGCGGATCACCACCATCGATTCGTCCGGCGTCGGGATCCAGCGGCTGATGAACGGGTTGGAGGTGTCCACCGTCGGCACGCGCTGGAAATTGATGTCGGTACGGGCGAATTGCGGGCAGATGGTGTTCACATAGTCCGGCATGCGCCGCAGGATCGTGTCCGTCACCGCCTCGGTCGAATAGCCGCGCAAGGAGCGGTCGCGATGGATCTTCTGGATCCATTCGAGGTTGATCACCGGGACCACGCCGATCTTGATGTCGGGATGCCTGGCGATGTCGACGCCCTCGCCTGCCACGGCGCCGTGCAGGCCCTCATAGAACAGGAGGTCCGTGTCCGGCTCGAACGTGCGCCACGGGGTGAACGTGCCGGGCGGCGCGCCGTAGAGCTCCGCCTCCTCGGCGTCGTGGATATAGGTGCGCGTCCGTCCGCCGCCGGTCGCCGCATAGTCGGCAAAAGTCTGTTCGAGCTCGGCCAGCAGGTTGGCGTCCGGCCCGAAATGGCTGAAGTGGCGGTTGCCGCGCTCCCACTCCTCCGCCATCTTGGCTTTCATCTCGGCCCGGTCGTAGCGGTGGAAGGCGTCGCCCTCGATGAAGGCGGCCGTGATCTTCTCGCGCCGGAAGATCTGCACGAACACGTTCTTGACCGACGTCGTACCCGCTCCTGAGGAGCCGGTGATGGAAATGATCGGGTGCTTCAGGGACATGGCTACGGCTCGGCTTCAGACACGGAAGAGGCTGCGGCGACCGAACAGCGGCGAGGTCTCGCCGGTGTCGAGCGGGCTGGAATAGTAGCGTGCCACGCCCTCGACCTCGCTGCGCGAGCCGAAGACGAAGGGCATACGCTGGTGCAGGCCGGTCGGTACTAGGCCGAGGATACGCTCGCGCCCGTCGCTGGCGCCCCCACCCGCCTGCTCGACCAGGAAGGCGATCGGGTTGGCCTCGTAGACCAGGCGCAGGCGGCCCTGGCCGTAGCCCGGCCGGGCATCGCCGGGGTAGAGATAGATGCCGCCGCGCAGCAGGATCCGCGTCGCCTCCGCCACCAGCGACGCGTTCCAGCGGGTGTTGAAATCGGCGCCGCGCGGCCCCGCTGTCCCCTTCTGGCAATCGCTGACATAGAGACGGATCGCTTCGTCCCAGTGCCGGAAATTCGAGCCGTTGATGGCGTATTCGCGCGTCTGCAGCGGGATCGCCACCTGGGCCGCGGTCAGGACGAACTCGCCGGACAACGGATCGAGCGTGAACACCTGCGTACCCTCGCCAAAAGTGAGGGTCAGGGTGATGCGGCTGCCGTACATGAAGTAGCCGGCGGCGATCTGCGCCTGGCCGGGCTGCAGCAGGCTGGCCATGGCCTCGCCACCGCGCCGGGGCAACACCGAGAAGATGGTACCGACCGGCACCCCGGTCTCGATGTTGTCGGAGCCGTCCAGGGGGTCGATCGCCACGGCCAGCGGGCCGTCGGCCGCGCCTGTCATCGGCTCGTCCATCTCCTCCGAGCCGATGACGCCGACCGGGGCCCTCGCCAGGGCCTCGACCATCAGCCGGTTGGCGAGAAGGTCGAGCTCCTTCTGGCTATCGCCGCCGCGCCCGTCGGCATGGACGGTCCCGAGCCTGCCGGCCAGGGGCCCCTGGGCCAGCAGCGTTGCGACCCGTCGGGCGGCGCCGGCGAGCGCCAGGATCACATCCGCAGCCGCCGACCGCACGGTCTCCCCGGTTCGGCATTGCCGTGCCAGATGGGTCTCGAGCCTGATGACGCCCGACATGGTTGAACCTCCCGCCCAGCCGCTCAAGTCCGCCGGATCGTTTCGACGTGGCGCACCGTCCCGCCTGCTCGAGGCATCATGGCGCGCCGATGTTGTAAGTAAATTTGAATTTGATTATGCTGCCATTCAACAAAACTAAATCATACCGCCATGCGCAACGTCACACTCAAGCAGCTCCGCACTTTTGCCGCCCTGCTCAAGGCCGGCTCGGTCACGGGTGCGGCACAAAGTCTCAACATCACCCCGCCGGCGGTGACCCTGCAGATGCAGCTCCTGCAGGAGCAGGCCGGCTTGCCGCTGGTCGAGCGCTCGGCCGCCGGCACGATGCCGACCGATGCCGGACGCGAGGTGCTGGTCGCGGCGGAGCGGATCGCCGGGGTCCTGGCCGAATGCGAGGCCGCCCTCGCCGAGCTCGTCGGCTCCCAGCGCGGCACCGCCGCGGTCGGCATCGTCAGCACCGCCAAATATTTCGCGCCGCGTGCCCTGGCCGCCTTCGCCCGCCAGCATCCCGGCATCACGCTGCACCTCACCGTCGGCAACCGGTCCGACATCATCGCCGGCCTGCGCCAGCTCGACTTCGACATCGCCATCATGGGCCGCCCGCCCGAGGAGCTGGAGGTCGAGGCCACGGTGATCGGCGACAACCCGCACGTCATCATCGCCCCGCCCGATCATCCGCTGGCCGGCCAGCGGATGATCGACCCCACGGCCCTGGCCGGCGAGACACTGATGGTGCGCGAGCCGGGCAGCGGCACCCGCAGCCTGATGGAGCGCTACTTCGCCGACATGGCGGTCAAGCCCAAGATCGGCATGCAGATGTCGAGCAACGAGACCATCAAGCAGGCCGTCATGGCCGGGCTCGGCATTGCCTTCATCTCTGGCCATACCATCGAGGCGGAGATCGCCTCCGGACGCCTGACCATGCTCGATATCATCGGCCTCCCGATCATCCGCCAATGGCAGATCGTGCACCTCAAGCAGCGGCGGCTGATGCCGGCGGTCAAGACGCTGTGCCAGTTCCTGATCGATCAGGGCGAGACGTTCCTGCCCGTCCCCAGGACGAGTTTCCAAGGTATCGACCGGCGCTTCGCCGAACACGAGACGTCGTCGTGACCGCAAATCCATCGTCCCCAAATCGAAACAAGGATATCATCCCGTTCCTCGATGCAAAGCGAGGACATCGGAAATGGATTCTTATGTTGCTCTTGTATTGATCTGTGCGACCTCCTTGCGCCAGGACGCCTGCACCGAGAAGACCGCCATCGACGTGATGTCGACGAAGGTGCCGTCCGAGCTCGCCTGCGCCATGGGCTGGCAGGAGATCGTCGCCCGTACGGCGCTGCGCGAGCATCTCGGCCCGACCAGCTATCTCAAGACCGTCTGCCGCCGCGTGGCTCCGCCGACCGGAAACTAGCGTCACCGCCGCAGGCGGCGGGCCAGGCAGGTTGCCGTCTGCAGGACAACGCAGGCGACCGCGCTGACCTCGATGCCTATCATGGAGCAAATGCCGATCGACAGAAGCGCGGGCGCCCGGTAGCCGGCCAGGACAATCGCCATAGTCGCCACGTAGAGCGTGATGCTGACGAGCAAGGCGCCCCGGGCGATCCTCAACGCGGTCATGGAACCTCCTGTCGTCCGAACACTCACCGCCGCCCCCTCGCGAGGTCGATGGCCGCCGCGTATCGCCCGGCAATCGCGGCGCCTCGGCCGGTCCGGCCTGGATCAATCGCGCAGGGCCCGGTCGAGATTGCGGGTGCGTTCGACGTTGCGGGCCTGCCCGAGGCCGATCACGCCGCGGAGCCGGGCCGAAGCGAGATCGGCGCCGTCGAAATCCGCTCCCTCGACCTTGGCGCCGAGGAAATCGGCGCCGGCGAGTTGGGCGCCGCGCAGGTCAGCGCCGGAGAGATCCGCCTGGCGCAGACTGGCGAATTCGAGATCGACCCGCGACAGGTCCGCCTGCGTCAGGTCCGCCCCGTCGAGCAAGGCCGATTGGAGCACCGCCCGCATCAGCCCCATCGACTGGTTGCGCATGTCGGCGCCGAGCCGCGCGCGGACCAGCTTTGCCCCCTTCAGGCTGGCGCCGGTGAAATCTCCGGCCACCCGGGCGCCGGAAAGGTCGGCGCCGTCGAGCCGCGCGCCGATCGCCTGCGTCCCGAACAGGCTTGCTCCTGCCAGATCCGCCCCCGACAGGTCGGCCTTCAGCAGCCAGGCCTGGTCCAGGGTGGCGCCGCCAAGCCGGGCGCCGGCAAGCCTGGTGCCGTTGAGCATCGCCGTCCGCAGGTTGGCGCCGCGGAAGTCGAGGCCGGAGAGGTCGAGGCCGGAAAGGCGCCTGCCGGCGAGGTCGGCGGGCGGCTTGGCCAGGACCCGCTCGACCTCGGCCCGGCTCATCTCGGCCTGCGTCATCATCGGCGAGTCGAGGTCGAGATGGCGCATCAAGTCCTGCGCGCCGGCCGGCGCCCCCGCCAGCGCCAGCAGGGCGGCGAGCGCAAGCGCCCGGCAGCGCCATGGCTCCGCCCCAGCCGTCCGGCCCGCCGGCCCGATCACGTGTCGTACTTGATGTAGGAGAAGCGCAGGTCGTTCTGCGGCGTTCCCTCCAGCGCCCCGCCCTCCCTGGCCGGCTGCCACTGCACCACCTCCTCGATCTTGCGGGCGAGCTGGAAATCCTTCTCGGTCACGCCCTTGGCCGTGTGGGTCATCAGCCGCACCTCCACCCAGGCATAGGAGGCCGTGATGTCCGGATGATGCCAAGCCGCCTCGGCCAGGTGGCCGACGGTGTTGATCACCATCAGCGTGCTCTTCCAGCTGTTGGTCTTGTAGCGGCGCCGGATCCAGCCGTTCTCGAAATACCAGTGCGGCAGCTCCTGCTGCAGGCGCTGCACCACGTCCGCCTCCGCCAGCGCGACGTCCTTGCCGTCTTCGCTCATCTCACGCCTCCGTTCGTCAGGTTGTCCGCCACCCTATCACAACCCGCCGCATCCGGCATGGTGATCCTCGCGCGACTTCGGCCTTCCAACACGCCGCTCGGAAGCTTTGCAACGAACATTGCCGAGAATTTCCATGAAAATAGTAAGAATTGCCGAGGAATGGCACTTTCGCTAGCCTGTCCGAAGGCACGTTGAACGTGAGAGAAAAATAAGGATCGGAGGACGCTTCATGAAGAGACTGGCTTTCATCGCCGCCTTGACGCTGGCGACGCTCGCTTCTGCCGAGGCCCTCGCCGCCAAGAACAGCAATCGCATCGAGGGCGTCGCGACGGTCGACCAGGCCTGGGCCCTGATCGGCGACTTCTGCGGCATCCAGACCTGGCACCCGGCCATCGCCTCCTGCGAATTGTCGGAAAAGGACGGAGCGAAGATCCGCACATTGACCACCAAGGACGGCGCCAAATTCGTCGAGAAGCTGGTCAAGTGGGACGACAAGGATCACCTCTACACCTACGAGATCCTCGAAAGCCCGCTGCCGATCAGCAACTACGTCTCGACGCTGAAGCTGGAGGAGGACGATGAACCCGGCAAGGTGGCGATCACGTGGTCGTCGACCTTCGAGCCGAAGGGCGTGCCGGAGAAGTCCGCGCGCAAGGCGATCGCCGACATCTATCTCGCCGGCCTGCTGGCGCTGAAGAGCAAGATGAAGGGCAAATAGCCGGCAAATTACGTCCCGGCGACGGGCATCAGGGCCGCGGCTGGATCTCCTCGAGGGCCAGCCCGGCCGCCTCCCATCCGTCGACGCCGTCCGGGTACCAGCGGACGGCGGAATAGCCGAGACTCAGCGCCCGCTTCGCTGCGTTCCACGACATCCAGCATTCGCGCTTGCAGAAGAACAGGAGCGACCTCGTGCGGTCGCCGCCGGTCGCCTCGGCGAGGCCACGCTCGAAATAGGCCTGCGTCACCGGTGCCAGTTCGCCGAAGCCGACGTCGCGCAGCCAGACTGCGCCGGGGATCGAGCGATGCGGCGGCTCGCGCCAGATGGTGCCGACCGGCAGGCCCTCTGGCTTGGGCGGGCGCGGCAGGACATCCACGAACACCGCACCCCGGCTCCGCCACAAGGCTTCGGCCTCGGCCGTGGTGACGACGGCGGCCCCCTTCAGCGTCGCCGGCGTCGGCGCCCTGTAGTGATCCAGCCGGTAGGTCGCCGGCTCCTCCGGCGCCGCCGCCGGAGCGGCGTCTCCGGGCGCGGCAAGGACGAGAAGGCCGACGAGAGCCAGCGCGGCGCTGCGGCGCGCCGTCATGGCGTCGCCGCTCCCGTGGCGACAAGCGGCTTGCCGCTGTTGTCGAGCAGCGGAACGCCGGCATCCAGCAGCACCTTGTCGATGTCGCCTTGGCGCTTGCGGATGACATCGTTGAGCGCATGCTTCCATTCCCGCTCGTTCGGACGGATGCCGAAGGTGACGCGGTAGGACATCGGCGGCCGGCTCGGCTCCTGGGTGAGGGCGATCACCTTGAGCGGAACCGGAGCCTTGCGGGCGAAATAGCCGCCGATCGGCCCCCAGAGCAGGGCGCCTTCGATCTTGCCGGCGGCAAGGTCGGCGATCGCCTCCTCGGCCGGCGACTCGAAGCGCCGGTCGACCAGCAAGGCATAGGTCCTGGCATCCTGCACCAGCCCGAGCTCGAGCAGGCGGTCGGCGGGCGGCGTCGCCGCGATGACGCCGAGCTTGCGCCCCTTCAGGCGAGGATCGTCGAGCTTCTCCACCCCGTCGAGCGGGCCGCCGGCCTTCACCACCAGCACATAGGTCGAGGTGTAGTAGGGATTGGAATGTTCGACGATGTCGGCGCCCGAGGCATAGCCGATGATCAGGTCGCACAGGCCCGAGCCGAGGGTGTTGCGCACGAAACCGGGGCCCTGGGGCATCCAGTAGTAGCGCAGCGGCACCTTCAGCTCCTGCGCGACGATCTCGGCGATCCGGTTCTCGAAGCCGCCGCTCTGGCGGTTGGAGAAGGGCGTGTTCGCCGGATCGGCGCAGACGCGCAGCACGTTATGGGTGACGAGATCGGGGATCTGCTGGGCGCCGGCGGCGCCGGGCAGCGACGCTGCCCAGGCGAAGGCGGCCGCGGCCAGCGCCGCTGCCGCCGCCGGCCGGCGCTCAGTTGCCCATGCAGGCCGTCTCGTTGTCCTTGGCGCTCTGGGGCTTGTCATCGTGTTTTTCCGGGCGCACGCGCCCCAGGGCTCCGTCGGACCGGGCCCGCAGATAGACGTAGATGTCATCGAGATAGCACATGACGTTGCGGTTCTCGCCAAGCGCCGGCATCACCTTCTCGTTGCCGCCGCCGACATTCTTGCGCCCCTGCGCGACGATGGTGATGAAATCCTCGTATTTCAGGTGCTTGAGGGACTCCACCAGCGGCGGCGCATAGGTCGAGCCCATGCCGTCCGGGCCATGGCAGACATGGCACTCGGAATGATAGCGCCGATAGCCCGAGAACGTATACCAGTCGACTTTGCCGTCGGGGTCGACGCGATAGACCGGCGTCCCGTCGGCATCGGCATACTTGCCGTCCTCGCTGCTCGCCGGCTTCGTCGCCTCCGCTCGCGCGCCCGCCGGCGCGGCGACCGACAGGGCCGCCGCGATCCCGGCGGCTGTGCAGGTTGCGACGGCCCACCGTCGCGGTTCAACTGTCAGAAATGTCCAGAGCAACACATATCCTCCCGCCACGCGGACGGCCCGGGCTGGCAGCGGGCTTCGCCGCCAGGTTTGCCGCCGGTGTCTCGGCGTTGACTGAAAGGGCCAGCGCGCCTGTGTGCATGCGTGCTGGCCCCGACCAGATTTTCAGTGACGGTCTACGCGCTTGCCCTCATTCGGGAAGCGTGAACACCGAGAGCTGACCGCCGAGCGCGGTGTAGTTGTTGAGGGCGGCATAACCGCCGACCGCGCCGAGGCCGGCGTTGGGGTCGGTGAGGCCCGCTGCCAGGCCGATGCCGGCCCAGCCGCCCACGCCCGAGAGCACCGCCACATACTGCTTGCCCTTGTGGGTGTAGGTCATGACGTTGCCGATGATGCCCGACGGGGTCTTGAACTTGTAGAGTTCCTTGCCCGTCTTGGAGTCGACCGCCTTCAGGTAGCCTTCAAGCGTGCCGTAGAACACGATGTCGCCGGCGGTGGCCAGGGCCCCCGACCAGACGGAGAACTGCTCAGGCAGCGACCAGACGATCTTGCCCTTGGTGGCGTCCCAGGCGATGAAGTTGCCCATGGTGTTGCCGCCGGGGGCCGGATACATCGACAGGGTGGCGCCGACGAAGGGCTGGCCGGGCGTATAGCTCACCTTGAACGGCTCATAGTCCATGCAGACATGGTTGGTCGGCACGTAGAACAGGCCGGTCTTGGGCGAGAAGGCCGAGGGCTGCTGGTCTTTGGTGCCGAGAGCCGCCGGGCAGATGCCCTTGGAGTTCACGTCCTCGCCGTTCTGCTCGGTCGAGTACTGGGACACGACCAGCGGGCGACCATAGGTCTTGCTGTTCTTGTCCATGTCGACCTTGGAAGCCCAGTTCACCGCCGGGTCGTACTTCTCGGCAACGAGCAGCTCGCCGGTCACGCGGTCGAGCGAGTAGCCGAAGCCGTTGCGGTCGAAGTGGACGAGGAGCTTGCGGTCCTTGCCGTCGATCTTCTGGTCGACCAGCGGCATCTCGTTGACGCCGTCATAGTCCCACTCGTCATGGGGGGTCATCTGGTAGACCCACTTGGCCATGCCGGTGTCGGGGTCGCGGGCGAAGATGGTCATCGACCACTTGTTGTCGCCGGGACGCTGCTTGGGGTTCCAGGTCGAGGGGTTGCCCGAACCATAGTAGAACAGGTTCAGATCGGGGTCATAGGAATACCAGCCCCAGGTGCAGCCGCCGCCGGTCTTCCACTGGTCGCCCTGCCAGGTCTTGAGCGAGGAATCCTTGCCGATCGGCTTGCCGAGTTCGGTGGTCTTCTCCGGGTCGACCAGGAGCTGGTCGTCCGGGCCGACCGAATAGGCGCGCCAGACCTGCTTGCCGGTCTTCATGTCGTAGGCGGTGACGTGGCACTGCACGCCGAACTCGCCGCCGGAGATGCCGACGATGATCTTGTCCTTCACCGGCAGCACGGTGGCGGTGTTGGTCTCGCCCTTCTTCGGGTCGCCGTTGACGGCGCTCCAGACGACTTTGCCGTCCTTGGCGTCGAGGGCGACGACGGTGGTGTCGGCCTGGTGCAGGAAGATCTTGCCGTCTGCATAGGCGAGGCCGCGATTGACGGTGTCGCAGCACATCACCGGAATGACGTTGGGATCCTGCTTGGGCTCGTACTTCCAGATGATCCTGCCGTCGTTGTTGAGATCGAGGGCATAGACGATATTGGGGAACGGCGTGTGCACATACATCACGTCGCCGATGACGAGCGGCGAGCCCTCGTGCCCGCGCAGCACGCCGGTCGAGAAGGTCCAGGCAACCTGCAGTTTCTTGACGTTCTCGGCGTTGATCTGGTCGAGCTTGGAATACCGGGTGTTGGCGTAGTCGCCGGTCTGGATCACCCACTGGTTGGGGTCATCGATGAGCTTCTTGACTTCGTCGTTCGCGCTGGCTGCGCCGGACCAGAACAGGGATCCGACGATCCCCGCCAGTACCAATAGTCGTTTCATGAACGTTTCCTCCGAGTGGCCATGGTCACTCCATCCGGCGGATGGCATGCCAAGTTGAGCGTCGCTCGTTCGCCTTGGGGATACCTCGTGTCTTCGGCAGCGTGTCACAGCCAGCAAGTTGCCCCTGAAGCCAAGCAGGGACAGTGCCCTGCCGGCCTTCGAACCGGCCCTGCGATCCCCATCACAGAAGCCGTTGAAGCCGAAGATGTGGGAACTCTAAGCAGAATTTCTTGGGTATGCAATAGATCGGATCCAATCTGCATATATTCCTATCAAATACTCCCCACCCTCGATTTATACTGCAAAGCAGCATCAATAAGCTGCACTGCAGCATGACGACAATTCGCCTGCGCCTACTCCCATTCCAGCTCGTGGAAGGCAGCCGTGGCGTTGCGGGCGTTGAAATCGTCGAAAAGCTCCCATTTCCCCGCTTCGGCGCGGCCGGCCTCCCGCGCCGCCTCGCCGATGGTCCGGCCCTCCCGGACCATGGCGCGCACGTCGGTCTGCAGCCGCAGGAGATAGCGTTCGATCGGCTCCGCGGCATCGGGCCACGCCATCGCCGCCGGCCCGTGGCCGGGCACCACCCGGGCGGCCGGCTGCGCCTTGGCCCGCTCCAGGTCGGCGAGCCAGCCCTTGAGGCTGCCGTCGAGCGCCGGCACATGGCCGGCAAACAGCATGTCGCCCAGGAACCAGGTGCCGGTCCGCCGGTCGAGTACGGTCAGGTCCGAATTGGTGTGGCCCGTCGCCCAGGCCTCCAGCTCGATCGCCCGATCGCCCAGGTCGAGGCTCGTGCGCCCCTCGACCAGCAGGGTCGGCGGCACGGCGATCGTGCCGGCAAAGGCCTCCGCGCCGATCAGGTCACGCGTCGCGGCGAGATAGCCCTCCGCCCGGGCGGCGAGCGCGGCCGGCAGGGTGCGGTGGCCGACGAAGGTCGCACCGGTGCCGGCGAATGCGGCGTTGCCGAGGAGGTGGTCGGGGTGGACATGGGTGTTGATGACATAGCGAATCGGCAGGTCGGTCTTCCCCCGAATCGCCGCCAGCAGGCGTCGGCCCGCCCGGAAGCTGCCCGTGGTGTCGACCACCGCCACGGCGTCGCGCCCGACGATGAAGCCGGCATTGCCGATCGCGTCGAGGTTGCCGGGCGCGGCAAGCGCATAGGGAGCGACATAGACGAACACTCCCTCCGCCACCTCCGTCACCGGGAAGGGCTCGTCCTCTCCGGCGAGAGCCGGCATGACGGCGGCCGGCAGCAGCAGGGCAAGGCACAGCATCGCGTACAGGCATCGCATCATCATCGTTCACTCCCGCGCCGCCAGTTCGGCATGCCGCGCCTCGATCCAGGCCGCGTTGCGCTCCGCCCGCGGCACCGGCAGCGGCACTTCCGCCAGCACCCGCGTCGGCCGCGGCGCCAGGAGGAGCAGTCGATCGGCGAGCTCGATCGCCTCGCGGACGTTGTGCGTCACCATCAGCACCGCCATGCCGCGCCGGGCGGCGGCGGCGGTCACCGCCTGGCGCAGTTCCGCCGCCGCCCGGTCGTCGAGCGAGACGAAGGGCTCGTCCAGCACCAGGAGTTCCGGCTCGTTGACCAGCGCCCGGACGAGCGACGCCCGCCGCGCCAGGCCGAGCGACAATTCGCCGGGATAGCGGCCGCGCCACTCCTCGAGGCCGAAAGCGGCGAACAGGCCGTCGAGCGGCTGGGTCCGCCGGCCGCGGCGGATGCACAGCCGGACGTTCTCCTCCACGCTGCGCCAGGGCAGCAGGCGCGGCTCCTGGAACACCATGCCGACCTCCAGCCCGGCCGGGTCGGGCGACACCCGCCCCTCGAAGGCCCGGTCAAGACCGAGCAGGACGCGCAGGGCCGTGGTCTTGCCGCAGCCGGACGGGCCGATCAGGCAGACGAACTCGCCGGGGGAGAGGGCAAAGCGCAGGCCGCGCACCGCCTCGATCACCGTGCCGTCGCCGCGCCGATACGCCTTGCGGACGATGTCGAGCTCAAGCCGCTGCAAGGCGCCACCTGCGGGCCCGCGCTTCCAGCGGCTGCAGCACCAGGAACTCGGCCGCCAGCATCACCGCCATGAAGGCGACGGCGTAGCCGAGCACGGCGCGGACGTCGAAGAGCTGGAAGTAGACGGAGATGGCATAGCCGACGCCGTCCGGCCGGCCGAGCAGCTCGACCAGCAGCACAATCTTCCACACCAGGGCCAGTCCCGAGCGCGCCGCCGCCGCGATGAAGGGCGCGAGCTGCGGCGCCAGCACATGCCGCGCCCAGGTGGCGTAGGAGAAGCGATAGACCCGCGCCATCTCCTCCAGCCCCGGGTCGAGCGAACGGGCGCCCTCGCGCAGGATCACCACCACATTGGGGATCTTGTTGAGGGCGACCGCCACGATCGCGGCGGTCTCGCCCAGTCCGAGCCAGATGTAGCACAGCACCGCCACCACCAGGGCCGGGGCATTGAGCAGGGCCAGCAGCCAGGGATCGAACAGCGTGTCCGCCGCCGTCGAGCGCCCGAGCGCCACGCCGACGGCGCAGCCGATCGCCATGGCGACGGCGAAGGCGAGCACCACCCGCCGCAGCGTCGCGACGATATTGGCGACAAGCTCGCCCTGCACCGCCTCGGTGGCGATGAACTGGCCCACGGCGACCGGCGTCGGCAGCGCCCTGCTGGCGGCCAGCACCGCGCCCACCTGCCAGATGGCGAGCAACAGCAGCAGCGAGCCCGCGCGCACGGCAAGGTCGCGGCCGCGTGTGTGCCGCCCCGCCATCAGTCGGCACCCCAATAGAGGCCGGCCGGCAAGGTCTTCGCCGATCCGACCAGCCTCTCGCCGCCGATCTCGGCGAGGACGGCATAGAGCGTCTGCGCGTCGGCTCGCTCCTCGGCGATCGGCCGGTCGGGGATGCCCTCGACGAAGCGCCGCCGCAAGGTCTGGAAGGTCGCCTCGTCCTCGGCCTGCATCAGCGGACGGATCGCCGCCCAGGCCGCGTCGGATGTCGCCAGCAGCCGCTTGGCGGCGCGCGAGGCGGCGAGAAGGCCGCGCACCGCCTCGGGCCGACCGGCGGCGAGGCGGTCGTCGATCATGTAGCCGACCAGCGCCAGCGGCCCGCGCACGCCGAAAGCCCGCATCACCTCCTCCGCACCGATCAGCCGGCGGAACCCCCGCGCCTCCAGCCGGGCGCAGAAATTCCAGTAGAGCAGCGCGGCGTCGAGCTCGCCGGACGCCAGCTTCTCGCTCATCAGCGGCGGAGCGCCGAAGGCGGCCCGCGCCGCCTTGGCGAGGTCGAGGCCGGCGGTCCTGCGGCCATAGGCCTGCAGCAGCAGCCAGCTCTTGTCGAGCGCGCCGCCGGCGACGCCGAGGCTGCGGCCGGCGAGGTCGGCGACGCCCCGGGCCGGAGAATCCGCCGCCACCATCACCGCCCCTTCCGTGGCGGAGAAGGGCGCGTAGACCACGGCGCGACCTTCGGCGCGGATGCGGGCCGCGAGCAGGAGGTCGCTGACGATGACGTCGACCGCACCGGACTGGAAAGCGATGCGGGCGGCATCGTTGGAGGCCAGCCGCGTCGTCTCGATTCTCACGCCGGCGGCCACGTCGAAGCCGTTCCGCCGGATCGTCTCGATCTCCCAGCCGACCGTGCCGAACTGCAGAACGCCGATCCGGACCGGGACGGGTTCAGCCGCCCGCACCAAGCCCGGCATGGCCAGGGCGCCGCCGGCGAGCAGCAGCATATCGCGGCGAGTGGGCATTCAATCCTCCTATGCGCCCCTATCCGACGCCCGCGCCCCCGAATGCGGCCGGGACCGGCTCCCCTCCACGGGTCCGTGCCGTACACGGCCGGATGGGTGCCGGAGCTCCGGCGCGGGGCCGCGACGATTGGAAGCACGCGTTCCGGTGAAAAAATTAGAACTATTCTTGACACACAGTCTGATCATCATTTCTCATACTGTCCAGCGTCATTCTGACGTCGCTGCGAGGCGGAGGCCGCGCAGGAAGATCGCATGAGTCGATCCGGGGTATTCAGCAAGCTTTCCGGAACCATTCCGAGAAGCTTTTGTGGGGAGGAAACTATTATGAGGCGTATCGCGCTCGCTACACTTGCGGCTCTGGCTTGGGGAGGCGCCGCTCACGCTCAGGATGCAGCATTGGGTGAAAAAGTATTCATCAAATGCAAGGCATGTCATCAAATTGGCGAGACCGCAAAGAACGCCGTAGGTCCCGAATTGAATGGCGTCATCGGCCGGCATTCCGGCTCGGTCGCCGGCTTCAATTATTCCGACGCCATGAAGAATGCCAATCTGGAATGGACCGAAGAGAATATCTCAGCATATCTTAAGAATCCTAAACAGAAAGTTCCTGGAAACAAGATGGCATTTGTCGGCCTGTCCAAGGAGGATGACATCAAGAACGTCATCGCCTTCCTCAAGCAATACGGAGCCGACGGCAAGAAGACGCAGTAGCCCACGCCGGGTCGGGCCGGCGCACTCCCGCCGATCCTCCTGCTGCCGGCCCCGACGGCCGACATCGTCCGCCGGCCCTTCCCTTTTGCTCCCGTCCGCGCTTGGCTGTCGGACGCGCCTGCGGGCGCGTCTCCAGGCGGTCAGCACGGCAGGGATGCTCCATGGCGATTTCCACCCCCTACTCCTTCCAGCTCTACTCCTCCCGCAACTTCCCGCCCCTGTCCGATCAGCTCGCGGCGCTGGCGCGGATCGGCTACACCAATGTCGAGCCGTTCGGCGGGCTCTACGCCGATGCCGCGGGCCTGCGCACGGCCCTGGACGCTGCCGGGCTGACGGCTAGGAGCGGCCATTTCGACCTCGGCCTGCTGGAAGACGCCCCGGACCGGGCCGCCGCCATCGCCCGGACCCTCGGCATGACCTATGTCGTCTGCCCCTATCTCGGCGCCGGGCAGCGTCCGGCCGATACCGCCGGCTGGAAGGGTCTGGGCGCGCGCCTGCAGAGGATCGCCGCCCGTCTCGAAACGCACGGCCTTCGGCTCGCCTGGCACAATCACGACTTCGAGTTCCGCCCCCTGCCGGACGCCACCTCGCCGATCGAGCATGTCCTGGGCGAGGGCATCGCCTGGGAGGCCGACCTCGCCTGGGTCGTGCGCGCCGGCGTCGACCCCGTGCCCTGGCTGCGGCGCTATCGCGGCCGCGTGCCGCTCGTCCATGTCAAGGACATCGCCCCCGCCGGCACCAAGACCGACGAGGACGGCTGGGCCGACATCGGCGCCGGCGTGCTGCCCTGGACCGCCCTGTGGCAGGCCGCCGCCGCGGCCGGCGCCGAGATCATGGTGGCCGAGCACGACAATCCCAGCGATTTCCTGCGCTTTGCCGGCGCCAGCTTCGCAACCATGTCCCGGCTCCACGGGGAGGCCTGAACCATGCCCCTGAAGATCGGCCTCGTCGGCTGCGGCAACATCTCCGACATCTACCTGACCAACGCCCGGCTGTTCCGCGACATCGCCTTCGTCGCCGTCAGCGACATCAACCCCGATGCGGCCGCCCGCCAGGGCGCCCGGTACGGCCTGCCCGTCCGGCCGGCCGACGCGCTGATCGCCAGCCCGGACGTCGACATCGTCCTCAACCTGACCGTTCCCGACGCCCACGCCCCGATCGCCCTGCGGGCGATCGAAGCCGGCAAGCACGTCTATGGCGAGAAGCCGCTGGCCACGACGCTCGCCGACGGCCGCGCCGTCGTCGCGGCAGCGCAGGCACGCGGCGTGCGTGTCGGCTCGGCGCCGGACACGGTGCTGGGAGCCGGCATCCAGGCCGCCCGCGCCCTCGTCGACGGCGGCGCCATCGGCCGGCCGCTGTCCGGCCTGATGTCGGTGCTGTCGCACGGCATGGAGAACTGGCACCCCAACCCGGCCTTTTTCTTCAAGCCGGGCGCCGGGCCGGTGTTCGACATGGGGCCCTATTACATCGCCACCCTGATCACCCTGCTCGGGCCGGTCGCCGGCGTCACCGCCGTGGGCCAGACCGGCTTTGCCGAGCGGATCGTCACGGCGCAGGCCTCGCCGATCCGCGGCAGCACCATCAAGGTCGAGGTCCTGACCACGGTGCAGGCCCTGCTCGGCTTCGCCTCCGGCGCCCAGGTCGCCTTCCTGGCGAGCTGGGACGTGTGGAAGCACGGCGTGCCGCCGATCGAGCTCTACGGCACCGACGGCTCGATGCGGGTTCCCGATCCCAACTTCTTCGGCGGCGCCGTCGATGTCGCCCGCGAACGCGGCGACTGGACCGCGACCGGCAGCGGCGACCGGGTGTTCGGTGCGCTCAACTGGCCGGCCCCGAACCCGCACCTTGCCAATTATCGCGGCCTGGGCCTCGCCGAGATGGCGCGCGCCATCCTCGACAACCGGCCGCACCGGGCCAACGGCGCCGTCGCGCTGCACACGCTGGCGGTCATGGCCGGCATCCTCGACTCGGCCGCCGGCGGCCGGCCCGTCGCCATCACCGACGGCTGCGAGCGGCCGGCGCCGCTCGGTGAGGACGAAGCCAGGGGGCTCCTGGCCTAGCGCCCTCCCCGGTCGGCAAGACCGTCCCGGCGCCGCGGCAGGGTTCGCGCCCGCCGCGATTGCTGCTTGACGCTCCCACCAAAATCGATCAGATGTCAGACCAATTTTGATCCCGGCGAGCCCGCATGCGCAAGCCCTCGACCAACGGCCTGATGCCTCTGCCGCCCGCCGGGCGGGTGGACAGCGTCCTGCGCGCCATGGCCGAGTTCATCGCCGGGTCCGATTTCACCCCCGGCGACCGCCTGCCGACCGAGCGCCAGCTCACCGAGGCGCTCGCCGTCGGCCGCTCCACCGTGCGCGAGGCGATGAGCCAGCTGCAGGTCATGGGCATCGTCGAATCCCGCAAGGGCAGCGGCACCTATCTGCTGCGCCCCTTCTCGGCCGACGCCATCCACATGCCGCTGGTGATCGACGCCGCGCATCTGCGCGACCGGCTGCTGCAGACCCTGGAGGTGCGCCGCGGCCTGGAGATGGAGGCGAGCGCCGTCGCCGCGCTGCGACGCACGCCCGCCGACCTCGCGACCATCGAGGAGAAGCTCGACGAGATGGAGCGGGTGCACCTGGCCAAGGGCACGTCGGGCCGCGAGGATCTGGCCTATCACCTCTCCATCTACGACGCGACGCACAACCCGCTGTTCCGCCAGCTCCTGGAGCAGATCCGCGAGGCCTTCGAGAACTTCTTCGAGGAGCCGTTCAACCGGCCCGACTTCGCCCGTCGCTCCTTCCCGTTCCATCGCCAGCTGTTCGACGCCATCCGCGACCGGGATGCGGCGGCGGCCCGGGCCAAGACCTTCGCCATCCTCGAGATCGTCGAGGAAGACATCAAGGACATGTCGCAATGACCGATCCCGCCGGCGCCGACGCGGCTGATCTCATCGTCGCCCATGACGGCGACCACGCTTTCGACGCGGTGGTGCCGCCGATCGTGCAGACGTCGCTCTTTACCTTCTCGTCCTTCGACGAGATGGTGGCGACCTACAAGGGCGAGCGCTCGCGCATGGTCTACACCCGGGTGACCAACCCGACCGTGCGCCTGTTCGAGGAGAAGCTGGCGGCGCTCGAGGCGGCCGACGATGCCATCGGCTTCGCCAGCGGCATGGCGGCCATCTCCGGCACGGTGCTGGCCTTCGTCGAGCCCGGCGACCGCATCGTCTGCGTCCGCCACGTCTATCCCGACAGCTACCGCCTGTTCGAGACGCTGCTCAGGCGCTGGAAGGTCTCGACCACCTATGTCGACGGCCGCGACCACGAAGCCGTGGCGGCGGCGCTGAAGGGGGCCAAGCTGTTCTACATGGAGAGCCCGACCAGCTGGATGATGGAGGCGCACGATGTCGGCGCCCTCGCCGCCCTGGCCCGGGCCGAGGGCGTCGTCACCGTCATCGACAACAGCTGGGCCACGCCGGTGTTCCAGCAGCCGGTGACGCTCGGCGTCGACCTCGTGCTGCATTCGGCCTCCAAATATATCGGCGGCCACAGCGACACCGTGGCCGGCGTGGTCGCCGGCAGCGCCGCGCTGATCCGGCGCATCCGCCAGAGCATCCACCCCTATCTCGGCGCCAAGCTCGCTCCGTTCGAGGCCTGGCTGCTGCTGCGCGGCCTGCGCACCCTGCCCACGCGCATGCGCGCCCACGAGACGGCGTGCCTGGCCATCGCCCGGCGGCTGTCGGCGCACCGGCAGGTCACGGCCGTGCATCATCCCGGCCTCGGCAACTGCCTGCCGCCGGGTCTCACCGGCACATCGAGCCTGTTCTCCTTCGAGCTCGACGACAGCGTCGACATTCCAGCCTTCTGCAACGCCCTGCGCCTGTTCAAGCTGGGCGTCAGCTGGGGCGGGCATGAGAGCCTGGTCGTGCCGGCCCTGGTGACGCGCCACCAGGCCGCCGGCCCCAACTCGGCGATCGATTTCGGCGTGCCGGAGCGGGTCGTCAGGTTTCACGTCGGGCTGGAGGGCGTCGATGCCCTCTGGAGCGACATCGAGCAGGCGCTTGCCGGCGCCTCGGCGCCGGGGAGGGAAGCACCGGGCCTGGCAAGCCTGTAGGGCCGGCCCGCCGGCCTGTCGAGGAACCGAAGCGGCGGCCCGCGCCGCCGTCAATAACAATCCGTTACGTCCAACAGGGGAGATCCATGATCAAGAAGCTGCTTCTGGCCGCCGCCGCGACACTGATGTTCGCCGCCGGCGCCAAGGCCGAGACCACGCTGAAGCTGGTCGAGGTCATCACCAGCCCCGAGCGCACCGAGACGCTCAAGGGCATCGTCAAGACCTTCGAGGACGCCAATCCCGGCGTGAAGGTCGAGATCGTCTCGCTGCCCTGGGGCCAGGCCTTCGAGAAGTTCGCCACCATGGTCTCGGCCGGCGACACCCCCGACGTGGTCGAGATGCCCGACCGCTGGCTGTCGCTCTATGCCAACAACGGCATGCTGGAGAGCCTGGAGCCGTACCTGGCCAAGTGGGAGCACACCAAGGACCTCAACGCCCGCGCCCTGGAGATGGGCCGCTACGTCAAGAACACGGCCTATGCCCTGCCCTACGGCTTCTACCTGCGGGCCATGTTCTACAACAAGAAACTGTTCGCCGAAGCCAAGATCGACGGCCCGCCCAAGACCACGGACGAGTTCATGGAAGCGGCCAAGAAGATCTCGGCCCTGCCCGGCAAGTCCGGCTACTGCCTGCGCGGCGGCCCCGGCGGCCTCAACGGCTGGATGATGATGGGCGCGACCATGAACGGTGACAACACCTTCTTCAAGGAGGACGGCACCTCGACCATGGCCGATCCGGGCTGGGTCAAGGGCGTGACCTTCCTGGTCGACATGTACAAGAACGGCTATGCCCCCAAGGACAGCGTCAACTGGGGCTTCAACGAGATCGTCTCGGGCTTCTATTCCGGCACCTGCGCCATGCTCGACCAGGATCCCGATGCCCTGATCGCCATCGCCGAGCGCATGAACAAGGACGACTACGACGTCGTGCCCATGCCCAAGGGACCGGCCGGCAAGGCTTTCCCGACCATCGGCTACGGCAGCTGGTCGATGTTCTCCACCGCCAAGGACAAGGACCTGGCCTGGAAGCTGATCGCCACCCTGGACGGTCCGGAAGGCAATATCGCCTGGAACAAGAAGATCGGCGCGCTGCCCATCTATGTCAGCGCCGAGAAGGATCCCTTCTACGCCGATCCCAAGTTCAAGGGCTGGTTCGCCTCGCTCGCCGACAAGGACGTGGTGCCGACGGTGATGCCGACCTACCTGTCCGAGTTCGCCTTCTTCGCCGACTCGATCGCGGTGAAGACCACCCAGCAGGCACTTCTCGGCCAGCTCTCGCCCGAGGACCTCGCCAAGCAATGGGCGGACTACCTCACCAAGGCCCAGCAGAAGTACCTGGCCGATAAGAAGTAGCAGCGGCCAGGCCGCAGGCGGAGGCCTTCCCCGCCCGGGCGGGGAAGACACCGCCGCGAAGGAGCGGCGGATGGGGCTGCCCCGCCCGCCGCGCCGCCATCCGGCCCGCGTCGCCCGGCCGCCCGCCCCGCAGCGGAAGGCTCCGCGCCGCGCCACAACCGCCGTCACATCGACAGAGGATCACGGGATGGCCGTCGAGGCACTCAGCATCGGAACGAGGCGGCGGCGCCGCTTCATGCTCGCCGTCGAGCCCTACCTCTACACGGCCCCTTCCGTGTTCCTGATCGCGACGATCATGCTGGTGCCGCTGGTCATCGGCCTGTCCTATGCCTTCCGCGACATCCAGCTGCTGAACCCGTTCAGCGGCGGCTTCGTCGGCATGGCCAACTTCAGAACCCTCTGGGCCGACGCCAATTTCTGGAACGCGCTGCGCAACACCTTCGTGTGGACGGTGGCCGCGGTGCTGCTGCAGTTCGTCTTCGGCCTGATCCTGGCGCTGCTGCTCAACCGGCCCTTCCCCGGCCGCGGCATCGTCCAGGCCCTGGTCTTCCTGCCCTGGGCGGTGCCGACCTTCCTGTCGGGCCTCAACTGGGCCTGGCTGTTCAACCCGGTGGTCGGCCCGCTGCCGCACTGGGCCCATGCCCTCGGCCTGATGGCGTCGCCCGACAACATCCTGTCCGATCCGCGCACAGCCCTGTGGGGCCCGATCATCGCCTGCGTCTGGTGGGGCATCCCCTTCTTCGCCATCACCCTGCTGGCGGCGCTGCAGTCGATCCCCAAGGACATCTACGAGGCGGCAGAGATCGACGGCGCCTCCTCCTTCGAGCGCTTCCGCTCGATCACCGTGCCGTTCCTGGCTCCCACCGTCGCCATCACCGTGATGCTGCGCACGGTGTGGATCGCCAACTCGGCCGACCTGATCGTGGTGATGACCAAGGGCGGCCCGGCCGATTCCTCCCAGATCGTCGCCAGCTACATCTTCACCCAGGCCTTCCAGCGCCTCGACTTCGGCTATGCCTCGGCCATCGCCGCGGTCCTCCTGGTGCTGCTGCTCGCCTATGCCTTCCTGCTGGTGGCGCTGCGCCAGCTTCTCGTCAAAGCCGGTTGAGGGCGCCATGCGAGGATCCTCTCGAAAGCGCGCAGCCCTGTGGACGCTGCATTACGTCGCCATCGGCTGCTATGTCCTGTTCGCCCTGTTCCCGCTCTACTGGCTGTTCAAGGTGTCGGTGACGCCCAATGAGCTGCTCTACAGCGAGGGCGTGCGCATGTGGCCGTCGCAGGCGGGGCTGGAGCATTACACCTCGGTGCTCCGGCATTCGGACTTCCCGCTGTTCTTCCGCAACAGCCTGATCGTCTCCGGCGTCACGGCCGTCGTCACCACCCTGATCGCCGCCGGCGCGGGCTACGCCTTCTCGCGCTTCGTCTTCGGCGGCAAGTTCTGGCTGATCGGACTGATGCTGGTGACGCAGATGTTCCCGCTGGTGATGATCATCGCCCCGATCTTCAAGCTGTTCGCCCCGCTCGGCCTCACCAACAGCCTCACCGGCCTGATCATCATCTACGTCGCCTACAACGTGCCCTTCGCCGCCTTCCTGATGCAGTCCTTCTTCGACGGCATCCCCAAGGAGCTGGAGGAGGCCGCGATGATCGACGGGGCGACGCGCCTCAAGGCGGTGCTGCAGATCATCCTGCCCCTGACGCTGCCGGGCCTGGCGGCGACGCTGGGCTTCGTCTTCACCGCGGCCTGGAGCGAGCTGCTCTTCGCCCTGATGCTGAACTCGGCCCAGGCCGCGACCACCTTCCCGGTCGGCCTCCTGTCCTTCGTGTCGAAATTCTCGGTCGACTTCGGGCAGATGATGGCGGCGAGCGTCCTCGCCCTCATCCCGGCCTGCGCCTTCTTCTTCCTCATCCAGCGCTATCTCGTGCAGGGCCTCACGGCCGGCGCGGTCAAGGGGTAATCGCCATGGCCTCCATCGACATCCGCGGCGTGCAAAAGAGCTTCGGCAGCGTCTCGATCCTCAAGGGCATCGATCTCGCCATCGCCTCCGGCGAATTCGTGGTGCTGGTCGGTCCCTCCGGTTGCGGCAAGTCGACGCTGCTGCGCCTGATCGCCGGGCTGGAGGACATGACCGCCGGCGAGATCAGCATCGGCGGCACCGTGGTCAACGACCTCGCGCCGAAAGACCGCGACATCGCCATGGTCTTCCAGTCCTACGCGCTCTACCCGCATATGAGCGTGCGCGACAACATGAGCTACAGCCTCAAGCTGAAGAAGACGCCGCGAGAGCGCATCGCCGAGGCGGTGGGCCGGGCCGGAGCCAAGCTCGGCCTGGACGCGCTGCAGGAGCGCAAGCCGCGCCAGCTTTCCGGCGGCCAGCGCCAGCGCGTCGCCATGGGCCGCGCCATCGTGCGCAAGCCCAAGGCCTTCCTGTTCGACGAGCCGCTGTCCAACCTTGACGCCCGTCTGCGCGAGCAGATGCGCTTCGAGATCAAGAAGCTGCACCGCGACCTCGGCGCGACCTCGGTCTACGTCACCCACGACCAGATCGAGGCCATGACCATGGCCGACCGCATCGTCGCCATGAATGGCGGCGTCATCCAGCAGGTCGGCACGCCGCTGCAGCTCTATGACGACCCGGCCAACATGTTCGTCGCCGGCTTCATCGGCTCGCCGGCCATGAACTTCCTGCAAGGCCAGGCGGTCGCGGCGCAGGGACGGCTCGAGGTCCGGATCGGCGATGCCCTGCTCGCCGTCCTGCCGCCGGTCGCGGCTCTGCCGGCCGACGGCCGCGTCGTCGTCGGCATCCGCCCCGAGCGCATCGCACTCGGCACCGGCGAGGTCTCGGCCCGAGCCGACCTGATCGAGCCGACAGGCCTTGGCACGGTGCTGCACCTCCAGGTCGCCGGACAGGACATGAAGAGC
This sequence comes from Labrys sp. Lb11, assembly GCF_057554225.1. Lineage (NCBI taxonomy): Bacteria > Pseudomonadati > Pseudomonadota > Alphaproteobacteria > Hyphomicrobiales > Xanthobacteraceae > Labrys > Labrys sp. Lb11. The sequence goes on from NZ_BAAJOT010000002.1 coordinate 451,638, forward strand.
TTCACCACCGACCGGCCGGCGCTGCGCGTCGGCGACCGGATCACGATCGGCGTGGCGCCCGGCGACGTCCGCCTGTTCCATCCCGAGACCGGCGCCCGGCTCGGCGCCTGAACCGGCGGCGACGTGCAGCGGCCGCGGCGCCCTCGGGCGCGCCGCGGCCATTGCGCATCGGCGCCGCCCTTTGTTATCGTTTCGGGAAGCGCTTTCCCGCCACCCCGCTTGCGAGGCAGGAACCCGTCGTACCCCAGTCGATGTTCGTGCGTTTCTGCGTCCTGTTCCCATAAAATTTTCTTCAATGGGAAGAGAAGACGTTCAGGGCTCCCCTGTTATCGTTTCGACGTTCGACAAGAAGGCAACGCACGCGTTCCATGGCTCTGCTGATCCGCAAACTGCTCGACGTCAGGAAGGCGGATGCCAAGCTTCCTGACGACGTGCGGATGGCGCTGGTGGACTCCCTCTACGCTCCGTTCGCCTCGCTGGTGGTCGGGGCCGTCGCCGGCGGCCTGGTCGGCGCGATGGTGTCGTACCGATCCGAGAACATCTGGCTGACCCTCTGCTCGACGGCGATCTTCCTGGTCGGCCTCGCCCGCATCCTGTCCGCCATCGCCTATCGCACGCGGCGCGACCCGGAGCTTGTGCAAACGGCCTATCGCTGGGAACGGGTCTACGAGCTCGGTGCCTGGTCCTATGCCGGCTTGCTCGGACTGCAGTGCCTGCTCGCGGTGCTGCTGACCGACGATCCGGCCTTGCACCTGGTGGTGGCGACGATGTCGGTGGGCTATGCCGCCGGCATCACCGGACGCAATGCCGGCCGTCCCTACATCGCCGTGGCCCAGCTGACGCTGGCGGCGGTGCCGCTGTCGATCGGGCTCTACATGAACGGCGGCACGATGCAGAACACCCTCGCCACGGTGTTGCTGCTGTTCATCTACGGCATGGTCGACATCACCCTCAGCATCCGCGACATCATCGTCCAGGCTCTGGTGACCACGCGCGACAAGGCCGAGCTCGCCGGCCGCTACCGCGAGCAGGCCAACCGCTTCGACGCCGCCCTCACCAACATGTCGCACGGCCTGTGCATGTTCGACCGAGACGGGCGCCTGGCGGTGTGGAACGAACGCTTCCTGGAGGTCACCGGCCTTCCGGCCGACGACATCCGCGCCGGCGCCTCGGCCCACGAGCTGCTGCAGATCGCCATCCGCAGCGGACGTCATTCCCGCGCCGTGGCACGGCGCGTCTTCGGCAAGCTGGTCCGCGAGGTTGCCGGCGGCCATGTCGGCCAGACGGAGGCCGGACTGACCGACGGTCGGACCATCCTCCTGTCCCAGCGCGCCATGCCGGAAGGCGGCTCGGTGGTAATCTTCGAGGATATCACCGCCCGCAAGGAGGCCGAGCGGATCGTCTCGCGCATGGCGCGCTACGACGAGCTCACCGGCCTCGCCAACCGGCGCACCTTCCACCAGCACATGGACAATGCGCTGGCGCATCTGCGCGGCGGCCCGGACCGGCTCGCCATCCATTGGATCGACCTCGACCGCTTCAAGTCGGTCAACGACACGCTGGGCCACCCTGTCGGCGACGGGCTGCTGCGCGCCGTGGCCGAGCGCCTTCGCGACTCGGTTCGCGAGACCGACGTCGTCGCCCGCTTCGGCGGCGACGAATTCGTCATCATGCAATACCCGATCCGCCGCAGCGAGGATGCCTCGCGCCTCGCCAGGCGGCTGATGGAGACCCTGTCCGAGCGCTTCGAGATCGAGGGACACCATCTGGAGATCAGCGCCTCGGCCGGCATCGCCCTGGCGCCGCGCGACGGCTCCGACACCGACCGGCTGCTCAAGAACGCCGACCTCGCCCTCTATCGCGCCAAGGCCGACGGGCGCGGCGCCTTTCGCCTGTTCGAGCCGAGCATGGATGCCGGCGCGCAGGAGCGGCGTGCCCTGGAGCTGGACCTGCGGCATGCCTGGGAGCGCGGCGAGTTCGAGCTGCACTACCAGCCCCTGGTCGACCTGGCGAACCGGCGGATCGCCGGCTGCGAGGCGCTGGTGCGCTGGCAGCACCCGGTGCGCGGCTGGATCTCGCCGCTGGAGTTCATCCCCATCGCCGAGGAGACGGGCCTGATCGTCGCGCTCGGCGAATGGGTGCTCAACCAGGCCTGCGTCGAGGCGACGGCCTGGCCCAAGCACACGCGCCTCGCCGTCAACCTGTCGCCGGTGCAGTTCAAGAACCGCAGCTTCGGCAGCACCGTCGTCACCGCGCTCGCCAAGTCCGGCCTGCCGGCCAGCCGCCTGGAGCTGGAAGTGACGGAGATGGTGCTGATCCAGGACAGCGCCCTCACCCTCGCCACCATGAAGCAGCTCAAGCAGCTGGGCGTGCGCCTGTCCCTCGACGATTTCGGGACCGGCTATTCCTCGCTGAGCTATCTGCGCAAATACCCGTTCGAGAAGATCAAGATCGACAGTTCCTTCGTCAAGGACATCGGCCATGACGCCGGCTCCGCGGCCATCGTCCGCGCGGTGGCCAGCCTCGGCCGCGACCTCGGCCTGACCATCCTGGTCGAGGGCATCGAGACGACGGAACAGTATGAGCGGGTCAAGACCGAGGGCTGCACCGAGGGCCAGGGCTACCTGTTCGGGCGGCCGATGCCCTCGCGCGAAATCCGCGAGGTGCTGGCCAACGAGGCGCGGCGCGTCAAGCTGGTCGCCTGAGCCGGCCGCGCGCTACTTCTCGGTCATCGTCGCCAGCCCGATCAGGCGGTCCTGCGCCGCCACCAGGCGCTTCATCACCTTCAGATCCTGCTCGCGCAGCCGCAGCGCCGTGTCGGCCCAGATCTCGACGATGTCGTCGAGCTCCTGCAGCGTGATCGGGTTGACCGTCTGGGAGGCGCGGTAGATCGCCTGGTGCCCGGCGTGGCGGCGGGTGTGCATGGCGATATAGTCCTTGACCGCCGCGACGCCCTCCCCCGGCTCGGCCAGCACATGGACGATGCCCATCTGGTGCATCTCCTCGGCCGTGTAGATGTTGCCGCTGAGGATCATCCGCTCGGCCTGGGCCGCCCCGAGCCGGCGGGTCAGGAAGCAATGGGCGCCCATGCCCGGGAACAGGCCGAACACGGTTTCCGGCAGGCCGAACTTCGAGCCCTTTTCGGCGACGACCACGTTGAACGACAGCAGCGATTCGAAGCCGCCGCCGAGCGCGTCGCCCTGTACCAGGCCGATGGTGACGACCGGCAGGTCGAGCGTCCGCATGTTGCGGTGCAGGATACGCACGCAGGACTGGCCGTAGCGCACCAGCGCTTCGCGATCGCGCTGCAGGATGCGGTCGGCGAAGAGGCTGAGGTCGCCGCCCAGGCAGAAGACGCGCGGAAAATGCGACCCCAGCACGAGGTAGCGCAGCGCCTGCTCGCCTCCGCCATAGGTCTCGACGATCCCGTCCTGCCAGTCGTGGAAGTCCTGCAGCATGGACGGATTGTAGCTGGGCCGCCCCTCCGGCCGCATGAAGGTCCACAGCGTCGCTGCCGCGGCATCGAAGGAGACCTCGAGCTGCCGGAGATTGAACAGGTCGCGCTTGCCGACCGGCGGCCGTCGCTCCTGCCCACGCCGACGCTCGCCGGCAACAGCCTGGGTACGCACAGGCGGGGGCAACACGACCCGCGGGACCGACATCACACTATGGCCTCGTTTACTAGATGTAGACCATACCAGTCGGGCGCTGCCTGCGCTATCGCGCGGCCCGCCACGGTCGTGGCCGTGGCCGTGTATTGGCCGGCAAAATGCCCCCGGATCGCGCGATTTTATCCCGATTTTGCCCGGCTTAGCCGAGTTTCATTCAAATTTTCAGACATTTTAACTATAATCTTATGAAATTACCGCGAATTCGGATGAACCAGAGGTTTGCCAACCGGGAGACGTTCCAACTCAGCGGATTCAACCAAGGATATGAACGACAAGCGCCCGGGCCTTCAGCGAAGGCCCGGGCGCGCATAGAAAAAGGGCGGCCCGAAGGCCGCCCGCTGTCGTTCGTCGCGATGGCCGGCGGGACTTACTCGGCCGCCTGGCCCTCGGACTTCTTTTCCAGATCCTCGCCGGTCTTCTGGTCGACGACCTTCATGGACAGGCGCACCTTGCCGCGCTCGTCGAAGCCGAGCAGCTTGACCTTGACCTTGTCGCCTTCCTTGACCACGTCCGTGACCTTGTTGACGCGGCTGGCGGCAAGCTGGGAGATGTGAACCAGGCCGTCCTTGGCGCCGAAGAAGTTGACGAAGGCGCCGAAGTCCGTGGTCTTCACCACCGTGCCGTCATAGATCATGTTCAGCTCCGGCTCGGAGGCGATCGACTTGATCCAGTTGATCGCCGCCTTGATCGCCGTGCCCGAGGCCGAGGCGATCTTCACCGTGCCGTCGTCCTCGATGTTGACCTTGGCGCCGGTCTTCTCGACGATCTCGCGGATCACCTTGCCGCCGGACCCGATCACTTCCCGGATCTTGTCGACCGGGATCTGGATCACCTCGATGCGCGGCGCATGCTCGCCGAGCTCGGCGCGCGCGCCGGTCAAGGCCTTGGCCATCTCGCCGAGGATGTGCAGGCGCCCGTCCTTGGCCTGGTCGAGGGCGACGCGCATGATCTCCTCGGTGATGCCGGCGATCTTGATGTCCATCTGCAGCGAGGTGACGCCGTTCTGCGTGCCCGCCACCTTGAAGTCCATGTCGCCGAGATGATCCTCGTCGCCGAGGATGTCGGAGAGCACCGCGAAGCGCTCGCCTTCCAGGATCAGGCCCATGGCGATGCCGGCGACCGGCGCGCGCAGCGGCACGCCCGCATCCATCAGCGCCAGCGAGGTGCCGCACACCGTCGCCATCGACGAGGAGCCGTTCGACTCCGTGATCTCGGAGACGACGCGGATGGTGTAGGGGAACTCGTGCGCCGGCGGCAGCATCGGCCGGATGGCGCGCCAGGCGAGCTTGCCGTGGCCGATCTCGCGGCGGCCGGGCGAACCCATGCGGCCGGCCTCGCCGACCGAGTAGGGCGGGAAGTTGTAATGGAGCATGAAGCGCTCCTTGTACGTCCCCTCCAGGCTGTCGACATACTGCTCGTCCTCGCCGGTGCCGAGGGTCGCCACGGCCAGGGCCTGCGTCTCGCCGCGGGTGAACAGGGCCGAGCCGTGGGTGCGCGGCAGGAAGCCGGCTTCAGCCACGATCGGGCGCACGGTCTTGACGTCGCGGCCGTCGATGCGCACGCCCTTGTCGAGGATGTTCCAGCGCACGACCTTGGCCTGCAGGTCGTGGAAGACCTCGCCGATCTCCTGCTTGGAGAAGGTCGGGTTCTCGACGCCCTCGGGCAGGAAATGCGCGGCGACCTTGGCCTTGGCCGCGTCGACGGCGGCGTAGCGCTCCTGCTTGGCGGTGATCGAGTAGGCGGCGCGCAGATCGTCCTCGATCAGGGCCAGCACCGCCTTCTCCGCGGCCGAATGGTCGGCCGGCTGGAAATCGCGCGGCTCCTTGGCGGCCTTCTCGGCCAGGCGGATGATCGCCTCGATCACCGGCTGGAAGCCGCGATGGCCGAACATGACCGCCTCGAGCATGGTCTGCTCGGACAATTCCTTGGCTTCCGATTCCACCATCAGCACGGCGTCGGCGGTGCCGGCGACCACGAGCTCGAGCGAGGATTCCTTCATCTCGTCGATGGTCGGGTTGAGCTTGAGCTCGCCGTTGATGTAGCCGACGCTGGCGCCGCCGATCGGCCCCATGAACGGCACGCCCGACAGGGTCAGCGCCGCGGAGGCAGCGACCATCGACAGGGCGTCGGTGTCGTTGACGAGGTCGTGCGAGAGCACGGTGATGATCACCTGTGTCTCGTTGCGATAGCCATCCACGAAAAGCGGACGGATCGGCCGGTCGATCAGGCGGGAGATCAGCGTCTCACGCTCGGAGGGGCGGCCCTCACGCTTGAAGTAGCCGCCGGGAATGCGGCCCGCCGCGAAGGCCTTTTCCTGGTAGTTGACGGTCAGGGGGAAGAAGTCGAGGCCGGGTTTGGGTTGCTTGGCAGAGACGACCGTGGCGAGCACGGTGGTCTCGCCATAGGTGGCGAGGACCGCGCCGTCGGCCTGGCGGGCGACTTTGCCGGTCTCGAGGGTGAGCTTGCGGCCGGCCCAGTCGAGTTCTTCGCGATATATGGTGAACATCTGATCATCCTGTCGATTGGCGTCGACCGGACGCGCCTGGCCGTTCATACGGCAGGGCCCAACGCAACAAAGCCATGCGCAAGACGGCGCGACGCGCCCCCGGACCGCGAAGGGGTTCCGAGAGTTGCGTCCCGCGATCCTGCCATGGCATGCCGCGCGTCCGGTCGGATAGAAGACGGGGCGGCCCCATGCCGCCACGCCCGGTTGTCTTTGGAAAGGCCGTCGATCAACGACGAATGCCGAGCCGCTCGATGACCGCCTTGTAGCGGCCCTCGTCGCGGGACTTCAGGTAGTCCAGGAGCGAGCGGCGCAGGGCCACCAGCTTCAGCAGGCCGCGCCGCGAGTGGTTGTCCTTCGTATGGGTCTTGAAATGGCCCGTAAGGTTGACGATCCGCTCGGTGAGGATGGCAACCTGCACCTCGGGCGAACCCGTATCGCCCGGCTTGGCGCCGAACTCCTTGATGAGCGCGTCCTTGCGCTCGGCCGTGATCGACATCGGGAAGTCCTTTCAAAAGCACGCCGCCGCGCCGGGCGCGGGGCGAAGGTCCGTCTTGCGACGAGGGAACGGATGGGAAATCCGTGTACCGTCTTTCACGTCGGCCCGGCCGGGATGTCGTCCAGGAGGGTCAGCGGAAGCGGGGTCTAGGCCGGGCACATCGCCAAGCTGGCGGGCCTATAGTCGAAAATATCGGGAAAAGCTAGTGGAAAGAGAGGGCTCTCGCCAGCCTGCGATGGCTGGCACGCGCCAGCATCCCTTTGCATCTGTCTTCCCAACGCGCTATCGGCTGGCGCAACCCATTTCCGAACCTGGCCCGACCGATGAAATTCACGCTTTCCTGGCTGAAGGACCACCTCGACACCGACGCCTCGCTGGAGTCCGTCGTCGAGACGCTGACGCGCATCGGGCTGGAGGTCGAGCGGGTCGAGGACCGGGCCAAGGCGCTCGGCGCCTTCACCATCGCCTACGTCGTCTCGGCCGAGCAGCATCCCAATGCCGACAAGCTCAGGGTCTGCATGGTCGACACCGGCTCGGGCGATCCGGTGCAGGTGGTCTGCGGCGCTCCCAATGCCCGCACCGGCATGAAGTCGGTGTTCTCGCCGCCCGGCACTTACATTCCCGGCAAGGACATCACGCTCGGCATCGGCTCGATCCGTGGCGTCGAGAGCCGCGGCATGCTGTGCTCAGGCGCCGAGCTGGAGATCTCCAACGACCATGACGGCATCATCGACCTGCCGGCCGACGCGCCGGTCGGCGCCGCCTATGCCGCCTGGGCCGGCCTCGACGACCCGCTGATCGAGATCAACCTGACGCCGAACCGGCCGGACTGCACCGGTGTCGCCGGCATCGCCCGCGACCTCGCCGCCGCCGGCCTCGGCACGCTGAAGACCCCGCCGGTGGCCGCCATCCCCGGCGAGGGGCCCTGCCCGGTCGCGGTCAGCCTCGATTTCGGCGACACGCCGCCGCTCTGCCCGGCCTTCGCTCTGCGCCTGGTGCGCGGGGTGAGGAACGGCCCCTCGCCGGACTGGATGCAGCGCCGCCTCACGGCCATCGGTCTGAGGCCGATCAACGCCCTGGTCGACATCACCAATTACGTCACCTTCGACCGCGGCCGGCCGCTGCACGTGTTCGACGCCGCCAAGGTCGCCGGGAACCTGGTCGTGCGCCGCGCCCGGGCCGGCGAGAGCATCCTGGCCCTCGACGGCCGGACCTATGCGCTCGACGACAGCATGTGCGTCATCGCCGACGACGACGGCGTCGAATCCATCGCCGGCATCATGGGCGGCGAGCATTCCGGCTGCGACGCCGGCACCACCGACGTGCTGATCGAATCGGCGCTGTGGGAGCCGCTCAACGTCGCCCGCACCGGCCGCTCGCTCGGCATCAACACCGATGCGCGCTACCGCTTCGAGCGCGGCGCCGACCCGGCCTTCACCGTCCCGGGCCTGCACCTGGCGACGGCGCTGGTGCTGGAGCTGTGCGGCGGCACGCCGACCGCGGTGACGCTGGCCGGCGCCGTGCCCGGCCGGGCCGGGCCGATCGCCCTCCCCGCCGGCGAGGTCGCCCGCCTCACCGGCCTCGACACCTCCGCCGCCGACATCCGGCGCATCCTCGCCTCGCTCGGCTTCGAGATCGCGGATGCCGACGCCGGCCTGGCGGTGACGCCGCCGACCTGGCGGCCGGACGTGCACGGCAAGGCCGATCTCGTCGAGGAGGTGATGCGCATCGTCGGGGTCGACACCATCCCGGTGACGCCGCTGCCGCGCGCCCCCCATGTCCCGGCCCCGGTGCTGACCCCGATCCAGAAGCGTACGCGCCTGGCCAAGCGGGCGCTGGCCGCCCGCGGCCTGATGGAGGGCGTCACCTGGTCCTTCATCTCCAGGGCGCAGGCCGTGCTGTTCGGCGGCGGCCAGCCGGAGCTGGCGCTCGCCAATCCGATCGCCGCCGACCTCTCCGACATGCGGCCGAGCCTGATCCCGGGCCTGGTCGCGGCCACCCAGCGCAATGCCGACCGCGGCAATGGCGACGTCGCCCTGTTCGAGGTCGGGCAGGTCTTCCGCGGCGACAAGCCGGAGGACCAGAAGATCGCCGCCACGGGCGTGCGCCGCGGCCTCGCCCGGCCCGGCGGCAGCGGCCGCCACTGGTCCGCCCCGGCGGCGCCCGCCGGCGTCTTCGACGCCAAGCAGGACGCGCTGGCGCTGCTGGCCGCTCTCGGCGCGCCCGTCGACAAGCTGCAGATCGTCCCGGGCGGCCCGGCCTGGTTCCACCCCGGCCGCTCCGGCACCATCCAGCTCGGTCCGCAGACCGTGATCGGCTGGTTCGGGGAACTGCATCCCGCCGCGCTGGAAGGGCTCGACGCCGCAGGGCCCCTCGCCGCCTTCGAGGTGATCCTCGACCAGATCCCGCTCGCCAAGCCCAAGCCGACCAAGACCAGGGGTGCGCTGGAGATCTCGCCCTTCCAGCCGGTGACGCGCGACTTCGCCTTCGTGGTCGACCGTTCGGTCAAGGCCGCCGACATCGTCAAGGCGGCGCAGGCCGCCGACAAGAAGCTGGTGGCCGGCATCGACGTCTTCGACATCTACGAAGGCAAGGGCATCGAGCCCGACCGCAAGTCGGTCGCCGTGGAGGTGACGCTGCAGCCGCGCGAGAAGACCTTGACCGACGCCGAGATCGAGGCCGTCGCCGGCCGGATCGTCGCGGAGGTCGCCAGGAAGACCGGCGCGACGCTGCGGGGCTGACGCGGCGGTTCCGGCCGCGCGTCAACCCTTCGTTCACCCTGATCGCCGAAACCGCGCGATTCCGGCCCGGCGCCGCGCGGTTCCGGTGCAGCGCTTGCGACCGCGTTGACATTTTGGGCCCTATCGTCCCTCACTGGGACAGGAGCTGAGATGAGCACGGCAAGCGGCGGCACGGGTGTCCCCGTCGGGGATGAGGGGCGGGTTCCTTGGGTGGACTACGCCAAGGGCATCTGCATCATCATGGTGGTGATGATGCACACCACGCTCGGCGTCGAGAAGGCCGCCGGGGAGGTGAGCTGGCTCAACGCGGCCATCGAGTTCGCCAGGCCCTTCCGCATGCCCGACTTCTTCATGATCTCGGGCCTGTTCCTGGCCAGGGTCATCGGCCGCGACTGGCGCACCTATCTCGACCGCAAGGTGGTGCATTTCCTCTATTTCTACGTCCTGTGGGCCCTGATCCAGTGGGCCATGAAGGACATCTATCCCGCCTATGCCGCCGGCAACCTCGCCGCCGCCGGCTGGGATCTCCTGGCCATGGTCTGGGATCCGCCCGGCACGCTGTGGTTCATCTACATGCTGCCGATCTTCTTCGTGCTGACCAAGCTCGCCCGCCCCCTGCCGCCGGCCCTGGTGCTCGGCGCCGCGGCGCTGCTGCAGGTGGTGCCGCGCGACACGGCCTGGCTGGAAGCCTCCGGCCTGTTCATGATCAACGAGTTCTGTGAACGCCTGGTGTTCTTCCTGGTCGGCTACTACGCCGCGCCCCAGGTCTTCCGCTTCGCCGAGGCCGTGGCGCGCCATCGCGGCCCGGCCCTCCTCGGCCTGGCCGCCTGGGCGCTGGTCAACGGCACCCTGGTGGCGATGGGCATCGCCCATATGCCGGGGATCGGCCTCGTGCTCGGCCTCGCCGGCGCGGGTGCCGTGGTCGCCGTCGGCGTGCTGCTGTCGAGCATCGACTGGCTGGGGGCGCTGCGCCTGTGCGGCCAGCACTCGCTGGTGATCTATCTCGCCTTCTTCGTGCCCATGGCGATCCTGCGCACGGTCTTCCTCAAATTCGGCCTGATCGGCGACCTCGGCGTCCTGTCGCTGCTGATCACCGCGGTCTCGGTGGCGCTGCCGCTGCTGGTCTACTTCGCCATCCGGCGCACGCCGCTGCGCTTCCTGTTCGAGCGCCCCGCCTGGGCCTGGATCGCCCCCCGGCCGGCCCGCAAGGCCGCCCTGCAGGACAAGGCGGCCGTGGCGCCCGCGGCGTAGCCGGCCCCACGGCCGCCACGATCAAGCAGCGGCCTCCTTGGCCAGGCCCTCGCGCACCAGGGCAGCGTGCACGGCGGGGCGGGCGGCCACGCGCGCCATGTAGGCGGAGACGTGCGGCCAGCGCGCCAGGTCGACGCCGATGAAGTTCGACCAGTTCAGCACGACGAAGAGATAGGCGTCGGCCACGCTGAACCCGTCGCCGAGGATGAAGGCTCGGCCGTCGGAAAGGGCGCGCTCGATGTCGTCGATGCGCCGGCCGAGGCGGGCCTCGGCCTTCTCCCGGTCCGCTCCTTCCGGCTTTTGGCCACCGAAGAAGGGGGAATAGGCCTTGTGCAGTTCCGAAGCGATGAAATTCAGCCATTCCTGCAGGCGCACGCGCTCCAGCGTGCCGTTGGCCGGGGCCAGCGCCGCGCCCGGATGGCTGTCGGCGAGATATTGCAGGATCGCAGGGTTTTCGGTGATGACCGTGCCGTCGGCGAGTTCGAGGGCCGGGACATAGCCCTTGGGATTGATGGCACGATAGTCGGCGCCGGTCTCGGTCCGACCGGCGGCGGTGTCGACCTTGACCGCCTCATGGGGCAGGCCGAGCTCGGTCAGGATGATCCTGGACGAGAGCGAGCAGGCGCCCGGTTTGAAATAGAGCCGCATCGAGAAAACTCCTTCTTGGCAGTTGCCGGCCGGACTGTATGGAGCGGGGCCTCCATTGCCAACGCGGATTACGCCCGCTCCTGCGCTTTCCGGTTTCTCCGCGGTAACCGGTCTCCGGCCATGGGCCCGAAGCTCCGCAAGAGTCGCGACGCGCTGCGGGCGCCACGGCGCCATGCGCCTCGCCCCGCATGTCGTTGCGGCTCAGCTTTCCTCGGCGACCTGCGCGTCATCCCCGCCCCAGACCATGGCCTTGTAGTCGAAGCCACGCTCGATGGTCGGCTTGATCACGGCGAAATAGGGCGACAGGTCGAAGTCGCGCGGTGCGAACAGGGAATGATGCCGGATATGCAGGATCTCGCGGCGGGAATACTCGCTCGTGGTCTCCACCAGCGGCAGGATGGGGTAGCGCACGCTCTCGAAGGCCTGGGCGATCAGGGTGGAGCAGATGGTCCGCGTCGGCTCGCCCGACCCCATGGCGATCATCCGCCGTCGCCAACGTGTCGGCACCGGCAGGGGCACGAGATAGCGCATCATGTCGGTGATGTTCTTCACGTCGTAGTCGAGCCCGCGATGGGCGAGCATGTAGGCCACGACCCGGGCACGGTCCTGCACGTTGATCCCGATCGGCCGGCAGACGCGCACATGCGCCTCGCGATATTTCGACAGCGGCGCGGTGACGACGCCCTCGCCGAGATTGGCCTCGATCAGGACATGCTGCTCGCCATTCGCCTCGGCCCGGCCGGCCACCGGCCCGACATACATCGCCGCATGCGACCAGGTGGACTGGGTGAGGTATTTGATCACGGAAGAAACGCGGCTGTTGCCTTCGACCAGGATCACGTCGGCCGGCCTGAGCGAGAAAGCCAGGGCCTCGGCATCCGGCGGCGTCGAAGGCTGGTAGCCCTTGATGGGCTTGTCGAGCATTGCGGCAATCCTGCCGCCGATCCTGTCCAGGAACCGCTCCGACATCGCAATCCCGTGCCCGGCCCGAACATCCTCCGCCGAAACCCCGCCATGTTGACATGAATTCGTTTCGAATTTCGTGCAAGCCGGCACACAGCTTTGTTACGGCGTAAAGCAAAGCCCGGTATGCATGAGCGATACGATTCGACCGGACGGACGCGCGGAGCCTGCATGACCCTCTTCGACGTGGCAGAAGCCATCATCCTCGGCATCGTCGAGGGCCTGACCGAGTTCATCCCCGTCTCTTCCACCGGACATCTGCTGCTCGCCGCGCATTTCCTGCGCTTCGAGGGCAGCGCCAGCTTCGAGATCCTGATCCAGCTCGGCGCCATCCTGGCCCTGCTGGCGATCTATGCCGAACGCCTCTGGCGCATCGCCGTCGCCCTGCCCAGGGATCCGGAGGCACGGCACTTCGTCCTCGGCGTGCTGCTCGCCTTCCTGCCGGCGGCGGTCGTCGGCGCGCTGCTGCACGGCTTCATCAAGGAATATCTCTTCAACGTCGCCATCGTCTGCTACGCCCTGATCGCCGGCGGCCTGGTGCTGATCGCCGTCGACGAGATGCCGTTGCAGAAGCGCTTCGCCAACGCCTACGTCATGCCGCTGCCGGTCTACTTCAAGATCGGCCTGTTCCAGTGCCTGTCGATGATCCCGGGCGTGTCGCGATCGGGCGCCACCATTGTCGGCGCCATGCTGCTCGGCGCCGACAAACGCTCGGCGGCGGAATTCTCCTTCTTCCTGGCCATGCCGACCATGCTCGGCGCCTTCGTCTTCGACCTGGCCAAGAGCTACAAGACGATCAGCTTTACCGACGGCGGCCTGATCGCCGTCGGCTTCGTCGCCGCCTTCATTTCCGGCTGGTTCGTGGTCAAGACGCTGCTGGACTTCGTCTCCAAGCGCGGCCTTGCGGTGTTCGGCTGGTGGCGCATCGTCGTCGGCGTCCTCGGCCTGATCGCGCTCACCGTCTTCGGCTGAGGCGAAAGCAGGAAAGGGCGAAAGAACCTTCTCCGACGAAGGTCGGGAAGGCGCCCCGGCGCAGTCGGGGCGCAGTCCGCAAGGCTCGATCGCGAACAGAGCCGCACGACCGTCGTGCCGGCCGAGCACGGACTTGCGCCTGTCCGCCACACCCATCCGTCGCCGCTGCGGGAGAAGGCTTTTTCGCGCTCTTTCGCGGGTCGTACGGCGCGAGGGCGGCGGACGCCCCCGATCCCTGCCTCAGGCCGGCATCTTCTCGAACTGGCCGGCCTTGCGGAAACGCCACAGATAGGTCGGCACCTCGGCTTCGACCGAGGTCGCCACGATGCCGATGCCGTCCAGGGTACGCTTGTGCGCCGCCGCCTCCGCCGAGACGACGTTGTCGTGCCGCAGGAGCGTCACCTGGCCGGGGGTCAGCGGCGGGTTCGGCAGATATTGGGTGAAGCGCGAGAGCAGCCCCGCCAGGCCGAAAGGCAGCGGCGCCAGCAGGCGCGAGCGGTTCGTCACCTTCAGCACCAGTTCCAGGATCTGGCGGAAGCTCAGCACATCCGGGCCGCCGAGCTCATAGGTCGCGCCCGGCGCCAGCCGTCCGTCGACTCCGGTCGCGATCGCCTCGGCCACGTCGCCGACGAACACCGGCTGGAACTTCGTCTCCCCGCCGCCGACCAGCGGCAGCACCGGCGAAACCTGGGCCATGGCGGCGAAGCGGTTGAAGAAGTCGTCCTCCGGGCCGAAGACCACCGACGGACGCAGGATCGCCGCCTCCGGCATGGCGGCAAGCACCGCCTCCTCGCCCTTGGCCTTGCTCACGGCATAGCCGGCCGCCGAATGGCGATCGGCGCCGATCGCCGACATGTGCACCAGCGTGCCGATGCCGGCCGCCTTGGTCGCCCGCGCCACGGCGCCGGCGCCGAAGGCCTGGGTCGCCTCGAAGCTGTTGCGGCCGCGCTCGTGCATGATGCCGACGAGGTTGACCACGGCGACAGCGCCCTCGACCGCCGCCTCGATCGATTCCGGATAGCGCAGATTCGCCTGAACGGCATTGACCTGTCCGACGGCCCCCGCCGTCATCAGATAGCTCGCCAGATCCGGCCGCCGCACGGCAACGCGCACGCGATAGCCGCGCTGGACGAGCGAGCGCACCGCGTGGCGCCCGATGAAGCCCGATCCGCCGAACACCGTCACCAGCCGATCGCTGACCGCCACCATGCCGCTCACCTTCCAGAAGACCTCGATCCGATAGCGGCTTCCTTAGCGCGGGCGCGCGAAGCTGTATAGGGGCGGCACCCCGCTCGGGTCCCCCCGGCCTCCCGACCGGTATTTTCCGCCTGCCCCATGGGCGAAGCCCGGTTTTCTGCTTAGGGTTGGCGGCGGATCGGTGAATCGCCGCGGCGCTCCGGACGGGAAGACGGGGCCGCGCCGACTGCCGGTCGGCGATCGACGCCCAGGACGGACCATGCATCCCACGCACGCGACCGAAGCCGACTTCACCCTGCACACGCTGCGCCTCGGCACGCTGATCCGCCTGCGCTGGCTGGCGCTGATCGGCCAGGTCTCGGCCGTGCTGACCGTGCAATTCGGCCTCGGCTTCCCGCTGCCCCTGGCCGAATGCCTGGCGCTGATCGGCGCGTCGGCCGGGGTGAACGTTGTGCTGGGCATGCGCTATCCGGCGACGCAGCGCATGGACCCACCGCGCGCCGCCACCTTCCTGGCCTTCGACATCGTCCAGCTGGCGCTGCTGCTGTCCCTGACCGGCGGCCTGCAGAACCCGTTCGCCTTCCTGTTCCTCGCGCCGGTGCTGATCTCGGCGACGTCGCTGCCGCCGGTCCTGACCCTGGTGCTCGGCGCCCTGGCCGTGGCCTGCGCCACCGCGCTGATCCGCTGGCACCTGCCGCTGCCCTGGTACCCCGGCGAGACCCTGGATCTGCCGCTGCTGCTCGTCGTCGGCATGTGGTTCTCGGTGCTGCTCGGCATTGCCTTCATCAGCGTCTATGCCTGGCGCGTGGCGGAGGAAGGACGGCTCCTGTCGAACGCGCTCAGCGCCACGGAGCTGGCGCTTGCGCGCGAGCAGCACCTCTCCCAGCTCGACGGTCTGGCGGCCGCCGCCGCACACGAGCTCGGCACGCCGCTCGCCACCATCGCCCTCGTCGCCAAGGAGATGGAGGCGAGCATCGCCGGGCAGGGCGAGCTCGCCGACGACGTCCGCCTGCTGCGCAGCCAGGTGCAGCGCTGCCGCGAGATCCTCGGCAAGCTCTCCTCCCTCGGCCAGGAAGGCTCGGCGCCGTTCAGCCTGCTCGACCTTGCCCATATCATCGAGGACGTCGTCGCCCCCCATCGCGACTTCGGCATCGACATCAGCGTGGCGCTGGAGGGCGATCGCCGCAACGAGCCCGCCGCCGCGCGCAATGCCGGCCTGCTCTACGGCCTCGGCAACATCGTCGAGAATGCGGTGGACTTCGCCAGCAGCAGCGTCACCATCGCCGCGAACTGGAACGCGGACTTCGTCTCGATCGTCGTCGCCGATGACGGCCCGGGCTTTCCGGCCGACGTCATCGGCCGCCTGGGCGATCCCTACATCACCCGCCGGCGGCAACGCGCTCCCGGACAGCCCGGCGGCGGCCTCGGCCTCGGCTTCTTCATCGCCAAGACGCTGCTGGAGCGCTCCGGCGCGACCATCTCGCTGGCCAACCGCACGCTGCCCCAGACGGGTGCGACCGTCCGCCTGGAATGGCCGCGCAGCGAGTTCGAACGGCACAACACCCTCACCGAAGACCGGATCTGACCCTTGCCGATGTTTCCGCCGATGCCGTCGGCCGATCTTGCGTCTCTATGTCACAGTGTGAGACCTTGCGCCGCCGGGTGCTTCAGTGATCCGCCCGCCCTCGACCCGGAGCAATCCGGCCCATGCTTCGCCTCCGGCGATGGAGTTCCCGCGTCATGACCCCTGCCGCACCGATTTCGCCCGACCCGTCCCTGCTGATCGTCGACGACGACAAGGCCTTCCTGCAGAGACTGGCCCGCGCCATGGAGACCCGGGGCTACGCCGTCACCACGGCCGACAGCGTCGCCGAGGGCATCGCCAAGGTCGAGGAGGCCGCTCCCGCCTTCGCGGTCATCGACATGAAGCTGGCCGACGGTTCCGGCCTCGACGTGATCTCCCGGCTGAAGACCAAGCGTCCCGACGCCCGCGGCGTCATCCTCACCGGTTACGGCAACATCGCCACCGCGGTCACGGCGGTGAAGCTCGGCGCCTTCGACTACCTGGCCAAGCCCGCGGACGCCGACGAGATCCATGCCGCCCTGATGGCCGAGTCCGGCCACAAGCCGGACCTGCCGGAAAATCCGATGTCGGCCGACCGGGTGCGCTGGGAGCATATCCAGCGGGTCTACGAGCTGTGCGGCCGCAACGTCTCGGAGACGGCCCGGCGCCTGGCGATGCACCGGCGCACCCTGCAGCGCATTCTCGCCAAGCGCGCCCCGCGATAGCCGGGCGCCGGCCCCGTCACAGCGCCGTCCGCGTCGCTCCACCGTCGAACCACACGCATTGCCGGCCGGCGAGCCTGATATCGAAGGCGCCGAGCGCAGCCGGCGCCGAGGCCGTGGTCAGGATGCCGTTCTGCGCGAGGTCGAAGCGCAGCGAGGTCCCGTCCGTGCCCGCGTCCTCGCCGAAGTAGCAGAACTGCGTCGACGGTGCCGGCTGGTCGCTCGACGAGAACACCCAGCCGGTGACGACGACCCCGGTGCCGAACTTCACCGTCTTGAAGATCGTGAAGGTCGTCGCGACGTCCGGGCCGCGCGATGCCTTCGGCGGCGTCAGCTGCTCCGACACCGGCCTGGGCACGTCGACGGGCTTGCCGCCTTCCACCCTGACCGTCGCGCCGGGATCGAGCTGGACCATGGCCGGCTGGTCGAGCGTCACCTTGCCGTCCTCCATGCGGATGCTGGCGCCCCGGGTGTCCAGCGCGACCTCACCGGTGGCCTTGAAGGTGGTGTCGCGCAGGGCCCGGGTGATCGCCTCGGCGATGCGGTCGGCCGAGGTGGTGCCGTCGGTGACATAGGAATAGCCGAACAGGGCGGCCCCGATGCCGATGCCGGCGAGGCAGAGGCCGCCGCCGACGCCGAGCGCCCTCCAGAAGGTCGCATTGGCGGTGATCTGACGGGAGTCGGCCTTGAGCCGGCCCTGGATCGCCGATGCCAGGGCACGGTTCTCGGGCGTTGCGGGGACTTCCATCACGCGTCTCCAGCCATCCTGCGCGTCTTCGCCTGGGCCGGTTCGCCCTCGTGCCCGGCGAGCGGATGCACATGCGGCGGGAGCGGGATGATCACCGCATCGGCATGGGCGTTGCCGGGCGGCCGGATGTCCGCCTCGTCCGGCTTGCCGTCGTCGGCCGGGTCCGCCGCGGCTTCCGCAGGAGCCTCGGCAGCAGGCTCGACCGCGGCGGCGGCGGGAGCCTCCGCCGTGTCGGCGGCGCCGGCCGGCGCCGCAGCTTCGGCGGGTTCCGCCGCCGTGGCGGAGGCGGGCGCTTCAGCCGCGGCGGCGACCGGATCCTGCGGCTCCGGCTCGGCCGTCGCAGCCGGCGCGTCGGGCTTGGACTGCTCCGGCTCGCCCGCCGCCGCCACCTTGGCGGCGATCGCCTCGATCATCGCAGCGGGCGGCGGCAGCTTGGCGGCCGCTTCCATCATCTGCACCACCCGCTGCTCCGAGGCCGCGGCGGCGCGGGCCATGACCTCGTTGGCGAAGGGGCCGATCAGGCTTTCCATGGCGCCGTCGGGAATGGTCACGGTGCCGAGGGTCTTGATCCGCCGCACGGCGGTCATGGCCAGCAGCGTCGCCGCCAGCGACACGAAGATCGCCGGCAGGAACACGAACAGGCGCAGGAAGGTGTGGATCTGGCCGTCGGTGATGTCGGTCGGGTCGACGCCGAAGGCCATGGCGGTGAAGGAATGGAGCTGGGAGTTCATCACCGCCTTGCGGTGCGCCAGCTCCGCCGCAGTGACGGCCTTGTCCGTCGCCTCCGGATCGAGGGCGCCGCGCCCGGCCCGCGCGTCGTCGAGCGCCTTGGCGGCGGCGTCGCGGTCGGCCTGCGCCTTCTCCAGGCTCGCCGCCAGGACCGGCGCGCGCTGGTCCTTGGAGCAGATCTGGCTCTTGACCGTGCGGCCGTGCTTGTCGGTCCGCTGGAACGGCGAGCATGTCGGCGGCGGGAGCTGGCCGATCTGCTCGTTGACGGTCTTGACCCGCGCCTCCGCCTCGCTGAGCTGGGCCTGGTTCTGGTCGACGATCTTCTGGGCGGCGGCGATCTTCGCTCCCAGCGACTCCTGATCGTTCCGGGCGGCGACCAGGCCCTGCTTGGCCTGCACCACGTCGATCAGGCGCGGGCGGAACATGATCTCGCCGAGCTGGGACATGGACTTGACGGTCACGCCGGCGGCGCACAGCACGCCGATCAGCGCCACGACCTTCCAGATCACGTTGGGCTGGGTCCGCACCGCCAGGGCGAGCGGCACGCGGGCGAGTTCGATGATGGCATAGCCGATCGGGGCCAGCATCATCATCCTGATCTCGATGTCGTTGTGACCGTACTGCAGGGCGAAGAGATAGGCGCCGTACAGGCTCGCGGCGATCACGAAGCCCTCGGCCATGAAGGCCAGGCCAAGCTGCTTGTAGCTGATGGCGTAGCCGCGTTCCCTGTCCCGCTCCTCGGCCGTCTGCCGTCTTGCCGACAAAACTCGTTCCTTGTCGTCCATCACTTCCTCGCCATCATCGGCGGCTCCGCACCGCCGTCCGGCGCAACGCCGCCGCCGGGCGAAGGCACCGGTCGGTGGCGGAACGATCCGGGGCTCCCCAGCGAGAGTTCATGCAGACACTGCATACAGAAAACAATTGAGGAACAAAAGCTGTCCGCCCGGTTTTTCCTCCCGCGATACTTCGCCTCGGGGCCTTGCGGCCGGAACACCGCTCCGGCTTCTCCGCCGTTCCGGCGAAGGCCGGCCGTCGCCGCAGCGGCACGGCGGGGCGGCGGCGAGGCCAGGTGAAGCGCTTCATCTTTCTTTACATTCGCCCGGATTTCCCGAAACCTCGTCATCCTAGTCTCCCTTCAACGCAGCGCTGCGGCGCCGCCGATGCAGGAGACCACCATGACCGAGATGAACCAATCCCAGACCTCCCCCGCCCCCGCCATTCCCGCCAGGACACGACGCCTCGGCCTGGGGCGCACCGCCCTCGTCGGCGGCGCGCTGGTCCTTGGCGTGGCGCTGGGCGCCGGCGGCCTTGCCGCCGCCGCGTCCAGCCAGATGGGCGGCTGGCACGGCGGCCCGCGCCTCGAACGTATCCAGGCCATCGTGCTGCGGGCGCTCGACTCGGTTGGCGCCACGTCCGACCAGGAAACCAAGATCCACGACATCGTCGCCCGCAGCTTCGACCAGGTCGCCCCCGATCGCGAGAGCCGCATGGCCATGCGCAAGCAGGCGCTGGAGCTGCTGAAGGCGCCGACCATCGACCGGGCCGCCGTGGAGAAGCTGCGCGCAGACCAGGTCGCGGCCTTCGACGCCCGCTCGAAGGTTCTCGTCGGCGCGGTGCTGGATGCCGCGGACGTGCTGACGCCGGACCAGCGCGTCAAGCTCGCCGACCGGATCGAGCAGTGGAAGCCGCGCGGTCCGTGGGGCGGACACCGCGGATCGTGGAGCGAGCGCCGCGGCCACGACATGCGGCCCGACAGCGGCCCCGGCCCCGACGCGCCGGACGAGAACTGAGGATCGCAGTTGCAGGCATGACGGGGGCACCATGGTTGAACGGCTTCTGATCGTCGATGACGACGCGCGGCTCGCCGCCATGGTGTCCGACTATCTGGCGGCGGCCGGCTTCACGGTCGACCGCCGCCTGACCGGCGCCGAGGGCATTGCGGCGATCGACCGCGGCGCCTTCGACGCCGTCATCCTCGACGTGATGCTGCCCGACATCGACGGTTTCGAGGTCTGCCGCCTGCTGCGCGCCAAGTCCGACGTGCCGGTGCTGATGCTGACCGCGCGCGGCGACGACACCGACCGCATCGTCGGGCTCGAGATCGGCGCCGACGACTACCTGCCCAAGCCATTCAATCCACGCGAGCTGCTGGCGCGCCTGCGCGCCATCCTGCGCCGCCGCGGCACCGCCGCGCCCCAGGACGAGGCCGGCACGATGCGCTTCGGCCGCCTCGAGATCGACCGCGGCTCGCGCCAGGTGCGCGTCGACGGCGAGGAGAGGTCCCTGACCAGCCACCAGTTCGACCTCCTGGCGGCGCTTGCCGACAATGCCGGCCGCGTGCTGAACCGCGAGCGGCTGATGGACCTGGTCAAGGGCGAGGAGCTTGACGCCTTCGACCGGTCGATCGACGTGCATATCTCGCGCATCCGCGCCGCGATCGAGGACGACCCCAAGCATCCCCGCCGCATCCTGACGGTGCGCGGCGCCGGCTATGTCTTCGCCCGGCGCCAGGACGGCGAATGAGCACGGAGAACACCGGGGAGAGCCGCGAGCCATGATGCTCGTCCACCAGCGCCTGTTCTGGAAGGTTTACCTGACGCTGCTGGCCAGCCTCGTCAGCGTCGCCATGCTGATGGGCTGGCTGTGGTGGCTGACCGGCGACAGCATCAACGAGCGCCGCGGCGATTTTCGCATCCAGCTCACCGACATGCTCCTGCCCGGGGCCGACGCACCGCCCGGCGCGCTGGCCGAGGCCCTGGAAAAGCTCAGCAGGGCCGTCGACGCCGACGTCTCGATCTACGACAAGGCCGGCAAGCTGGCGGGATCGCGCGGCGAGCCGGTGATGCTGCCCGGCGAGGACGACGAGCAGCGCGGCCGCTGGCAGTACCGCATCATGCGGGTCGACCTGCCCGACGGCCGCACGGTGATGGCGCGCATGCGGCCACCGCACAAGCGCGGCCTGCGCATCCTGACGCTGATGGCGATCGTGGCCGGCGGCGTCGGGCTGGCGGCCTTCCCGGTCACGGCCCGGCTGACGCGGCGGCTCGAGGCTTTGCGGGCCGGCGCCGCCGCCTGGGGCGACGGCCGCCTGTCGACGCGCGTTCCCGAAACCGGCAGCGACGAGGTGGCGGTGGTGGCGCGCACCTTCAACGCCGCGGCGGCGCGGGTGGAAGGCCTGATCGCCGCCCAGAAGGGACTGCTCGCCAATGCCAGCCACGAGCTGCGCTCGCCGCTGGCGCGCATGCGCATGGCGGTGGAGATGTTCTCCGATCACCCCGTCCCGTCCGTGCGCGAGGAGATCACCCGCAACCTCGCCGAGATCGACCAGCTGGTCGAGGAGATCCTGCTGGCGAGCCGCCTGGACCATCCCGGGGTGCCGCCCGGCCCGGCCACGTCCATCGACCTGCTCGGCCTCGCTGCCGAGGAGGCCGCCCACGTGGATGCCGCCGCCTTCGGCACGCCGGTGGAAATCACCGGCGACGCCACCCTGCTGCGCCGCATGATCCGCAACCTCCTGGAGAACGCCGCCAAGCATGGCGGTGCGCCGATCCAGATCATCGTCGAGCCGGCCGGAGGCGGTGCCCGCATCAGCGTCGCCGATCAGGGGCCCGGCATTCCCGAGGGCGAGCGCGAGCGGGTGTTCGAGCCGTTCTACCGGCCGGCGGGGCGCAGCGAGTCGGCCGGCGGCTGGGGCCTCGGGCTGTCGCTGGTGCGCCAGATCGCGCTGCGGCATGGCGGCCGGGTGGCCTGCACGGCCCGCACCGGCGGCGGCACGCTGTTCACCGTCGAGCTGCCGCCGGCCGGAGCCTGACCCTCATGCCGCCGAGGCGGCGGACGGCGCCGGCCCGGCGCTCGCCACCGTCACGCCGACCCACAGGCCGACGAAGGCGCCGGGCGTGCCGACGAACGAGCCTTCGATCGGGCTGGCCTGGTGTTGTTCCCGGGTCGTGGCGACGCGGATCAGGCGATCCGAGGCGATCAGCCCGTTGGTCGGGTCGAACTCGATCCAGCCGGCTCCCGGCAGGAACACGTCCGCCCAGGCATGGGTCGCTCCGGCGCCCTGCAGGCCGGCGCCGCCCGGCGCCGGCGGGTCGAACAGGTAGCCGGAGACGAACCGGGCGCCGAATCCCAGCCGCCGGGCCACGGCGATGAAGAGGGCGGCGAAGTCGCGGCAGGCGCCACGGCGCAGGCGGAAGGTCTCGGCGGCGCCGCGCATGGTCTCCTCGTAGCGCGGCTCGTAGGCGAAGCCGGCATGGATGTCACGGCACAGCCCCTCCAGCAACGCCATGGCGCCGCCGGGATGGCGGGCCGGCGCCGCGCTCGCCCAGGCCTCGAGGTCGGGCGGGAACGGCTCCCCCGCCCCGCCGAGGCAGGCGCCGAGGTCGGCCCGTTCGTCGAGCGAATAGGGCACGGGGTAGGGCACGTCCGCGCCGGTGACGAACTCGGGCCCGGCCGAGGGGTAGCGCTCGAGTTCCAGCCGGCTCTCGATCGACAATTCGTCGGCGGCCCCCTCGAACCGCGCGGTGCAGACCACGTTGCCGAACACGTCGTAGGTCCAACCCAGTTCCGCCGGCAGCGACGTGGTCAGGGTCGCGCTGGTCAGCTTCATCTCGTGGCTGTCGCGCGGCCGCAGCATCAAGCGATGCGGCCCGAACGCCACCGCCTCGGCGTAGCGGTAGGTCGTCCGATGGGTCACGATCAGGCGCTTCACGCCGGTCTCCGGCTCAGCCTCGGTCGAGCGAGGCCACGGCGTCGGCCACCTCTGGCTCGGCGCGGGCCGGGCGCCCTCCGGCGCCCTCGCGGATATGCGAGCCGGCATAGGGCGCGATCGCGGCATGGCGGATGGTGCCGCCGAGCGCGCCGAGGGCGGCGATGATCGCTGCCTCCTCGC
Organism: Labrys sp. Lb11; assembly: GCF_057554225.1. Classification (NCBI taxonomy): domain Bacteria; kingdom Pseudomonadati; phylum Pseudomonadota; class Alphaproteobacteria; order Hyphomicrobiales; family Xanthobacteraceae; genus Labrys; species Labrys sp. Lb11. Next base: position 474,737 of record NZ_BAAJOT010000002.1, read on the forward strand.
CCGTGTCGGCGGCCAGCACCAGGATGCTCGCCCGCTCCCCGTCCGGCCCTTCATGGTCGTCGGCCTGCGCCGGCGCGGCGTCGAGGATGGTCAGGCCGGTGCTCCGCTCCCGGCCGGCCCGCTGCAGGCGGCGCGCCTCCGCCAGGCCGCGCTCCGCCTCGGCCCGGCTCTGGTAGTCGATGGCAAAGAAGATGTTCATGGGCGTCCTCTCCGAACCTGACCCGCACCTCCACAGCCGACGACCGGCGGGGACCTTCGCCGATCCGGCGGGAGCCGCCCGGCAAGCGGGCCCCCGGTGCTGCAGCCGCCCACCCGGTCCGGCCGGCGTCAGCGCAGCGCCGCGACCCGCAGCGCCGGCGAGGCCGGCTCGCCCGTCGGCGCCACCGCGTCGATCACGATGCGCCCGTCGACCTCGCGCGATACCACCAGATTGCCGTTGCGGGCCTCGCGCATGATCGCGGCCATCACCATGTCGTTGCTCCGTGCGGCCTGACGGGCTGCTTCGGGCTGCCGGGCGCCGTGATCCGCCACGGCGGCGCCGGCGACGACGACAGCGGCGGCACAACAGGCGGCAAAACGTCGAAGCATCGGTCGGGTCATCATCGAGACCTCCATCCCCTAGCTCGTTGCAGCGGTGTGCACGCCGGAATTACGCGCGGAAGCGCCAAAGGTTCCCGGCGGTCAGGCGTGGAGCCCCGGCATCCTGCCGCCGCCGATCGTCGGAAACGGCGCCTCGATGCGGGTGCGGCCCGGGATCGCCTCGTCGAGCGTGGCATGGAGCTGGCGCAGATAGGCCTGGACGAACCGGCGCGAGAGATGGTGCGGCAGGTGTCCGGAGAGGCGCTCCGTTTCCTCGCTGCCGGCGATGTCGAGCCTGAGCGTCTTCGGCGTCGCCGCCAGGGCGATGCTCACGATGGCGCCGCCATGCACCGCGGCATCGGCATAGGCCGGCAGGATCTCGGCCAGCAGCATGGCGATCGACACTGCGGTGTCGAGGTCGATCTCAAGCTCGTCGCCGGTGAAGTCGTAGACGAATTGGGCCTGGCCGCCTTCGGCGCCGCTCTGCAGGCGATGCGACACGTCGCGCACCACCTGGCCGATCGGCACATGACCGACCTCGGACATGGCATAGGAGGCCCGATAGGCGGCCGAGAGCGCATTGATACGGTCTTCCGGGAAGCGCAGGATGGCACGGTCGTCGGCCGCCAGATCCCGTTTCTGCAGCGCCAGGAGCGAACCGATCACCTGCAGATTGTTCTTCACGCGATGATGGATCTCGCGGATATAGCTGTTGCGCGCCGCCAGGGCCTGCTCCAGGTCGCGGGTGCGTTCCGCCATGCCGTCGGCCAGGGCATCGAAGGCGCCGGCCAGCTCTGCGAACTCGCGGGGGGCCGTGGCGGCGTCACCGATGCGACGGGTCAGGTCGCCGGCCGAATAGGCGCGCGTCGCCTTGAGCAGGCCCGACACCCAGCGCAGCACGCTGCCGTGCAGGCCGATCCAGATGGCGAAGGCCGCGACCAGGATCATCACCACCGGCGCCAGCGCCGTCACGGAGAACTGGCGCAGCGGCGCGCCCAGGACATCGCTTTCGCGCTGGGCGGTCAGCAGCCACAGCTCGGCAGAGGGCAGTTTCGCGACGGTGTAGATCGAGGCCCGGCCCTCGGCGGAGGGCCTGGAGACGATGTGCGGCTGCTCCTGCCCGGTCAGCGGCTCGGCCGGCCAGATCGGCTCCCCTTCCCTGCCCGCAGGGGTGACGAGGATGCGGCCGCTGCGGTCGGCGAGCGCGGCGACGCTGGAGCGGGCGCTGCGGAAATCGTCGAGCACGTCGGCGATGCCGGCATTGTCGACGGCCAGCACCACCGCGACGCCGGGCGCCGCCGCCTCGATCCCCGTCGCCGCCACGGCGAGCGACAGGCGGCCGTCCGGCAGCACCACCATGGAGACGATGGGCGTGTCGTCGCGGATCATCTTGAGGTCGATATGGCTGATCGCCTCCGCCATCGCGACGGTGCCCGGCTTGCGGAACTCGCACCAGACGGCACCGTCCTTCAGCACGGCGATCCCCGAATAGCTGCGGTAGCGCCCGAGCATGGCGGCCGCGTCGCGCTTGCAGCCGACCTCGTCCTCGACGGCGAACCGGCTGAAGGAAGCGAGCGTCGCGGCGGTCCGCGTCGTGCCGAGCACCAGCGCGTCGAGGCGGGACAGCAGGAAGTCGGCGTTGCGCTCCAACGTGCCGAACTGGCTGCGCCGGGCCGAGTCGTAGAACTGATAGGCGAACATGCAAACGACGATCGCCGCGGGCACGACCGCGGCGATCATGATCAGGAGGATGCGCGATCGGAGGGACGCTGGCACTGGTGCCCCTGGGGCCTGTCGTCAGTTGCGGATTCGGGCGGGGTGGAGAGCGCCGAAGCACCGCCCGCCCCTGAACAGCCCCGGGAGCCGGACGGCTCGAAGGATTTTCCCTCCCGCCATGACCACCCCCCGCCTGCGTTCCAGCCCCCCGGGCCGACAGCGCGCCGAAGCCGCGCTACAGGCCCGCCCCCGTATGCGGCGGCGCCGTGGCCGCGAGCGTCGCCCGGTCCGGCCCGATCTCGGAAACCTCGCCGATCGCCAGCAGGGCGGCGAGGCGAGCCCGCGCCCGGTTGAGACGGCTCTTGATGGTGCCGACCGCGACGCCGCAGATCTCGGCGGCTTCCTCGTAGGAAAAGCCCGACGCGCCGACCAGCGTCAGCACCTCGCGCTGATCCGGCGGCAGGCGCGCCAGCGCGTTCTGGAAATCGGCCATGTCGAGGTGCCCGGACTGCTCGCCCGCCACGGCGATGGCGGCGGCGTGCTTGCCGTCGATATCCTCGACCTCGCGCCGCTTGCGTCTGAGCTCGGTAAAATAGGCGTTGCGCAGGATGGTGAACAGCCAGGCGCGCATGTTCGAGCCGTCGATGAAGCTCTCATGCGCGGCCCAGGCTTTCAGCAGCGTTTCCTGCACCAGGTCATCCGCCCGGTCGCTCTTGCCGGCGAGGGACAATGCGAAGGCCCTCATGTTCGGAATTTCGGCGAGCAGGGCTTCGCGAAAACTCCGGGACTGACTCATTCCACCACCCTTTCCGAGGAAGCCGCCTGGCCGGCGTCCGCAGTTCCGCCGTCGAGCTGGGCCAGGAGATCCTTGAACCGCTCCGGCACGGGCTGGTTGACGACGTCGTCGTAGAGCGCCTTCAGTTTCTCGCCGATCTTGGCTTGGGCATCCCGGGGAAGGGCCGGAGCCCGTCTGGTCGGCGCGGCTCTCGGCAGCGTCTTCAGGTTTTGATCAACCATTCTTGTCTCCAGTCAACGCTACCTTGCCCGCCGGATCCTCATCCGCCGGACATTACCGCAACGGCCCTTGCGTCCGACTTGCACCCGCACGCCCGATCCCTGCCGGATCCGCGGCCCGCACGTGATGGTTGCCCGCAATCCTGCACGATCCCGACAATCTGGACTGCCAACGCCGGCCGGGAACCGGAAGTTCCCATGTGATGTCGTGCCCAATCCCGTCGAAAGCCGCAACGGCCTCGTCCGACGATTGTTCCGGACGGTCCGGAACTTTTTTCTGAAGGTTGCGTTGGAGAAGGAGTTCCACCCATCGGTAGGGACATGCGGCCGCGCGGGATCATCCCGCCTTCCGGGACGTCCACGGAGAAAGAAGAACCATGTCGATGACCGACCTGATCGGCCCCCACCTGCCCTATCTCCGCCGTTTTGCCCGCGCCCTCAGCGGCAGCCAGGAAGGGGGCGATGCCTATGTCGCGGCCGCCCTGGAGACGCTGGTGGCCGACCGCCTGGCCCTCAGGACCGACATCGACGCCAGGCCGGCGCTCTACCAACTGTTCCTGTCGATCTGGAACGGCGCGCCGATCAACGGCCAGCCGCCGATCCGGCTCGAGGCCGACACCAAGCTGGAGAACCTGACGCCGCGCTCGCGCCAGGCCTTCCTGCTCACCAGCGTCGAAGGCTTTTCCCACGCCGATGCGGCCCTTGTGATGGACGTCACGCCGGAAGCCTTCGCCGAGCTGATCGACCGGGCCGCGCGCGAGATCGCCGAGCAGGTGCTCACCGACGTGCTGATCATCGAGGACGAGCCGATCATCGCCATGGACCTGGAAGCGCTGGTGGAAGGGCTCGGCCACAACGTCACCGACGTGGCGCGCACCCGCGGCGAGGCGGTGAAGGCGGTGGCGCGGACCCGGCCCGGCCTGGTGCTGGCCGACATCCAGCTCGCCGACGGCAGTTCCGGCCTCGACGCCGTCAACGACATCCTCGGCAATGTCGAGGTGCCGGTGATCTTCATCACAGCCTATCCCGAGCGCCTGCTCACCGGCGCCAAGCCGGAACCGACCTTCCTGATCACCAAGCCGTTCCAGGCCAACACGCTGAAGGCCGTGATCAGCCAGGCCCTGTTCTTCGACCAGAAGTCGGCCCGTATCGTCGACGCGGCCTGAGAGCCTGCTCCCGAAAGCCGTCGCGTCAGGCTCTGGGCGAGGATCGCCGGCCGCGCCCATCCACGCCCCGGCCTTCGCTGGTGAAGGTCATCGGCGCGTCGCCAGGAAGCCCGCGGCGAGGATGGAGAGAGCCAGCAGGGCCGGTGACCGCTTGACGAGGCCGGCCGCAGCCGGAAGTCCGGCCGCCGCGACCGGCGCAGCCGCCGCCAGCAACGCCGCCCGGCGCCGGGCCTGGCGCATCTTGAAGACCGCGATGCCGGCGCAGACCAGCGCTGCCGCCGCCACGCCCAAGGCGATCAGCGAGGCCGCCTGCACCTCGCCCCAGGCCGGAGCGAGGGCGAAGAAGGCGGCGAGCAGGGCGAATTGCAAGGCGAGAAGCGCGAGCAGCGCCGCCGTCGCATAGAGCGCGAGCGCGGCTGCGACGCTTTTCACCGGCAGGCTGCGGCCGATCGCCGCCAGGATCCGCATCACCGGCCGCATCGATGTGCCCCCGCCATCCCCGTCATTTCGAGGACCGCGACAACAGTCCGAGGATCATGCCGACACCGAGCGCGACCGCCAGGGTCCGACCGGGGTTCTTGCGCACCTCCGCCGCCACCGCATCGAGCAGTTGCAGCGAGGCGTCCTTGGCCTTGTCGCCAGCCGCGGCGAGGCTTTCCATGGAATGGCCGGCGAGTTCCCCGGCCAGGCCGCTCGCCCGTGCCGCGGTCCTCTCGGCGCTCTCGGCCATTTTCGCGCCGATGCCTGCGCCGACCGCGGAGGACTTTGTGACCAGCTCCGAAACCGAGGTGGCGAGGGTCGCCAGTTCGGAACGCAGCGTTTCGATCTGCGCAGCAAGGTCACCGACATTCGCATCGTCCGTGACGAGGTCCAGTTTGCGGGTCATTCCGAGTCTCCGATATGAGTTGGTCGCGTCGAATGCTCGGTCGCGCCCGGCCCGGAGGCCGGGCGCGGACCGTCAGTGCTTCGTTCCGCTCAGCCAGTTGTCGATCTCGCGCTCGGCCTGATCCTTGGCTATGCCGTAGCGTTCCTGGAGCTTTCCGGCAAGCTCCATGCGCTTTCCTTCGATGACATCAAGGTCACTTTCGGTAAGCTTTCCCCACTGAGCTTGAACCTGCCCCTTGAATTGCTTCCAATTCCCTTCGATGCGGTCCCAGTTCATGCATTCCTCCGCATGGATGCCAAGCGGCGTCCATCGCCGCCTCTGCGGGACAACTGGCAGGCGCGGCAAATGTTCCGTCGCGGAGCCCTGCAGAGAGCGGGCGAAGCCGGCGAGCCGCCCTGTGTCAACGCGCACGGCGTCGGACCGGGGCGCGGCTATGCTGGCTTCATCGATCAAGCGCAAGGGCGCGGCGATCAAAACCGAAGGAACAGACCCATGATCCGCAAGTTCGTGCCTGCTACCCTCATCGCCGCCACCCTCGCCGGCGCGGCCCTCCTCTCCACCTCCTCCGCCCAGGCCGGCGGCTACGGTTACGGCGGCGGCTACGGCTATGGCGGCGGCTACAGCTACGGCTATCAGCCCTCCTACAGCTACAGCCCGAGCTACACCTATTACCAGCCGACCTGCTTCTACAAGAAGCAGCGCGTCTACGACGATTACGGCTACTACCGCTACGTTCAGGTTCGCGTCTGCCGCTGATCCCCCCTTGTCCCTCCCGAAGCCCCGCCCATGGCGGGGCTTCGTCGTTTTGGGCCATGCCGTGCCGTCCCTGGTTGAGCCCGGCGCCGCATCCGCCGATAGTGGCCGGCGGATTTGCATTTGACGCAACGCGAGGGTGCCATGGATCTAGGATTGAAAGGGCGCACGGCGCTGGTGTGCGCCTCCAGCAGGGGGCTGGGACGCGCCTGCGCGACGGAGCTGGCCCGCGCCGGCTGCACCGTCGTGATCAACGGCCGCGACGCGGCGGCGTTGGAGGCGACCGCCGCCGACATCCGGCGCGACACCGGGGCGACGATCATCCCGGTGATCGCCGACGTCGCCGCCCGCGCGGGCCAGGACGCCCTCCTCGGCGCCGTGCCGCAGCTCGACATCCTCGTCACCAACAATGGCGGGCCGCCCTATCGCGACTTCCGCGCCGTCGACCGCGAGGCCATGCTCGCCGGCGTCGTCGGCAACATGGTCGCGCCGATCGAGCTCATCCAGCGCGTGGTCGACGGCATGGTCGAGCGCCGCTTCGGGCGCATCGTCAACATCACCTCCGGATCGGTGAAGATGCCGCTGGCCGGCCTCGATCTCTCCAGCGGGGCCCGCGCCGGCCTGACCGGCTTCCTGGCGGGTGTGGCGCGCTCGGTCGCCCACGCCAACGTCACCATCAACTTCCTGCTGCCCGGCTCGTTCGACACCCGCCGGCTGCAGGCCGGCCTGGAGCGCCAAGCCGGCAGCCGCGGCGTCGACATCGCCACGGTGCGGCAGGAGGAGGAAGCCTCGATCCCGGCGCGGCGCATCGGCACGCCGGAGGAGTTCGGCGCGGCCTGCGCCTTCCTCTGCTCGGCCCGGGCCGGCTACATCACCGGCCAGAGCCTGCTGATCGACGGCGGCGCCTATCCCGGGGTGCTGTAGCCCCGTCACGGAGAAGCCCCAATCGGCTGCGAGCATCCGGCTGGGAAGACTGCATGATCGACGAAGACGGAAAGCCGTTGCGGCTGGACTGGTCGTTCAGCCGCGCCGAACTGATCGCGGACGGGGTCGTCCATGTCCTCGGCAGCACGTTCGCGCTCGCCGCCGGAGTGACCCTGGTCGTGCTGTGCGCCCTGTTCGCCGGCGGCGCCTCGCTGGCCGCAGCGACCGTCTATGCCGCCAGCCTGATGGCCGCCTTCGGCGTGTCGGCCGCCTACAACATCTGGCCGATCTCGCGGACCAAGTGGTTGTTGCGGCGTTTCGACCACGCGACCATTTTCCTGCTGATCGCCGGCACCTACACGCCTTTCCTGATGCAGGTGCCGGACCGGCTGGTGTCGATCGGCCTGCTCGCCGGCGTGTGGCTGGTGGCCCTGGCCGGCATGGTGCTCAAGCTCGGCTTTCCCGGCCATCTCGACCGCCTGTCGATCGGCCTCTATCTCGCCCTCGGCTGGAGCGGCCTGCTGGCGGCGAACGCGGTCGCCGCCGCCCTCCCCGTCCCGACGCTCCGGCTGATCTGCATCGGCGGCATCCTCTATTCCGTCGGCGTCATCTTCCACATCTGGGAAAGGCTGCGCTTCAACACCGCCATCTGGCACGGCTTCGTGCTCGCTGCGGCAGGATGCCACTATGGCGCCGTCGTCGAAAGCCTTGTCAGGGCAGGGTCTTAGGCGACACGGCCTCTGCCGGCCATCCCGCTTTTTGATGCACCGCACCTTGGATTGCTGCATCGCAGCAATTATGTAGGAACCTACCTGTCGGCCGGTCCCCGGCCGCGATCCAGGGAGATGTCCCGTGGCCAATCTGAACCAGACCTTCGCCGATCTCGACCTGCTCAAGCGCCAATGGCGCCGGGCACTGCCCGGGAGCGCCCCCGCCAGGAAACACTCGGGCCGCCTGGTCGAGATCGCCGAGTTCGGGCCTGATCCGGGCAATCTGCGCATGTTCGCCCATGTTCCGCCGAAGCTCGCCGCGCCGAAGGCGCTGGTGGTGGTGCTGCACGGCTGCACCCAGACGGCGGCGGGCTACGACCACGGCGCCGGCTGGTCGGCCCTGGCCGATCGCTACGGCTTCTGCGTGCTGTTCCCGGAGCAGCGCGCCGTCAACAATCCCAAGCTCTGCTTCAATTGGTTCGCCGCCGGCGACACGACGCGCGGCCAGGGCGAAGTCCGTTCGATCCGCTCGATGGTGGAAGCGATGGTGCGGGCACACGATATCGACCGCGACCGCATCTTCATCACCGGCCTGTCGGCCGGAGGCGCCATGACTGCGGCCATGCTCGCGACCTATCCCGAGGTCTTCGCCGCCGGTGCCATCATCGCCGGCCTGCCCTACGGCACGGCGACGACCGTCCAGGATGCGCTCGCAGCGATGCTGCAGGGCCAGTCGAGGCCGGCGCAGGACTGGGGCGACCGCGTGCGCGCCGCCTCCGCCCATCGCGGCCCCTGGCCGCGCATCGCGATATGGCACGGCGAAGCCGACACCGTCGTCACCCCCGGCAATGCCGGCGAGCTCGTCAAGCAATGGCTCGACGTGCACGGGATCGACGAGGACCGGCCTGTCGAAAGCCGGTTGCGCGGCGCCAGGCGGCGCAGTTGGTCCGGGGCCCGAGGCGTCGCGGTCGAGGAACTGACCGTTCCCGGCCTCGGCCACGGCACGCCCCTGCGCACGTCGGGCACGGGCGAGGACATCTGCGGCCACCCCGGGCCGTTCTTCCTGGAGGCCGGCGTCTCCTCCACCTTCGCCATCGCCGAAGCCTGGGGCCTGACCAGGCACCGCATGCCGCGCAGCGAAAGCGCCCGCGAGGAAGCCGACGCCGAGGAGCCTCGGCCCCGCGCCTCCGCCCCGCACCATGCCGGCGACATCGCCGCCACCATCCGCAAGGCCTTCGCGGCCGCCGGCCTGACACGGCCGGGGCAGTGACCCGGCAGGCGCGGCGGCCCCGAGGATGGGTCGCTCGTGTCGCCGGGAGCCCTCCCCTTACATCCCGGATGTCCGACGCGCCGTCGCTTGCGGCAGGTCAATGACGTCGCTCCCGGTTGGTGGCAATCTACCGTCCGGAGCGGATCGACGCTCTTCGGACCGGAGCATCTCATGCGCGTCAAGGACATCATGTCGAAGACGGTGATCACCGTCGCTCCGACGGCCACCATCACATCGGCGATCAGCCTGCTGATCGGTGCCAGGGTCAGCGGGTTGCCGGTCGTCGACGAGACCGGCACGCTGGTCGGGGTGCTGAGCGAGAGCGACCTGCTGCGCCGCGCCGAGGTCGGCACGCAGCGGCGCCGGCCGCGCTGGCTGGAATGGCTGGTCGAGCCCGGGCATCTCGCCGCCGAATATTCCCGGGCGCACGGCCGCCTCGTCGGCGACGTCATGACCACCGAGCCCGTCACCATCGCCGAGGACGCCAGCCTCGAGGAGGCCGTCGCGGCCATGGAGCACCATTCGGTCAAGCGGCTGCCGGTTACCCATGAGGGCAAGCTCGTCGGCATCCTCACCCGCGCCGACGTGATCCGCGGCCTGGTCGGCTATGTCGGCCCGGCCTATGAGGAGCAGGCGACCAGCGACGCCGAGATCCGGCGCCGCCTGCTCACCGAGCTCGCCAGCCAGCCCTGGGCGCCGAAGGCCGCCGTCGAGGTCGAGGTCGAGAACGGCGTCGTGCATCTCTATGGCGCGGTCTTCGACGATCGCGAACGGGGCGCCCTGCGGGTCGCTGCCGAGAACATTCCGGGCGTGCAGCGTGTCGAGGACCACCTCGCCCTGGTCGACGCCATCACGGGCTTGCGGATCTCCGCGCCCGACGAGGACGGCAAAAGCCGGACGGCCTGAGCCGGCGCGACGCCGCCGCCAAGGCCCCTCTTCCCACCGGAAGAGGGGCCTTGCGCGTTGTCGGCGCTGCCTGCCCCGCCCCATTGCCTCGAACCGCCTGCACGCCATGGATGCCGACCTGACCTTCCGGCTCGCTCTCGCCCTGGCCATCGGCCTGGTGGTCGGCGTGGAGCGCGGCTGGCGCGAACGCGACGCCGAGCCCGGCAGCCGTACCGCCGGCATCCGCACCTACACCCTGTCCGGCCTGCTCGGCGGCGTGTTCGGCGCGTTGGCAGTTGCGGCCGCCGCGCCGCTGCTGATCGGTCTCGGCTTCGCCGGTTTCATCGCGGTGTTCGCCTGGTTCAAGCATGCGGAGGCCGCGCACGATCGCGATTTCAGCGTCACCGGCGTCATCGCCGCCATGCTCGTCTTCGGCCTGGGCGCCTTCGCCGTGGTCGGCGACCATCGGCTGGCGGCTGCGGGCGGCATCGTCACCGCCGGCGTCCTCGCCAGCCGGGAGCATGTCCACGGCCTGATCACACGCATCACCTGGCTCGAGATCCGCTCGGCCCTGCTGCTGCTCGGCATGACCACCATCGTGCTGCCGCTGCTGCCCGACCGCGCCCTTGATCCGTTCGGAGCCGTCAATCCGCGTGAGATCTGGCTGTTCACCATCCTGGTCGCCGGGCTCTCCTATGCCGGCTACCTCGCCATGCGCATGCTCGGCCCGGCCCGGGGCACGCTCGTCACCGGCCTCACCGGCGGGCTGGTCTCCTCCACCGCGGTGACCGTCGCCTTCGCCCGGCGCGCCGCCGGCGGGGAAGAGGCGGGCACGCTCGCTGCCGGCGCGGCCACGGCCGCCGCTGTGTCGCTGCTGCGCGTGCTCGTCATCACCGCGACGATCCAGCCGGCCCTGGCTGCCTTCGTCGCGCCCCCGGCCGTCGCGGCCGCAGCGGTCTTCCTCGCTCCCGCCCTGGTCGCGCTCTTTCGGCGCAGCAGCGGCGGCGACGGCGAGACCAGCCTGAGAAACCCGTTCGAGATCCTCCCGGTCCTGGGCTTCGCCCTGCTGCTCGCCGTGATCTGGCTGGCCGCGGCCTGGGTGAACCAGCGCTTCGGCAGCGCCGGCCTCTACCCCGTCGCCCTGATTTCGGGCCTGGTCGACGTCGACGCCATAGCGGTGTCCACGGCCCGCCTGGCCGGCGGCACCATCTCTGCCGAAACGGCCGCCATCGCCATCCTCCTCGCCCTGGCTGCGAACGCGGTGGCCCGGGCCGCCTATGCCGGCCTGCTCGAACGCGGGCGCTTCGCCCTGCAACTGGCCGTCGTCACTCTCGCCGCCTTCGCCGCCGGCGCGGCAGCCGCAGCGTTCAGGGCCGTGGCCGCAGCCTGATCGGTTCGGCGGCGCGACGTGCCCGGCACTCCATCGGGTGGCCCAGCAGGCCCGCAGCCCACGGGACCACATGACCTCCCTCGCCGGAGCTTGCCTCGTCCATCCCGACACCGAGGAGGATCCGGTTTGTCTCGAGACCCGAGCCGGCCACACCGCCCGACAGAGAGCGCCGCAACAGCGCCTCCTCCATCGAGGTCGTGGCTGAGACCTCCGGGACGTGTACGGCTCAGACTCCTCCAGGCGATTTGAGGTGTGACGCCCTGCGTGCCGGTAGAAGGCGGCATGGAGCGCCGGACGCGGGCGTCCCTCGTTTCCGGGCCGTAATGCGCCATGACCTGATCGAGCCGGACGATGCGGGCGATCGAGGCCCTCAGCGCCATATCGGCCGCGTCATGGCCGTCTTGGCGGAAGCCACCAAAAAAAGGCCAAGGGCCAGTGCCGACAGTGTGGCGACGACCGCCGTAGCCAGTTTGATCGCGTCCCTGGAGTCCGGGCTCAGATGATGCTTCGATAGAGCAGCGCCGAGCGCTGCGCCGAGAATGGCGCCGCCAAGACGGCAAGAGGGCTCGTAGCGTCAGTCTCTGCGGCTTGTTTCAGACCGAAAGACGAACGGGCCGAAACGGCTCCGAACCCTATGTTTCGGCAGCAGGAAAGCGATATCCCACTGCGCGCCCAAGCGCCCGTCGACCCGCCATCGCACGGCGCCGCCGCCCAGTATCGGGCGCGCGCAAAAGACCTGACGGGCAGCTTGCGAATGGACCGTGCCGTGATCTTTGGCTTGTCTTAGGGGCCGTTCGCGAACAAGTGAGTCAACGTGGGCGTCATGGCCGGATCAGGTCCACGGGTGTCCGGCACGGTTTATGCTGTCATGCGGCCAGCGCCTGACCGGGTGCCCCCGGCGCGCTGTGCCCGCCGTCGCCATGCGGCCCGGGTGGCGGCCTCGCCGAACTCGAAGCAGGTCTGGCGCGGGAGCCGAGGGGAGGGTGGTGCGTGCAGCAGGGCCGGCACGGGGCGCCGGTGCATGAGGTTGGTGCGGATGAGCCGGGTAAAGGTGAGCGGGCTCCTGATGATCTTGTTGGCGTCATGGGCCAGGCGCAGCAGGACAAAAGCAATGAGCGCGACCGTGATCTGAAGGCGCACGGCGTTTTCTGATTTTCCCAGAAATTTCTTGATCTTCAGGGTCTGCTTAACCCGCCGGAAAAACAGTTCGATTTCCCAGCGCCGTTTGTACAGATCGGCGATCTCCTGGGCGTTCGCCTCCAGGTCGGTGGTGAAGAGGCGCAGCACCTTGCCGGTCTCGATCCTGACCGTGATGTCCCGGACGAGATCCGACATCGGGTTCTTGCGACTATAGGCGAGACACCGGGGCAGATAGCCGGTGCGATCGCTCAGGATCGCCGAGCCTGTCGGCACCGGCCGCTCCTCCTCGACCGTGAAGGGCGCGTTGGTCTTGAGGCGGGTGACGACACGGCCGCCGGCCGCCGCCAGGCTCGCCCACCAGCGATAGTCGTAGTAGCCCAAGTCGAAGACATAGGTCGCGCCCGGCTCGATCGGCATCTGCCGGGCGGCGGTGATGTCGTTGACGTTGGCGCCCGTCACCATGAGGTAGAGCGGCTGGTTGGCGTCAGGATCGTAGACGATCTGCGCCTTGGCGCCGTACACGCCCGCCGAAAACTGCGCCCACGGCCCGCTCCACCGACTCAGGCGCATGCTGGTGGAATCGATCAGGCGCACGCAATCGCCGATCTTGCGGCGATAACCGGCCTGCAGTTGCGCCATCACCGCCGCCAGCAGGCCGGCGAAGACAAAGCGTGCCGGACACCCGTGGATCAAGTCCGGCCATGACGGCTGGGAGGGAGCGCCCTACGAGTAACGCAGCACTTGTTCGCAAACGGCCCCTTAGTGGACCAGCGATCCTGCCGCCGATCGGGCCGGCGTAGAAATCCCGCAGAAGCCCAAGACGCCCGGGTCCGGGACCGCGCGGCAATCCAGGAAACGTCGCTCAGCGGCGGGTCGACACCTCAAGGAGCGAATAGAGCGGGCAGATGCCGGTAACGGCCGTGGCCAGCAGCGCGAATCCGGCATAGCCGGCCCAGTTGAAGCCGGTCTCGCCGTACAGGCCGAAGAGCAGCCCGAGCAGGCCGAGTCCCAGCACGATGCGGACGGCGCGATCGGCGAGCCCGACATTGACTTCGAACATCTCCTCTCTCCATGCCTGCCGCACCGCACGCCTCGGGAGGGCACGGCCCGGACGCGCCCAACGTTGGATCCCGGCGCGTCCGGGCCGGCCTCGTCCGCCCTCCCGAACGGACGAGCCCCTCCCCTGGGCGGAGCAAGGGATGCCTCCGTGGAGACACCGCTTGCTCGAAGACCTTGTTTCGACGAGCCCTTGCGATTTGACGCGGATCCGTCAGATCGCCGGACGCTTCAGGACGAGAGCAGCACCGGCAGCGTGGCGCCGGTGATCACGTCGTGCGTCACCCCTCCCAGCAGCATCTGCTTCCACCGGGCATTGCCGTAGCCACCCATGACCAGCAGGTCCGCCCCCTCCAGCGTGGCATGGGCAAGCAGGGCCGCGGCGATGTCGCCTCCGACCGGCGCCAGCTCCGTCGTCTTCACCGCCCGGCAATGGCGGGCGAGATGCTCGGCGATCTCGACGCCGGCCAGCACCTTGGTCCGGTTCGGGTCGTCCTTGACGCAGACGACGTCGACGCTGGCTGCCTCGGCCAGGAATCCCATGGCATCGCCGACGGCCCGCGCCGCCTTGGCGCTGCCGTCCCAGCCGACCACCACGGTTCTGAAGGTCGCCGGCCCGTCCCATTCCGGCGGCACGATGATCACCGGGCGGCCCGAGGTGAACAGCAGGTCCTCGGCCATGTCCTGCTCCGACGGGCTGATCTCGGGCGAGCGCGTCACCACCACGAGGTCGCTGGCACGGCTGAGCTGCACCAGGCGATCCCGCGCGGTGAGATAGTCGTTCTGGACGATCTCGATGCGGACGGGGACGCCGGCGAGCGAGGCCGCCCGTGTCAGGCCGGTGGCGAGATGCTCCGCACGCTGGTGGCGCTCGTGGTTCGCCGCCTGCAGCATGCCGGCGACGCCGGGCACGGCCAGGCTGCCGGCGGCGACGAACCTGGGAACGCCGAGGCCGACCGAGAGGCTCGCGCCCCGACGGGCGGCTAGATCGACCGCGTAATCCAGGGCCTTCTGCGAAACCTCATCCTCCTCGACGACGAGGCCGAGAAACATGCTCCTGATCGACATCACGTCTCCGTCCTTTCCCAGTGTGCCGCCTTCTCTCGCCCGCAGCGCGCGCCGCCGCATTGATCTGGATCAGCTTCCCCCTGCGCCGCGCAGACGCTCCCGAATACCTCTCCCGAGTATAGCGAGAGGAATTTCCAGTTCCCCGAGGAGCCCTCCACGGCGCCAAGATAGGGGCGAACCATGTCACTCCTGGGAAAGGCGCCTCCCTCTCCACCGTCATGGCCTGACTTGATCCGGCCGAGACGCCACCGAACGGCTGAGCCCCTTTCTCCGACGATCGTGTATCTCCGCGATTATGGGGATCACCCCGACGACATTCACGCTCGTCAGACTGCGACGAAAGGACCCGCGATGCCGGTCGCTACAACTGGGGGCTCGACCGGCCACAGACGGCGCGGACGTTGCGGCCGGCGGCGGGCTGATCGCAAATCTCCCGTTCGAGACGGGCGCCGCGCCGAAGATCGGGTTAAGATAGGCAATCGCCTGCGTCGCCTGTCGGGCAATGCGGCCTCCCAAGGACAATCTCGCCATGTCCCAGCCCCCTGTCCGCTATTCGAAGAGCATGGTCCTCCTCCATTGGCTGACCGCCCTGCTCGTCCTCGGCGCCTGGCTGACCTCGGAAGGCGGCCGGCACGTGGTCGAGAACCCGCCCCTGCTGCACTTCTCGCTGGGGCTCGCGGTGCTCGTGCTCGTCCTGCCCCGGCTGATCCTGCGGCTCACGGGAGGAGGGCTCTCGGGTGAGGACGGGCAGAGCGGATGGCTCGCCCTCGCCGCCAGGGCCGGCCATGCCGTGCTCTACCTCCTCCTGATCGCGCTGCCGCTCACCGGCTGGTACGCCGCTTCACGCCTCGGCGTCCCGGTTTCCGTCTTCGGCCTGCCCTTGCCGGCCATCGCCGATCCGGTCCAGGGGCCTCCCGGCCTGATCGCCGAGCTTCATGAGAATGCCGGCACCGTCATCCTCTACCTCGCCGGCCTGCATGCCTTGATGGCGATCTGGCACCAGTTCGTCCTGCGCGACGGCACGCTCCGGCGCATGAGCCTTCGCTGACGCAGGCCGCGGGGGTCGCGCCCGCCGGCGTTCGAGAGCAGCCTTCAGATCGCCGTCCCGTGCCGGGCGGCGCCGGGATCGAGATAGCGGTCGAACACCGCGCAGATCGAGCGCACGAACGGGCGGCCGAGCCGCGTCACGACGAGATGGCTGTCGCGCCGTTCGATCAGGCCGTCCTCCTCGAAACCGCACAGGCGGACGAGGTCCGGCAGGATACCGTCGACATGGGTGTCGTGACGCCCGGCGACCTCGGCCAGATCCACGGCGAAATCGCACATCAGCCGGGCGATGATCTCGGCGCGGAAGCGGTCGTCGGCAGTGAGGACGATGCCGCGCCCCACGGGCAGGCGCCCCGCCTCCACCGCCGCCCGCCAGTCCGGCACCTTCGCGGCATTCTGGACGTAGCGCCCGGGCAGGCGGCCGATCGCCGAGGTGCCGAAGCCGATCAGCGTCTCGGCATCGTCGGTGGTGTAGCCCTGGAAGTTGCGCCGGACGTCGCCGCGCACCAGGGCCTTCGCCAGCGGGTCGTCGGACCGGGCGAAGTGGTCGAGGCCGATGCGGACATAGCCGCGCTCCTCCAGCATGTCGGCGGCGACCGCCTGCTGCCGGAAGCGCTCGACCGTGCCCGGCAGCGTGCCGCCCGGGATCAGCGCCTGATGCGGCTTCATCCACGGCACATGGGCATAGCCGAACAGCGCGATCCGGTCGGGCGCCAGCGCCATCACCGCATCGACGGTGGCGCGCAGGCCCGCGGCGGTCTGCTGCGGCAGGCCGTACATCAGGTCGAGATTGACCGAGCCGATGCCGGCCCGCCGCAGCATCTCGACGGCGGCGGCGGTCGTGGCGAAGGGCTGCCAGCGGTTGATGGCGCGCTGGACGACGGGATCGACATCCTGGACGCCGAGGCTGACCCGGTTGACCCCGAGCGCTACGGCCCTTTCCACCCAGTCCGGCGCCAGGCCGCGCGGGTCGCACTCGACGGCGAACTCGGCGCTCGGCTGCGGGCGGAAGCGATGCTGTAGCTTCTCGACGACGCGGACGAAATCGGCGAGTGCAAGAATGTTCGGCGTGCCCCCGCCGAAATGAATGGCGCCGGCCTTGACCGGCCGGTCGATCGCATCGGCCACCAGGTCGATCTCGGCGAGCAGCGTCGCGACATAGTCGGCGACCGGATCGTAGCGGCGGACGGCCGTCGTGTGGCAGCCGCAATACCAGCACAGCCGCTCGCAGAACGGGACATGGACGTAGAGCGACACCGCCTCGACCCCGTCGAGCTCGCCCAGCCATTGCCGGTACTGCCGCTCGCCGACGCCGGCATGGAAATGCGGCGCCGTGGGATAGCTGGTGTAGCGCGGCACCCGCTGGTCGTAGCGGACGACGAGCTCGGCGGCCGGCGGGGCCTCCCGGCTGAGGCAGGCGGCCTTGAGGGTACTGGGCATGGGCGCGGGCAATCCTCGATCTGCATTCCGGCTAGCCCCCGTCCGCCCACGGCGCCTTGATCTCGCTCAATCGGGCGCGGCCGCCCGCCCCGGACACGCTTGATGCAAATCAATGTGGCCCGGCATGCCCGCCGCTACCCCCCTGGGGCAGACCGCGACCGCCGGGGACGATCCGCGCCCCGGCGGCGCAGAGGACGGGACAATCCGATGATCGAGGCGACCACCCTTCGCAAGACCATGACGCCCGGGGAGCTGGGGCTCATCGCCGCCATGGGCGGCCTGTTCGCCCTCTCGCTTCTGGTTGCCGGCAAGGCTAACACCACCGCCTACAGCTTCCATGCCCTGCTCTTCGCCGCCGGGAGCCTGGCGGCGATCTTCGCCGTGACGAACCGGTACCTGGAGCGCCCGGCCGCGCTGCCGCCGCTGACCATCGGCGGCAAGCCCAACTACAACGTGGCGCCGGTCAAGTTCGCGACGGTGGCCTCGGTGGTATGGGGGCTCGCCGGCCTGGCGGTCGGCGTCTGGATCGCGCTCGACCTCGCCTTCCCCGTCTTCAACCTGTCGGGCCTGCCTTGGTTCAGCTTCGGGCGGATGCGCCCGCTGCACACCTCGGCGGTGATCTTCGCCTTCGGCGGCAACGTGCTGATCGCGACCTCCCTCTACGTGGTGCAGCGCACCTGCCGGGCACGCCTGGCCGGCGATCTCGCGCCCTGGTTCGTCGTGCTCGGCTACAACTTCTTCATCGTCATCGCCGGCACCGGCTATCTCCTCGGCATCACCGACGGCAAGGAGTACGCCGAACCCGGCTGGTACGCCGACCTGTGGCTGACCGTGGTCTGGGTCGTCTACTTCCTGGTGTTCCTCGGCACCATCATCCGCCGCACCGAGCCGCACATCTACGTGGCGAACTGGTTCTACCTCGCCTTCATCGTCACCATCGCGGTGCTGCACCTGTTCAACAACGCAGCCGTGCCGGTCTCGCTGTTCTCGTCCAAGTCCTACATCGTCTGGTCAGGCGTGCAGGACGCCATGGTGCAGTGGTGGTACGGCCACAACGCCGTCGGCTTCTTCCTCACCGCCGGCTTCCTGGCCATCATGTACTACTTCGTGCCCAAACGGGCCGACCGCCCGATCTATTCCTACCGGCTGTCGATCATCCACTTCTGGGCGCTGATCTTCCTCTACATCTGGGCCGGCCCGCACCATCTGCACTACACCGCCCTACCCGACTGGGCCCAGACGCTCGGGATGACCTTCTCGATCATGCTGTGGATGCCCTCCTGGGGCGGCATGATCAACGGCCTCATGACCCTGTCGGGCGCCTGGGACAAGCTGCGCACCGACCCGGTGCTGCGCATGCTGGTGGTCTCGATCGCCTTCTACGGCATGTCGACCTTCGAGGGGCCGATGATGTCGGTGCGCGAGGTCAACGCCCTGTCGCACTACACCGACTGGACCATCGGCCACGTCCATTCCGGCGCCCTCGGCTGGGTCGCCTACGTCTCCTACGGCGCGCTCTATTGCCTGGTGCCCTGGCTATGGAACCGCAAGGGGCTGTGGTCGCTGAAACTGGTCAACTGGCACTTCTGGGTCTCGACGCTCGGCATCGTCCTCTACATCACCTCGATGTGGGTGGCCGGCATCCTCCAGGGCCTGATGTGGCGCGCCTACACCGCGCTCGGCTTCCTCGAATACTCCTTCGTCGAGTCGGTCGAGGCCATGCACCCCTTCTACGTCATCCGCGCCCTGGGCGGGATCCTGTTCCTCGCCGGCGCCGTCCTGATGGCCTTCAACCTCTGGAAGACCGTGACCTCGGTGGAGGCGGTCGATGCGGCCGTCGCAGGCGAGCCCCTGGTCCCCGCCCTCGTGCCCGCCGAATAAGGAATCCGTCGATGTCGCTGTGGAACCGCCACAAGATCTTCGAGACCAACTCCATTCTGCTCGTGCTCGGCATCCTGGTGGTGATCGCCATCGGCGGCGTCGTCGAGGCCGTGCCGCTGTTCTACCTCAAGAGCACGATCGAGAAGGTCGACGGCGTCCGGCCCTACACGCCGCTCGAGCTCGCCGGCCGCGGGGTCTATGTCCGCGAAGGCTGCTATCTCTGCCATTCGCAGATGATCCGCCCGCTGCGCGACGAGGTCGAGCGCTACGGCCCCTACTCGCTCGCGGCCGAGAGCCAGTACGACCATCCGTTCCAGTGGGGATCGAAGCGCACCGGCCCGGATCTGGCCCGGGTCGGCGGCAAGTACTCGGACGAATGGCACCGGGCCCACCTGGCTGCCCCGCGCTCCGTCGTGCCCGCCTCGATCATGCCGGATTATCCGGCCCTGCAGGACAACCCCATCGACGCCCGCCAGATCGCCGACGAGATGCGCACTCTCGCCCTGCTCGGCACGCCCTACACGCCCGAGATGATCGGCAAGGCCGCCGACGACATCGCCACCCAGGCGACGACGGACGCCGCCGACGCCGACGGCCTGGCCAGCCGCTACCCCAAGGCCCAGTCGCGCGATTTCGACGGCAACCCCGGCCGGGTCACCGAGGCCGACGCGCTCATCGCCTATCTGCAGATGCTCGGCACGTTGGTCGACTTCAAGCACTACGACGATAAGGCCAACCTGCGCTGAGGATCATTCCATGCCCGCTTCCTACAAGGCCGTGGCCGAGTTCGCCCAGACCTGGGGCCTCCTCTACTTCGTCCTGATCTTCCTCGGCGTGCTCGTCTACGCGCTCGCCCCCTCCCGCAAGGCCAAGTTCGACGCGGCCTCGCGCATTCCGCTCCGCGAGGACTGACCGCCATGGACAAGCACGACCAGGATATCGACCAGGTCACCGGCGTCTCGACGACCGGCCATTCCTTCGACGGCATCAAGGAGCTCAACAACCCGCTGCCGCGCTGGTGGCTGTGGACCTTCTACGCCACCATCCTCTGGGCGGTCGGCTATTGGGTGGCCTACCCCGCCTGGCCGCTGGTGACGAGCTACACGGCCGGGATCATGGGCTGGCAGTCGCGCACCGCCGTCACCCGCGACCTTGCCGATCTCAAGGCCCTGCGCGCGCCGATGACCGTCAGGCTGGAGGCGACGCCCATCGCCGCCGTCGAGCAGGACGCCGAGCTGCTGTCCTTCACGCGCGCCCTCGGCAAGACCGCGTTCGGCGACAACTGCGCTCCCTGCCACGGCGCCGGGGGCGGCGGCGCCAAGGGCTTCCCCAACCTCAACGACGACGACTGGCTGTGGGGCGGCAAGCTGGAGGACATCACCCAGACGGTGACCCACGGCATCCGCTGGCCCGGCGACGACGACACCCGCCAGGGCAGCATGCCGGCCTTCGGCAAGACCGGCGTGCTCGACGGGCCGGCCATGTCCAGCGTCGCCGACTATGTCCGCTCGCTCTCCGGCCTGCCGGTCGAGGCAGGGGCGGATCTGGCCAAGGGACGCACCGTCTTCGCCGAAAACTGCGCCAGCTGCCATGGCGACGACGCCAAGGGCAAGCGCGAGCTCGGCGCCCCCAACCTGACCGACGCCGTCTGGCTCTACGGCCCGGACAAGAAGACCATCGTCGAGAGCCTGGTCAACGGCCGCGGCAGCGCCATGCCGGCCTGGGGCGGGCGTCTCGACCCGACCACGATCAAGGCCCTGGCCGTCTATGTCCATTCCATGGGCGGCGGCGAGTAGCACATCCGGGTTGACCTGGATCAACGCGGCGGCTCCGGCCGCCGCCTAGGACAGCAACCGGTATCCGCCCGGGGCGACACGTGAACGCGCTTGGGCGGCGCGTGAACGACAGGACGAAGATGGCCCTCCCCCACCCCGCCGACGACGAGGCCGACGTCGGTCCGCTCTATCAGGCGCGTCGGCAAATCTATCCCCAGAGCGTGCGCGGACGCTTCCGCACCACGAAATGGATCGTGCTGGCGATCACGCTCGGCATCTACTACGCCCTGCCCTTCGTGCGCTGGGACCGCGGCCCCGGCGCGCCGGACCAAGCCGTGCTGATCGACCTGTCGGGGGGGCGCTTCTACTTCTTCTTCATCGAGATCTGGCCGCAGGAAGTCTACTACATCACCGGCCTGCTCATCCTCGCCTCCCTGGCGCTGTTCCTGATGAACGCCGTCGCCGGGCGGGTGTGGTGCGGCTATCTCTGCCCGCAGACGGTGTGGACCGACCTGTTCTACGCTGTCGAGCGCCTGATCGAGGGCGACCGGCGCGAGCGCATCCGCAACGCGCAGGCCGGCCCGACCGTCGCGACCACCGTCCGCAAGCTGGTCAAGCACTGGGCCTGGCTGATGATCGCCTGGTGGACCGGCGGCGCCTGGGTGCTCTACTTCGCCGACGCCCCGACCCTGGTCGGCCAGCTCCTCACCTGCCAGGCGCCGATGCTGGCCTATGTCTGGATCGCCATCCTCACCTTCACCACCTATGTCCTCGCCGGCTTCATGCGCGAGCAGGTCTGCACCTACATGTGCCCCTGGCCGCGCATCCAGGCCGCCCTCACCGACGAGCACGCCCTCAACGTCACCTATCGCTACGATCGCGGCGAGCCGCGCGGCTCGGCCAAGAAGAATGCGGCCCTGCGCGCCCTCGGCCAGCCCGCCGGCGACTGCGTCGACTGCGCCCAGTGCGTCGCGGTCTGCCCGACCGGCGTCGACATCCGCAAGGGCCTGCAGCTCGACTGCATCCAGTGCGGCCTGTGCATCGACGCCTGCGACACGGTCATGGCCAAGATCGGCCGCCCGACCCGGCTGATCGCCTATGACACCGACCTCAACGTCCGGCGGCGCATGGAAGGCAAGCCCGAGAGCCGCCGGATCGTGCGGCCGCGCACGATCTTCTATGCCGCGCTCATCCTGCTGGTCGGCGGCGTCATGCTCTACGGGCTCGCCACGCGCAGCGATGCCGGGCTCAGCGTGCTGCACGACCGCAACCCGCTCTATGTCCGCCTGTCGGACGGCAGCCTGCGCAACGCCTACACCCTGCGCATCCTCAACAAGACGCAGCAGGACCGCAGCTTCCGGCTGGGCGTCGAAGGCCTGCCGGACGCGACGGTCGAGGTGGTCGGCGCGCCGGCGGCCGATGGCGAGCCGGTCCTGGCCGTCGAGCCCGACCGCACCCGCGAAGTCCGGGTGCTGGTGACGCGCCACCCGGACGCCGGCCCGGCCACCCGGCCCGTCACGTTCCGGATTACGCCCGTCGACGGCGGACGCAGCATCGCCGTCGACGACCATTTCGAAGCACCGCGCTGACGAGGAGCCGCCATGCCCACCCTCCTGCCCCAGGCCCTGGCCGCCCGCCGCAGCCGCGTCACCGGCCGCACCGTGCTGGTGTGCCTGCTGGCCTTCTTCGGCGTCGTCTTCGCCGCCAACGCCATGCTGGTGCATTTCGCCCTTTCCACCTTCGGCGGCGTCGAGACCAGCAGCTCCTACAAGGCCGGCCTCGCCTTCGCCAACGAGACCCGGCAGGCCGGCGAGCAGGATCGGCGCCACTGGCGGGTCGAAGGCTCGATCCACCGTCAGCCGGACGGCAAGGTCGCGGTCGAGCTGACGCCCCGCGACGCCGAAGGCGCTCCCCTCAACGGCCTCGCCGCGACCGCGACGCTGCATCACCCCATCGACGGGCGGCTGGACCGGACGATCCCGCTGACGGAGACGCGGCCGGGCACCTATGACGGCGCCGCCGACGCCGCCGCCGGCCAGTGGGAAGTGCTGATCGACATGACGCGCGGCGGGGAGCAGCTGTTCCGCTCGCGCAACCGCGTCGAGCTGAGGTGACCGCCATGGCCCCCGGGCTAGACCTCTCCCATTTCGTCCGGCGGCGCGACGGCGGCGTCGACACGATCGAGCTCGCCGTCGAGCGCGGGGACCGCCCCTGGAACGTCGACACGGTGGAGCAGGCGGTCAGGGCCCTGCCCGGCGTCCTCACCGCCCGCCTGAACCTCGGCAATCTGCGCCTCGCGGTCGGCTGGCGCCGCGGCGAGCTCGCGCCGGAGGGCATCCTCGGCGCGCTCGCCGGCATCGGCTGCCGGGCCCACCCGATCGATCCGTCCGGCGGCGAGCAGGACGAGGCGCGCCAGGCCCGCTGGCTGCTGTCCTGCCTGGCGGTGGCGGGCTTCGCCGCGATGAACATCATGCTGCTGTCGGTCTCGGTGTGGGCCGGCAACGTCACCGACATCACGCCGGAGACCCGCGACCTCTTCCACTGGCTGTCGGCCCTGATCGCCCTGCCGGCCGCCGCCTATGCCGGCCAGCCGTTCTTCCGCAGCGCCCTCGCCGGCCTTCGCGCCCGGGCGATCAACATGGACGTGCCGATCTCGCTCGGCATCCTCCTCGCGCTCGGCATGTCCGTCGTCGAGACCGCGCGCCACGCCGAGCACGCCTATTTCGACAGCGCCGTGATGCTGCTGTTCTTCCTCCTGTGCGGGCGCTACCTCGATCTCGCCATGCGCCGCAGGACCCGCGCCGTCGCCGGCAACCTCGCGGCCCTGAAGGCGGAGGTCGCCCATCGCCTCGACGGCCGGGGCGAGGCCGTGCTGGTGCCGGTGGCGGCGATCCGGCCGGGCGACCGCGTGCTGGTCCGCCCGGGCGACCGCTGTCCGGTCGACGGCCGGATCCTGGCCGGGGCATCGGAGATCGACGAGAGCCTCGTCACCGGCGAGACCGCAGCCCGGCCGGTCGGCGTCGGCGACGCGATCCACGGCGGCGCGCTCAACCATGGCGGCGCCCTCACCGTCGCGGTGACGGCCGCCGGCGAGGACACGCTGCTGGCCGAGATCGAACGGCTGCTGGCCCGCGCGGGGGAGACGCGCTCGCGCTATGTCCGGCTGGCGGACCGCGCCGCGCGCCTCTACGCGCCGGTCGTCCACGTCACGGCCACCGCCACCGCCGTCGGCTGGCTGCTCGCCGGCGCCTCGCTGCACGACGCCCTCGTCATCGCGGTCGCCGTGCTGATCATCACCTGCCCCTGCGCCCTGGCCCTCGCCGTGCCGGCCGTGCAGGTGGTGGCCTCGGGCGCCCTGTTCCGTGCCGGCGTGCTGCTCAACGGCGCCGACGCCATCGAGCGCCTGTCGCAGGCCGACACCGTCATCCTCGACAAGACCGGCACCCTGACCCTGCCCGACGCCGGCCTCGTCAACGCGCCGGAGATCCCTCCCGCCCTGCGGACGCTGGCGGGCCGCCTGGCCTTGTCCAGCCACCATCCGCTGGCGGCGGCGCTGGCCCGACAGGCCGACGATCGCCGCCCCGTCCCCGGCATCGTCGAGACGGCGGGCCAGGGCGTGGAAGCGCCCGTCGACGGCGAGGCGGCGCGGCTCGGCAGCCCGGCCTTCTGCGGCGCCGCGGCCGAGGCGCTGGCGGCGGCCCGCGCCGATCCCGAGGCCTCGCTCATCGCCGTCTCGCATGGCGGCGCCCGCGCCGTGTTTCGCCTGCGCCAGATGCTCCGGTCCGACGCCGTCGGCACCGTGACGCGCCTGGTCGCCCGCGGCCTCGACGTGCGCATCCTGTCCGGCGACCGGACGGCGCCCGTCCGCAGCGTCGCGGTGACGCTCGGCCTCGCCGGCTGGCTGGCCGAGCAGAAGCCAGCCGACAAGGTCGCGGCCATCGAGGCGCTGCAGGCGGCGGGGCGGCAGGTGCTGATGGTCGGCGACGGCATCAACGACGCACCGGCGCTCGCCGCCGCCCATGTCTCGCTGTCGCCGATCACCGGGTCCGGCATCGCCCAGACCCGCGCCGACGCCGTCTTCCTCGGCGACCGCCTGGCGCCGGTGGCCGATGCCGTCGCGATCGCCGCCACCGCCCGCAAGCTGATGCGGCAGAACCTCTGGCTCGCGGTGATCTACAACGCCGTGGCCGTGCCGCTGGCGATCTCAGGCCTCGTCACCCCGCTCGTCGCCGCCGCCGCCATGTCCGGCTCCTCGGCGCTGGTGACGCTCAACGCCCTGCGCGCCCGGCGCGCCGCCGCGGCAGCCGAGCCGCCGTCGGCGCCCGCGCTGCCGCCCCGCCTGCAACCGGCCGGAGCCCCATCGCCATGACCGTGCTCGTCTATCTCGTGCCGCTCGCCCTCGCCCTGGGGCTGACCGCCCTCTTCGCCTTCCTCTGGTCGCTGCGCGCCGGCCAGTATGATGACGTCGAGGGCGCTGCCGTGCGCATCCTCTCCAACGACGACCTGAAGCCTCGTGACCAGCCTTGACCGAGCTTCGGCCGGCCGGGCGCGGGCGGGCCTGATCCAATGCCTGTGCGGCCCGTTCCTGGCGCCCGACGAGGCCGGCGGGCCGGCGCCGCGGACCGCGGTGCCCGTGCTCGCCGTCGGCTTCGGCGCGGCCGTGCTGTCGCAGGTCCTGAGCGTCTCGGCCCTGCCGCTGGCCGGCGCCATGCTGGCGCCGCGCCCGGGCCTCGCCGCCTGGCCGCTCGCCGCGATGATGATCGGCGCCGCCCTGGCGACCCTGCCGGCTTCGCTGCTGCGCGACGGGTTCGGCCGGCGCGCCGCCTTCGCCCTCGGCTCGAGCCTCGGCATTGCCGGCGGCCTGCTCGCCGCCTGGGCCGTTGCGGCGCAGCAGTTCGCGCCCCTGGTCGTCGGCGCGCTCTGGCTGGGCATCGCCCAGGGCTTCGGCCTGTTCTACCGCCATGCCGGCGCCCGGCAGGCCGGGCGGGCCGGAACGGTTGCGGTCGCCGCGATCGTCGCGGCCGGAGCGGTGGCCGGGCTCGCCGCGCCGAGCCTGGTGCGCTTCGCCGAAGCCGCGACCGCGCCCTACGCCTTTGCCGGCACGCTGCTCGTCGCGGCAGTTGCGCACGTGGTCGCGCTGGCCGGCATCCCCGGCGCCGTGCCCGCGGACGAGGCGGCCACGGCCGCCGTCCCGCCTGGGGCGCAGCGCCGGCAGGAGGTGGTTCTCGCCACCGGCCTGGCGGCAGCGGCCTGGTTCGGCATGGGGCACCTGATGGCGACGACGCCGGTAGGCCTCGCCGGCTGCGGCGTGTCCTTCGCCGGCGTCTCGGCCACGGTCGCCTGGCACGTCGTCGCCATGTATGTCCCGGCGCTGGCGGCGCCGGCCCTGCTCTCCCGGCTGCGCCCCGCGACGCTGGCGGCCGGCGGCCTCGGCCTCATCGCGGCGGCCTCCGTCGCGCAGGCCACGCCCGCTGCCGATGCCGCCGTGCTGGCCGGGTCACTCGTCGCTGTCGGCGTCGGCTGGTGCCTCGCCACCACGGCCTCGACGGTCTGGCTGGCATGGCTTGCGCCGGGACGCGCCGCCCTCGCCCTGCATGACGGCGCGCTGTTCCTCGCCGCCCTCACCGGCATGCTGCTGGGGTGAGTGCGGGAGGGCACAGTCAGGCGCCCCCCGCTTGTTGAACGCGATCGACCCTCGCGATAGGCTAACCGAGCTTAGTCCATGAGGATCGATCGATGGAAACGATCAATGTCCATCAGGCCAAGACGCATTTGTCGCGCCTGGTCGAGCGGGCGGCGCAGGGCGAATCCTTCATCATCGTCAAGGCGGGCAAGCCCATGGTGAAGATGATCCCGATCAGCGGGCCCACGGGCGAGAAGATGCGCCGTCTCGGCTTCATGGCGGGGCAGATCAAGATGCCTGACGATTTCGACCGGATGGGCGGACCCGAGGTCGAGAAGCTGTTCGGCGGCGAGGGATGAATTCCTGCTCGACACCCATATCCTGCTATGGGCCGCGGGCGATTCCAGGCAATTGTCCAAAGTTGCGCGCAGCCTGATCCTCGATACGAATAATACGTTGCTGTTCAGCGTCGCCAGTCTTTGGGAAATCAGCATCAAGCGGAGACTTGGCCGAGAGGATTTTCAGGTCGATCCGCGTTTGTTGCGCCGATCGCTGCTCGATAACGGCTATGAGGAGTTGGTCATCACCAGCGAGCACGCCGTGTCGATCGACAGCTTGCCGCCAATACACCGGGACCCATTTGACCGCCTTCTGGTCGCGCAAGCCACCGTTGAAGGCATCACCCTCCTGACCGCCGATGAACGTGTCGCAGAATATCCCGGCCCCATCCGCAAGGTTTGAACCTGGACCGGATGTACGCATGAGACCGGGCGAACCCGTCTCATAGCATGCAGCTTTTTTGACCGTTCCCGGACTTTTCCGGAGGAAGCTTGCCTGCCCCGACCGTGTAGTACATTTGGTACGGACCCCTTCATCGGGAACAGGCAGGAGAGGGGCAGCGATGGCCCACAACACGTCCGTGACTCTCGGAGATCACTTCGCCAGCTTCATCAACGATCGGGTGAAGACGGGCCGCCACGGCTCAATCAGTGACGTCGTGCGGGCGGGGCTGCGGCTTTTGGAGGAGCACGAGGCCAAGGTAAAGGCCCTGCAGGATGCCCTTGGTTGCCGGGGAGCAGTCCGGAGAACCCCGCCCCTTCGATTTCGAGGCCTTCAAGGCCCGCAAGCGCGCCGAGCACCAGGGCCCATGAAGGCCCTTGCCCTCTCGCCTGCAGCGGGAGCGGACCTTGACCACATCTGGAACCACGGCGCCGAGCATTGGGGCCCGGACCAAGCGGATCCGCTATATCGACGAAATCCGGGAGACCTGCCGCGCTCTGGCCTCCGACATCAGACGGGGCCGGCCGGTCGATGTGCGCACCGACTACCTGAAATACGCCGCCGGAGTGCACATGGTCTATTTTCGCGACTGTGGGGACCGGCTGGAAATCATCCGCATTCTGCACCAGATGCAGGACGTGAACCGGAATCTGCTGGTTTAGCGACCTGCACGATGTTTGGGAATCTGGACGATCGCGACGGTCATCGCATCGATAGACCTGAAGCCGCCTTGTCTCTATGAGCGCACCTAATCACCTGAACCTGCACGGTCAGAGACTGCTCTTCTCGCCCAATCCTCGTGTAGCCAGGCAAGCCTTAGCGTCATCATTCCATTTCGTTCTGCCAGAAAACAGGCTGACAGAACGCATGGTCGAGGGCCAATTCCGGTCACGCAAGGCGTCCAGATCGAGTGCCACGCCTGAAGCGTGGAACTCCCGCAGTCGGTCCTGCTTGTCCAACCCAGGCAATTCGGCCAACGTCTTGCAATTGAACAACCACACCCGTTCCAAGTTCGCCCCGCTCAGATCCAGTCGCGAAAGCCGAAGTTGATCCTCGATACGCAAAGCCGAAAGCGCGGGTAAGCGTGACAGTTCGCCCAGTGTGGTGAGGCCGCGCACGCGCAGGATTTGCAGCATCTCGATGGTCGCACTCGACAGGGCGCCGACATCGGCGCGGCTGCCGAGGACCAGGGTCAATTCGTTCAAGCCGGGAATGGCCTCGATAAAGCCGAGTGGATGGGCCTTGGCGTAGGCGCTGAGCGTCAGCTTGCGTAGCCGGTACAGGCTTGTGATGGAATCAATGCCTTTCGAATGGCCCTGGATAAATAGCTCGTATAGCCATTCGCATAGCGCCAGGGGCGACAGATCGATATTCCGCTTGCGGTTTTCCGTCCGCACAAGGCGCTCAAGCTGACCAAGGTTGATCGTGTCGAGAAAGTCGGAGCGATTCATTTCGAACACTCCGAAACTCAGCTGTTGCAGCTTCGGTAGCCGGCCGATTTCTTCTTCGTGGATGATCTCGGAAAGACAATCGACGGCGAGGTTGCGTGCCTCGGGCAGATGGCGCAGCAAGGCCGCATCGAACTGCGTTCCGTGGTGGCTGAAAAAGCGAACTTGGAGACGTTCCTTGAGAAATCGGCAGGCTTCGTTCAATGATTGCAAGGTCGCCGGGGTGTAGGCATCGGGCCTGCTGAACTGAATGACCAGTTGCTCGCGTTGGCCGCAGGTCTCCACGATCTCCGTTGGCAAGCACGTTTCCGGATCGGTGACCCGGCCTCCGTCCACCCGCAGCATACGCATCCCCTGTTACTCGTTGATCCGACGCAATTTTCGGACAACGACATCGCTCGCCACCATCGAGCATACCCTACGGTCCGCCAGGAGCCGCAGAGCAATCAATGGCATTCCCTGATGGGGCGGAGATTATAATAGGGGAACAGCGCAGGACTATTGCCTGCCTCCATCGATCCTGCAGGCTCGCGCCCCCCTCACGCGTTCAGCCGGCGCAGCGCCGCCTTGTTCCGCAGCAGGATGTTGCGCCGCGCCGACGGCAGCTCGATGATCGCGTCGCGCTCCATCTGGGTCAGGGTGCGCGACACCGTCTCGATGGTCAGGCCGAGATAGTCGGCGATGTCGCTGCGCGACATCGGCAGCTCGATGGCGTCGCCCTGCACCCGCTCGGCGATGTCGAGCAGGAAGGATGCGACCTTCTCCACGGCCGAACGGCGGCCGAGCAGGATGGTGTGTTGCTGGGCCCGCTCCAGGTGCAGGAGCGCCGTCGCGACGACCTGGCGGGCCAGCGGCCTGTCGCTGGTCGCCAGCATGTCCAGCGGGCAGCGTCGATACGTCACCACGGTCACCTCGCCGACCGCCTCGGCCGAGAAGCGGTATTCCTCGCCGCGCTCGATGCCGAAGATGTCGCCGGCGACGTAGAAGGCGTCGATCTGGCGGCGGCCGTCGCTGAGGATCTTGCAGGACCGCACCACCCCCGACATCACCTTGAAGTAGTGCTGGGCCGGATCGCCCTCCGCATAGATCTCGGCGTCCTTGGCGTAGCTGCGGGCGATCCCGGCCTCGAGGGCGGGAACGGCGGCCAGGGCAATGGCGGCCTGCGGCCTGAAGATGGTCTGAACGGCTTGCATCGGAACCTCGCTTCCCCGTGCCGACGGTGCTGGTTCCTGGCTAATGCCTGATGCGGGCGCCGGAAATTCCGGTTCAACGCTAAGGGGCATCCCCTGGGGACCGGCCCTTAAGGGGAATCCCTGAGGAGGACGGGCTCCGGCGGGCGTTCCGCCGCCCCCGAACCCGGGATCGGCCCGCATCGACCGACTCTTCCGGCGGCGAGCCCGCCTCAGGCGCGCCCGGTGCGCAGGGCGCGAAGCAACGCCTCGACCAGCGCCCCGTCGGAGAGCGGCTTCTCCAGCACCCTGCCGATTCCGGCCTTCGCCGCCCGCTGGCGCAGATCCTGCGTCACCCGGCCGGCGATCAGCACCACCGGCATGTCGACATGGCGGCGGCGCAAGGCGTCGACGACCTCGATGCCGTTCATCACCGGCATGGCGTAGTCGACGACCAGGCACCCCTTTGCCGGCAATGCGCTCTCGCCCAGCAGTTCCAGGCCGCCGCCGTAGAGACGGACCTCCAGCCCCTCCGCCTCCAGGGCGAATTTGAGGGCGTGGCGGACCGCCGCATCGTCGTCGACGACGAGTATGGAACCCGAGTACGGGGGCAGCATCGAAAACGCCTACAGCAGGGCCGGAACTGGCTTGCCATCAGTAGCGCGTCCCAGGCTGCGGCAACTTGACCTGTGTCAATCCGCCGGAGCGGGCTTCGTCCTGGCGCCGTCGGCCGGCTGCACGCCGCCGACGATGGCCAGGCGCACCAGCTCGGACAGGCTGGAGGCCTGCATCTTGGTCATCAGATGCGCCCGGTAGATCTCCACCGTGCGCGGGCTGATGCCATGATGGGCGGCGATCGTCTTGTTGGGATGGCCGGCGATCAGGCCTTCCAGCACCTGGCGCTCGCGCTCCGACAGGCCGGCCAGGCGCATCCGCACGGCGGCCGTCTCCGCCGCCTCGTCGATCCGGCGGACCTGCCGGTCCAGCGCGGCCCGCACCGCCGCGATGACCGCGGTGTCGTCGAACGGCTTCTCGATGAAGTCCACCGCGCCCTGCTTCATCGCGGCCACGGCCAGCGACACGTCGCCATGGCCGGTGATGACGATCACCGGCATGGCGCTGCCGCGCCGGTTGAGCTCGCGCTGCAGCTCCAGGCCGTCCATGCCGGGCATGCGGATATCGGTGAGGATGCAGCCCGGCGCGGCCCGCGGCGCGGCCTCGAGGAAGGCCTGGGCCGACTCGTACAGGCGCGTGGAGATGTCGTGGGTCGCGAACAGGAAGGCCAGCGATTGGCGGACCGCGATATCGTCGTCGACGACGTGCACGACGAGGTCATGGGACATGCGCTGGGTCCTCGACGGAACGGAGCGTGAAGCGGAAGATCGTCCCGCCGCCCGGGCCGGCCTCGACCCAGATCTTGCCGCCATGGGCTTCGACGATGGTGCGGCAGATCGACAGGCCGACGCCCATGCCGTGCGGCTTCGTGGTGACGAAGGGCTGGAACAGCTGCGTGGCGATCTCGGGGGCGATGCCGGGCCCGCTGTCCTCGACGCTCACCTGGATCAGGCCGTCCCCGTCCGGCCGGGACGCGACGACGAGCTCGCGCCGCTCGCCGCTCTCCATCGCCTCGATGGCGTTGCGGATCAGGTTGAGCAGCACCTGCTGGATCTGGATGCGGTCGGCCAGCACGCGGTCGATATGCGAATCCAGCCGGAAATAGACACGGATCCCCTTCTCCTTGGCGCCGACCAGGGCCAGCGCCCCCGCCTCCTGGATCAGCTTCGACAGGTTCTCCACGTGGTGGGCGCCCTCGCCGCGGGCGACGAAGTCGCGCAGGTGCCGGATGATCTGGCCGGCGCGCAGCGCCTGGTCGGCGGCGAGGTTGACCGCGTCGCGCAGCAGCGGGCCATTCTGGTCGGCGCTCTGCTCCAACAGGCGCCGGCAGCCCTTGAGGTAGTTGGCGATGGCGGTCAGCGGCTGGTTGATCTCGTGGGCGAGGGTGGAGGCCATCTCGCCGAGCGCCGTGAAGCGCGACATGTGGATGAGCTCGGACTGCAGCTCCTGCAGGCGCGCCTCCGTCTCCTGGTGCTCGGTCAGGTCGCGGATGAAGCCGGTGAAGAAGCGCACGTCCGACGAGCGCATCTCGCCGACCGACAGCTCCATCGGAAAGGTCGCGCCGTCCTTGCGCCGGCCGACGACGACCCGGCCGATGCCGATGATCCGGCGCTCGCCGGTGGCGAGGTAGCGCTCGAGATAGCCGTCGTGCTGCTCGCGGTAGGGCGCCGGCATCAGCATCTTGATGTTCCGGCCGACGACCTCGTCGGCCCGGTAGGCGAACAGGCGCTCGGCCGTCGCGCTCATCGACTGCACCAGCCCGCGCTCGTCGATGACGATCATCGCGTCCGGCACCGTGTCGAGGATCGAGCGCAGATGCGCTTCCCTGGCCCGCAGCCCGGCCTCGGCCGCGACCTGCTCGGAAATGTCGCGCAGCACCACGACATAGCCCTCGATCCCGCCATCGGCTCCGGCCAGCGGCGTGACCGTCTCCTGGACGGCGATGCTGGTGCCGTCGCCGCGCACCCGCACGCCGTGCGTCTCCGCCCGGCCGGCCTCGCGGGCGGCCGCAAGCTTGCCGATGCCGCCGGCGGCCGCGGCGACCGGAGGCTCGAAGACGTTCCGGCCGACGGCGGCGGCGCGATCGAGGCCGGTGATGCGCTCGGCGCCGCTGTTCCAGGCCAGGATGACGCCGTCGGGGTCGACGAGGATGACGGCGAGATCCGTCATGGCCTCGAGCACGGCTCCCGCCGTGAGGCCCGCATATTGCGCATTTCCGGCACCGAACGCCGCGCTCATCGACGCATCCCCGCACACCGCCGCATGTCTAGCCGTCGCGGCCGGCGAGGGAAAGCCGCCGGCCGCTGCCATGCGTCGTTGCACCGCGCCTTGCGCCGGATCAAGGCCGGGCGAGCGCCGGCCACCTAGCCTGCGCCCGATCTCGGATGCGGGAGGCGGTCATGAACTGGTCGGGACTCGAGGCTCTGGACGGCATGGCGATCCCGCCCTTCATGATGCTGTTGCTTGTCCTGGCGATGCTCTGCCTGGGGGTGACGGCCTCGCTCAGCCTGCGCGCCTGGAGCCGCAGGCGCCGCGGGCCGATCATCCGGAACGGGAACGGCCGGCGGAATGCCCCGTTGACCTGATGCGCCGCCGAGGAAAGGACCCGATGCCCCCCACGCCTGCCGCTGCACCGACGCGCGATACGTCCCCCTCCCACGTGGTCGCGGACCAGTCCGACGTCATCGCCTTCCTCGCCGATCCGGCCAGCCACGGCCTCGCCGGGCCGGTGAAGCGCATCGACACTCATGGCGCCGTGGTGTTTCTCGCCGGGGCGCATGCCTACAAGCTCAAGCGGGCCGTCCGCTTTCCGTTCATGGACTTCTCGACGGTCGAGAAACGCCGCGCCGCCTGCGAGGCGGAGATCGCGATCAACCGGCCCAATGCGCCGTCGATCTACCTCGACGCGGTCGCGGTGACGCGCCGCGACGGCGGGCTCCATCTCGGCGGCGCCGGGACGGCCGTCGACTGGGTGGTGCGCATGCGCCGATTCGACGAGAGCCTGACCCTCGACCGTGTCGCCGAGGCCGGCGGGCTGACGCCGTCGCTGCTGCGCAGCCTGACCCGGGCCGTCCTCGCCTCGCATGAGCGGGCGCCGCTGCGCGACGGCGATGCTGCGACCGCCGCCCTCGGCGCCTATCTCGACCAGAACCAGGAGGCCTTCGCCGAATCTCCGGCCATCTTCGCGGCGGACCGGGCGGCGCGCCTCACCGCCGGCTCGCGCGCGATCCTCGCCGCCTGCCGCGAACGCCTGCACGAGCGCGGCCGCCAGGGCTTCGTGCGCCGCTGCCACGGCGACCTGCACCTGCGCAACCTCGTGCTGATCGACGGCGTACCGACGCTGTTCGACGCCGTGGAGTTCGATGACGGCATCGCCACCTGCGACGTGCTCTACGATCTCGCCTTCCTCCTGATGGACCTGTGGCAGAGCGGCCTCAGGGCCGAGGCCAACGCCGTCCTGAACCGCTATCTGTGGGCCGCCGGCGAGAAGCGGCACCTGTCGGCGCTCGGCGCCCTGCCCCTCTTCCTCAGCATCCGCGCCGCCCTGCGCGCCAAGATCGCGGCCGCCGCGGCAGGGGTCGGCGACAGGGCCGGGCGCCCGCCGCTCATCGCCGAGGCCCGGCGCTATTTCGACGTGGCCCTGTCGTTCCTGGATGCCGCCCCGCCGCGGCTCGTCGCCGTCGGCGGCCTCTCCGGCACCGGCAAGAGCACCCTGGCCGCCGCCCTGGCGCCGGCCCTGGGCGGCGCGCCCGGCGCCGTCCACCTGCGCAGCGACATCCAGCGCAAGCAGATGTTCGGCGTCGCCGAGACCGATCGGCTGCCGGGCGCCGCCTATCGCCCGGCCGTCAGCGAGGCGGTCCAGGACCGGCTCCGGCACAAGGCGGAGCTGGCGCTCGGGGCCGGATGGTCGGTGATCGTCGACGCCGTCCACGCCCGCCCCGAGGAGCGCGCGGCGCTGGCCGAGCTGGCCGAACGCTGCGACGTCCCCTTCCTCGGCCTCTGGCTGGAAGCGCCGGCGCCGGTCCTGGTCGAGCGCGTCGCCGCCCGGCAGGACGACGCCTCGGACGCCGACGCCGCCGTGGTCCGCCGCCAGCTCGACTACGACCTCGGTGCCCTGGGATGGACGCGGCTCGACGCATCCGCGGCGCCCGGCGACGTCCTGGCGCGAGCCCGGGCGCTGCTCGATGCCCGGGACCACGACGACCATCCGCGCCGATAATTCCATAGTCCCGGTTTCATGCTACCGTCGCCAACACGACACCCCACGATCCGGCAGGGCACAAGCGCCGGCCAACCGGGTTGACGCAAGGCCGCCGGTCGCGCCCGACAGGAGACCGATGATGAACGACGAACCGGACACGCGCGGCGACGCCCTCGATCAGGCCGAGCTCGACCTGATCGACCGCTACTGGCGTGCCGCCAACTACCTCTCCGTCGGCCAGATCTACCTGCTCGACAACCCGCTGTTGCGCGAGCCGCTGCGGGCCGAGCACGTCAAGCCCCGTCTGCTCGGCCACTGGGGCACGACGCCGGGCCTCAACTTCATCTATGCCCATCTGAACCGGGTGATCCGCCGGCACGACCTCGATGTGATCTATGTCTGCGGCCCCGGCCATGGCGGGCCGGGGATGGTCGCCAACACCTATCTCGAAGGCAGCTACAGCGAGATCTACCCGCAGGTCGGCCGGGACGTCGACGGCCTGCGCAAGCTG
Organism: Labrys sp. Lb11; assembly: GCF_057554225.1. Lineage (NCBI taxonomy): Bacteria > Pseudomonadati > Pseudomonadota > Alphaproteobacteria > Hyphomicrobiales > Xanthobacteraceae > Labrys > Labrys sp. Lb11. The sequence continues at coordinate 509,784 of NZ_BAAJOT010000002.1, forward strand.
TTCCGCCAGTTCTCCTTTCCCGGCGGCATTCCCAGCCACGCCGCGCCGGAGACGCCCGGCTCGATCCATGAGGGCGGCGAGCTCGGCTATGCCCTGGTGCACGCCTATGGCGCCGCCCTCGACAATCCCGACCTGATCGTCGCCTGCGTCGTCGGCGACGGCGAGGCCGAGACCGGACCGCTCGCCGCCTCATGGCATTCCAACAAGTTCCTCAATCCGGCGCATGACGGCGCGGTGCTGCCGATCCTGCACCTCAACGGCTACAAGATCGCCAACCCGACCGTGCTCGGCCGGATGAGCGACGAGGAGCTCACCAGCCTGTTCGTCGGCTTCGGCTACGACCCGGTCTTCGTCGAGGGCCACGAGCCCGCGGCCATGCACCGGCGGATGGCCGGCGTGCTCGACGAGCTCGTCGTCCGCATCCGCGCCATCCAGGACGAGGCGCGCCGGGCCGGGGCGACGATCGAGCGGCCGCGCTGGCCGATGATCGTGTTGCGCAGCCCCAAGGGATGGACCGGACCGAAGGAGGTGGACGGGCTGAAGGTGGAGGGCTTCTGGCGCTCGCACCAGGTGCCGGTCGCCAATGCCCGCGGCGATGCCGCCCATCGCGCGATCCTGGAGGCCTGGATGCGCGGTTACCAGCCCGAGACGCTGTTCGACCAGGGCGGGCGCCTCAGGCCGGAGCTGCAGGCCCTGGCGCCCGTCGGCGAACGGCGCATGGGCGCCAACCCGCATGCCAATGGCGGGCTCGTCAGGCGCGAACTGGTGTTGCCGGACTATCGCCACTACGCCGTCACCGTCCCCATGCCGGGCGGCGTCGAGAGCGAGGCGACCCGGGTCATGGGCCGCATGCTCGCCGACATCGTCCGCATCAACGCCGAGGCCCGCAACTTCCGCATCATGGGGCCCGACGAGACCGCCTCGAACCGGCTCGACGCCGTCTTCTCCGTCACAGAACGAGCCTGGATGGAGCGGATCGAGCCCTATGACGTGCACCTGGCCAGGGACGGCCGGGTGATGGAGGTGCTCTCCGAGCATCTGTGCCAAGGCTGGCTCGAAGGCTACCTCCTGACCGGCCGGCACGGACTGTTCTCCTGCTACGAGGCCTTCATCCACATCGTCGATTCGATGTTCAACCAGCATGCCAAATGGCTGAAGGTCTCGCGCGAGCTGCCCTGGCGCAAGCCGATCGCCTCGCTGAACTACCTCCTGACCTCGCATGTCTGGCGCCAGGACCACAACGGCTTCAGCCACCAGGATCCGGGCTTCGTCGACCTCGTCTCCAACAAGAAGGCGGACATCGTCCGCGTCTACCTGCCGCCGGACGCCAACACCCTGCTCTGGGTCACGGACCATTGCCTGAGGACCTACGACCGCATCAACGTCATCGTCGCCGGCAAGCAGCCGGCGCCGCAATGGCTGGGGATCGCCGAGGCGTCGGCCCATTGCGCCGCCGGCATCGGCCGCTGGGCCTGGGCCGGCACGGAGCGGGCGGGCGCCGAGCCGGACCTGGTGATGGCCTGCGCCGGCGACGTGCCGACGCTGGAGACCCTGGCGGCGGTCGACATCCTGCGCCAGGCCCTGCCGAAGCTGACGATCCGCGTCGTCAACGTCGTCGACCTGATGGCGCTGCAGCCGAAGGCGCGACACCCGCACGGGCTGGACGACGCCGCGTTCGACGCCCTGTTCACCCGGGACAGGCCGGTGATCTTCGCCTATCACGGCTATCCCTACCTCATTCACCGCCTCACCTACGCCCGCGCCAACCATGCCAACCTGCATGTGCACGGCTTCGAGGAGGAGGGCACCACGACCACGCCGTTCGACATGACGGTGCTCAACCGGCTCGACCGCTTCCACCTCGCCATCGCCGCGCTCGAACGCCTGTCCGGTCTCGGCGCCGCCGGAGCGAAGCTGAAGCACCAGCTCCTCGACAAGCTCGCCGAGCACATCCAGTATGTCCGCGAGCACGGCGAGGACATGCCCGAGATCCGCAACTGGCGCTGGCCCTACGGCGCGGGGAGCGGCGCCGGTGCATGACGCCCGCCCTGCTTCGACCCGCGCTTGCCGGCCGGGAGCGGGCGGGTTGACCTCGATCAACGCGGTCGTCCCCGGCGCGCCGTAGCAGCTCGAAGATCCGGGACGCGCCTCCAGCGGGCGCGCCCGCACCGTCGCGGTTCCCACCGGAGCAGGAAACATGAGCCACCACCGTCTGTCGCGCGTCGCGATCGCAGCCCTGGTCGGCGCCTGCCTGTCCGGTCCGGTCGCCGCGGCCGAAGGCGAAAGCCTCGCGAGCCGGTTCCAGTCGTTCCTGAACACGCTCGGCGGCAATCGCCTGCCGGCGGACATCGTCCGGACCAACGGCCGCATCGAGGCCGACCAGAGCCTGGTCGCGGCGAAGCTGGCCGGCCGCGTCACCGAGGTCCTGGTCGAGGAAGGCCAGATCGTCGACGCCGGCGCGGTCATCGCCCGGCTCGATGCGTCCGACCTCAAGGCCCAGCTCGCCGGGGCGGAAGCGCAGGTCCGACGAGCGGAAAAGGCGACGGCGGAAGCAGAAGCTGCAATCGCGCAGCGCGACAGCGAGCGGGTGCTGGCCCAGCAGGAGCTGGAGCGCGCCACGACCCTCAACGCCAAGGGATACGGGACGACGCAGCAGCTCGACCTGCGCCGCAGCCAGTTGAACGTGGCGGAAGCGGCCGGCCGAGCGGCCGCCGCGGGCCTGGAAGAGGCGCATGCCGCAGCCGATGCCGCCCGGGCCGACGTCGCGCGCATCCAGTCCCTGATCGACGACACGGTGCTGACCGCTCCGCGCCGCGGGCGGGTGGAGTACAAGCTGGTGCGGTCGGGCGAAGTGGTCGCGGCCGGCGCCCCGATCGTGACGCTGCTCGACCTGACGGACGTCACCATGACCATCTTCCTGCCGGCGCGCAGCGCCGGGCGCGTGGCGATCGGCGACGAGGCCCGCATCGTGCTCGACCCGGCTCCGGACTATGTCGTGCCCGCCACCGTCTCCTTCGTGGCATCGGAGGCGCAGTTCACGCCGAAGACCGTCGAGACCGCCGACGAACGCGAGAAGCTGATGTTCCGCCTGAAGCTGCGCATCGCGCCCGAGCTGCTCAAGCAGTACGAGGCTCAGGTGAAGACCGGCGTGCGCGGCGTCGCCTATGTCCGCACCAGCCGGACGGCCGCCTGGCCGGCGGAACTCGACGTGAAACTCCCGCAATGAGCGGGGATATCGGCGAGATCGGCGGCCCGCTGGTCGGCGGCGAGCCCCGTCGGGCCGACCCGGCCGACATCCGGTCCGGCTCCGAAGCCGTCATCCGGCTCGAGGGCGTCGACCATCGCTACGGGCCGAGGGCGGCGCTCGACGGGGTCGACCTTGCCGTCCCGTCCGGCTGCATGGCCGGCCTCATCGGCCCTGACGGCGTCGGCAAGTCGACCCTGCTCTCGCTCGCCGCCGGCGTCACCCGGATCCAGCGCGGGCGCGTCCACGTGCTGGGCGGCGACATGGCGGAGGCCGCGGCCCGCCGGGCCGGTTGTGCCCGCATCGCCTACATGCCCCAGGGTCTCGGCCGCAATCTCTACCCGACGCTCAGCGTCGCCGAGAACCTCGACTTCTTCGGCCGGCTGTTCGGCCAGGACCGGGCCGAGCGCGATGCCCGGATCGCCGAGCTGCTGCAGGCCACGGGCCTCGCCCCGTTCCGGGACCGTCCGGCCGCCAAGCTCTCCGGCGGCATGAAGCAGAAGCTCGGCATCTGCGCCGCCCTGATCCACGACCCCGACCTGCTCATCCTCGACGAGCCGACGACCGGCGTCGATCCGCTGTCCCGGCGGCAGTTCTGGGACCTGATCGACCGGATGCGCGACCGCCGGCCCGGCATGAGCGTCGTCGTCGCCACCGCCTACATGGAGGAAGCCGAACGCTTCGACTGGCTCGCCGCCATGCATGGCGGACGGGTGATCGCCGCCGGGGGGCTCGGCGAGATCCGGGAGCGCACCGGAGAGGCCAGCCTCGAGCGCGCCTTCGTCGCCCTCCTGCCCGAGGATATCAGGCGGGCCGACACGCCCCTGCCGGTCACGCCGCGCGTGGCCCATGACGGTGCGCCCGCCATCGAGGCCGAGGGCCTCACCTGCCGCTTCGGCACCTTCACCGCCGTCGACCATGTCAGCTTCCGGATCGAGAAGGGGGAGATCTTCGGTTTCCTCGGCTCGAACGGCTGCGGCAAGAGCACGACGATGAAGATGCTCACCGGCCTCCTGCCGGCGAGCGAAGGCGAAGCGCGCCTCTTCGGCAAGCCGATCACCGGAACCGGCATGGAGACGCGACGGCGCGTCGGCTACATGTCGCAGTCCTTCTCGCTCTACAGCGAGCTCACCGTGCGGCAGAACCTCGTGCTGCATGCGCATCTGTTCCAGCTTGCCGGCGGCGCGATCGAGGCGCGCGTCGGGGAGATGCTGGCCCGCTTCGACCTCGCCGACGTCGCCGATGCCCGCCCCGACAGCCTGCCGCTCGGCATACGCCAGCGTCTGCAGCTGGCGGTGGCCGTCATCCATCGCCCCGAGATCCTGATCCTCGACGAGCCGACCTCGGGCGTCGACCCGGTCGCCCGCGACGGCTTCTGGCGGTTCCTTCTCGCCCTGTCACGGGACGAGGGCGTCACCATCTTCCTGTCCACCCACTTCATGAACGAAGCCGAGCGCTGCGACCGCATCTCGCTGATGCACCAGGGCCGGGTGCTCGCGGCCGGCAGCCCGGCCGAGCTCAAGGCAGCCCGCGGGACCGAGTCGCTCGAGGAGGTCTTCGTCGAGGTGCTGGAAGAGGCCGGCATGGAGGGCGACGGCACGGCCTCCTCGCCGGAGAAACCTCCGGTCTCGGCCGCGTCGGTGCAGCCCCGGCGCGTCGATCCGCGCCGGCTCTGGGCCTATGCCTGGCGGGAGACGCTGGAAATCCTGCGCGATCCGACGCGCCTCGCCTTCGCGCTGCTCGGCCCGGCGCTCCTGCTCCTCACCTTCGGCTATGGCATCTCCTTCGATGTGGAGCACCTGCCCTTCGCGGCCTTCGACCAGGACCGGACGGCGCAAAGCCGGCAACTGCTGGAGAGCTTCCAGGGCTCGCGCTATTTCGTGGAACGGCCGGAGGTCGCCACCGCCGAGGAGCTCGACGAGCGGCTGAAGAGCGGCGAGTTGAAGCTCGCCATCGAGATCCCGCCCAGCTTCGGCAAAGACCTGATGCGCGGCCGGCAGCCGGAGGTCGCGGTCTGGCTCGACGGCGCCATGCCGTTCCGGGCCGAGACCACGCGCGGCTACGTCTCAGGCCTCGCGGCGAGCTACCTGGCGGACGCGGCGATGCGCCGCGACGGCCGGGGCGCCGCCGCCGCTCTTCCCGTCAACATCGAGACGCGCTTCCGCTACAATCAGGCCTTCCGGAGCGCGAATGCCATCGTGCCCGGCGTCATCGCGCTGATGCTGGTGCTCATCCCGGCCATCATGACCGCACTCGGCATCGTCAAGGAGAAGGAGACCGGCTCGATCACGAACTTCCAGGCGACGCCGGTGACGAAGGTGGAATTCCTCCTGGGCAAGCAATTGCCCTATGCGGCCATCGCCTTCCTGAGCTTCGTCACGCTCGTCGCGCTCGCCCGGCTGGTCTTCGACGTGCCGCTCAAGGGCTCGCTGCCGACGCTCGCCGTCGCCTCCCTGGCCTATGTGTTCGCCACCACCGGCTTCGGCCTGTTCGTGTCGAGCTTCGTGCGCAGCCAGGTCGCCGCGATCTTCGCCACCGCCATCATCGCCATCATCCCGGCGGTGAACTTCTCCGGCCTGCTCGTGCCGGTTTCCTCGCTCTCCGGCGGCGCGCGCCTGATGGGCCTGGCCTTTCCCGCCGCCTGGTACCAGCCGGTGAGCGTCGGCGTCTTCGCCAAGGGCCTGGGATTTGCCGAGCTCTGGCCCAACATCGCCGTCCTCGTGCTCTTCGCCCTCGGCTTCATCGCAGCCGCCGTGCTGGCGCTGCGCAAGCGGGGAGCCTGACATGCGCGCCCATCTGGCGAACATCCTGCGCCTCGGCATCAAGGAGCTCCGCAGCCTCAAGGCCGACCCCGTGCTCGTGCTGCTGATCGTCTACACCTTCACCTTCGCCGTCTACACCGTGGCGACCGGGCAGAACTTCGATGTCAGGAACGCATCCGTCGCGGTGGTGGACGAGGATCGCTCGATGCTGTCGCAGCGCCTGCGCGACGCCCTGATCGAGCCGTTCTTCAAGCCGGCGGCGCTGATCGACGCCGACGCGGTCGATGCGGCGATGGATGCGGGCCGGTTCGTCTTCGTCCTGGAGATACCGCCGAAATTCGAGCAGGACGTGATCGCCGGCCGCCAGCCCACCGTCCAGCTCGACGTCGACGCGACCGCCATGTCCCTGGCCGGCAACGGCGCCGCCTATATCCGCAGCATCGTCCTGCAGGAGGTGCGGGCGGCCCTGCCGGGCCGGGCCGGGGCCGATCCGGTCAATCTCGTCACCCATGCGCGCTTCAACCCGAACCTCCAGTCCGAATGGTTCACCGCGGTCATGCAGGTGATCAACAACGTCACCATGCTGGCGGTGATCCTGTCCGGCGCCGCCCTGATCCGCGAGCGCGAGCACGGCACCATCGAGCACCTCCTGGTGATGCCGGTCTCGCCCATGGAGATCATGCTCGCCAAGATCTGGGCGAACGGCCTCGTCATCGTCGTCGCGGCGACGCTCTCGCTCCTGATCGTGGTCAGGGGCATCCTCGGCGTGCCGGGCGCCGGCTCGGTCCCGCTCTTCGTGGCGGCGACCGTGCTCTACCTGTTCTCCGTCACGGCCCTCGGCATCCTGATCGCAACGGTGTCGACCTCCATGGCCCAGTTCGGCCTCATTGTCATGCCGGTGATCATCGTCATGACCCTGCTGTCCGGCAGCACCACCCCGATGGAGAGCATGCCGGCCTGGCTGCAGCAGGCCATGCAATTCGTGCCCGCGCCGCATTTCGTCAGCCTGTCGCAGGCCATCCTCTATCGCGGCGCCGGCCTGGCGATCATCTGGCCGCAGATGGCGTCGCTCGCCGCGATCGGCATGGCCTATTTCACCCTTGCCGCCCTGCGCTTCCGCAAGGCTCTCCTCAACGCGCGATGACCGGGCGCGGCAGCCAGCCCCCTCATCGCCGCATCGCCGGCCGGTCCGGCCCTGCATCATCGGCCATTGGCGCAGGCCCCGGACCGACCTACGATGAGGCCGTCATGCTCGATCGTTTCGCCAGCAAAGCCGCCTCCCGCGCCATCGCCCTGGCGAGCCGGACGGTCATATACGAGACGGCGAGGGAGGAAGCCGAGAGGCGCGGCAAATGGCTGATCGCCCGCTACCTCGCGCTTCGCGTCGAAAAGCTGCGCGAGGACAGCCGGCGCGAGCTGGCGAAGATCGGGGCACAAGGCGGCGAAGCCTGACGGGCCGGACCTGTCCTCATTCCCGAGCGGAGCGCGTTCCGGTGGAAACGCGCTTTGCTCCAACGCCTTGTTTCGACGCGTCTTTACGACTTGACGCGATTCCGTCAAATCGCAAGGCGTTTTAGGGTCGACCGGCCGGCGGCCGGCGCTTCAGGCAGTCGGAACAGATGCTGCGGATCGCGGCATCGTCGGACGCCTGGAGTTGCCGATCCAGCCGGGCCGGGTCGTCCTTGTCGGCGGCGCCGACGCTGCCTTCGGCCCGCCGCTCGGGCGGCCCCGCAGGACGCGGCTGAAGATGGCCGACGGGCGCCGGCGGGACGGCCGGCGGCGCAAAATCCTGGGCTGGGGCGGGAACGGCGAGGCTCGCCAGGGCGACGGCGAGAAAGGCGGTTGTCGTCTTCATCGAAACCCCCGGGGACATGGGCTTCAACCGCGAAGGAAACGCACCGCTGCCGGTTCCGGTTCCCGATATCGCCGTCGCCCCGGCCGAAATTCGGCACGGCAGGGCCTTCGCCGCCCCGCCGCGCACGCAAGGCCGTCAGAGGATGACGTCGCCCGCCTGGAGCGCTGTGATATGGTTGAGCTGGACCGAGAAATCGGCGGTGCCGTCGCCGTTCGTGTCCCCGTAGACATAGACATTGCCGTTCTGCACGGCATAGCGCAGTTCGCCGGAATGGTGCGAGAAGGCTGCGGTGCCGATGAAGGTGAAGGCCTGGTTGCCGGCGACGTCGGTCCGCGCGTCGATGAGGTGCAGGTCGAGCTTGTCGCCCTGGCCGTGGCTGAAATCGAGGATGGTGTCGCGCGAGGCCGCCGCCGGCGTGCTCTCGCCGATCGCGTTGAACACGAAGGTATCGGCGCCGAGACCGCCGGTCAGCTTGTCGGCGCCGAGCCCGCCGATCAGCGTGTCATTGCCCGAGCCGCCGTCGATCGTGTCGGCTCCGTCGTTGCCCACGATCAGGTCGTTGCCGCCGAGGCCCTTGAGCACGTTGGCGTGCCCGCCGCCGTAGATCTTGTCGGCGAAATCCGTGCCGGTGATGTTGCGGATGCCGACGATCGAATCATGGTTGCCGAAGCCGTCGATCACCGTGTCGGGCAGGACGCTGCCCTGCACGGTCTTCGCCGACTGGTTGACCACGACGCCGTGCGTGGCGCCGCGGGACGCATCCTTGCTGTAGTCGGCGATGTCCATGTCGGCGCCGCCGCCGCCGCCGAAAGTGTCGTTGCCGGCGAGCCCGTAATAGTGATCCTGGCCGCCGAGGCCGTTCAGGACGTTGTTGCCGGCATTGCCGATGATGGTGTTGTTGAGGGCGTTGCCGGTGACGTTGATGTCGGAATCGCCGCCGAGCGTGAGCTTCGCCACGCCGTCACCCATGATCAGGTTGAGGCCGTGAACGGCGGCGGGGGCGCTGACGGTCAGGTTCTCGACCGATATGGTGGCCGTCTCGTTGCCGGCATAGGTGGAGGCAACGAGGATCGTATCGCCCGGGGATGCGTGCGCGGAGGCATCGGCAATCGTCGGGAAGTCGGCGGGGACGCGCAGGATCGGCATGGCCTTGCTCCAGGAGAGGAATACGCCGCCGTAGTGGATCGCCTCAGCCTGCCGCGGTCGCCTGCCGGGCCGCTGGTCGGAACCCGTCCGCATGTCCCCTGCGCCTGTCCGGCGGCGCCGTTGTGATCCGGCGTCGCGGATCGGCCCGGCCAGTCGCCGGAACCGTCGCGCAGGGCCCGTGCGGGGTGTTCTCGATCAATGGTCCGGTGTCGGTGACCCTTGCTCCCCCGTCCGCCACGCAGCGACACCACTTATAGGCGAGGCGCGGTTGCGGCACATCGCCCAAATGGAGGATATCTTGAGATATCCGGCGAACCGCCGGCGAGAGGGAGATGGCCCGGCATGTCCCACGACGAGATGATCGAGCGGATCTACGAGGCGGCCGCGGTGCCGGAGCTGTGGAGCGGCCGCGGCGTCCTCGACCGGCTGGCCGTCTTCGGCGACTGCACGGACGCCGTGCTGTTGGCCGTCGGCGACCGCGGGCTCAACGGCTGGGCCACGAACGCGGCCTGCGCCCCGAAGATGGAGGTCTATGTCCGCGAGAACTGGGTGGCGCTGAATCCCTATCTGGAAACGGCGGAACGGCGGGCCCGTTTCGACGAGCCGCGCTTCCTGCTCGACACCGAGGTGATGTCGGCCGAGGAGATGGGGCGCAACCGCTACTACCAGGACTTCATGCGGCCGCACGGCATCTACTGGCACGCCGGCACTTCGATCGGCGGGCCGAGCGGCGACATCATCAAGCTGTCGGTCCTCCGCAGCTACGAGGCCGGCCCGCTCGACCCCGCCGTGGCACATCGCCTGACGGCCCTGCGCCCGCATCTGGCCCGCGCCGCCCTGCTCACCGCCCGGCTGCGCTTCGAGCAGGTCCGCGCCGCCATCGACGCGTTCGACATCGTCGGCCTGCCGACCGCCGCCGTGCGCCGGGGCCGGCTGGTCATGGCCAACAAGGGCTTCGAGCCGCTGCTGCCGGCCGTCGCTCAGGACCGGCAGGCGCGCCTGACCTTCGTGCAGGAGGCCGCCGACGCCTGCTGGCGCGCCCTGGTCGAGGCCGCCGCCCCCGGCGGCACCTTCCCGATCGCGGCCGCGGCCGGCCAGCCGACCATGATCGTCCATGTCCTGCCGATCGTCGGCGCCGGACGCGACATCTTCAGCGTCGCCGACATGCTGCTGGTGATCGTCCCCGCCAGGGACCCGACGGCGCCGGACGCCCGCATCCTCTCCGGCCTGTTCGACCTCACAGCAGCCGAGGCCGCCGTCGCCCGCGACCTCGCCGCCGGGCGCACGCTCGGCGCCATCGCCACGGCGCGCGGCGTCTCGGCCGCCACGGTGCGCTCGCAGCTCAAGGCGATCTTCGCGAAGACCGGCACGCATCGCCAGATCGATCTCGTGCGGATCCTGACCGGCCCGCAGAGCCTGACGGCCGGATGAGCCGGCCTGCTCCCGAACCGCCATGGCAGCCGGACTGCGCCGCATTGAGACCGGCGCGCCGCAAGGCGTGAGCGCCGACGCCGCCTTCCCGTCCCGGTCCTCGCCCCCGAGCCTGCCCCGGCAATCGACGGGAGGCCGCCCTCCGTCCATCATCGCAGCGGCGCCCACGCCCTGCATCCCCGCGTCATGCGCGATTCACGCGGGTCCCGTGCCGGGACCGGACGCGGTCGCCGGCGGGGCCTCGCGGCGCCGCGGATCGATGCCGACATCGGGCTGCATGACTGCCGGACGCCGGGTGCCTCCGCGGCGACGGTTGCCCACCCGGGCGATGTGACGCAAGATAGGCGTGCACGGCGCGACGAGGTGCGGATGAAGGCGATTGGAATTGCGGCTCTGCTCGTGGCCGCCTCGGCAATGTCCGCCGCGGCCGGTCCCAAAACTTATGCCGTCGGCCAAGTCTGGGAATACAAGGAACGTGAGCAAGACAAAGGCTCATTGCTGAAGATCCAGCGCATCGATGCCGATATCCGTTCCGCCAGGATCGGATTCGTCTATCACATTTCCGTCATCGGCCTGAACTGGACTGACAAGCAGATGCAGCCGCATCTGGCCCATGCGCCCGTTTCGGGGACGGCGCTCGATGCCAGCGTCACCCGCCTGAGCGACAAGTCCGCGAAATTCCCCTCGGCAGCGCCCGGAATCAGGGAATGGAAGAAGGCCCGGGGCGGCGTCTGGACGGTGCCGGTGGCGCAGATCATCGACGCGGTGGATCGGGCGATCAAGCCGTGAGAGCGACGGGCGGCCGGAACGCCAGGGGCTGAGGCGGCGACGCCGGGAAAAGACCGCCGCGCGGCTTCCCCGAGCCGGGTCGTCTCGTCATCCTATGGGAACATCGGGACCGGCCCCGCCACCGGCCAACACGATGTCGCTCGCCAGTTCCTTGCCGCAGCGGAGCGGGGAGCCCGATATTCCGACGCCGGGAACCGCAGATGGGCCTGTTGGGCAGTGTGGTGATGGCGATCGTCGGCCTCGTCCTGGCGGGGATGGTGATACTGGCCGTGGGCTACCACCACCTGATGATAGAGGAACGACTCGTCTGGCTGCGGAAGGCAACTCCGCGCCGGATGGTCGCTGCCATGTGGACGCTCATTCCGATCAGCACGTTCACCGCGGCCGCGATGGCGACGGCGGGCTTGCCCCCAAAGGTCCGGAGAGACAAGGGTCAGCGGATTATGCCCGCGATTCGAAGGCCTTCCACCAGCTCCGGATGGATTCGCCACTGCCACTCCGGTCCCCCGTTCCCGGCCTCCGAAGCGAAGGCGTAAGTCCAAGTGGTTGTGCCATTCCGTTCCGTCGGAAGGGTCAGCCCTAGAGCACCAGCGGCCGCCTTGCCGAGTTTTCCGTAGTGGAGATTGGCGGAGGAAAAGGTGCTCCACCCGCCAGCGGCAGCCAATTCGGTCGCTGTCATCACGCCGGCGGCGGCATGGGCGACGAGCATGGCCCGCTGACGGTCCGTCAGCGGGTAAGTCGCGAGGAAATGCGCGTACTCGCCGGGCGCCGCCACGAATGGCTCGCGACGTCCGGCAATGTTGGCGAACACCTTGCCGCCATTGGACGGAACAATGTTCGGCGCGGACGAATCGACAGCGCGGACCGGGGGAAAGTCGCGATACCACTCGTCATGCCGCCCGCCTTGGTTGGGCATTCCGGGCTTGGTCAACGTGCCTGTCGGGGTGATGTGGCTGTCGATCCTGCGGACCGGGCGCTCGTGCCAGTTGATATTGAAGGCCGTAAGCTTCGGAAAAAACTGGAGGGAGGAATATGGCAGGTGATCGTGGATCCACCACGCGAGTGCCCGCCAGTCGGCGCCCGTCTCCCGGCGGTCTGCGAACCAGGGAACGACGATGCACGCGGTTGCCCCCATCAGCCCGTGGGCGTCGCGCCGGTCCCAGATATGATGGGCGTAGTTGGCCTCGTTGCGGGCGCAGTTCAGCCCGTTCTTGGCACCGAAGTCGTTGACCGCGGACGACCGGTACGCTGAGCGGATCGCCAAGTGGCCGAAAATTGCCCGGAGCGGCTCAAGAAGATCCTGGCAGAGACGCTGCCCGGCAGCAACCGCAAGCCCCGGATCGTCGGGAATATTGGGGATGCCGTAGAAGTTCGCGATCTCCGAATAGAGGAAGTCGCGCATGTAGAAATTCGGCGACAGTCGGACGCGGCCGAGATCTTCCAGGGCGGCCATCGACTTGGGTTGACGCATCGGGATCCTCGGCTTCGGCGGTGCGGCGCATCTCCCGGCACTCTATCAAGCCGTCGAGGGAGCGCCGGGGTCTCATGGGGACGACCCATTCGGTCTTATTCGCCTCTCCGTCCTACCTCTTCAAGCAGCACGTTGGCAAACGCGGCGCCGGCGCCCAGGACCACCCAGAGCGGAACGCCGATGGCGGTGCCCAGCGCGGCAATCCCCGCCCCCTGCCCGCCGAACAGGGCGAGGCCTACGGCTGCACCGCCCAGCCCGAGCCGCGCGGTCCGGCTACGGTTGTCCCAGCCGAGTTCCTTCACCTTCCGTGCAGCGATTTGGAGGGTCGGCCATATGATCTTGGCGGTGAGTGTAGCGCCGATTGCCGCCCGGCCCTTCGCAACGGGCGTCAGGTCGCTGTTTCGGATAGCGAGGAGTTGCTGAGCCCACAGTCCTATGGCGGTACGCTCGGCCGGCGTCGCCTGATCGGCGATGATGACCGCCAATGAGCGTTGGGTTGATCCTTCGTCGGCCATATGTCTCCCGGTGGTCGGCACGTGTCTGCCGCCGGGGTGATACCACGTTCTCCGAAAGGTCACGCGCTCTCTGCGCACCTCGGATTACGGTGGCTCGACCGAAATCGCCACGGGTGCGAACCCGTGGCGGATCAACGATCGCTCCAAGACAAAAAGGCTCGACGGGCACCAGCCGCATCGAGCCTTCTTGAAACTGGTGCCCAGAAGAGGATTGGCCAACTTTGGGCAGCTGGCATTGATATCATTGAGCTTTTTCGCTCACTCAATTCGCTTTGTGTAATACCCATGTGGTGCAGAGGCAAGCTGCCGTTCGGACAGTGGCGAGCCCTTCAGGTCATGCCTGCGGTGAAGCCGGGGGCCTACTGTCGGACGCAACCTTCTTAATGTCCGTCAGATCGTACCAAGCGGCCATCGGCATTTCGAACCCCGAGACCATGAGAGGGCTGTCCCAACGGATGAAGGCGGACCATCCGCACCATCTTGGTTCGGCGCCTACATGCGGGGTCTGATCCTTCAGGAGCACGGCAAGTCCGGCGGGATGTACCCCGAGGCCCTCATTGAGCGGGGCATCATGCGGGCCACAGGCGAGGACGATGGGCAAGGAGGCTGGCAGTTCGCCTCCGTCCAAGAGCACCAAGCCCTCTTCTTCCTGAATAGCCGGAGAGTGAAGGGCACGGAGAATGTCGAGGGTCTCAGCCCCACCTTCAGGGGCAGGCTCGCGGCCCTCTTCCAGGCGGCCCCTCCGGAGGTCGGCCAGTACCTTGGCATCTACTCCGCGAGGAGGTCCCGGGCACACCAGCAGGCACTCTGGGATGCCTCCGACAAGACGGGCCATATGGTCGCCCGCCCGGGGAATTCACGGCATGAGTTCGGGAACGCCGTGGACCTTGCCTACCGGGGCAAGAGCCTCAGGCACGCCCCTCCGGAGGTCCTCCGGTGGGTCCACCAGAACGCAAGGTACTTCGGGCTCACCTTCCCGATGAGCTGGGAGCCCTGGCACATAGAGCCCATTGAGGGACGGCAAGAGAAGCAAGGAGGAGGACCGGCGGTCGGGGTCTAATCTCCTCCTCTTGGTGGTGAGACATAGACGCTTCGGCGGTCTAGTTGGCCGCGAAGAGGCCCAGTGTGGCACCGGCCGTGTTGAACGCCGCTGCGGGAGCCATGATGGCCATCCATGCATATCCATAAGGGCTGCCGCGACTATTGCCCGTTGCCACCTTCGTGAACATCGCCGCAACCAGGGCAAGGCCGGCCCCGATGATGGGAGCCGCGAATATGCCCACGGCTATCAGCACCAACCACGACCATCCCGGGGCCTCTATAGGTGGCGTCCTCACCCACCCATAATACCCGAGGCCGGCAAACCAGCCAACAATAGTCAACTTGGATGACATCTCGTTGATGCGGTCAATCGAAATCATACCGACCCCTCCCTCAGGTTACTACTGATCAAACACAAAAGGCCAAACCGCAAGCTTCTACGTCATCAGCCGCAGGGCAATCGTGAAGCGGTTCGAGAAGAGCCCTACCGCGACCAGAAGGCCCACCCCGAGAGCCGCCAAGACTCCCAACGTCCGTCCCGCAGCACGCCACATGTGTTGCCTCCCCCTGTCCCGTTTCCTTTCGCCCCTGAGAGGCCAACAGAAGACCCCATTGCCATGCCCACAGACAACGCTCAGCGAGCCTCCGCCACCGCTCCTCCTCCTGGCCAGAACGAGGAGGATGCGGCCCTTGAAGATGCCCTGCTTCAGGCGGCCATCGAAGATGCCCAGGCCGCAGACGCTGAGGCACAGGCTCCCCAGGCTCCCCAGGGACAGCCCAGCCATCCGGCCGGCCAACGGACCCTCAGCGACCTCATCGTGGGCGACCAGACCCCGGCCCCAACGGGCGATGTCATGTCCCGCATCCGGGAAAGCAGCAAGGGGCTCATCGGCCATGCCGGGGACATCGTCGGGCCTGTGACCGCCGGGGCGCCGGAGAGAGCCCAGCAGTTGGCGCGAGGGGTCTTCAATGCCGGCTCTGCCTTCGGCGGCGGTGTCATGGAAGGCGGCTTCCAGATGAAGGACCTTGCCGCCTCCGGCATTGACTATGCCCTCGGGACCGACCTCAGCGGCGGCCCCAAGTCCTCCTTCCGGCTCGCCAGTGAGGAGGAGACCCGCCGTGCCGCTGCTGCTGCGGGCCTCGCGGGTAGCTTCTCTGAGGGCCTGGGGCAGTTCACCGCCGGCCTCATCGGCCTTGGCAAGTTGGCGTGGGTCCCCTGGTCTCAGGGAACGACAATGGGGCAGTCAATGCGCCTGCGGGGGCTTTCGCAGACGGCAACCTCGCCCTGAAGCCCGGGGACGGCGTGACCGCGGGGCCGGCCTCAACGGTCCCCCAGATGACACCTTTCGACCCGCAAGCGGTCAACAAGGGCGAGATACCGGCAGCCGGGGCCGACAATCAGAACCTCCGGGAGTTCCCCGGCAACAACAACAAGGCGGCCAACAAGAACCCGCTGCCTGTGGGGTCTGATGCGCCGCAGAGTGTTCCTCCGGCAGGACAGGAGGCCTCCCCGCCCCAGCCTCCCATCCCGGCCAACGTCAACACCGCGAAGCAGTTCCTTGACGCTGCGGAAGGCAAGCCCAATATGAGCCGGCCAACCGCTGAGGGAGGGAGCGATGCTCCGACTGTTGCGGGCGATACTGGCGGTCCTGGCGGCGGGGCTGGTCGTCTTCCCGGGCAGCCTGTGGGCACAAGCGAGCGCCCATCCCAGGGTATGGACGGGCATTTTGATAGTGATCAGCAACACCCTGATGTGGGTGGTGTGGAACGCGCTCCGGCCACCCCGGCGGCCCCGCCTCTAGCCGTCCCCATCATCTCCGATGAGGGGCTCGCCAGCCTCATCAAGTCCACCCGGGACGACGCCAAGGCCCTCGCGGACCACAACGGCAACTGGGATGCAGCCCTCGCGGCCGGCCACAGGTTCGGCGCCGGGGAGGGCATCCCCTGGCAAAAGCTCTCCTCGCCCAACGAGGTGTCGGCCCTCCTTGCCCGCACCGCGGACCACCTGAAGCCCAGCCTCATGGACCCCGCCAACCCGAGGTCCACCAAGTGGCGGTGCAGGACCACGTCGCGGGCCTCCTTGTCCTTCACGGTGTAGGCCTCGGGGGTAATGGTGATGACCCACTCCTCCCCTTCCCGCTTCACGTCCTCCTTGCGGAGCTGCGCCAGCTCGCCTACCCGAGCCCCGGTATAGGCGCAGAGCCAGGGAACCCTGCGTTTGGCGGCAGCCATCTTCGGGGTCTCGCGGCCGACCGGCTTATGGGCGAGGGCGTGCCGCAGGATTGCCGTGGCCTCCGCCGAGGTGAACTCCTTGCCCCGGGTCCGGGTGAGCTTCGAGCGGGTGACCTTGACGCCATCGGTCGGGTTCTTCCCTATCTTCCGGTTCGCGACAGCCCACACGAAGACAGACCGCAGGCCGGCAATGTCGCTGTCCCCCACCGTCTTCGGGCTGGCGCCGCCGGCAAGGCGATGGTTCTTGAAGGCAATCACATCGTCCACCGTCACGGCAGCCGCGTCGTCGTGCTTCAGGAAGGCCACGAGGCGGCCCATTGTGTTCCGGTAGCTCTCATAGGTGCTGACTGTCCGGCCGGCCGCCTTGGCTTCCGTCCACCAATCCTCGACCAGGCCCTTCAGGGAGACCGTAGGCGGCCTCTCCGTGAGGCCGGCGCTAGCGGGGCCACTCGTGTGGCTGGGGCCGCTAGGAGCCCGCCAAGCCGGAAAGCGGGCGGCCTTGGGGTCTGGCGCATAGTCGCCCTCGGCGTTGCGCTGGCGGCTCTCGAAGGCATCCCGCAGCGCCAGCCAGAACGCTTCGAGGAGCAAGGCCCGGCTCTCCGCATCCACCGCCCAGATGCCTTTGGCGAGAAGCAGACGGTTCACGAGAGGCCCGAGGTGCGGCTCTAGGAACTGAGGGTCGCTCTGCGCCTCCTCGCCCAGTTCGTTCCAGCGCTCGTTGACCGAAGCCCAGACAGCCCGCTGCTCCGCATCGCTCTCGACGCCACCGGCCAACAGCGTCCATGTGCCGTCCCATCCGATCTCCCCCGAGACGGACCGCGTCGGGGCCTCGCTGTCCGCCCAGGAGCGATAGAGGTCGCCGGCAAGGGCCGTCGCCTGCTGATGGGTGAGGGAGGCAATCGTCTGCCGGCGCAAAGCAGACCATACGGTTTCCAGATAGGCGGCAATGGCGGCCTGCCTGATCTTCGCTTCGCCGGGGTCGCGGGTCTGCAACGAGAGGACCACCGTGTCGGCCGTAGCCGAGAGGCGCTTGTGGACCACTTGCGGCCCCACCGGCAGAGCCAGGGCGAGGCCCCGCGCCTTCGCGAGAACATCCTGCGGGATGCGTTGCCGGAACTGAATGAAGGAGGAGCCTTCACGCTTCATAGGTCGGGCCATTCGAATCGGCATGTGCAGCACCCGTGCGTAACAGGTGAGCGAGCCGGAAGCCCTTCAATATCAAGAACCTATGCGGAATCAACGCGTTAATGCGTTGATGGTGCCCAGAAGAGGACTCGAACCTCCACTCCTTGCGGAACACGGACCTGAACCGTGCGCGTCTACCAATTCCGCCATCTGGGCGCGGGGATGCTTCTAGGGAGGCCCGGAGGGATTGTCAACGCACTCCGACACTTTCCTGCACTTGCTTTTGCACGCCGGGTCCTGTCACCTGCCCGGGCAGCAAGGGAGCATGCCGTGTCGGCCGCCATTCTCGCAGAAAACACCGTCCATTCCGGCTGGAATCGCCTGTCCATCGTCAAGGCGCGGACCACGCGCGGCTCGGTGATAGACCGCAGCGTCGAGGACCATGGCGACGCCGTCGCGGTGCTGCCGTTCGATTCGGTCCGGCGGGTGGCGCTGCTGGTGCGGCAGATGCGGGTGCCGCTGCTCAAGGGACACGGCGAGCAGGCTTCGCTCGAGGCGCCGGCCGGCATCCTCGACAGCGAGGCCCCGGACGAGTGCGCCCGGCGCGAGGCGATGGAAGAAGCGGGCCTGGCGCTGAAGACCCTGATTCCGCTCGGCGCGGCATTCCCGATGCCCGGCGTCTCCACCGAGAAGATGCATCTCTTCCTCGCCGAATATGCGGCGGCCGATCGCGTGGCCGAGGGCGGGGGCCTGGCCGAGGAGGTTGAGGAGATCGAGGTGCTGGAGCTGCCGCTCGCCGAGCTCGCCGCACGGGCGGACCACGGCGAGCTGGCCGACCTCAAGACCCTGTTGCTGCTCCAGACCCTGCGCCTGCGGCGTCCGGAGCTGTTCGCCTGAGGCCAATCACCGGCTCGGCGTTCAGTCCCGCGCCGTATGGGCGCCTTCGGCCACTGCCGTCACGAGGGAGAGCACGGCCGGCACCGTCCGGTCGGTGGCGCGGTCCCCGGCGTCGAGCGAGGCCCTGACCGCCTCCACCAGCGCCGAGCCGATCACCACGCCGTCGGCGCCCCGGCCGATCGCCCGGGCATGGTCGGCCGTGCGAACGCCGAAGCCGACGCAGACCGGCAGGTCGGTGTGGCGCTTGATTCGCGCCACGGCCGTGGCGACCTCGGTGAAGTCCGGCGTGCGTGCGCCGGTGATGCCGGTGATCGAGACGTAGTAGACGAAGCCGGAGGTGTTCTGCAGCACCTTGGGCAGGCGCCGGTCGTCGGTGGTCGGCGTCGCCAGGCGGATGAAGTTGAGGCCGGCCTGCAGCGCCGGCAGGCAGAGCTCGTGGTCCTCCTCCGGCGGCAGGTCGACCACGATCAGGCCATCGACCCCGGCAGCCTTGGCGTCGGCGAGGAAACGCTCGACGCCGTAGATATAGATCGGGTTGAAATAGCCCATCAGCACGATCGGCGTGGCATCGTCGCCCCGGCGGAAGCGCCGCACGATGTCGAGCGTGCCGTTGAGCGTCATGCCGGCCTTGAGCGCCCGGAGCCCCGCGGCCTGGATCGCCGGGCCGTCGGCCATCGGATCGGTGAAGGGCATGCCGATCTCGATCACGTCGGCGCCGGCCTTCGGCAGTCCGGCGATGATCTCGAACGAGGTCTGAGGGTCGGGATCGCCGGCCGTGACGAAGGTCACGAGCGCGGCGCGGTTCTGCTGGGCGAGAGCGGCGAAGCGGGCGGCGAGGCGGGTTGTCATGAGATGCTGCTAGCACGCCGGGATCCGTGGCGAAAGGGCATCATCGCCGTTCGGCCGCGACGGTGCAATCCCGGCGGGCAAACCTCCCCTTGCCCCACCACCGGCATCGTGGTGAGGTGGCGACGGACTATGGTTGGATGACGCAGATGGGTAGGATGCTGCATGTGGTTGCAGCCCTCGGCGTGGCGGCCTCCGCGCTCGCCGCAGGCCACGGGGCGGCTTCGGCCGAAAGCAACAATGAGGGCGCGGTGCTGACCCATGTCTGCCAGGTCGACATCACCTACAAGACCAAGGCCGGCGACCTCGTCACCGCGACAACCTGCATCGATGGGCGCTTCAGCTGCAACGACATGCCTGGGGGTGTGTGCGCGCCGGGCAAGTCCAGGAACATCGTCAGCAAGACCTGCAGCTGGGTCGGGCTGAGCATGTGCCATTCGCAGTAGCGAACGGCGGCCGGTTCAGCAAAAGTCCGGGCGGTAGATGTCGGCGCGGTAGGCCTCGGCGTCGTGGCCCGCCATCATGGTGCGGACATAGGCGCGGCGCTCATGGTCGATCAGGGCCAGCTCCCAGACGCAGGCCATCAGTGGCCGGTCGAGGGACACGAAGGCGACAGGCCCCGCCAGGTCGCTGCGCCACAGCCGCTGGGCGCAGATGCTGCCCTGGGTCCACCAATGCAGCAGGAGCCAGACGCCCTGCGCGCCCCGGTGCAGGATGACGAAGCCGACCCCCTCGTGCTCGGTGGCGGCCACCGCGGCGGCCGCGCCTTCGATCGTCTGCCGCGCCGCGACGACGAGCGCCTCGTCGAGCGGGCGGGATGCGTCGGCGAGGATGCCGTAGGTCTTCAGCGACATGCCGCCGCAGGACCAGGGCTCGGGCCGGATCACAGCCCGCGGCAACCAGCGCCCTGCGGTCATCAGAGCCGCCCAGCCAGCATGTCGGCGACCTGCGCCACGTCCTTGTCGCCCCGGCCCGAGAGGCTGACCACCATCAGGTGGTCCTTGGGTCGCTGCGGCGCCAGCTCGACCACCCGCGCCAGGGCATGCGCCGGTTCCAGCGCCGGAATGATGCCTTCCAGGCGTGACAGCAGCTGGAAGGACTCCAGCGCCTCCTCGTCCGTGGCCGAGAGATATTTGACCCGGCCGACATCGTGCAGCCAGGAATGCTCGGGGCCGATGCCGGGGTAGTCGAGGCCGGCCGAGATCGAATGCGCCTCCTGGATCTGGCCGTCGTCGTCCATCAGGAGATAGGTACGGTTGCCGTGCAGCACGCCGGGGCGGCCGCCGGCGATCGAGGCGGCGTGCAGCTTGTCGAGGCCATGGCCGGCCGCTTCCACCCCGAAGATCTCGACGGAGGGATCGTCGAGGAAAGGATGGAACAGGCCCATGGCGTTGGAGCCACCGCCGATGCAGGCGATCAGGCTGTCGGGCAGGCGGCCCTCGGCCTCCTGCATCTGCGCCCGCGTCTCGCGGCCGATGATCGACTGGAAATCACGCACCATGGCCGGATAGGGGTGCGGGCCCGCCACCGTGCCGATGCAGTAGAAGGTGTCGTGCACATTGGTGACCCAGTCGCGCAACGCCTCGTTCATGGCGTCCTTCAGCGTCTTGGACCCCGACTGCACCGGCACCACCTCGGCCCCGAGCAGCTTCATGCGCGTGACGTTCGGAGCCTGCCGCGCCACGTCGACCGCGCCCATGTAGACCGCGCATTTCAGGCCGAAGCGGGCGCACAGCGTCGCCGTGGCCACGCCGTGCTGGCCGGCGCCCGTCTCGGCGATGACGCGCGGCTTGCCCATGCGCAGCGCCAGCATGATCTGGCCCAGCACATTGTTCACCTTGTGCGAGCCGGTATGGTTCAGCTCCTCGCGCTTGAGGTAGATCTTGGCCCCGCCGAGGTGCTCGGTCAGGCGCTGGGCGTAGTAGAGCGGGCTCGGCCGGCCGACATAATGGGCGAGATGACCGTCCATCTCGCGCTGGAACGCCGGATCCGCCTTGGCCTGGGCGTAGGCTTCCTCCAGCGACAGGATCAGCGGCATCAGCGTCTCGGCGACGAAGCGGCCGCCGAACTGGCCGAAATGCCCGCGGTCGTCCGGCCCGTTGCGGAAGGAATTGTGCTGCGGCACAGCGGTCATCGGCGTGGCTCTCCGGGCAAGGCCCCATCCGGCACGGCGGGCTTGGCGCCGCCGGGCAGGGCATCAGACAATGATGGGTCGGGCGTGGCCGCGAATGCCGCGCGGGCGGCGGCCACGAAGGCGAAAATCCTGTCGGGGTTCTTTACGCCGGGCCGATCTTCGACGCCAGACGAGACGTCGACACCGTCGGGGCGGACGATGCGGATGGCCTCGGCGACGTTGGCGGGGTCGAGCCCGCCCGAGAGCATCAGCGGCGAGGGACGGGGCGCGCCGTCGGAGCGCGCCAGCAGCGTCCAGTCGAAGGCCCGGCCATTGCCGCCCGGCAGCATGGCGTCCTTCGGCGGCTTCGCGTCGGCGAGGATGATGTCGGCGAGGCCGGCATAGGCCGGCAGTGCGGCGAGATCCGCCGCCGTCGACAGGCCGACCGCCTTCATCGCCGGCAGGCCGGTACGCGCCTTGATCGCGGCGACCCGCTCCGGCGTCTCGCGGCCGTGGAGCTGCATGAGGTCGGGCCCGAGGACCCGCATGATCGCATCGACGAGGTCGTCGGCGGCGTCGACCGTCAGCGCCACGCACCGGGCCCGCCCCTGCACCCGGCCAGCGAGCTCGGCGGCGCGCTCGAGCGTCACGTGCCGCGGCGACTTCTCGAAGAAGACGAAGCCGACCATATCGGCGCCGGCATCGAGCGCGGCGTCGAGCGTTTCGGGCGTGGAGAGACCACAGATCTTGACCAGGGACATGACAGCTTCGGAACGGTTCTCGCTCCTGCTTAGCGCAACCCCGGCCTCTGCGCCAACCATGGTCCATCGGCCGGGCCCGCGCGGGGCCCGGCCGCTTCGTCGGGAGAGGGCCGGCGGGCCGGGCGCGACGCCCGCCCCGCCGGCACGGAGCATCAGGGCTTGGGGCGCAGCGCGCCCTGGGTGTTGAGGTAGACCGAATAGAGCGAGGTCGTGGCGCAGATGAACAGCCGGTTGCGCTTCGGGCCGCCGAAGGCGACGTTGGCGACCACTTCCGGCAGGTTGATCTTGCCGAGCAGCGTCCCGTCCGGCGCGTAGCAGTAGACGCCGTCGCCGGCCGAGGTCCAGACATTGCCGTGGATGTCGACGCGGAAGCCGTCGAACAGGCCGACCGGGCAGGTGGCGAACACCTTGCCGGGACCGGCAAGCGACATGCCGTCGTCCTTCACGTCGAACACGCGGATGTGACGCGGCCCGTTGACGACATGGGTCGCGCCGGTGTCGGCGATATAGAGCTTCTTCTCGTCCGGCGAGAAGGCGATGCCGTTCGGCTTGACGAAATCGCCGGCGACGACGGTGAGCTTCTTGTTGCGCATGTCGAAGCGGTAGACGTTGGAGGCGCCGATCTCGGACGGCGCCGCATCGCCCTCATATTCGGAATCGATGCCGTAGGTCGGATCGGTGAACCAGAGCGACCCGTCGGACTTCACCACGATGTCGTTCGGCGAGTTCAGGCGCTTGCCTTCGAACTTGGTGACCACCGCCGTGCGCGACCCGTCATGCTCGATGCGCGAGACGCAGCGCCCCCGATGCTCGCAGCACAGGAGCCGGCCCTCCCGGTCGACCGTGTGGCCGTTCTGGTTGTTGCTGCCCTCCAGGAAGACCGAGACGCTGCCGTCGGTCTCGTCGTAGCGCATCAGCCGGTTGTTGGGGATGTCCGACCAGATCAGGTACTTGCCGGCCGGAATATAGGCCGGTCCCTCCGCCCAGCGCGTGCCGGTGTAGAGGCGCTCGAGGTGCACATTGCCGAACACGAGCTTCTCGAAGCGCGGATCGATGACCTCGAAATCCTTGGTGAGCATATGCCGAATCCCTTTTGACAAAATGGCGAGGTGGCGGCGCCATCAAGCATGGATCGGCCGGGTGCGTCGAGAGGGGAAGTGGACCGGCGAAGTTCCCGCGGGAACTTCGCGCGCAGATCTCGCGCACTCCTTGCAGGAATTCCAGGCTGATCTTGTGAGCCGGCTCACAGCCCTTGGCCGAAACCGAATCATACCACAATCACGATTCATTCCCTTGCCGGACGACGCCGCCGGCAAGGGAGGCCGAAGCCGGGCCCGCCGCGATCGCCGCGGGCCCGTGGCCGGTCACTGCCCGGTCTTGAACTTGGTCCAGACACGGGTCACGACGCGCTGCACCTTGGCGGGATAGGCGGTGACGGTGAAGAGCCGGCCCATCATCTCCGCATCGGGATAGATTTCGGGGTTCTTCTTCACGGCGTCGTCGATCTTGTCCTGCGAGGCAAGGTTGCCGTTGGCATAGGAGACGAAGTTGGAGTTCTTCGCCGCCACGTCAGGCCGCATCATGAAGTCGATGAAGGCATAAGCTTCGTCGACATGCTCGGCATCCTTCGGAATGGCGAAGTTGTCGAACCACATCAGCGCGCCTTCCTTCGGAATGACGTAGTTGATGTCGACCAGCGGCTTGTCGGGCGACTTCTGGTGCGCCTCGATCGCGCGGTTCTTGGCCTGGATGACGTCACCCGACCAGCCGACGACCAGGCAGATGTCGCCATTGGCCAGGGCGTTGATATATTCGGAGGAATTGAACTTCTTGATGTACTTGCGCACGCTCTCGAGCAGCGCGCCGGCCTTCTCGATGTCCTTGGGATCCTTGGAATCCGGGTCGAGGCCGAGATATTTCAGCGCGCCCGGGATCAGCTCTTCCGGCGCGTCCAGCACGTAGATGCCGCAATCCTCGAACTTCGCGATCAGCTCGGGCTTGAAGATCACGTCCCAGCTGTTCATCGGCACGTCGCCCATGCGCTCCTTGGCCTTGGCGACGTTGTAGCCGATGCCGGTGGTGCCCCACATGTAGTTGACGGCGTGCTCGTTGCCCGGATCGTAGACGGCGAGCTTGGTGAACACCTTGTCCCAGGCATATTGCAGGTTGGGGATCTTGGCCTTGTCGAGCTTCTGGTAGACGCCTGCCTTGATCTGGCGCTGCAGGAAGGAGCCGGTCGGCACCACGACGTCGTAGCCCGTCTTGCCGGCCAGCAGCTTGGTCTCCAGCACTTCGTTGGAGTCCATGGTGTCGTAGACGACCTTGATGCCGGTCTCCTTGGTGAAATCCTCCAGCACCGACGGATCGATATAGTCCGACCAGTTATAGACGTTGACCACCTTGGTCTGCGCCAAGGCAGGTGTGGCCAGCAGCGCGGCCACGACCGCCGCGCCCAACAGGCAGGCATTACGCATGGGAGTTCTCCTCTGGATGCCGCGCAGCGCCTTCCCGGGACGCTGCGCGCTGAATCAGCGGGAGCATCGCCCGTTGCGGCCGGTTCCCAGGGCCATCGGACGATGCCTGATGCAGTAAGGGCAGGCTAGTGCGTGCCGGAGCGATGCTCAACCCTGCACCACATCGGCACCTCCGGCTGAGGCATCATGGCGCAAGCCATGCGCCGGCCGAACGGGTCGTTACAGGTAGGTCTCGTATTCGAGCCGCGAGATCAGCCGCTCGAACTCGGCGCATTCCATCTCCTTCATGATGGCGTAGACGCGCACATAGGTCTCGCCGAAGGTGCGGGCGCAGAAGTCGCTCGCCCGGAAATTGGCGATGGCCTCGCGCATCGAGCCCGACAGCCGCTCTGCCCCGAGGTCATAGGCGTTGCCGGTGATCGGCTCCGGCGCGGGCGTCCGGCGCTCCATGCCCTCGTCCATGCCGGCCAGGATCGCCGCCAGCACGAGGTAGGGATTGGCGTCGGCGCCGGCGATGCGGTGCTCGATCCGCGTCGCCGCCGGCTTGCCGTTGGGGATGCGCAGCGCCACGGAGCGGTTGTCGTAACCCCAGGTCAGCGAAACCGGCGCATAGGATCCCGGCATCAGGCGGCGGAAGCCGTTGTAGCTCGACACGAACATCAGCGCCGCGCCGGGCATGGTCTCCAGGAGCCCGCCGACGGCGTGGCGCAGCCGCGCCGCGCCGTCCGGCCCGTCGGCGAAGACGTTGCTGCCGGCCTTGTCGACCAGGCTGCAATGCACGTGCATGCCCGAGCCGGCGGTGTCCATGTAGGGCTTGGCCATGAAGGTGGCGCGGCAGCCGTGCTTCCTGGCCACGCCCTGGATCATGCGCCGGAGCAGCACCGCGTCGTCGGCCGCCGCCATGGGATCGGCGCGATGGTAGAGGTTGATCTCGAACTGGCCCGGCGCCGCCTCCGAGATGATGCTGTCGGCCGGCAGCCCCTGGATCGCCGCCGCCTCGCGCATCTCCTGCAGCATGCCGGCATGGTCGTCGAGGTCGGAGATCGAGTACATGTTCTGCCGGGCCGGGCCGGAAGGCCGGTCGAACACGGTCCGAGGCGTGCCGTCGGCGCCGCTTTCGGCCTTGAGCAGGTAGAATTCGAGCTCGAACGCCACCACCGGCGTCAACCCCTTGGCGGCCAGCCGGTCGATCGCGGCCTGCAGCGCATGGCGCGGGTCGAGCTCCCAGGGGGTGCCGTCCGGCCGGTACATCGAAAGCAGCGTCTGCACCGCCCGGCGCGGCGACCAGGGAACGGGCTTGAGCGTGCCGGGCACCGGCCGGCACAGGCCGTCCCTGTCGCCGGTCTCGATATGGATGCCGGTCTCCTCGACCTCGCGCCCCCAGACGTCGAGGCCGAACATCGACATCGGCATGGCGACGCCGTCCTTGAGCACCTTGTCGAGCGCCGAGCCGGGCAGCCACTTGCCGCGGAGGATACCGCTGGTGTCCGGCAGGAGCACTTCGACGAGGTCGATCTCGTCGGCCGCGGGCGCATGACCCGTATCTCCGCCGGCCAAGCTTGCGCCGGACGCCTGAAAACCCATGATGCACCGGAGTTTGAGGATCGCCGGGGGCTTGACGACCTCTTCATCGGATATAATTGTGATCACAAATTGGGATGGTGTCAAATGGATCGACGATCGGCAGCCGGGCAGCGGCCCGGTGCGCGCGGATCCGGGCCCCGTCGTCCTCCCATCCGCCACCCGCGCGGACGCCCCGCGTCTGCCGTCCTGACAGCAGGATTGGATCGAGCCATGGATTCCGAGATGCCCCCTATCGCCACCGGCCTTCCCTGCCCGGACAGGGATCCCCACCCCCCACCCCGTGCGCCGATACATGGCCAGGTCTATGAGACCATCCGGGCCGGCCTCGTCGGCGGCGTCTTCGTGCCCGGCCGTTCGGTGACGCTGCGGGGCCTGGCGGACATGCTCGGCGTCAGCCCGATGCCGGTCCGCGCCGCCGTGACCCGGCTGGTGGCCGAAGGCGCGCTGGCGATGACGCCGACCCGGCGTGTCAGCGTACCGGCCATGACGTCGGGCCGGTTCGACGAACTGGTGCGGGCCCGCATCCTGCTGGAGGGCGAGGCGGCCGAGCGTGCCCTGCCGGCCATCGATGCGGCGCGGCTGGCCGAGATCGAGCGGCACGACCAGCGCCTGGAGGCCTGCCTGGCCGCCGACGATGCCGCCGGCTACATGGAGGCAAACCACGCCTTCCACTTCGCCATCTACCGCGCCGCGCCCTCCAGCGTGCTGGTGCCGCTGATCGAGACGCTCTGGCTGCAGTTCGGCCCCTTCATGCGGCTGGTCTACGAGCATGTCGACATGGCCACGATCGTCGACCAGCACGAACGCGCCATCGCCGCCATCGCCCGCGGCGACGCGGCGGATCTGCGCGCGGCGATCGAAGCGGATATCGGCGACGGCATGTCGATCATCGGCCGGACTGCGCTGACCTGAGACCCCGCCCTCTTCCCGACCGCAACCGGGCGTCGCCGATCTCCGTCTCGTACAAATAATATACTATTTCTATAGAATAAATGTTGACGAAAGAGAAGGGCTTTTCCTATGTGGACGGGATTGTCCGACATCCATCCTCCGGCAGCCGCATGACCGTCCAGTTCCCACTCCCGCGCATCGACGCCATGGACCGCAAGATCCTGCGGCTCCTGCAGGAGGATGCGACATTGTCGCTCGCCGAGATCGCCCGCGAAGTCGCCCTGTCGCAGACCCCCTGCTGGAAGCGCATCCAGCGCCTGGAAGCCAGCGGCGTGATCGAGCGGCGGGTGGCGATCCTCTCGCCCGAGGCGATCGGTCTCGGCCTCACCGTCTTCGTCTCGATCGAAAGCGGCGACCATTCGCAGGAATGGCTCTCCCGCTTCTCCCAGGCCATCGCCGGCATGCCGGAGGTGATGGAATTCTACCGCATGGCCGGCGATGTCGACTACATGCTGCGCGTGGTGGTGCCCGAGATCGCCGCCTATGACGACTTCTACAAGCGCCTGATCGCAGCCGTGCCGCTCAAGAACGTCACCTCCCGCTTCGCCATGGAGCGCATCAAGGCGACCACCGCCTACCGCACGCTCTGAGCGCGCCGCGGCCGTCATCAGGGCGCAATCGGCCGCGGGCATGGTCCCCTGCGAATCGCCGGGAACAATGGTGCAGCAAGATCGTTCTCCACCGCAGCCAGGGGAGAAGGCCCGCTTCTCCCGGCCTGACGAGGAAAAGAATTCTCCTCGTCTTGCGAGAGGAGCGCGAATGGAGCAGAGTCGTCCCGTGGTTCGAGGTCATCGACGCCACCGCGGGATTTGAAGGAAGCAGCTTGCGCCGCGTTACCCACGCTAAAGCGCCACGGCCATGGCCGTGGGCTCCCGAACACGAGGGCACATCATGACTCGTCGTAACTTCGCGTCCCCCCCGATTTTCCCCCGCTCCGTATCCTGTCGGATGTCTCGCGCCTGACCGGCCGCCTTCCATCCCTATCCGGAACAGACGCCGGCCCTGCCGGCGGCGGGAAAATCTGACATGTCCAATCCCTACCAGTCCGACGCCTACATCATCGAGGTCCGCGGCCAGACGGCCGGCATCGTCGCCCGCGATGGGCGGACCTTCCGCTTCCATGCCTCCGATCGTCGCTTCAACCCGATCGACGGCATGACCTTCGCCTCGCCGCGTGCAGCCGAACGGGCCGCTCGCGACCTGCTCAAGCCGCGCCGCCGCGAATCGATCCACGGCAAGATCGGCGGGTTCCTGACCGCTTGACGGCGTTGCGGCGGCGCCGTCGCCATGGCAACACAGGGCTCCTGCCCCGCGCATGAGGCCCTGCCATGAGCGTCGCCGTCCAAATCGCGGAATCCCTGACCGAGCAGGCGACCCATCACGCCGGCACGTTCGGGGACCGCGTCCTGCAGCGGCTCGAGGAGTTGATCGGATCGCGCTTCGAGCGCACGCTCGAGACCGGCTGCGGCAAGAGCACGATCTTCTTCTCGCGCACGGCCCGGCAGCACCTGTGCTTCGCCCTCGACGACCGGTCGCAGCGGGACTCCAGCGTCGCCTTCGTCGAGGCCAGCCCGCTGTTCCGTCCCGAGGCCTGCCGCTTCGTCTTCGGCCCGACCCAGGCGACCCTGCCGCGCTCCGAACTGGCGGCGGCCGGCCCCTTCGACGTCGTGCTGCTCGACGGGCCGCACGGCTACCCCTTCGTCGAGCTCGAATATTATTTCCTCTATCCGCATATCCGCCCCGGCGGCCACCTCATCGTCGACGACGTGCATATCCCCACCATCGGCCGTTTCGCCGACTTCCTGTTCGAGGATCCGATGTTCGAGCTGGTCGAGACCGTCTCGACCACGGCCCTGTTCCGCCGCACCGAGGCGCCGCTGTTCGATCCGTTCTCGGACGGCTGGTGGACGCAGCCCTACAACCGCCGCCGCGTCAGCCCGGACAAGGGTGACATCCACCTGGGCGACAGGCCGCCGCAGGACTTCTTCACCTCCCAGAACCTCGACCATCTTCTGACGGCAGGGCGCCTTGCCGTCCATCTCGGCGAGCCGCCGCGAGGCGCCCGCCCGTCCGCCGAGCCGGAGCCTGTCCCCGAGCCCGAGCCTCCCCCGCCCCGCTCCGGGCTCGTCGCACGCCTTGCAGCGGCGATCCGAGGGTGAGCCCGAGGCGCCGCGGTCGAGCCGGCGCCGGCGCTCAGTTCATGAAATGGAAGCGGTTCGGATCGTCCGGCTCGTCGACCAGCGCCTGGCGATAGGCGGCGAGCGTCGGCTCCGGCGGGCCGTCCGCCCGGATCGCGCCGCGGTCGATCCAGATGGCGCGATCGCAAAGGCTGGCGACCTGTCCGGCGTCATGCGAGACGAACAGCAGCGTGCCGCGCTGGCGGAAGCTGCGGATCAGCATCTGGCAGCGCTGGCGGAAAGCCTCGTCGCCCACCGCCAGGGCCTCGTCGACGATCAGCACGTCGCCGTCGGCATGAGCGCAGACCGCGAAGGCGAGCCGTGCCCCCATTCCACTGGAATAGAGCTTCACCGGCTGGTCGAAGAAGTCGCCGAGACCGCAGAGCTCTTGGATCGCCTCCATCTTCGCCGTGACTTCGGCGCGCCTGAGGCCGAGGATCGCGCCGGACAGATAGGCGTTCTCCCGGCCGGTCAGCTCGTAGTCGAAGGCCGCTCCCAACGCCAGCACCGGCGCGATGCGTCCCTCGACCTGGACCGTGCCGACGGTTGGAGCCGTGATGCCGCAGATCACCTGCAGCAGGGTCGACTTGCCCGAGCCGTTGCGGCCGATGATGCCGACCGCTTCGCCCTTGGCGATGGAGAAACTGATGTCCCGCAGCGCCCAGTACTCGTCGTAGTAGCGTCTCTTGCCACCGAGGAAGACCTGCTTCACCTGGTCGATCGGCCGGCGATAGAACTGGTAGGCCTTGCCCAGGCCCTCGCAGCGCACCGCCAGGTCGCCGGCGCCGGGCTCAGATGATGTCGACAAGGATGGTCTTCTTTCGCATGAACAGGGTGCGGCCGAGATAGAACACCGCCAGCGACGCCGCGAAGGCGGCGACATAGGTCGCGGCGTCCGGCAGCTCGCCGCGCAGCAGGATGGCCCGCAGCATCTCGATGATCGCCGTCAGCGGATTGGCATAGAGCAGCCAGCGCCAGCCTTCCGGCACGTTGGCCACTTCGTAGAACACGGGCGTGGCGAACATCGCCACCGGGATGATCGAGATGATCAGGTGGTTGAGGTCGCTGGTCAGCGCGCCGATGGTGGACAGGATCCACACCACGCCCAGCAGCGTCAGGCACAGCGGCAGCAGCACGAAGGGCAGCGCCAGCCAGGACCAGTGCATCGTCTGGTTGATCAGGATCTGCCCGGCCAGCAGCACCGCCAGGGCGATCGCCGCATAGACCAGCGCCCGGGCCACGGCGATCCAGGCCAGGATCTGCGGCGGGAAGATCGAGCGCCGGATGATGTGCTTGTGCTCGGCCAGCAGCAGCG
This sequence comes from Labrys sp. Lb11, assembly GCF_057554225.1. NCBI lineage: Bacteria > Pseudomonadati > Pseudomonadota > Alphaproteobacteria > Hyphomicrobiales > Xanthobacteraceae > Labrys > Labrys sp. Lb11. Next base: position 540,513 of record NZ_BAAJOT010000002.1, read on the forward strand.
GCGAACGATAGGCGATCTCGGCGAAGAGGTTGAACACGATCAGCCCGGCAAAGATCGAGAAGGCGTAGTCGAACCGCCCGCCCTGGCGCGCCGCGTCCAGCTTCAGCGCGCCGGAGAACACCAGCGTGTAGACCGACAGCATCGCCAGCGGCGCCAGGATCGCCCAGGCCCAGCCGAACACCGAGCCGCGGAATCGCACCTGCAACTCACGGGTGAGGATGGCGCGAAACAGCTCCCTATGCCGCCAGGCGTCGGCAAACGGCTGGAGCGCTGCGGAGGAGGGTTGAAGCAACAAGCCGGTCTCGGTTAAACCGCGGGGAGCCATAGCGAAACAGCCCTGTTCGGACAAGAGTCGCACGCGGCGCCTCCTCCCGGCTGCCCCTGCAGAGACCAGACCGAATGCCGCCGATCCTCGCCCAAGTCTCGACGGACGCCGAGCTTGGCGAGTTCATCGCCCTGCCGCGACGGCTCTATGCCGGCGTGCCGTCCTATGTCCCCCCGCTCGACCACGACCGCCGCCAGCTCCTCGACCCCGCTGCCGGCGCCTTCCACACCCACGGCCGCGCCGCCTACTGGATCGCGCGGCGGGACGGGCGGGCCGTCGGCCGCATCTCGGCCCAGATCGACGACCTCGCCGCCGGGCCGATGCACGAGGGCGTCGGCTGCTTCGGCTGCCTCGACGCGATCGACGACGCCGGCGTGGTCGCCGACCTCCTGGGCACGGCCGAGGCCTGGCTGGCCGCGCAGGGCCGGCGAATCGCCCGCGGCCCCTTCCTGCTCTCGATCAACGGCGAATCGGGCCTGCTGCTCGAAGGCCAGGACCGGCCGCCCATGGTGATGATGCCCTGGCATCCCGCCTATCTCGCCGCCCATGTCGAAGCCGCCGGCTATCGCCTGGCCAAGACGCTCAATTCCTACGCCTTCGACAACCGCAGCGGCGATCTCGCCCGCCGTCTGGCCGGCCTGCACCTGGAGCGCCGGCGCGCCGGCTTCACCGTCCGCGACATGCGCATGGACCGCCTGGCCGAGGATGCGGAGGCCGCCAGGGCCCTGTTCAACGGCTCGTGGGCCGGCAACTGGGGCTTCGTTCCCGTCTCCGCCGTCGAGATGGCGGCGCTGATCAAGGCGTTCCGGCCGCTGCTGAAGCCCGAATACGGCGTCTTCGTCGAGAAGCAGGGCGAGCTGGTCGGCTTCGCCCTGTTCCTGCCCAACCTGTTCGAGATCGCCGGCGACCTCGGCGGCGCCCCCTCGCCGCTCGGCTGGGCCAGGCTCGCCTGGCGCGCCTGGCGCGGCCGCTTCACCGGCGGACGGGGCGTGCTGTTCGGCGTCGCCGCGCGCATGGTCGGCTCGGTTTCCGGCGCCAACGTCGCGCTGCTCCTGGTTGACGAGTTGATGCGCCGGGCGCAACGCACAGGTGTGCAGGACCTCGAATGCGGTTGGATTCTCGACGATAATTATGCCATGACGAGCGTTGTCCAGTGGCTGGGCGCCACATTCACGCGCCGCTTCGGCGTCTTCGAGAAGACGATCCCGACGGTTCCGACAGAAGAATGGGCCGCGCCACGGGGACACCAACCCTAGGGACACCATGCCGACTCTCTCCAAGGACGATATCCTAGCCAACCCGCAGCAGGTCTATGAGCAGGTGGTCGATCTGATCGTCTCCGAAGGCATGGTCGAGCGTGAGAAGGTGACGCCGGATGCCACGTTCGAGACGCTGGGCCTCAAGTCGATCGACATCGTGATGATCCTCACCGCCGTGGAGGAGAAGTTCGACGTCTACATTCCGATGGACGGCTCGATCGCCGAGGCCAAGGACCTGAAGTCCTTCATCGACGGCGTCATCCGGCGGATCGCCAGCGAGCAGAGCTAGGTGCGTCGACGCGTTCTCATCACCGGCGCCGGCGCGGTCACGGCCGCGGGCCTGGGTGTCGAAGCACTGTGGCGGGCGGCGCGCGACGGCGTCAGCGCCGTGGGCCCGCTCGACCTTGCCCGGCCGCTCAAGAGCAACATCCGCATCGGCGCGCGCCTCGCCGCCTTCGACCCCGCCGCCCATATCGAAGCCTCGGTCCTGCCCTTCTGCGACCGGTTCAGCCAGTTCGCTCTCGTCGCCTGCGACGAGGCCCTCGGCCAGGCCGGCCTGCCGCGCGGCGAGCGGCTCGGTCCGCGCACCGCCGTGATCGTCGGTACCGGCATCGGCGGCGCCGAGACCATCGAAGCCGGCATCCACAACGCCTATGTCACCGGCCAGCGCGTCGATCCCTGGAGCGTGCCGCGGCTGATGCCGAATGCCGCCGCCTCCCAGGTCAGCGCCCGCACCGGCGCCCAGGGGCCTTCCTTCGCCGTCTCCAGCGCCTGCGCCTCGGGCGCGCAGGCCATCGGCATCGGCGCCCAGATGGTACGGGCCGGGCTGGTCGACCGCGCCGTCGTCGGCGGTGCGGAGGCCTGCATCACCGCCTCCGGCATGAAGAGCTGGGAGGCGCTGCGCGTGCTCTCGCCGGATTTCTGCCGCCCCTTCTCCAGGGACCGCAACGGCATGGCCCTCGGCGAGGGCGCCGCCATCTTCGTGCTCGAGAGCGAGGACGTGGCGGCCCGGCGCGGCGCCGCGCCCCTGGCCGAGCTCATGGGCTACGGCACCACCAGCGATGCCGGCGACATCGTCCGCCCGGACGCGGCCGGCGCGGCCGCGGCGGCCGCGGCGGCGCTGCGCGACGCCGGCCTCGATGCCGACGCCATCGACTATGTCAACGCGCACGGCACCGGCACCATCGCCAACGACGCAGCCGAGGCGGCGGCGATGCGCCAGGTCTTCGGCGAGCGGCTGGCCGCCATCCCCGTCTCCTCGACCAAGCCGATCCACGGCCATGCGCTCGGGGCGGCCGGCGCGATCGAGCTGGCGGTGACGCTGGCGGCCTTGCGCGAGGGCGTGGCGCCTCCGACCGTCAACTGGACCACGCCCGATCCCAAATGCGAGCTCGACTGCGTCCCAGGCGCGGCGCGGCCCTGGCCGATCCGCGTCGCCATGTCGAACTCCTTCGCGTTCGGTGGTATCAACGCCGTCCTTGTGCTGGCGAAGGTCGAGGGCGTGTGAGCGAAGCATCCGGGACGTTGGCAACCCTGCATATCGGGCCGATCGAGGCCAGGATCGAGCCGGAGGCCGTGGCAGCCTATGCCGCCGCCACCGCGATCGACGGCGCCGCCAGGGATGACGGCCTGGTGCCTGCGACCTTCCCGGCGATCTGGCTGTGGCATCCCGAGGCGCAGGCGGCGGTGGCCGAGACCGCGGCCGGCGGCAAGGCGCCGGTGCTGACGGCGCAGCGCTTCGCCTATCGCCGGCCCCTGCGCATCGGCGAGGCCTACCGCTTCGAGATCGACCGCCGTGCCGACGCCGCCGATCCCGACGCCTTCGTGATCGAGGCGGTCGTGCATGCGCCGGACGGCGCCGTCGCGGCCGAGTTCGCCGCGTCCTACCGCCTGTTCGCCCAGGCCTGACCATGAGCAGCTTCGCATCCGGCGACCTGCTGCCGCCCCTGCGCATCGGCCCGGTCACGGCCGAGCGCGTGCGCGCCTTCGCCGAGGTCTCCGGCGACCGCAACCCGATCCATGTCGATCCGGAAGCTGCGCGGCGCATCGGCCTCGGGGCGGCGCCGGTGCACGGCATGCAGCTCGTCGCCTTCATGCACGAAGCGGCCTGCCGCCTGCGGCCGGGCATCGCGGTGACGGCCCTTTCGACCCGCTTCCTCGCCCCGGTCGCGGTCGGCGACAGCGTCGAGATCTCCGGACGGATCGTCAAGGTGGAGGGCACGAGCGCCATCCTGCGCCTGTTCCTGCGCGACGGCGCCGGCACGCTCGCCAGCATCGGCGAGGCGACGCTGGTGGCGGCAGGCTCGTGACCCGGCGCGTCATCCTGATCACCGGCGCGACCAGCGGCATCGGCCGCGCCCTCGCCCTCGCCTATGCCGGACCGGCCTGCGAGCTGCGCCTTGTCGGGCGCAATGCGCAGCGCATGGCCGAAGCGGCCGGCCTCTGCGCCGCCGCGGGGGCCGCCGTCGAGACCGCCCTCGTCGACATCCGCGACCGGGAGGCCCTGGCCGAACGGCTCCTGGCCTGGGACGCGGCCCGGCCGACGGACCTCGCCATCGCCTGCGCCGGCATCACCTCGGGCCTGGGCGCCGGCCGCGATCTTGAAGCGCCGCAGGCCGTGCGCGCCGTGCTGGCGGCCGACCTCGTCGGCGTGCTCAACACCGTCGAGCCGCTGCTGGCGCCGATGTCCGCCCGCGGCCGTGGCCATATCGCCATGGTCGGCTCCCTCGGCGGCCTGCGCGGCCTGCCCTCCTCTCCCGCCTATTCCGCTGCCAAGGCCGCGGTCCACGCCTATGCCGAGGCGATCCGGCCGAAGCTGCGCCGCCATGGCGTCACGGTCAGCATCATCGCCCCCGGTTTCGTCGAAACCCCGCTCAACCGCGATATCGTCGCGCCACGGCCACTCCAGGTCAGCGCCGACAGGGCCGCAACCATCATTCGGCGCGGCCTCGATCGCGGCCGGCCGATGATCGCCTTTCCCTGGACGCTCTACGCCGGTCTCAAGCTTCTCGGCCTGCTGCCGCCCCGGATCGGCGATTCCATCCTTGACCGGCCGGGCATCGAGGTTCCAGAAACGCCGGAGCGGGCGCAACCTATACGATGAGTTTTCAGAGGGCCGAAACGGTAGCAGCATGACGATCATCTTCCATATCGCCGCGCTCTGGTGGTGCATCCTGATGGCCATCCTGGTCGGCTCGGCGATCCTGGCGCTGGCCCAGCCGTTCCTGGCCCGCCGCCGGGCGAAGAACGCCCAGATGCCTCCGGTGTCGATCCTGGTGCCCCTGAAGGACAACATTCCGGGGCTGTCGGCGGCGACGAGCTCCATCTTCAACCAGCGCTATCCCGCCTTCGATGTGACCTTCTCCTCCGTCGACGAAAGCTCGCCCGCCATCCGGACGGTGCTCAGGGTCACCAAGGATCGCCCCGCCCTGGTCCGCCGCACCCTGCCGGCCGCCGGCATCGCCAACCCCAAGGTCGCCAACCTGGTCGAGCCGATCGCGACGGCGACCCACGACCATCTCCTGCTCAAGGATGCCGCCACCCGCCTGCCGGTCGGCGGCCTGAGGGCGATGATGCGCTCGCTCGGCCCGGGCGTCGGGCTGGTCTGCGCCGTGCCGATCGCCCGCGGCGCCAAGGGCTTCCTCGCCCGCACCGAGCAGGCGATCGTCAACACGCTCGGCGCGCGCTTCCTGCTGGCGGCGTCGGCGCTCGGACTGAATGTCGGCATCGGCGCCGCCATGCTGGTCCGGCGCAGCGACATCGCCCGGGCCGACGGCCTGGATGCCATGGCCAAGTCGGTCGCCGACGACCACGCCCTCGCCAAGGCACTGAAGGCCGTCGGGCTCCGCACGGCGCTGGCCGACATCACCGTCGACCAGACGCTGGAGCGCCGCAGCCTGCCCGCCATCCGCGAACGCCATCGGCGCTGGGCCCTGTGCCGCCGCCGCGAGGCGCCGCCGGTGTTCTTCGTGGAACCGTTCATCGGCGCCGTCGCCGCCTGCGTCGCCGGTGCCCTGGGCGCTCCGGCCTTCGGCTCGTCGCCGTCGACCATGGTTCTCCTGACACTGGTCGCCTGGGTGGTCGTGGAGACCGGCCTCGCCCTGCTCAAGCGCTGGCCGGCTTCGGCCTGGACGCCCCTGGCGATCCTGGCACGCGAGGGGCTCATGCCGACCTTCTGGTGGGCGGCGCTGAAGGCTCGCGGCGACGGCTGGGGCGAGCCGACCGAACCTCGCATCCGCCTGGCGCCCGGGCAGCATCCGGCTCCATGATCCTCGCGACCATCGACGCGGCGGGCCTCGCCGCCGCGCTGGTCCTCCTGGCCGTGCTGGCGCAGCACCTTGTCCTGGTCCGCCGCGGCGCGGCGGCCGGCGCCGCCCTGCTCGAGGCGCCGCCGCCACGCCTCGATCGTGCCGACCTGCCGGCGGTGCTGGTGCAGATCCCGGTGTTCAACGAGCCGGGCTCGGTGGCCGGAGCGATCGAGGCGGCGGCCGCCTTCGACTGGCCACGCGACCGTCTCGTCATCCAGCTCCTCGACGATTCGACCGACGATACCGGCGCCGTCGCCGCCGCGGCGATGGCCCGCCTGCCGCCGGGCGGGCCGAGGATCGAACACCTGCGCCGGCGCGAGCGCAGCGGCTACAAGGCCGGAGCGCTCGCCGCCGGACTGGCCCGCTCCGATGCGCCCTTCGTCGCCGTCCTCGACGCCGATTTCCGCGCCCCGCCCGACTGGCTGCGCCGTGCCGTCGGCCTGCTGGACGCCCATGCCGACGCCGCCTTCGCCCAGTTCCGCTTCGAGTTCGCCAATCGCGACCACAACTGGATGACACGCGTCCAGCAGCTCACCGTCGACGCCCACTTCCTGGCCGAACAGCCCGGCCGCATGGCCGGCGGCGGGCCGTTCCAGTTCAACGGCACGGCGGGAGTGTGGCGCCGCGCCGCCATCGAGGACGCCGGCGGCTGGTCGTCCGATACCCTGGCAGAGGATCTCGACCTCGCCATCCGTGTCTTCGCCCGCGGCTGGGGCGCCAGGCTGGCGCTGACCCCGCCGGTCCCTTGCGAGGCCCCGGCCGACGTCGCCAGCTGGCGCATCCAGCAGCAGCGCTGGTCGAAGGGCTTCGTCCAGGTCGCACTCAAGAGCCTGCCGCGCATCTGGCGCGCCGCCTGGCCGCTGCGGGTGCGGCTCGAGGCGACCGGACTGGTCTGCCTGCAGCTGGCGCTCCCCTGCTTGCTGGTCGCGGCGACCGCCCTCGGCCTCGACGGAGCGATTCGCGGCTTCGGCGCCGCCCACGGCTTCGTCCTGCTCGCGGCAGCGGCGATCGGCACGCTTTTCGCCGTGGCGCTGACCTGGCCGTCCTACCGGCGCTTGCGCCGCGGCGGCTTCCTCCGCTACGCGGTCACTCTCGCATCGCTGCCGCCGCTCTTCGCATATCTGGCGGCGGCCAATTCCGCGGCGATCGTCGCGGCCGCCTTCAAGGGCGAGCAACATTTCGTCCGGACACCCAAGACCGGACGCTGACGGATCGGATAGCCTGACGTGTCGACCTTCTTCGTGATCCTGGCCTGGATCGGCCTCGTCCTCGGCGCCCTGTCCCTGGTCGGCTGGATCGTCACCGTGGCGTCGACGCTCGCCATGCTCTACCTTCTGGCCCGGCATTGGCGGCTGCGTCCCGCCGGCCTGGCGGACGAGGCCGGGCGGCTGGCCCAGCCCCTGCCACCCGATGCCGGGCTGCCCGACGTCGTGGTGCAGATCCCCACCTTCAACGAAGGCACGATGGTGGCGCGGGCCCTCGCGGCGGCCACCGCGCTCGACTGGCCGCGCGCGAAGCTGCACATCCAGGTGCTCGACGATTCGACCGACGACTCCGTCGGCATCGCGCGGGCCGAGGTCGAGGCGTTCCGCGCCCGCGGCTTCGATGTCGTGCTGATCCACCGCACCGACCGCTGGGAGTTCAAGGCCGGCGCCCTCGCCAACGCCATGACGATGACGCCGCACGGCTATTTCGCCATCCTCGACGTCGACTACGTGCCGGCGCCGGATTTCCTGCGCCGGACCATGGCCTGCCTGCTGGCCGAGCCGCAGCTCGCCTTCATCCAGGCGCGGTTCGACTATCTCAACGCCGGCGCCAACGACCTGACGCGGGCGCAGGCCGTGCTGCTCGACGCGCATCTGGCCATCGAGCAGGCGACGCGGAGCTGGGCCGGCCACCCCATGCCGTTCAACGGCACCTGCGGCGTCTGGCGACGCGAGGCGATCGAGGAAGCCGGCGGCTGGCACGGCTCGACCCTGGCCGAGGATCTCGATCTGTCCTACCGGGCCTGGCGGCTGGGCTGGCGCGGACGCTTCCTGATGACCGTGCCGGTGCCGGGCGAGCTGCCTGAGACCATGCCGGTGTGGAAGACACAGCAGCGCCGCTGGGCCAAGGGATTCGGCGAAGTGACGATCCGCACCCTCGGGCCGATCCTCGCCGATGCCCGCCTGCCCTGGCGCAGGCGGCTCGCCGCGCTGCTGCATCTGGGCGTATGGTGGTCGGGGCCCGCATGGGCTCTGGCGCTGCCGGCCGGGATCGCGGCAATCCTGCTCCATCCGCCGCTGTTCTGGTCGCTCGGCCTCCTGCTGATCGCCCAGATCGTGATCGGCTATCTCACGCTGTTCGTGTTCCTCTGGGCCGGCCAGTTGTCGCTGCGGCCGAACACCGCCTCGCCGCGCCGGTTCCTGCCGGCCTTCCTGATCGTGTCCCGCAAGCTGTTCGCTCTCGGCGGCACGGTCGGCGCGGCCCAGCGCGAAGCGATCTTCCGCAAGCGCAGCGAGTTCGTGCGCACGCCCAAGAACGCCGGCGGCCCCGATGCCGCGCACGCGCCGCCGGAGCGCCGGACCGGAGCGGCAGGGGGATGACGCCGAACCGCCGGCGAGGCATCGCCCCGCCGGCGGTTCGATCGGTCAGATCGTCTGGTTGTAGGCCCCGACTTCCGGGTTCTCGCGGATCACGGCGTCGAGGTCATGGAACATCGCCCGCTTCTTGTCCTCGGACACCGGGCTTTCGACCACCACCACCAGTTCGGGCTTGTTGGAGGAGGCGCGCACCAGACCCCAGGTGCCGTCCTCGGTGACGATACGCACCCCGTTGACGGTGATGAGGTCGACGATGCGATTGCCGGCCATCGACTCGCCCGCGGCCTGCCTGGCGCGGACGCGCTCGATCACACGCTCGATCACGCCGTACTTCACCTCGTCGCCGCAATGGGGCGACATGGTCGGCGAGCCATAGGTCTTGGGCAGGGCGCGATAGAGGTCGGCCATGCTCCTGCCGGGGTTGCGGTCGAGCATGTCGAGCACGGCGATGCCGGTCACCATGCCGTCGTCATAGCCGCGGCCCACCGGCGCGTTGAAGAAGAAGTGTCCGGACTTCTCGAAGCCCGCCAGGGCCTTCAGGTCGCGCACCCGGCGCTTGATGTAGGAGTGTCCGGTCTTCCAGTAGTCGGTGACGACGCCCCGCTCGGCCAGAACCGGATCGGTCTGGTAGAGGCCGGTCGACTTGACGTCGACCACGAAGGTCGAGCCGGGATGCAGCGAGGACAGATCCCGCGCCAGCATCACGCCGATCTTGTCGGCGAAGATCTCCTCGCCCTCATTGTCGACGACGCCGCAACGGTCGCCGTCGCCGTCGAAGCCCAGGCCGACATCCGCCCCGTGCGAGCGCACCGCCGCCGCGATGGCATGGAGCATCTCCATGTCTTCGGGGTTGGGATTGTAGCGCGGAAAGGAATGGTCGAGCTCGCAGTCGAGCGGGATCACCTCGCAGCCCAGCGCTTCCAGGATGCGCGGCGCGAAGGCGCCGGCCGTGCCGTTGCCGCAGGCCGCGACCACCTTGAGCTTGCGGGTGAGCCGCGGCCGGGTGGTCAGGTCGGCGATGTAGGTCTCGGCGAAGCCTTCGTGGAAGCGGTAGGAGCCGCCGCCGGGCAGGTCGTAGGCCCCGGCCAGAACGATCTCCTTCAGCCGCCCCATCTCCTCGGGGCCGAAGGTCACGGGCCGGTCGCAGCCCATCTTGACGCCGGTCCAGCCATTGTCGTTGTGCGAGGCCGTGACCATGGCCACGGCCGGGACGTCGAGGGCGAACTGGGCGAAATAGGCCATCGGCGACAGGGCGAGCCCGATGTCGTGCACCTTGCAGCCCGAGGCCATCAGGCCGTTGATCAGCGCCTGCTTGATCGCGGCGGAGTAGCCGCGGAAATCGTGCCCCGTCACCACCTCGCGCGGCCGTCCGAGCTCGGCCAGCAGCGTGCCGAGGCCCATGCCGAGCGCCTGGACGCCCATCAGGTTGAGTTCCGGCGGCACGCCGGAGGCGGGATGGCCGAACCACCAGCGCGCGTCATATTCGCGAAAGCCGGTCGGCTTGACGAGAGGGGTGGACTCGAACGCGGCCGTGTTCGGCGTCAGCGCGGACGCCGGCTTGGGAAAGGATGATGCGGTCACGATGCTGCCCGGTTGTAGACGTCTTCGATGCGGATGATGTCGTCTTCGCCGAGATAGCTGCCGCTCTGGACCTCGATCACCTCCAGCTCGATCTTGCCGGGGTTCTCCAGCCGGTGCACCGCCCCGGCCGGGATGAAGACCGATTCGTTCTCGTGCACGGTCTTGACCTGGGCCCCGACGGTGACGACCGCCGTGCCGCGCACCACGATCCAATGCTCCGAGCGATGCAGGTGCTTTTGCAGCGACAATTGCTCGCCGGGCCTCACCACGATGCTCTTGACCTGGTGGCGCGCGCCCTGGTCGAGGGACCGGAAGCTGCCCCAGGGACGCCGGGCCTCGCGATGCTCGAGCGTCAGGTGCTCCGCGGTCGACTTCAGCGTCTCGACCAGCTTCTTCACGCCGGCCGAATCGTCGCGCCGTGCGACCAGGACGGCATCCTCGGTGGCGATGACGGCGACGTCGTCGAGGCCGACGACCGATACCAGCGGTCCGTCGCTGGAGACGAAATTGCTGCGGGCGTTGACGAAGACCGCGTCGCCGCGCGCCGCATTGCCGGCCTCGTCCTGCTCGGTCAGCTCGTGGACGGCGCCCCAGGAGCCGACGTCGGACCAGTCGAAGCTCGCCGGCACCACGGCGATGCGCTTGGTCTTCTCCATCACCGCATAGTCGATCGAGCGCTTGCCGGCGCCCGCGAAGGAGGCCGCATGGATGTGCCGGACATGCCGATCCACCGCCGCCTCGCCCACGGCCGCCGCCACTGCCGCGGCGGTGTCCGGCTCGAAGGCCGAATATTCGCGCCAGAGCACGCCGGCCTGGAACATGAAGTTGCCGGCGTTCCAGAAGAAGCCGTCGCGCATATAGCGCGCCGCCGTCTCCGCATCCGGCTTCTCGACGAAGCGCTTGACGGCAAAGCCGCCCTGGGACAGCGCATCGCCCGGCTCGATATAGCCGAAACCGGTCGCGGGATGATCGGGAATGATGCCGAAGGTGGCGATATAGCCCGACTGCGCCACGGCCAGCGCGGCGCGGCAGGACGCGATGAACTGGTCGACGTCCCGCACCATGTGGTCGGCGGCCAGGGACAGGGCGACGGCGCTGTCGCCGTCACGGTCGGCGATGAACCGGGCGCCTGCCAGGATGGCCGGCCCGGAATCGCGGGCTTCCGGCTCCAGCAGCACGTCGGCCTCGGCGCCGATCGCTTCGAGCTGCTCGTCGACAAGGTGGCGGTGGTCACGGTTGGTGACGATCACCGGGCGCCCGAACAGGCCCGGCGCGGAGGCCCGCCTGAGGGTTTCCTGGAATGTCGAGGAGTCGCCGAAGAGCGGCAGGAACTGCTTGGGACGGCTGGCGCGAGAAGAAGGCCAAAGCCGGGTGCCGGAGCCCCCGCAGACGATCAATGGGACAATGACGTTCATACTTCCCCAATCTGGAATGAAAATCAGCAATCACGCGCCCGCGACGCCCACTATATTGCATCGCAACAAGGATATGGGCAACTCCCAAGTCGGACCTGAACCGAAAGCAGGCCCGGCGGGACTATGCGTCGCCGGCATGACCGGCGGATGTCGCCGTCGCCGTTGCATCGTACCGGGTTCCTCCGACCATGTTGATCGCCGCGACGTCCCCCCTGGGGGTGCGGACCGAACCGAAGCCGCGCGCAGCCGAGAGCCGGACGCGTTTTTCCCGCTTCGGCGCCAGATGGAACCAGTTTTCCTCCGGCCGGCCTGTCTCGTCGGTAACATGCGCGAACAGCAGGGCGCGCGGGCTGACGAGACGCAGGAACCAGCCCTGGTCGTCACGGTCCACGGCCGCGGACAGCTCGATGCGATGGCGGCCGATTCGCGCCTGCGGCAGCAGGTGGAAGGCTTCGGCCAGCGTCTCGCCGCCGTCCGATTCGAGCCGGGCGACGACGATGTCGTGGGCACAGGGACCGAACCGATAGGCATAGCCGGCGTCGAAGAAGGCACCGAACAGCTCGAACGCCGAAACCGTCAGCCCGCCGCGCGGCCCGACCTCGACCATGCGCCGGCCCGAGGCGACGGGCAGCGCCCCCTCGCGCAGGCATTCGAGCACCAGCCGGCCGGCCACGGCCTCGGCCCCCGCATTGACCAGATGCAGCTGCAGGCCGTTGACGCCCTCGTCCGAGATGATCAGCCGCAGCGGCGCGAAAGCCCGGCGCAGCGCATGCCAGGCCGATTTCGGCCGGCCGAACGAATCGACCACCCCCCAGCCGGCGCCGGGCCACAGATCCTTCCAGAACCAGACCAGGGCGCCGGCCGTGTTCGAGGCCGGCCGGCGCCACTCGTCGATGGTGCGCTCGGTCACTTCCACCGTCGTGGCGCGGGAGAGCGCGAGATAGCGCCCGGGATCCTCCAGCCGCAGGCGGCGGGCCTCGACGCTCCAGAGCGCCTCGAGGTAATGCTCGCGCGTGTCCTCGAAATCCCAGGAGGCGCCGGCGTCACGCGGCACCCGCTCCTTCCAGCGCGGATGGTGCACGGCCGGCGCGCCGAGGCCGTGCAGCGTCGGCTCTTCCGGCACATGGGCGAAGGCCAGGCATTCGGAGGCGAAGCGCACATCGGCGCGCCGCGCATCCTCCAGCGGCCGACAATAGGCGCCGACGCCGTAATAATGGGTCGGGCCGCCGCCGGCGAGGAAGGGCAGCACGCCGCCCGAGGGCGAGGACGGCACGTAGACGGCATCCGGCCGGTGCTCCGCCAGCAGGTCCGGCAGCACGGCGTCGAACAGGGGGCTCGACCAGCGCGCCGCCGGCAGGCCGAGCATGGCCGCCTGCTGGAACACCTCGCTGCCGCCGCACAGCACGGCCAGCGCCGGTGATGCGCCGATGCCGTCGAGGAGGCCGGCGATCTCGCGCCGGACCGAGGCAAGAAACGCCTCGTCGGCGGCCGGGTAGTCGAAATTGGCGAACATCGCGTCCTGCCAGACCAGGATGCCCAGTTCGGCGCAGAGCTCGAAGAAGGCCGGCGCCTCATAGGCCATGGTGCCGCCGACCCGCAGCATCGCGACGTTCGCCGCCTTGGCCAGCGCCAGCTCGCGTGCATAGACCTCGCGCGAACAGGGCAGGCCGACGATGTCCGGGCTGGTCCAGCAGGCGCCGCCGCAGAACAGGCGCACGCCGTTGACCAGCAAGGCGAAGCCCTGTCCGTCGGCGCCGCGGTCGACGGACAGGCTGCGGAAGCCGACGTGGCCGAGGTCGAGCCGCACCGCGCCGATCCGCGCCTCGACGTCGTAGAGGCGCGGCGTGCCGAGCGTGTGCGGCCACCAGCGCTCGACCCGCGGGATCGTCAATGTCGCGACCAGGCCCCCGTCGCCCTCGCGCCGCATCGGCACGCTCTGCCCGCCGCAGGACAGCGTGACAGGGCCGTCCGGGACGTGCCCGGCCAGGGTCAGCATCACGTCGAGGCGTCCGTCATCGCCCGCCAGGGCGGCGGCGATCCGGCGCTGTCCGACGCGCAGCGTCTCTTCAGCCAGCAGTTCCACCGGCCGCCACGGCCCCACCGCATGCACCGGCGGGCACCAGCCGGGCACGTGACCGAGCAGGGTGGTGCGCACCAGGCGCAGCCGCTGCTCCGGGATCATCCGCGGCTTCCAGCGCGCCCGCGGCCCCGTCGCGGCCTGCAGCGCGGTGTCGAGGCTGCGGAAGGCGATGTGGAGCCGGTGCTCGCCTGCCAGCTCGACCGCGACCTCGTGCACCTCGAACATGCTGCGAGAGGCCAGGACCGGCGTATCGTCGAGCCAGGCCTCGGCAATGGTCGCAAGCCCGTGGAAGCGCAGGACATGGCGGCCGCGGCCGGAGAGCCGGGTGCGGTACCAGACATCCTTGTCGTGCAGCGGCTCGGGCCGATCGAGGCTCCAGCGCCCGGCGGCCTGCAGCGCCGCGGCGGCCGTGCCGGGCACGCAGGCCGGCAGCCATTCGGCGGCGCCGGCGTCCTCGGGCCGCCCGAATGCGCCGGCCGCCGACAGCGCCAGCTCCCAGCTCTCCGCCATCCCGGGATTCTCCAACGCCCCCTCCTTGCGGCTCCGGCCGGGCGCAGCGTCACCGGCCGCCGCGGCGGTCAGGCCGCCGCCGAGCGTTTCACGGCCTGCCGCTCCTCGAGCCGGCCGAACAGTTCGTCATAGGTGTCCGCCATGGCATCGATCTGCGGCAGCAGCCCGTCGAAGGTCTTGCGCGCCATGGCCCGGGCGAGCTTGAACTGCATGGCCTTGGCGGTCTCGGCGATGCTCGAGGCGGCGGCGCGCGGCCGCTCGAGGCCGGCCTCGCCGCGCTCGTCCAGCCAGGCGAGATGGCTGCCCAGCAGCTCGAAATTGGCGCCGAGCTGGCGCAGCGTGTTGAAGGCGTAGACGTGGAACCAGTCCGGCGGCCGGCCGGCGAGATCGGCGGCATGGGCCCCGAAGGCGGCCCGCCAGGCCTTGAGGGGGTTCAGCGCCGGACGGCGCGCCAGGTGATGATCGAACAGCGCCAGCGCGTCGCCGAGGAGATCGCGCGAGGGCGGCGAGGCGCCAAACTTGGCGAACTCGGTATAGGGGAACAGCGGCAGCCCGCCGGCGCTTTCCACGCGCAGGATGGCGTCGTAGTCCTCGCCCTCGAGGGCGAAATAGCCGGCATTGTGGAAATATTCGACCGTACGGGCCGCCGGGTCGATGCGGTTGATGCCGATCGTCGTCTTGGAATGGCTGATGCGGTAGCTGACGCCGCGCGTGTCCGGCAGGTAGTGCGAGTCGACCTCGACCATCGGCAGGCGACCGCGTGCCACCTGCTCGATCACATGGGTCTCGAGCCGGTCGAACAGCGCCAGCTCCTGCACGTCGACGCCGTAGAGGCGCGCCATGTCGCCCGTCGGCATCTTGAAGAAGGTGAACTGGTCGCCCTCGAAGTCCTGCGCCAGGGTGAAGCCCATCACTGCCGTCGGATCGAAACCCGAGGCCGAGAGCACCTCGATCCACAGGTCGACGAAGCAGTTGGTCTCGGGCCAGTGGCGCGCGGAATCGTGCAGCGCGTGGCGCCGATAGGTCGCGACCGCGATGCCGGGGATCGCCGCGGCCACGGTCAGCCCCACAGCTGGGCGCGGACCGCCGCGGGCCAGGCCTCGACGTCGGTGCCGTGATGGCGGAACAGCGCCAGCGCCGTACGCTCTAGGCCGAAGCCGACGCAGGCCGAATGCACGGTCTCGCCGCTCTCGAATTTCAGTCCCCAGGTCGAGCCGAAATGGTCCTGGTGATAGTTGAAGGACAGGCAGGCCGTCGGCTTCTCGTCGCTGGCCACCGGGATGAGCAGTTCGAACTTCAGGCCCTGGTCGCGCTGGTTGTTGGCCAGCATCTTGCCGGCCCGGCCGAAGAACGGATCATTGGCGAGATCGATCTCGCAGGGCAGGCCGAGCGCGTCGATCAGCGCCTTGCCCCGCTCCAGCCAGGCCTGTCGGAACGACATCACCTGCTCGGCCGTGCCCAGGCGGACATATTCGCGCATGCGGAACAGCTGCATGCGGGCCGGGTCCTTGGAGGGCTCGTGCCGGAAGCAGTAGGACTTGAGGTCGAACAGCCGCCCCTCCGCCGGCAGCGGCCCCTGCGCCGCGACGGTCGGGTAGAGCGGGTAGCAGGCAGCCGGCGTCAGCACCACCTCGGTGGCCTGCTGCAGCTCGGTCCAGTCCTCGCCCTTCTCCAGCATCGCGAGCAACTGGGCATGGCCGCGCTCGTCGCCCATGAAGGAGTGGACGCAGCCGGCAAGCTGCGGAAAGCTCTTGAGGTAGCCGCTGCGCTCCAGCATCCGGCGCGGCATGCCCGGCGGGAAATGGATGCGCGTCGCCTTGTCCTCGGCTCCAGCCCTGGTCACCAGGGCCTCGAAGCGGTCGATCACCTCCTCGAAGATGCCGGCGCGGCCATAGACGCCGTCGACCCCGGTCTGCATCAGCAGGCCGGCGTCGAAAAGCGCATCGAGGAAGTCCACGGCCTTGGTGGCGGGAGCTGCGGCGGGAGCGTTCATGGCATCAGCCTGCAAGGCTTGCATCGAAGCGGCTCACCAGGAGCAGGTTCGACGTGTTGGTGAGAATGCGATCGTTGGAGATCATGATCGCGGCGGAGAGCACGTCGCGCAGATTGCGGCCGACGGTGAAGGGCGTGTCGTTCTTGTAGCCGGAGATGCCGGTGATCATCAGAGCGATCTGCACCACTTCGGCGGCACCCGTCGACACCGTGACCTTGAGGTTGTTCATCTCCACCGCGAAGCCGATCGAGGACAGGTCGTCCTCGGAGGCCTTGGCCGCCTCGAAGCGGGCGAGGGCACTGCGGATCACCGCCTTCAGCGCATGCAGCCTGGTGGTGCCTTCGGCGAGACGCAGGGCGCCGGGCGGCAGCGTGCCGGGCTGGCGGCGGGCAGCGGCACGGACGAAGGACTGCGCCTTGTTGAGGGCGTCGACCGCGATGCCGAACCAGACGCTGCTCCAGAAGATGTGCGAGGTCGCCAGCATGGACTGCGCCGCGATCTCGGAAAAGGGCTTGGGAATGATCTGCTCGACGCTGCCCTCGCTGGAGAGCTTGAAGCCCTCCGAGCAGGTGCCGCGCATGCCCAGCGTGTCCCAGCCGCCGGTGCGCTCCAGCGCATAGTCGCTGTGGCGCAGGCAGACGAGCACCTGGTCGGAGCTCGCGGCCTCCGGTCCCTTGCGCGCCGTGACCAGGATGGCGTCGGCATGGGAGCCGTAGGAGATCACCGGCGCGTCCTTCGCCAGCCGGAAGCGGCCATTGGCGGTCTCGACCGCGCAGATCGAGTTGCGCAGGTCGCCGCCGATACCGGCCTCGGTGGTGGAGGATGCGATGAGCAACTGGCGGGCGGCGATCTCGCGGGCGAAGGCCCGGTGCCATTCGCTGGTCAGGCCGTGCGAGATCAGGCTCGTCAGCTTGATCTGATGCATGGCGAAGATCATGCCGCTGGAACCGCAGGCCTGGGCCAGGATGGTGCACAGATCGGCGATCTCGGCCAGGGACGCCCCCTCCCCGCCCAGCGCCACCGGCACCATCACCCCGAGCAGGCGCTCCTGCTTCAGCGCGGCCACGGTCTCGGCGGGAAAGCGCGCCGCGGCATCGACATCGCCGGCGTGCCGCGCCGCGACCTGGGTGGCGACGCGCTGCATGCGCTGCGCCGCGGTCTCATGCGCGGGCGCGGTTTCGACGACGGCCATGGCCGACCCTTTCTGCGGATGTCAGGCTTGCTGGGGAGCGAGCTCGGCGATCGAGCTGGCAATCGCGGCGATGGACGAGAAGGTCTTGCGCGTCAGCATATGCTCGGGAAACTCGATGTCGAAGGTCGACTCCAGCGCCAGCATCAGTTGCACCGAGGCGAACGACGTCAGGCCCGCATCATAGAGGTCGTCGTGATCCGACAATTTGTCGAGCGGCGTCGCCAGGGACGCGACATTGCCCAGGATTTCTCGTATACGTTCCGACATGACGTTCTCCGGCCAGGCCATGGCGCCTCGGGCCAGGGCGGGCTTTCAGCTCTATACCCGGTGTCGCCGCCATTCTGGAGAAAAATGGGCTGCGGAACCGGGTGTGATATGGCGAGACTGTTGGGGCGGAAGAGGATAATGTCCGATTAAAGTGCCGGCGACAAGTTTTGGGATGGCTAACGGAACCTTGCGCCAAGCCCCGGGAAACTCAAGGAAAACACCGATTACCCCATGTTAACGGGATTCGTCGAAGCACATTAAAGTCAAATTATCTCCACCCGGATTAGAAGTGCGCGAGGCTCGAGTGCACGCAGAGGCTGCTCGTTCCCGCCAAGTGTTGAAATGACGATGATGCGCGTTACGGGAAGGCCATGGCTTCGATGGGAGAAACGTCGATGTCGGTGAGAGAGGACGAGGCTTCCTGGCCGGCGCCGCAGCCGCCTGAGCCCGCGCTCGCCGGCACCTATCCGAGCGTCACCATCGGCGGCCTGCCGATCGCCGCGCTCAGCATCGACGAGACCGTCGCCATCATGCTGCGCGCCGCCAGGGAGCGTCCGCGCGGCTACCGCCCGCTCTACCTGACCTCGGCCAATGGCGAGGTGGTCTCGCGCTATCACGACGACCCGGCGATCGCGGCCTTGTTCGACAAGGCCGACATGATCAACGCCGACGGCCAGCCCCTGGTGCTGGCCTCGCGCTATCTGTGCGCGCGGGCCCTCCCCGAACGGGTGGCGACGACCGACCTGTTCCCCGCCATGGCCGCGGCCGCCGCCCGCGAGGGCCTCGGCTTCTATTTCCTCGGCGCCACCGAGGACGAGAACCGCAAGGCGGTCGAGGCGGTCGCCTGCCGGTTTCCGACCCTGAGGATCCTCGGTCGCTCGCACGGGTTCCTCCAGGGCGAGGATCTCCGGCGCAAAGTGGAGGAGATCGACGCCCTGGCGCCCGACATCCTCTGGCTCGGCCTGGGTATTCCGCGCGAGCAGGCCTTCGTCGTCACCTGGTCGCCGCACCTCAAGAATGTCGGCATGATCAAGACCAGCGGCGGGCTGTTCAACTTCCTGTCCGGCACCAATGCCCGCGCCCCGGCCTGGATGCAGAAGGCCGGCTTGGAATGGGTCTTCCGCACCTGGCTCGAACCGCGCCGCCTGTTCTGGCGCTATCTCGTCACCAACCCGAAGGCGATGCTGCACATCATCCGCCGTTCGAAATAGGCTGGACCATGGGCCTTTTCCGCCCCGCCCGGCATGCCGCCGAGGACTGCGCATGAGCACGGCCGCCCCCGGCAGCCTGCAGGCTGCCATCTCCCGGCCCGGACCGGCTTCGGCGGTGGTGCTGGTGCCGACCTTCCGCCGCCCGGCCATGCTGACGGCGACGCTGGACTCCCTGGCCCGGCAGGAGGCGGCCACGCCGTTCCACGTGGTCGTGGTCGACAACGACGCCGCGGGCCGCGAGGGCCTGAGGGCGGCCGAGGCCGTGTTCGCGACGGGCGCCCTGTCCGGCCTCGCCCTCACCGAGGCCAGCCAGGGCAATTGCCACGCCATCAACACGGCGATCCGCGCCGCCCGGGCGCACTATCCCGAAGCGTCCTATCTCCTGATGATCGACGACGACGAGATCGCCTCGCCCGCTTGGCTGCAGAGCCTCGTCGACACGGCCGAGCGCACCGGCGCCGACGTGGTCGGCGGGCCGGTGTGGCCGGTCTTCGCCGATGCGGTCGGTCCGTCCATCGCCACCCATCCGGTGTTCCAGCCCGCCTTCACCGCCTCCGGCGCCGTGCCGATGATCTATGGCAGCGGCAATTTCCTGGTCCGCCAGGCTGCCCTGGCACGGCTGGCCCAGCCGGAATTCGACACGCGCTTCAATTTCCTCGGCGGCGGCGACACCGATTTCTTCACCCGCTGCCGCCGGGCCGGCTTCCGCTTCCACTGGGCGAGCGAGGCCCGGATCGAGGAGACGGTGCCGGCGGCGCGGACGCAGCCTCGCTGGATCCTGCGCCGCAGCCTGCGCATCGGCGCCATCAACTATCTGCTTGACCGCCGCAACGCCGCTTCCCCCTCGCAGATCCTGCGCGTCCACGCCAAGAACGCCGCGCTGGTGCCGGTGAGCCTGTGGCGCGCGGTGCGCGATCTTGCCCGCGGCAAGGGCCTCTTCCCCGCCAGCCACCACGTCGTCCTCGCCCTCGGGCGCATCCTCGCCAGCCTGGGCTTCGAGACCGAGCAGTACCGGGCGCGATGAGCAGCGCGGCACACGGCCATGCCTCGGACGCCGGCGACGCCGCCGGGCTGATGGTCGGGCTGCGCGGCACCGTCTTCGTCGGCACCCTCGTCCTCGCCTGGGTGACGTTCAACCCGTTCCAGAGCCTGCAGTCGAGCAGCCTGCTGGCGCTGTCCACCGGCAACAAGGCGGCGCTGTACTTCGCGTTCGCCTTCCTGGCCATGTCGACGCTGGCGCTGGCCGGCCCGCGCCTGCGCCATCTCGTCCCCTGCCTCAGGCCGCTGCCGATCCTCGCCCTCGGCGGCTGGCTGGTCGTCACCTCCGTGGTGTCGCAGGACCCCTCGACCTCGGTCAAGAACCTGGCGCTGACCACGCTGATCATCACGACGACGGTCTGCCTGCTGTTGATGCCGCGCGACCAGCGCGACCTGGCGCGGTTCCTGGCCATCGCCACCGGCGTCGTGCTGGTCCTGTCCTATGGCGGCATGCTGGTGGCGCCCGAGCTCACCATACACCAGGCCACGGACACGCTCGAAGCCCAGCTCGCCGGCGACTGGCGCGGCGTCTTCGGCCACAAGAACGATGCGGCGGCGGTGTTCTCGCTGTTCGTCTTCATGGGACTCTTCATCGCCCGCACCGGCCTGCGCTGGATCGGCGGGCTGATCGCGCTCGCTTCGTGCCTGTTCGTCCTCAATGCAGGCGGCAAGAGCGCCCTGGTGCTGGTGGTGACGAGCTATCTCGTCAGCCTGGTGTGGGAATATGGCCGCAGCCGCAGGCTCCGTGTCGTCCTCGCCCTTGTTCCGCTCACCGGCCTGCTGGCGATCGGCATCGGCGGCGTGCTGATCCCGTCCCTCGCCAGCATCACCAAGGCGCTGCCGGTCGACGCCTCCTTCACCGGCCGCACCGACATCTGGGAGTTCGCAGTCGGCAAGCTGCCGGGCCATCTGGTCACGGGATTCGGCTACCAGGCCTTCTGGAACACCGAGGAGACTCGCTTCGGCTCCGACGAGGACGGATGGGCCGGCACCGCCGCCCACGCCCATAACGGCTATCTCGACATGGTGATCAACATGGGCCTGCCGGGCCTCTTCCTGGTGGTCCTCGTGTTCATCGTCATGCCGATGCGCGACTTCTTCGCCGCCGAGCGGCGGCACGCCGACCCGGCGCTGATCGTCATGCTGCTGCAGATCTGGCTCTTCGGCATCTATCTGTCGGCCGTGGAGACGTTCCTGTTCTACAACGCCAACGCCATCTGGGTGACGTTCCTGTTCGCCGTCTTCGGCCTGCGCTTCGCCGCCTGCCATCGGCTGAAAGGCGCGGAGCGGTGAGCACGTGCCTTTCCCGCCGCCTCGATCCGCCTGCGTTAGCCAAGAAACGTCCGGGAGAAACGGCATCGTTGCGGTCGATGCGGCTCGTCCGCTATACGGCGCGAAGAAAAGCCCTCCATCCGATCATGCCAGTGCGATCTTGTCGCAGTTTCCCTCCGGAATGTCCTACAACGGTTCGGGCATGAACGCCGCCCTGGGCGGCCGGCCCGCCGACCGGCCCGGCAATCGCACCCTTCCAGGCTCGCGATGCCCCACGGCCTAGGTCCATCGAGCGCCGCGCCCTATTCGGCGGTGGCGCAACTGCGCCTGTCCCTGAGCAGCCCTCTGGCACGCGGAGCGATCTTCGTCGCGATCCTGTGGCAGTTCACCATCTCGCTGCAGCCCTTCCAGGACCTGTCGTCACGCGCCTTGCTGGAACTGTCCAGCGGCAACCTGATCGTCACCTACGCCGCCGTCGCCGGGCTGAGCGCCCTGTCGGTGGCGAGCATCGGCGGCCGGCTGCGCCATCTCGTGCCTTGCCTGGGCGCCCCGCCCGTCCTGGCGCTGGCGGCCTGGCTGGCGGTCTGCGTGGCGCTGTCCCAGGATCCGGCCGGGTCGGCGCGCCGCCTGGCGCTGTGCGGCATGTCCGGCCTCCTGGCGGCGAGCCTCTTCCTGCTGCCGCGCAACCAGCGCGAGCTTGCCCGCTTCATCGCCGCCTTCACCGGGCCGCTGCTGGTCCTCAGCTACGGCGGCGTGCTGCTTGCGCCGGAGCTGACCATCCATCAGGCGACCGACCTGCTCGAACCGCAGCTCGCCGGCGACTGGCGCGGCGTGTTCGTGCACAAGAACGGCGCAGCCGCGGCGTTCGCCGTCTGCGTCTTCCTCGGACTGTTCGTGGCGCGCAGCCGGATGCTGCTCGTCGGCCTGGCGATCACGGCCGGATCCGCCCTCTTCGTCGTGCTGGCCGGCGGCAAGAGCGCCATGATGCTGGTGGTGCTCACCATCGCCATCAGCCTGTTCTGGGCTCGGAGCCGCAGCAAGGTGCTGCGCGTCGCCGTGGCGATGGCGCCGCTGGTGCTGCTGCTGGTGCTGACCCTGGGCTCCGTGCTCGTTCCGGCTCTCGGCGCCTTCACCCGCAGCTTGCCGGTCGATGCCAGCTTCACCGGCCGCACCGACATCTGGGTCTTCGCCATCGATCGGCTGCGCAATCATCTTGCCACCGGCTACGGATTCCAGGCCTTCTGGAACACCGAGGCGACGCGCTACGGCACGGGTCCGGGCGAGTGGGCGGGCATGGCGGTCGACGGCCACAACGGCTACCTCGACACGGTCATCAGCCTCGGCCTGCCCGGGCTCGTCCTGGTCCTGGCCACCTTCGTCGCCCTGCCGATGCGTGACTATTTCGTGGCGGAGCGACGCCAGGCCGGCGGCCCGCTGCTGGCGCTGTTCCTGCAGATCTGGCTGTTCGGCATCTACCTCGGCAACCTGGAATCGGTGTTCTTCGCCAGCACCTCGGCGATCTGGCTGATCTTCCTGCTCGGATTCCTCGGCCTGCGCATCGCCGCGCGTCACCCTCTGCGAGGCCTCGACTGATGGCCGCTTCGCCCCCCCGCCGCTTCGTCTTTCTCGTGTCCCGCGCCGGCTCGACCTGCGGCGTCGAGGCCTTCGCCCGGCTGCTGGCCGAGGCGACCGCCCGGCGCGGCGCGGAGGCGCGGAGCCTGCCGCTGAGCGGCAGCCCGCCCGATCTTTCCGCCATCGCAGCGGCGCTGCGCCCGGGCGACGCGCTGGTGTGCAACCTGCCCGTCGTCGCCTGGAAGCGCAACGTCTTCGCGCCGTTCATCGCGCTGGCACTGGCCTGGCTGAAACGGGCCGAGCGGGTGGTGGTCCTGCACGAATGGCGCGACCTCGACTGGAAGCGGCGGGCCTTCTATGCCCTCTACCTCGCCTGCGCCAGCGCCGTGCTGTTCTCCTCGCCCTATGTCCGCGCCCAGTTCGAGGCGGACCGCAGCGTGGCCTGGGCCAGACGCCGGGTGCGCGGCGTGCTGCCAATCCCGCCCAATCTCCGACCGCCCGAACACACCGCCGAGAGCCCGCTCGCCCGCGAGATGCACGCCTGGCGCGCCCAGGGCCGCCTCGTGCTCGCCTCCTTCGGCTCGATCTATCCCAGGAAGCAGACACCGAAGCTGCTCGACATCGCAGTCGAGCTCAAGCGGCGCGGCGAAAGGCCCGTGCTGGTGCTGCTCGGCAGTTTCGTGCGCGGCGAGGACAATGTCGAAGAGGCGTTCCAGGCCCGGGTGCGCGAGGTCGGCCTGGAGGGCGACGTCCATGTCAGCGGCTACATCGCCGACGAAGCCACGCTGTTCGGCCTGTTCGCCGAGGTCGACGCCTTCGCCTATATCTTCCACGAGGGGCTGACCTCGCGGCGCGGCAGCGTGCTCGCCTGCCTGCAATCCGACCGTCCGGTGGTGGTCAACGCCCCCGCCGCTACCGGCGAATTCGCCCATCACCGCGCCTATGGCGCCCTGCTGGCGGCGCGCCGGCTGACGCTGGTGCCGATCGACGCCGGCGCCGATGCCTATGCCGAGGCCATCCTGGCCGTGCGCGACCGGCCGCCGGCCCCCGTCCGGATCGACTTCGCCGCCTGCTGGGACGATGCGGCGGCAGCGCTGGCCGAGGCGCTGCAGCCGCCGGCGGAGTCGCGCCCGGGAGGACGATCGTGACGGGAAGCGGTGCGGCGCCTCCGCGACGGATCGGACGGCGCGGCCTGCTGCGCGGCGCGGCCGGCCTTGCCGGCCTCGGTCTCGCCGGTCCGGGCTCTGCCGAGGAACCGGCGCCGGTGCCGGCCCGCTGGACCGTGCCCTATGGCGCCGCCATTACGCCGGACGATCTTGCCGCCGGCGGAGAGCCCTATCGCGCCGCGGTGCTGCGCTATTGCAGCCAGATCGTGCTCGGCGGCGGCATGAAATGGATCGACGTGCGGCCCGAGCGCGACGCGTTCGACTATGCCAAGGGCGACGCCTATGTCGCCTTCGCCCGCCGCTACGGCCTGACGCCGCGCGGCCACACCCTGGTCTGGGCCGGCGCCATGCCGGCCTGGACCGAGGGCATCGGCGCGGACGAGGCCGAGGCGCTGATGACCGGCCATGTCCGCACGATGATCCGGCGCTATGCCGCGACGATCCGCAGCTGGGACGTGGTCAACGAACCGATCGCCGAGAAGCCGACCGGCCCGGACGACCTGCGCCCCTCGATCTGGCTGCGGCGGCTCGGGCCGGCCTATATCGAGACGGCGCTGCGGGCCGCGGCGGAGGCCGACCCGCTCGCCCAGCTGGTGATCAACGACTACGACCTCGAATATGCCGGCGAGCCCTATCGCACCAGGCGCGCGGCGATGCTGCAGCTGGCGCGCAATTTGCGCCGGCGCGGCGTGCCGCTGCATGCCGTCGGCCTGCAGGGCCATCTGCGGGCCGAGCGCGACATCGACCGGCAGGGCCTCGACGACTTCGTCCGGGCTCTCGCCGATCTCGGCGTCGGCGTGCTGGTGACCGAGCTCGACGTCATCGACTTCCGCCTGCCGGGCCCGGCCGCGGCCGTCGACGCCGCCGTCGCGGCGACCGCGGACGCCTTCCTCGGCGCCCTGTTCGCCGCGGCCCGGCCGCAGGCGGTGCTGACCTGGGGCATCACCGACCGCTTCACCTGGGTGCCGACCTTCTTCAAGCGCAGCGACGGCCTGCCCAACCGGCCGCTGCCGCTCGACGCCGACTATCGCGAGAAGCCGCTGATGCGCGTCATCGAGCGCTATTGCCGGTAGAGCGGGCCGCCATGGCCCGGCCGACGAAGCGCGCCAGCCTTGCCCGGATCTCCGCCACGTCGAGGACCCAGCAGGCGGCGACATAGGCGAGCGCCCCGCCCGGCACCAGCACCAGGAGCGCGATGCGGTCCCAAGCTCCGTCGAGCAGCCGGTCGAGGCCGGCGACGGCGAGGGCCATGACCGCCACCGCCGCGGCGACGCGGCCGAGGCGCGGCAGCGGCAGCGGCATGGGAAAGGCCCAGCGCGCCAGGACCAGCGCGTTGAGGAAGCCGAACACCTCGGTGACGACCCGGCCCCAGGCGGCGCCGACGACGCCGTGGATCTGCACCAGCACGACCGAGACGATCACGTTGAGCAGGAGCGTGGAGGCGGTGTTGACGATGTAGAAGATGTTGCGGTTCGCCAGCAGGAAGCTGATGTGCAGGTACTGGTGGGTGGCGACCTGGAAGATCACCGCCAGCGTGACGATCGGCATGATCGCCTGCGCCGTCGGCCGGAAGTCCTGGCCGAGGATCACGTTGGCGACGTGCGAGGCCGTCAGGGCAAAGCCGATGCAGCACGGCAGGGTGACGGCGAGCAGCAGCTCCATGCAGTCGCCGAGATGGCTGCGCGTCGCCGCCTCGCCCTCGTTGGCGAGCAGGCGCACCGCCATCGGCACGAAGGCCGAGGAGGCGCTGATCGCCGGGATGATCAGGGCCTGGCGCACCAGGTCGACCGAGGCGCCATACTCGCCGGCTGCCGCCGAGCCGAGAAAATGGGCGACGATGAAGCGGTCGATCGCTCCGGACAGGGCGAGGATCGACATGGAGACGGTGAGAGGCAGGCCCCAGACGATCAGCGGCCTGAGGCGCGGGTCGCGCAGCCTCAGCCTCGTGCCCGCCCAGACCCCACGCAGCGACAGGGCGGCGCTGGCCAGATAGGCGGTCGCGCCCGACAGGAGGAGGAACAGGCCTCCGCCGATCAGGGTCGCCGCCGTGCCGAAGATCGACACCAGCACCGCCCGCACCAGCGTCGCCCGCAGGAACAGGCCGGCCTGCAGGCGGGCGCGCTGCAACTCCTGGCCGAGCTCGAAATAGCCCACGCACAGGGCCAGGACGATCGACGCGGCGATCGCCCGCCCATCCATGGCGACGAACCAGGACGAGACGAGATAGAGCAGCGGGAAGGCCAGGCAGCTCAGGAGGAAGCCGAGCAGCACGGTGCCGCGGATGTCGGTGCCGTCCCCCTTGGCCTCCTCGCGCAGCACCGCCTGCTTGAGCCAGGTGAAGAGCAGGGCGCCGAGGATGGCGGCAAGGCCGTTGCCGATGACGTAGACGCCGTATTCGGCCGGCCCGAGCAGCCGGGTGAACAGCACGACGTTGAGCAGGCCGAAGGCCGCCGAGCCGGCATTGGCGACGAAGTAGGTGGCCGTCTGCCGGACCAGCGTCATCAGGGCGCCTTCCGGCTCTCCGGGACTGGCGCGGCCATGGTCATGCCGCCGGCCTGGAAATCCTCGATGCTGGAGCGGATCGTCGCCAGCGGCGTGGCGCCGAAGGACTGGACGCAGATCGCCACCTGGTCCGGCGCGGAGGACTGCAGCAGGCCGATCAGGCCGTCGCGGTCGAGCGTCTCCCCGTCCCAGTACGCCCGACAGAAGCTGTGGGACGTCGTGAGGTAGCCGGCGCGGATGGCCGGATCGCTCGACACGAAGGCGCCATAGGTCAGGTATTCGGAGAAGCCGTGCTCGCGGCACAGCGCCTCGACCCATTCGCGGCGGGTGACGCTCTCGATCCGGCGGATCATGGCGTTCACCGTCGCCTTGTCCCAGACGATGATCTGGCCGATGTAGTCGTCGGCCGGAAAGGTCGGGGGCGGCAAGCCGAGCATCCGGTGGGCGGCGTGCAGCCAGCGGGCATGCAGAGGGCTGTCGGCCGCCACCGCCTTGGGGTCGGCATAGAGCGGCATCGGCGCCGGGCTGGCGAGCGCGGCGACATCGAACGAACGGAAGAAGGCGTTGTCGGAATCGATCAGGCAGTAGCGCTCTTCCGGCAGCGTCGCGACGGCCCGGATCTTGACGATCTGCTGGGTGTGCCAGCCGCGGATCGGCCGGGCCCGGAACGACCACCAGTAGAGGCGGCCGCGCCAGCGCAGGAAAGGCGGCACCTCGCGCAGCCATTTCGGCAGGAACTGCGACACGGGCAGGATCTGGCGCCTTCCCCGGTGGAACGGCCGGAACAGCTCCAGATCCTCGTCATGCACGATGACGTAGTGCTTCTCGAACGAGCGCACATGCTTGTCGACGCTCTCGAACAGCAGCGCCGATCGTTCCAGATCGCCGCGATAGCTCGGGGTGACGAGGGAAATGGTGCCCGACAACGCTCGTTCCCTGATTCGAGACGCCATGCCGGCGCCGGCTGGCTCGCTCCCGTGTCTACCCGCCAGGGAGTTAATTTGCCGTTCCGTCATAGACGGCGCGAGCACGCTCGACCGCTTCGATATTGGCGTCGGCCCATGTCCACACGCCGCAGAGCGCCATGCTCAGGCTCTCGCCGAGCGGCGTCAGCCGGTAGTCGACGCGCGGCGGCACCTCCGCATGGACGCGGCGGGTGACGAGGCCGTTGCGCTCGAGCTGGCGCAGCGTCTTGGTCAGCATCTTCTGGCTGACGCCGCCGACCCGCTCGCGAAGTCGTGAGAAGCGCATCTCCGTCTCGCCTTCCAGCGCATCGAGCACCAGCAGCGTCCATTTGTCGGCGACACGCTCCAGGATGTCGTGCACCAGCGCCTGCCTGGCCGGCGACAGGGCGCAGGTTTCGGAGGTTCCGGCAGGGACCTTGGTATCCATCGGGTTAGTATAGTTCCTTCGGGTGCCGTCTTGCCAGTGGTCCGCCGCACGGATTAGCTGCATTCCAGGGAGCCGGCTCGCAGCCCTCGCCGGGGCATGTCCGGGCTCCGCGCCCATCATCATCCCCAATCGGAGGTTCGTCGCGTGACACGCATCACCGTCAACGGACAAACGCACGATCTCGATGTCGAGCCCGACATGCCGCTGCTCTGGGCCATCCGGGATCACCTCAACCTGACCGGCACCAAGTTCGGCTGCGGCATGGCGCTGTGCGGCGCCTGCACCGTGCACGTGGACGGCGAGCCGATGCGCTCGTGCCAGATCCAGGTGCAGGACGCGGCCGACCGCAGCATCACCACCATCGAAGGCGTCGAGGGCAAGGTCGCCAAGGCCGTGCAGGCCGCCTGGCAGCGCCTCGACGTGGTGCAGTGCGGCTATTGCCAGTCCGGCCAGATCATGTCGGCGATCGGCCTGCTCGCGGCCAATCCCAAGCCGACCGATGCGGACATCGACGGCGCGCTCGACGGCAATGTCTGTCGCTGCGCCACCTATGTGCGCATCCGCGCCGCCGTCCACGAAGCCGCCAAAGCTCTCGCCTGAGGAGGCCGGACCATGTTCACCACAGCCCAGCTCGACCGGATCCGCGGCCGCGCCGCCAAGGCGGTCCCCGCAACCCGCCGCGCCTTCCTGCAGGGAGCCGGCGCCGCCGCCGGCGCGCTCGTCATCGGCACCGTGGTCGATTTCGGCGGCCGCGGCGCCGCCCTCGCCGCCACGCCGCAGGACGGCCCGGCCCCGAACGCCTTCGTGCGGATCGGCGCCGACGACAGCGTCACCGTGCTGATCAAGCATCTCGACAAGGGCCAGGGCATCGCCACCGGCCTGTCGACCATCGTCGCCGACGAGCTCGACGCCGACTGGTCGAAGGTCCGGGCCGAATTCGCGCCCGCCGATGCCAAGCTCTACAACAACCTGTTCTTCGGCCCGATCCAGGGCACGGGCGGCTCGACCTCCACCGCCAATTCCTGGATGCAGCTGCGCATGGCCGGCGCCGCCGCCAGGGCGATGCTCGTCGCCGCCGCGGCCGCCGAATGGGGCGTGCCGGCTGGGGAGATCGCCGTGTCGAAGGGCGTGATCAGCCATGCCTCCGGCCGCAGCGCCGGCTTCGGCGCCTTCGCCGCCAAGGCCGCGGCCCTGCCCGTGCCCCGGGACGTGACGCTGAAGACGCCGGAGCAATGGGTCTATATCGGCAAGCCGCTGCCGCGGCTGGATTCCGTCGCCAAGACCACGGGGCAAGCGATCTACGCGCTCGACATCCGCCGGCCGGGCCAGCTCACCGCGGTGATCGCCCGCCCGCCCCGCTTCGGCGGCACGGTCAAGTCGGTCGACGCCGCCGCCGCCAAGGCGGTGAAGGGCGTGGTCGACGTGGTGACGCTGCCCGTCGGCGTCGCGGTCCTCGCCCGCGACACCTGGTCGGCCATGCGCGGGCGCGACGCCCTCAAGGTGGAGTGGGACGACTCCAAGGCGGAGATGCGCTCGAGCGACGCCATGAAGGCCGATTACCGGGCGCTCGCCGCCAAGCCCGGCGCGACCGCGGCCGGCCGGGGCGACGCGGCCGCAGCGCTGAAGGGCGCGGCCAGGCTGGTCGAGGCGGAGTTCTCCTTCCCCTATCTCGCCCATGCGCCGATGGAGCCGCTCAACGGCGTCATCGAGATGGCGGCGGATGGCGGCGTCGACATCTGGGCCGGATCGCAGTTCCAGACGGTTGAGCAGGCGACGGTCGCCGCCATCCTCGGCCTGAAGCCGGAGCAGGTGCGCATCCACACCCAATGGGCCGGCGGCTCCTTCGGCCGCCGCGCCACGCCGAACGCCGACTATGTCGCCGAGATGGCCCTGCTGGCCAAGGCGACCGGCGGCAAGGCGCCGATCCACCTGGTGTGGACGCGCGAGGACGACATCCGCGGCGGACGCTACCGGCCGATGTTCCATCACGTCGTGCGCGCCGGCCTCGATGCCCAGGGCAACCCGGTCGCCTGGGAGCATCGCCTCGTCGGCCAGTCCTTCGCCGTCGGCACGCTGATGGAGGCCATGGTGGTGAAGGACGGCGTCGACGCCACCGCGGTCGAGGGCGCGTCCGACATGCCCTACGCCATTCCCAGCCTCCGGGTGGAGTGGCAGCGGGCCGATTCGCCGATCACGACGCTGTGGTGGCGCTCGGTCGGCCACACCCACACCGCCCATGCGGTGGAGATGACGATCGATGCCCTGGCAGTCGCCGCCGGCAAGGACCCCGTCCACTTCCGACTCGACCTGCTCAAGGACCATCCGCGCCATGCCGCCGTGCTCCGGCTGGCGGCGGAGAAGGCCGGCTGGGGCAGCCCGATCGAGAAGGGGCGCGGCCGCGGCGTCGCCGTGCACGAGAGCTTCGGCAGCTTCGTCGCCATGGTGGCGGAGGTGACCGCCAAGCCGGACGGCGGCGTCAAGGTCGACCGCGTCGTCGCGGCGATCGACTGCGGCATCGCCGTCAATCCCGACGTGGTCCGGGCCCAGATCGAAGGCGGCGTCGGCTACGGCCTCGGCGCTGCCCTGCGCAACCAGATCACCCTGACGGACGGGGTCGTCGACCAGGCCAATTTCGACACGTACGAGCCGCTGCGCCTGTCGGAAATGCCGAAGGTGGAGGTGCATATCGTGCCCTCGACCGAGGCTCCGTCCGGCGTCGGCGAGCCGGGGGTGCCGCCGGTGGCTCCGTCGGTCGCCAATGCGGTGTTCGCCGCCACGGGCAAACGGATCTGGTCGCTGCCCTGGGACTTCAGCGCCAAGGGCGCGTGACCCCTGCCGTCCCGGGGCCCGTCCGCGGCCCCCGGGGAGGCCTCGGGAGCGGCAGCGGCCTGCAGGCCGCCCCTCCGATCCCCATGGGACCGCGAGCCCGTCGGCGCTGTCAGGCCGCCGGCTTCGAGGCCGTGTCGGCCACCGGCTCGCCCCGGGAGACCGCGACGACCTTGAGGATGCGGGCGGCCGGGGCCTCGCCGGCGAGGTCTTCCGCCGCGGCGGGGGCATCCACCGTCAGCACGATGCCGATACGGGCGAGGTCGGCGCCACCCTCCTGGCGGATCTGGGCCAGCGTCTCCGGACCGTCGCAGACCAGGAGGTCGAAGCTGCCTTCGCCGTCGAACACGGTGTCGCAGATCTGCAGCGGGTCGATCTGCGACATCGGCGTGCGCTCGGGGAACAGGATGAGGCCGACGCCGGTCAGGGTCGGATGGAACAGCCGGCCCGAGCCCCCGGCTGCGCCGATCAGCGGATGGCGCAGCGCGCCGGCGACCATGCCGGTCAGGGCGCGGGCGCCCTGGTCGTAGTCCATCAGCATGACGCGCGCGCCGCGCGCTTGCGCCGCCAGGGCGAGATTCAGGGCCAGCGTCGTGCGCTCGAGCCCCGCATTGACGCCCGCCACCATCAGGCAGCGCGGCTGCGACGGCGTGGATGCGGGCTCGATGCCGTCGACCACGGAGGCGAGGAAGAGCCGATGCTCCTCGGCGCCGGGCACCAGCACCGGCAGCCCGATCTGGCGCAGGTCGAGCTGGCCCCGCTCCTGGGCGCGGCGCACGGCCGGCGGGAACGGCGCCAGCAGCGTGACGGTCGAGCCGGCCGCTTCGGCGGCCGGCGAAGCGGCTTCGGCCAGCCGGGCCGCCTTCGCCAGGGCGGCGGCGGCCTCGCCGGCGGTGCCGATGGCGGCCGGCGCGCCGAACGCGGCCTGCACCATTTCCAGGAGCACGGCCAGGGCGAGGCCGAGCAGGCAGCCGAGCACGGCGCCCAGAACCAGCAGCAGGCTGAGGCGAGGCGGGAAGGAGCGGGCCGGCGGCGGCGTCGCCGCGGTGACGAGGCTGGCATTGGTGGCGCCGAGGCCGGCGAGCTCGCCGGTCTCGCGCGAACGGGCCAGGAAGGCCTGGTAGACGTTGCGGCTCGCATCCGCCTCGCGCTCGAGCTCGCGCAGCTGCACCGACGCCTGGCCCGCGTCGGAGACCTGGCCCTTCAGGGTCTCCAGCGACCTGGCGAGATCGCTCTCGGCTTCCTTGGCCCGGTTGAGCTCGACCCGGGTGGAGGAGGCGACACGGCCGAGCTCGGCCGCCAGCGAACGGCGCGTGTCCTCCACCTGCGCGGCCGCGGCCCGCACGCTCGGATGCTGGGATCCGAGCACGGCCGAGAGCGAGGCCAGGGTGCGGCGCGCCTCGACGTTCTGGACGCGCAGATTGCCGATCGTGGTCGAGCCGACCGCTTCCGGCAGGGCGCCGATGGCCTCGGGCGAGCGCTGGGCGGCGAGGATCTGGTCGTAGCGCACCTGCGCCTCGGTGACGCGGGCCCGCGCCGCGGTGAGCCGGGCGTTGACATCGGAGAGCTGGGCTTCGGTCACCGATATGGACTGGGTGCCGATCAGGTTGTTCTTGGTCTTGTACTCCTGGATGCGGGTCTCGGCGTCGCGCACGCGGCGCTGCAGCGCGTCCAGGCGGTCGTTGAGCAGGTTGGTGGTGCGCTGGGCGAGCTCGGTCTGAGTGGCGGTGACCTGCGCCAGGTAGCTCAGGGCGATGGCGTTGGCGAGCTCGGCCGCCCGCTCCGCGGTCGCCGCCGTCACCGTGATCTCGATGATCGAGGTGCGCTCGGGCCGGCGCACGCTGGTCTGGCGCTTCAGCGTCTCCGCGGCTGCCTTGCGCGCCGCCTCGAGCGCCGCCGAATCGGTGGTGTCCTCGGCCACCGTCGCGCGCCCGGCGAAATCCCGGTCCGCATAGAGCTTGGCGGAATCGACGACCGGGCGGATCACCTTGTCGGACAGCACGATCACCACCTGGCTTTCGACGAGGTTGGTGAAGGCCTGGGAGTCGACATTGTTGGCGGTGATGTCGGTCTGCACCACCTGCAGCCCGCGCGGGTCGATGAAGACCTGCGACGTCGCCACGAAACGCGGCTTGAGCAGGCTGGCGCCGAAGGCGACGGCGAGGACGGTCAACACCGTGACGGCGGCGACCAGCCATTTGCGGCGCAAGGCCGCGCGCACGACCAGCGCCGGCGTCAGCCCGGCGAGCGGCGGCGTGGCCGGGGCGCGCGCAACGGCCGGCCGGTCGCCTGGGGCGGCGTCCGTGCGGTCATCGATCATCTTAGGCTGCTGCCCCCGTGTGCCATGGGCGCAGCTTCGCCGAAACATGATTAATGCCCGGTTGATGCGCGGCCCCGGCTGGCCCGTCAATTGCCATCGGCACGCACCGCCGGCGCCTCCGCCGCCACCGGCCGGGCACCGCCGAGGAAGCTGATGAGCGCCTGCCACAGATCCTCGCGCGCCCGGGCCGGGGTGAGGTCGTGGTCGCTGTCGGCGATCAGCACCCGCCCGACGTTGCGGCGCCGCGACAGCCAGGCCTCGCCCGGGCCGAAATGGTGCAGCATCTCGTCGAGGCCGGGATCGCCGGCGCTGTGGACGAGCAGGAGGCGCGCGCCGCGTTTCTCCAGCCCCTGCATCCAGGCCCTGACCCGGGCCGTCGGCGTCGGGATGCCGATACGGCCGGCGACCGCGCCGAGGATGCGGCCGACCGGCTTGCCGATCTTGCGCCGGAACAGGCCGGCGGCGATCGAGCCGACATCGATGTCGCCGCGCAGGAGCCGCGACAGCGTCTCGCGCCGGAACAGGTTGCGGCGGTAGAACTCCGCCGGCTTGACCGCCTGGCGCATCACCACCTCCAGGCTGTCGCCGTGGCGCCAGATGAAGCGCTGCAGATTGACGCAGGCCGCCGCGCCGACGCGCCGGTCCTCGACCGCCGCATGGAACACGGCATAGGCGCCGCTGCAGGCGCCGAGCAACAGGAAGTCGCGCTCGCCGGCCTGCTCCATGGCGTCGAGGGCAGCGCGCAGGTCGGCCTGGGCCTCGCGCGAATAGAGCGGCTCGGCTCCGGCCGGCGCCGGCCGGCCGTCGCCGATGCCGGTGCCGTCGAAGCGCAGCGAGGCGAATCCCTCCCCGGCCAGGCGACGGGCGAGCACCGTCGCCGAGCGCGCCCAGCCCGAGCGCGGGTTGCGCCCGGAATTGGCCAGCACCACGAAGGGCGCCGAGGGCCGCGGCTCCGAGGGACGGCAGACGATGCCGGGCAGCCCGCGGTCCGGGCCGAACCGCACCACCGTCTCCCGCCAGTCCGGCCCTTGGAAGGCGACGGGGCCCGGCTCGACGGGTCGCGCCGGCCGCTCGGGCCGGCCGGCGGCGATCCAGCCGGTCACCCGCGCCCAGGCCGCCGGCGCCCGCGCCATCGTCGGGCTGCGCATCAGATCCTCATAGCCGGCGAAGGTCTCCTGCTCGACAGTCCCGCCGAGGGTTGCCAGATGCGCCGCCAGCGCCTTGTCGGCCCGATCCTGCGGCTCCGCCAGCAGGATGTGGCGCGGCGCGAGGCCCGCGACCTTGGCGAGGTCGACGCGCTTGATGCCGGCGAGATCGGCCTCGGACAGGACGAAGCCCGCCACCGCCACGCCCGGGGCGGGATCGCCGACCGCCGCGGCCGGCAGGCTGGAGGCGAGCAGGCGGGCCTGGATCGTCAGTTCGCGGGCGAAGGCCCTGCCGGAGGCGGCCGGGGCCAGCAGGACCAGGGCCTCGACATCGTCGCGCCCGGCGGCGGCCTGCGCCGCCACCAGGGCGCCGAAGCGCAGGCCCGCCAGCACGACCTCCTCGACGCCGGCTTCCGCCCGCAGCCGTTCGATCGCCGCGCGCGCCGCGGCGACGCAGGATTCGAACAGGTCGGCGCCGGCGCGCGGGTCGAGCGAATCGCCGCGCCCGGGATAGTCGAAGCGCAGCACCGGGCAGCCCGCCGCGGCGATGCCCTCGGCCAGGTCGTGCCAGGCCCGGTAGGTGCACAGGCCTTCATAGTCGAGCGCGCCGCACAGCACGACGCCGCGCGCGCTCGCGCCCGGATGGATCCAGCCCAGGCAGGATCCGATATCGACAGGAATCATTACGCCGCCCGCATCAATCCGCCGCCTCACGCACCGCCCATGCGCCCGCGTTAAGGCTTCCGATGTGTTTTTCCTCGAAGTTGGGAGATCGCAGACATATCACCATGCATGCCATCGCGTGCGCCAGTCGAATTTGCCCCGACCATGCCGGTTTCAGCAGCAACGAACCAGACCATTCCGCCGCAACGGATCGGCCTGCGCATGCGTCTGGCGCATCGCGTGGCGCGCTACCTGCCGCTGCGGCGCCACCGGATGCGCAACGACCGGCCGCTGGTCAGCTTCAGCTTCGACGACATCCCCGTCTCCGCCGCGGCGGTGGGAGCCCGCATGCTGGAGGATTTCGGCGCCCGCGGCACCTTCTACATCGCCACCTCGCTGTTCGGCCGCTCCACCGACCACTGGACCGTCGCCGAGCCGGATGCGACCGCGGCCCTGGCCGCGCACGGCCACGAGATCGCGCTGCACACCCATGGCCACCTGCCGGTATCCCGCCTCGACGCCGCCGCTTTCCACGCCGACATGATGGAGTGCCGCCGCATCCTGGCCGGCCTGGTTCCGGGGGCGAAGCTGGAGAACTTCGCCTATCCCTACGGCTATTCCAGCCTGGTGCACAGGGCGATCCTCGGCCGGCTCGTGCGCTCCAGCCGCACGACCCATCCCGGGATCAATGCCGGCTGGGTCGACCCGCATTTCCTGCACTCGATCCTGCTCGACCGCTCGATGCGCGAGCCCGGCGGCATCGACGCGGCGATCGAGCGCACCATCCGCCAGAATGGCTGGCTGATCCTGACGACACACGACGTCGCAGACCCGCCGAGCCCCTATGGCTGCACGCCCGCCATCCTCGAGCACGCGCTGGAGCGGGTGCGGGGCCGGGGCCTGACCATCGCCACGGTCTCGGAAGGGCTCGACCTGATCGGCCTGCCGCCGGCGGCGCCTCCCGCCGCGTCCTGAGCCTGCCCCGAAAGGCGGAGGCCCGGGGCCGCCGAGGGATTCTCGCCGGTCGGGCAGGGGGCGATTTTCGGGAGCAGGCTCCGGGCGGGCTATCCCTGCGCGACGGCCGGCGCCGGGATGCCCACGGCCCGGGCCGAGCGCTCGATCGCCGCCAGCGCCGCCGCGATGTCCGCCGGCTCGTGCGCAGCCGAGACGCTGTAGCGCAGCACCACCTCGCCGTTGGGCGTGGCCGGCGGAATCAGCATGTTGACGTAGACGCCGGCTGTGAGGAGCGTGCGCCACATGTCGAGGCCCTGCTTGATGCCGGGCATGCGCAGCGCGCCGACCGGGCCGGGCGGGGCGCAGGGCGGCAGGCCGAGCGCGGCGAGGCCCGCGTGGAAGGCGTGGGCGTTGCGCCAGGCCTTCTGCCGGCGCGAATCATCGTCGCGGATCAGGTCGATCGCCCGGTGCGCCGCCGCCACCACCGGCGGCGGCAGCGAAGCGGTGTAGAGATAGGGCCGGGCGGCGAAGCGCAGCGCCCGGAAGGCGCGGTCGCGGGTGACGCAATAGCCGCCGACCACGCCGACGCTCTTGGAGAAGGTGCCGACGATGACGTCGACATCGTCCTCCACCCCCTGCTCCTCGGCGACGCCGCGCGAGCCGGCGCCGTAGAGCCCGAGCGAATGGGCCTCGTCGACCAGCAGCACCGCGCCGCTGCCGCGGGCGACCGAAACGATGGCGGGCAGGTCGGCGACGTCGCCGAGCACGCTGTAGACGCCCTCGGCCACGATGAGCGTGCGCTGCGGCGCCACGCCGCTCGCCGCCATCACCCGCGCGAGGTCGGCAGCATCATTGTGGCGGAAGGTGGCGACCTTGGCGCCGCTCAGCCGGCAGGCGTCGAAGATCGAGGCATGGCAATGGGCGTCGAGCGCGATGGCGTCGCCCTCGCGCACCAGGCCGCCGATGGCGCCGAGATTGGCCATGAAGCCGGTGGAGAACACCACCGCCTCCGAACGGCCGTAGAGGTCGGCGACGGCCTTCTCCAGCGCCACGTGCAGCTTCTGGTTGCCGCTGGCGACGCGCGAGGCGGTCGAGCCGGCGCCGAACTTGCGCAGCGCCTGCGTCGCCGCCTCGATGCAGCTCTCCTCGAAGTTCAGGCCGAGATAGGAATTGGTGCCGAACATCAGGGTCGGCCGCCCCTCGATCACGGCGTGCACCGGCCCGAGGACCTTGTCGATCACCACGCTGAGGGGCGTCAGCGCGCCGCCGGTCGAACGGTCGAACATGTCGGCGAAGCCGGATGCCCGCGCGCGGATGCCGGGCTGCCGGTCCTGTGTCTTCGATGTCGCCCCCGACGGCGCCGCAACGTCCCCGTTCTGTGTCTTCACGCCCTGGCCGTCCCTGCCTTCACGGGCCGTTCATACAGGCTTGCCGCGCCGGGATAAATGGCCAAGCGCGGCATCCTCGCCGTTGTGCCGGGCGAAGGCGACGGCCCGGCCGGCGCGGCCGGGCCTGCCACGACCGGCGCATCATCTCCGGTGACATCACGGCAAGGCGGCCGAGGCCGTGGGCGAGCGTCATCCCGGTTGATCGCGTGAAAGGCAATCCGCAGATCACCCGCCGTGGCGATGAAGGCCGTCAGCCTCGATCGCGCTTCCGGAGAAGGGACCGAGGAACGCCTCCGAGCGAGTGCTCCCCGGCCCCGGACCGCATCGGTAGGCGCCATTGCGGCCGCCCTCACCATATTGGCGCATACCCCTGCGTCAATTCACCAAATCGAGAGTTCCAATGGCCACGGCGCCGGACGCCTGCGTCGGCGCGGACCGCAGGCCGGACACGGGCAGCCTGCCCGGCCCGGCGCTGCATCATCGGGCCGGCATGCACCGGGTCGGAACAAAGTCGGGCGGGCCGGCATTGTTGGGGCACGGGCGTCTCCCCCAACGCCCGGTCCAGTTACCGAACTCACAAGGCCCGGCTCCGCACGCCGGGCCGTTTTTTTTCGCCTTGATGACCCGGGATCGATCGCCGCGGCGCCGGAGCCCGCCAGGGCCGGATCCGCATCCGGCTGCCTGCACGGCGTCAAATCGGATGATAGGGTCGATGCGTCGAATGATCACTTCGGCTCGGAGATCTCGAATGGACGAAAGGACGGCCGACCTGCAGGCGATCCGGGCGCTCATCGATCGCCAGTTCGCGAGCATGAGCTGGACGGCGATGGCGGGCCCCGACACGACCGCGTTCAGGAGCGACTTCCTCCCGGACGCGCCGCTCTATCCGTCGGCTCGCCCCGCCACGGCGAAATCGCTCGAGGAATTCACGCAGCGCATGGGCGAACTGGCGCGGACGACGCTGGCGTCGTTTCATGAGAAGGTGGTCGGAACGAAGATCTTGATCTTCGGCAATGTGGCCATGGCGGCAGCCGCTTGCGAGAACACGGAGAATGGGCGCGACGTCAGCCGCAATCTCGAGATGATGCTGCTCGTCAAGAGCGACGGACACTGGAGGATCGCGGCGCAGGCCTGGGAAAGGGAAACCGACGATCGACCGATACCGGAGGGGTTGCTGACGGCCCCCTGAGCGCCGCGTCCCGGGCTCCGGCGGGACGATCGATCGTCTCGATGCAGGGGCGCGACATCGCCTGCCGGGCGGGATCGACGCGCGGGTCGCAAGGCCCCGCCGTCCGCGCGTCGTCCCGGGCCATGCCCGGAGGCCGGGCTACTGGTTCTTGCCGCGATAGCTGGTGATCGCGGCCGCGACGAGCTCCTCGGCGACCTTGGCGTCCTCGAAGCCGTTGAGCACGACCTCCTTCCGGCCGGCAGGAAGCTGCTTGTAGACCCGGAAGAACGCCTCCAGGCGGGCGCGCTCCATTTCGGGGAGGTCGCCGATGGATTTCACCCGGTCATAGGTCGGGTCGATGTCGGACGCCGGCACCGCGACGATCTTGTCGTCCGTCTCGCCGCCGTCGACCATCTTGAGCACGCCGATGGCCCGGACCTTGATCAGCGCGCCTGGAACGATCGGCTCGCGCGTGTAGACCAGAACGTCGAGCGGATCACCGTCGCCGGCAAGCGAGCTCGGGATCGAGCCGTAATTGGCGGGGTAGACGACCGGCATGGACTGGTAGCGGTCCACGACGACATGGCCGTTCTTGGCGTCGATCTCGTACTTGGTGAAGCTGCCGGCGGGGATCTCGATGACGGCGAAGAAGTCGCCGCCTTCCTTGGGCTGCGGATACTGGAAGGGATTCACGAACTCCGCGGAGGCGGAGCCGATGCCGGAAAAAATGCCGGCCGCGACGGCCGCGGCCATGAGGATTTTACGCATAAGAATTTGGTCCTGCCTGAGGTGGGAATGCCCATGTCGGGTGGCATCGAGCCCCTAGCCCGCCAGCATGACGGCAAAATAACAGGAGGCCGCGGGCGGCCGGCACCGGCCGCCTCCCCCAAGAGCAAAGCGCGTTTTGGCGGAAACGCGCCTTGCTCCAACGCCTTGTTTCGACGCGTCTTTGCGGCTTGACGCGATTCCGTCAAATCGCAAGACGCTCTCGCGCCGCCGCGCTCGCACGGACCGCGATGCCCGCAGACCCGGGCTCAGCCCGCCTTCGGGGCGATCATCCGCGCCAGGGCAACGACGGCGATCGCCAGCGCCGCCGGCAGCAGCGCGGCGCCGGGCTGGCCGGCCGCGGCGAGGCCGGCGGCGGCCGCCCAGCCGATCGAGGCGAAGGCTTCGGCGAAGGTGGCGGCGCGCGACGAGGTCTGGCGGCGGCGAAAATGGCTGCGCCGGGCCTGGGTGCGGAAGAAGAACTGGATGGCGGTGGCCGACGCCGTCGCCGCCAGCGCCCCGGCCGCGGTGATCGCCGCCACCGGCGGCGACAGCCAGGCCAGGACCGCCAGGATCGGCGCCAGCACCAGGGCCACGGCGCCGAGCACCGCCTCGGCCTTGGCGCGCAGGACGGCGCCGCGGCCGACCGGCGCCGTCGCCACCAGATCCGGCGCATCCTCGCCCGAGATGGCAAGCCAGGCGAGGCCGCCCGCGAGTTGCCCGGACGCCATCACCAGCACTGGCGCGACGATCGCCGTCGCCCCGGCGCTGTCGCCGTAGCTGTGCCAGAGCAGCAGGGCCGGCGGAATGAGATACAGGATCTGCATCAGCGTCTGCGACATCAGCCAGGGGTCGCGGACCAGCAGCACCCACTCCTTCCGGCGCAGGGCCCGGGCCGGCGTCTCCGCCCGGAAACGGAAGCGGCGGCGCTGGCGCGTCTCGCCGCGTCCCACCCCCGCGGCGGCCATGGCATAGCCGCCGAAGCGGCCGGCGCAGGCGGCGGTGGCGAGGGCCAGCACGGCGAGCGCGGCGGCGGCGACCGCCGCAAGGGGCCCGGCCTCGCCCATCGCCGCCCGGGCCGGCAGCCACAACAGGCTGGACGGGTCCGGCGCATGCCGCAGCATCCATTCGGACCGGAAGGCGTCGAGGCGCGACAGGGTGCCGAAGCTCATGATCGACACCGCCTGCACGCCGATGACGAAGGCGGCGCCGACCACCGCGGCGACGATCTGGGCGATCAGGCGCGTGCGCTTCGGCCCGACCATCGCGAACAGCGCCGTCGTCGCCGCCACGGCCAGCCCGGTCGCCGCCGCGGCCATGACGACGAGCACGCCATAGGCCGCGAGCCAGCGCGCCCCGCCCAGGACGGCCAGCACGTTGACGAAGGGGCCGACCAGCAGCATCGCCATCGCCGCGGTGCCGGCGGCGACGGCGCCGATCCGCACCGAGAAGACGAAGCGGGCGGAGACCGGCGAGGACAGGATCAGGTCGAGGTCGGCGCGGGCATAGAAGGCGCGCGTCACCGATTCCATCGCCTGCGACAGCATCAGCGTCCAGGCGAGGACGGCGCTGCCCGCCACCGCCAGCAGGGTCGGCGTGTCGGGCGGGAACTGCGCCTGCGCATAGGGCCCGGCGATCCGCCAGGCCAAGGCGTGCAGGAAAGCCGCCATGGCCGCCGCGGCCAGCAGCACGGCCCAGGCCCGATGCCGCCGGCCCGCCGTCACCACGGCGTGAAAATCGCGCCAGGCGAAGCGCAGCTCGTGGCGCGCCAGCCAGAGCGGACCGGCGACGGCGCTCACGCCGCCAGGTCCCGGCCGGCGACGAGGCCGAGGAAGACATCCTCCAGGCTGGCGCCGCCGAGGCCGGCCCGGCCGCGCAGCTCCTCCAGCGTGCCCTCGGCGATCAGCCGGCCGCCGGCAATGACGCCGATGCGCTCGGCCATGCGCTCGGCGACCTCGA
Organism: Labrys sp. Lb11; assembly: GCF_057554225.1. NCBI lineage: Bacteria > Pseudomonadati > Pseudomonadota > Alphaproteobacteria > Hyphomicrobiales > Xanthobacteraceae > Labrys > Labrys sp. Lb11. Next base: position 581,365 of record NZ_BAAJOT010000002.1, read on the forward strand.
GGATATGGGTGGTCATGATCACCGTGCCGCCGGCGCGGACCCGCTGCAGCAGCACGTCCTTGACCTGCCGTGCCGAGCCGGCGTCGAGGCCGGTCAGCGGCTCGTCGAGGATGATCAGGCGCGGCTCGTGCACCAGCGCCCCCGCCAGCGCTACCTTTTGGCGCATGCCCTTGGAGAACCCCTCGCAGCGCGTGTGCGCATGGGCGGCCAGGCCGAGCCAGCCCAGCAGATCCTCGGCCCGCGCCTGCGCCTCGCCGGCGGCGATGCCCCACAGGCCGGCGACGAATTCCAGATATTCCAGCGGCGTCAGCTTGTCGTAGATCATCGGCTCGTCCGACACCCAGGCGGTGATCCGCTTGGCCGCGACCGGATCGGCGAGCGCGTCGATGCCGAAGACCGACACCGAACCGCCGTCCGGCCGCAGCAGGCCGGCGACCATGCGCAGCGTCGTGGTCTTGCCGGCGCCGTTGGGCCCGAGCAGGGCGTAGAATTCCCCGGCCCGCACCGACAGGTCGAGCCCGTCGACCGCCGGCCGGTCGAAGGTCTTGCGCAATTGCCGGATGCGGAGGGCGAGCACGGGAAGGCACCTTGCTGGCGGCAGGCGGCGACACTGGCACGGCGGGGGTTTCGGGGAGGTGAATCGAAGCTTCGTCCGCCGCTGTCGATCGGCTGCGCGGCGGCGGACGAGCGGAGGCGGCGGCACGCTCGCTCGTCCCGACGACGCGATCATGCCTCCGGGCAGGCGGCACCACCCCGGCGACGGGCCAGGCGCTGCCGGCCTCCCGGTTTCGATCCACGCCTCCCGGGGTGGGAGGCGACGATCCATCGTGCGGCCCGACGCACCCTGACTTCGTTTCTATCCACGCCTCCGAGCGGGAGGCGACTCGGCCAGCGTCGTCTTGTAGGCCCGCCCGGCCGCGTTTCTATCCACGCCTCCGAGCGGGAGGCGACATCTCCCCCTCGCAACCGGAGTCCTCCCCATCTGCCCGTTTCTATCCACGCCTCCGAGCGGGAGGCGACTCCGCAATGCGGCCACGCGCATGGCGTTCGCGGCGTTTCTATCCACGCCTCCGAGCGGGAGGCGACGGGCGGCGGTGACAGCAGCGGCGTCACCGACCGGCTGTTTCTATCCACGCCTCCGAGCGGGAGGCGACGCTGGCCGACCGCCAAGGGCTCGTTAGGGACTTCGGGGTTTCTATCCACGCCTCCGAGCGGGAGGCGACTCCTCATTCGTCAAGTGAGTCTTTCCTAGACGGTAAGTTTCTATCCACGCCTCCGAGCGGGAGGCGACTCGCCGCAGGCACGCGCGCTCTGGGTGCCGGGATCGTTTCTATCCACGCCTCCGAGCGGGAGGCGACCCGGGATGAATCGGCACTCGCTCTTGAGCAGGCCGAGTTTCTATCCACGCCTCCGAGCGGGAGGCGACCACCCGCCTCGCCTCGGTCCTGGAGGACGTCCACGTTTCTATCCACGCCTCCGAGCGGGAGGCGACACGCTGACCATCTGGCAGCGCCCGGTCGCGGTGTCGTTTCTATCCACGCCTCCGAGCGGGAGGCGACCCAGTCGGTTGCTGAAGCGCAGCTATCTCAAGGCGTTTCTATCCACGCCTCCGAGCGGGAGGCGACGGCATCGTCGGTGAGCGCGAAGCCCGGAACGACGGTTTCTATCCACGCCTCCGAGCGGGAGGCGACCCGGACCACTTGACGGCCTCCGGCGCGACCATCTCGTTTCTATCCACGCCTCCGAGCGGGAGGCGACGGGCTTCGGTAAGACACCCAAGCAAGAAGTGCACGTTTCTATCCACGCCTCCGAGCGGGAGGCGACCGGCCAAGCACGCGTTCGGGCTGAGCTTCATGGGCGTTTCTATCCACGCCTCCGAGCGGGAGGCGACCTCCGGAGCCGGAGTCGCCGCAGACGGCCATGGACGTTTCTATCCACGCCTCCGAGCGGGAGGCGACGTCGAGCACCGTGCCGGGGCAGCCGGCGAAGCGCTCGTTTCTATCCACGCCTCCGAGCGGGAGGCGACGCTGCACCGAGGCCGAGGCGCTGACCTATGCGCAGTTTCTATCCACGCCTCCGAGCGGGAGGCGACTCCGGCGGCTCAGTCGGGTAGCCGCCATCCTCAATGTTTCTATCCACGCCTCCGAGCGGGAGGCGACGAGAGACTGGCCAAGGAGCTTAGAATGAATATCGAGTTTCTATCCACGCCTCCGAGCGGGAGGCGACTCAGCGACTCCGGTATCTGGGCCATTAGCCCGTGGTTTCTATCCACGCCTCCGAGCGGGAGGCGACGCGGCGTTGCTCGCGACCGTCAAGGCCCTGATCGCGTTTCTATCCACGCCTCCGAGCGGGAGGCGACGTCCAGGACCCGGTTTCGACGCCGCCTCCCTTCCAGTTTCTATCCACGCCTCCGAGCGGGAGGCGACACGCGTCCGAACAGGAATTGCGTGCAATCTGGGAAGTTTCTATCCACGCCTCCGAGCGGGAGGCGACCATTGACAAATGGTTCGGTTCGCTCACTGGCGATGTTTCTATCCACGCCTCCGAGCGGGAGGCGACTGGTGGAAGCATACGGCCATTCGCGGACGCCATTGGTTTCTATCCACGCCTCCGAGCGGGAGGCGACCAATGATCATAAGTTTTCCGCGCATCCACGCGTTGTTTCTATCCACGCCTCCGAGCGGGAGGCGACTCGCGGTGTGCTTCGTGCGCGGTGGCATAGGGGCCGTTTCTATCCACGCCTCCGAGCGGGAGGCGACGTCAAAATGTTCCCATGACGCTTTCGGCGGGCATTGTTTCTATCCACGCCTCCGAGCGGGAGGCGACTTGGTGACCGCCTTCGGCATTCCGCAATTCAGGCAGTTTCTATCCACGCCTCCGAGCGGGAGGCGACAAGGGAGGTGAGGACAGAGGCGTTGGTCATGGTGGTTTCTATCCACGCCTCCGAGCGGGAGGCGACCGTCGTGACGGAGAAGCGTCAGTTGGATGATGGCCGTTTCTATCCACGCCTCCGAGCGGGAGGCGACTTGACGGCGAGGGACGCGGCGGATGCGCCGACCTGTTTCTATCCACGCCTCCGAGCGGGAGGCGACTGGCGACTAGTCCTTGCTGGGGTGGAGGGGGCGGAGTTTCTATCCACGCCTCCGAGCGGGAGGCGACCTTGGGGATACCAAGTCTTTTTTCAAGGTCTAGGCGTTTCTATCCACGCCTCCGAGCGGGAGGCGACCGCGACATGGCCCGGGGCCTCAACGCACAGGCCTCGTTTCTATCCACGCCTCCGAGCGGGAGGCGACGGAGGGGGTAGGGTGGAGGGGGGGGGTTTATATAGTTTCTATCCACGCCTCCGAGCGGGAGGCGACCGCCTTACGCTAACCCATTCTTCGACCGAGACAAATCCCGCCATCTGCGCGAACCTCTGCGCCAGTGAGCGTTCTCTCCCCGCAAAATTGTCGGGATGCCGGAAATTCTCCCATGCTTTCAATCTCTTGCCTGGAGCGCGAACCTGCCGGAGAATCTTGGCTCGCTTGGGGTTCGCGCGGAAAAGGTCGAGACGATCGAGCGATCCCGGCGATCGGCAGCGACCGAGCACATCCGCATGGTCGCCCTGGCCCGCTCGACCGCTCCGCCTGCCCATCGACAGACAGAGTCCCATGAGGAAGGCAGGATCAGAATGTTCATCAAATTTCAATGATTTCCATCATTGAAAACCAGATTTCGAAAAGATAGCGATCTCATAAAAATCGCTCGCGAGAATCGCAAAATTCCCTTACGGTATTGAATAATGCATACTATGCCGAAATTCTCCATCGCGATCACCTGAAATGCACTACGCGCACTCGACCGAAACGACGGATCACTCAGACTGGCAACCGCTGAACGAACATCTGCGGAATGTCGCCCGGCTGGCGGCCGCCTTCGCGTCCAAGTTCGGCGCGGACAGGGCCGCGGCACTGGCCGGATGGCTGCACGACCTCGGCAAATATTCCCCCGAGTTCCAAGCCTACATCATGGGCCGCGGCAAGGGTGTCGGCCATGCCGACGCCGGCGCCAGGCATGTGCTGACGCTGGCGGCCACGCTTCTCGACAGGCTCGTCGCCGATATCCTCGCCTACGCCATCGCCGGGCACCACGGCGGGCTGCCCGACAGGGAAGCGCCGACCGGCGGCCTCAACGACCGGCTGAATGCCGCGGGCGCGGCGCCGGATCCGATCTGGCGCCGCGAGATCGCCCCGGACGCGACGGGCCTCTACCCGCAGGGCCTCAGGCCCGCCTCCGGCCAGCGGCCGAGCAGCTTCCAGCTCGCCTTCCTCGGCCGCATGATCTTCTCCTGCCTGGTCGACGCGGACTTCCTCGACACCGAGGCCTTCTACGCCGGGGTGAACGGCCATGCCGTCGACCGCGCCTGGCCGTTCCTGCCGGACCGGGTGGAGGGGTTGATCGGTTCCTTCGACGCCCACATGGCGGGCAAGCGCGCCGGCGACACCCCGCTCAACCGCCGGCGCGGCGAGATCCTGGCGCATGTGCGCGGCAAGGCGGCGCTGGAGCCCGGCGTCTTCACCCTCGACGTGCCGACCGGCGGCGGCAAGACCCTGGCCTCGCTCGCCTTCGCCCTGGACCACGCCCGGCGCTGGGGGCACGAGCGCATCGTCTATGCCATCCCCTTCACCTCGATCATCGACCAGACGGCGGCGATCTTTCGCGACATCCTCGGCGACGACGTCGTGCTGGAGCATCATTCGGCCATCGAGACGTCGGCCGCGCCCAAGGAGCGGGAGCCGGAGCGGGAGGACCGCGAAGGCGCCTCCGCGGCCAGGCTGCGCCTCGCCATGGAGAACTGGGCCGCGCCAGTGGTGGTCACCACCAACGTGCAGCTGTTCGAGAGCCTGTTCGCCAACCGTCCGGCCCGCTGCCGCAAGCTGCACAACCTGGCGAAGGCGGTGATCATCCTGGACGAGGCCCAGACCATTCCCCTGCCGGTGCTGCGCCCCTGTGTCGCCGCCCTGGAGGAGCTGGCCCGCAATTACGGCTGCAGCATCGTGCTCTGCACCGCGACGCAGCCCGCCCTGAAGGCGCCGCGGTTCGAGGGCGGCTTCACACTCGGTCCGGAGCGCGAGCTGGCGCCAGATCCGCCGAGGCTGCATCGGGAGTTACGGCGCGTGACACTGCGCCGCGCCGGTGAGATGTCCGACGAGGCGATCATCGCCGAGCTCGGCGCCGTGCGGCAAGGGCTGGTGATCGTCAACGGCCGCAAGCACGCCCTGCTGCTCCACCGCGCCGGCGAGGCGGCCGGGCTCGCCGGCCTGGTGCATCTCACCACGCGCCAGACCGCGGCGGACCGGCGGCGGATCCTGGCCGAGGTCCGGCAGAGGCTCGAGGACGGGCTGCCCTGCCGGGTCATCGCCACCAGCCTGATCGAGGCCGGCGTCGACGTCGACTTCCCCCGGGTCTGGCGCGCCGAAGCCGGCCTCGACCAGATCGCCCAGGCGGCGGGGCGCTGCAACCGCGAGGGGCTCCGGCCGGTCGAGGACAGCGTCGTCACCATCTTCCGCCCGACCGACGCGAAGCCGCCGCGCGAACTGACGGCCTTTGCCGAGGCGACGAGCCGCGTCGCCCCGAGGCATGGCGACGACCTGCTCTCGCCGGACGCGATCCGCGCCTATTTCTCCGAGGTCTACTGGCAGCGCGGCGAGGGCCTCGACAGACACGGCGTCGGGCAGGCCTTCGTCATCGGCCCGCGGGAGACGAACTTCCTCTACCGCACCGTCGCCGACAAGGTCCGCCTGATCGAGGATGGCATGGCGCCGGTGATCGTGGCGCAGGACGACGAGGCGAAGGCGGCGCTGGCGGCCCTGCGCGGCGGCCGGCCGCCGGTCGCCGTCGCGCGCCGCCTCCAGCCCTACATCGTCCAGATCCCGCCGAAGGACCGCGCCCGACTGATCGAGAACGGCCACGTCGCCTATGTCGAGGGCTTCGCGGACCAGTTCGCGGAGCTGAAGACCGCCAGCCTCTACACCCGCGATGTCGGCCTGGCCTGGGAGACGGCGGACGAGCTGGGATGGGACGGCATTGTGTGATCGCCGCTCCTGTCGGCAGCCGCCGGCACAATCCGGTGGAAAACTCGAAGCACGCATGACCAGGGCACAGACAGCAAAAGATTCCGCAACGTAAGATGCCTTGAGAGCCACAGGCTTACCCGCAAATGTCCTACGGAATCCGTCTCCTCGTTTCCGGCAAACATGCCCTGTTCACGCGTCCCGAGATGAAGGTCGAGCGCGTCTCCTACGACGTGATGACGCCATCCGCCGCCCGCGGCATCCTCGAGGCGATCCATTGGAAGCCGGCTATCCGATGGATCGTCGACGAGATCCGCGTGCTCAAGCCGATCCGCTTCCAGTCGATCCGCCGCAACGAGGTCGGCGCCAAGGCGCCGGAGCGGGCGGCGCGAACGGCGATGAGGACCGGCGAGATCGGCGACCTCACCCTCGTGGTCGAGGACAACCGGCAGCAGCGCGCCTCGACCGTGCTGAGCGACGTCGCCTATGTCATCGCCGCGCGTTTCGCCCTGACGGCGAAGGCCGGCCCCGACGACAACGAGGGCAAGCACCTCGACACCTTCAGGCGGCGCGCCCGCAAGGGGCAGTGCTTCCACCAGCCCTGCCTCGGCACGCGCGAGTTCCCGGCGGCCTTCCGCCTGATCGAGCCGGACGAGCCGCTGCCGGCGACGGTGGACGACAGCCGCGACCTCGGCTTCATGCTCTACGACATCGACCATGGCGGCGACCGCAGCTCGCTGTTCTTCCGCGCCCGGCTCGACAAGGGGGTGATCAAGGTGCCCCCGCCCGACTCGCCGGAGATCCGCCGATGAGCGCCCTCGCCTCCCTCGTCCGTTCCTATGACCGCATGGCCGAGCGCGGTGACGTGCCGGCCTTCGGCTATTCGCAGGAGAAGATCGGCGTCCTGATCGCGTTGAACGAGGACGGGACGCCGGCCGGAGCCCCCATCGACCTGCGTCAGAGCGAGGGACGCAAACGGGTGCCGAGGCTGATGGCTGTGCCGCAGCCGGCCAAGCGCACCTCCGGAATCGCACCGAATTTCCTTTGGGACAAGACAGCCTATGTACTCGGCGTTACTGCCGGCGAGGGCAAGCGCACCGCTGCCGAGCATGAAGCCTTCGTCGCGCGGCACCGGGAATGGCTCGCGGGCTCCGACGACGAGGGCTTGCAGGCGCTGCTGCGCTTCCTGGAGACGTGGAAGCCGGAGCGCTATGCCGAACTGGGCTGGCCCGAGGAGATGAAGGACCAGAACATCGTCTTCGCGCTCGAGAACGAGCGCCTCGACAGGATCTGCATCCACGACCGCCGGGCGGCGCGAGACCTCTGGGCCCGCCTCTCGGCCGCGGGCGATCGGACCGAGGCCGCCTGCCTCGTCACCGGGGAGCGCAAGCCGGTCGCACGCCTGCATCCGGCGGTGAAGGGCGTCTGGGGAGCGCAATCCTCCGGCGCGTCGATCGTCTCGTTCAACCTCGACGCCTTCACCTCCTACGGCCATGAGCAGGGCGACAACGCCCCCGTCTCCGAGGCCGCGGCCTTCGCCTACACCTCCGCCCTCAACCGCTTCCTCGAACGCGACAGCGGCCACCGCATCCAGGTCGGCGACGCCTCCACCGTGTTCTGGGCCGACGCGTCCGGCGCCCTGGCCGAGGAGGCCGAGGCGCTGTTCGCCGCCTTCTTCGTCGACGAGCGCGAGGCGGACACGGTCGAGGAGCGCAGGATCGAGGCGTGGCTCGCCAAGCTGCGCGATGGCCTGCCGATCGACAGCCTGAAGCCCGACATGCCGGCCGGCGTGCGCTTCTTCGTGCTCGGCCTCGCCCCGAACGCCGCGCGCCTGTCCCAGCGCTTCTACCTGGAGGACGAGTTCGGCGTCATCGCCGTGCGCTACCTCGCCCACCTCCAGCGCATGCGCATCGAGCCGCCGCCGCGGCACGAGACGCCCTCGATGTGGCGGCTGCTGATCGAGACGGCCGTGCTGCGCAAGAGCGAGAATATCCAGCCCAACCTCGCCGGCGAATGGATGCGGGCGATCCTGACCGATACGCCCTACCCGCTCACCCTGCTCTCGACGCTGATCATGCGCCTGCGCGCCGACCACGACGTCAACGCGCTGCGCGTCGCCATCCTCAAATCCATCCTGATCCAGAACTTCAAAACGGAGGCGCCCGTGTCGCTCGACACCGACTTCAAGGATCCGGGCTACCTGCTCGGCCGCCTGTTCGCCGCCTACGAGCAGGTCCAGTCCGCGGCGCTCGGCCGCGAGGTCAACGCCACGATCAAGGACAAGTTCTACAGCTCCGCCTCGGCCCAGCCGCGCAAGGTCTTCCCGCTGCTCGACCGCGGCTCGGCGCCGCACCTGTCCAAGCTCGGCAAGATCAGGCCGGGCCAGAAGGTCAACCTGGAACGGCTGATCGGCGAGATCATGGACGCGATGACCCCGGGCGGCGATCCGTTCCCGGCCAGCCTCGCCGAGAAGAGCCAGGCCCTGTTCGCGCTCGGCTATTACCACCAGCGCAACGAATTCTTCCGCAAGTCCGAGAAACCCGCTGCCGAGGCCGCATCGCAATGACCGCTCTCGCCAATCGCTACGACATCGTCTTCCTCTTCGACGTCACCAACGGCAATCCCAACGGCGACCCGGATGCCGGCAACCTGCCGCGCATCGACCCGGAGACCGGCCACGGCCTGGTCAGCGACGTCTGCCTCAAGCGCAAGATCCGCAACTACACCGAGCTCGCCCGCGGCGAGGAGCCGGGCTATCGCATCTATGTGCAGGAAGGCGCCATCCTCAACGACCGGCACCGCGAGGCCTACAGGGCGATCCGCGGCGACAGCGACAAGGTGGGCAAGGACGCCAAGCTCAACCCGCAGAACGACGGGGAAGCCCGGGCGATCACCCGCTTCATGTGCGACAACTTCTTCGACGTCCGCACCTTCGGCGCGGTGATGAGCACCGGCATCAATGCCGGCCAGGTGCGCGGCCCGGTGCAGGTCGCCTTCGCCGCCTCGGTCGAGCCGATCCTGCCGCTGGAGATCTCGATCACCCGCATGGCCGCCACCAACGAGAAGGAGAAGGCCGACCGGGAGAAGGGCAGCGAGGGCGACGAGCGCACCGAGAACCGCACCATGGGCCGCAAGCACATCGTGCCCTACGGCCTCTATCGCGCCCATATCTTCGTCAACGCCAAGCTGGCCGAGCGCACCGGCTTCGGCCAGGCCGACCTCGACCACCTCTTCGCCAGCCTGTCCGCGATGTTCGAGCATGACCGCTCGGCGGCACGCGGCGAGATGGCCTCGCGCCGCGGCATCGCCTTCAGGCACGCCTCGGCGCTCGGCAACGCCCATGCCCAGGGGCTGTTCGACCGGGTGCAGGTGCGGCGCCGGATCGGCGATGAGCTGTACGACCTCGACAGCGACCGGCTCGGCAACCAGCGGCCGGCGCGCCGCTTCGGCGACTACGCCGTCACCATCGACCGCGACGGCCTGCCGGAAGGGGTCGAGGTGATCGAGCTGTTCTGAACGGGCCGGCGCGATGCCGGAGCCCGACGAGCCCATCCCGCTGTCGGCGCTGCAGCATGCGGTCTATTGCCTGCGCCAGGCGGCGCTCATCCACATCGAGCGATCGTGGGAGGAGAACCGCTTCACCGCCGAGGGCCGCGTGCTGCACGAGGCGGCCCACGATCCCGGCAGCCGCAAGCGCGGCGGCCTGCGCCGCGTCACGGCGCTGCCGCTCGCCTGCCGCCGGCTGAACCTCGCCGGCGTCGCCGACCTCGTCGAGTTTCGGGCCGGGCCGGACGGTGAGACCGCCTATCCCGTGGAGTACAAGCGCGGCAAGGCCAAGCTGCATCGGGCCGACGAGGTCCAGCTCTGCGCCCAGGCCCTCTGCCTGGAGGAGATGACCGGCCGGCCGGTGCCGGAAGGCGCACTGTACTACGCCGAGACCAAAAGGCGGGCGCCGGTTCCCTTCGATGCCGAGCTGCGCCGCCTCACCGAGGAGACAGCCGACGCGCTCGGCGCCCTGTTCGCCGCCGGGCGCACGCCGCCAGCGACCTACAGGGCCGACCGCTGCCGCGCCTGCTCGCTGATCGAGATCTGCCGGCCCAAGGCCGGGTCCAGATCCGCGCTCGGCTTTCGCGCCGCCTCGGTCGAGGCGATCCTCGCCGACGACGGGGAGGACCCACCGTGAAGAAGCTGCTCAACACGCTCTACGTCACCACGGAGGGCGCCGCCCTGCGCAAGGACGGCGAGAACCTCGTGGCGGAGGTGGAAGGCGTCGAGCGTGCCCGCGTGCCCTTCCACATGCTGGGCTCCGTCGTCGTCTTCGGCGGCGTCTTCCTGTCGCCGCCGCTGATCCAGGCGCTGGCCCCCACGGGCGTCACCATCGTCCTGCTGGACCGGGCCGGCCGGTTCCAGGCGCGGGTCGAAGGCCCCGTCAGCGGCAACGTGCTGCTGCGCCGGGCGCAATACCGCGCCGCCGAGCAGCCGGACGAGATCGTGCGCAGCCTCGTCTCCGGCAAGATCGCCAATCAGCGCACCGTGCTGCAGCGGGCGCTGCGCGACACCGGCGCCGAGATGGCAGATGAGCGGCGGGCCGGGATCGAGCAGGCCGTCGACCGGCTCGGCCGCATCCTGCAGCGCGCCGCCCTCGGCGATGACGGCCTCGACGCCCTGCGGGGCGCCGAGGGCGAGGCGGCTCAGGTCTATTTCTCGGTCTTCGGCAACCTCGTCCGCTCGCCCGACCCGCAGATCTGCTTCCTCGGCCGCAGCCGCCGCCCGCCGCTCGACCCGGTCAACGCCTTGCTCTCCTTCCTCTACACGCTTCTTACCCATGACTGCCGCAGCGCCGCCGAGGGCGTCGGCCTCGACCCGGCCGTAGGCTTCCTGCACCGCGACCGGCCGGGACGGCCGAGCCTGGCGCTCGACCTGATGGAGGAGTTGCGCCCGCCCCTCGCCGACCGCCTGGCCCTGTCGCTGCTCAATCGCCGCCAGTTGCGTGCCGACGATTTCGAGACCCGCGACGGCGGCGCCGTGCTCCTGACCGAGGAGGGGCGGCGCACCGTGCTTGCCGCCTGGCAGGAGCGCAAGAAGGAGGAGCGCCGCCATCCCTTCCTGGAAGAGACGGCGCCGCTCGGCCTCACGCCCCATCTGCAGGCCCAGCTCCTCGCCCGCCACCTGCGCGGCGATCTCGACGCCTATCCACCCTGGCTGTGGAAATGACCGGGGCGAATGCCCGACGCCGAGGAGGCCGCGATGCTCGTGCTGGTGACCTACGACGTGCGCACCGGCGAGCCGGGCGGCGATGCCCGCCTGCGCCGCGTCGCCAAGGCCTGCAGAGACTACGGGCAACGCGTGCAATATTCAGTGTTCGAAATCGAAGTCGACCCGGCGCAATGGGTCCGTCTCAAGGCCAGGCTCGAAGGCCTGATCGAGCCGGCGCATGACAGCCTGCGTTATTACTATCTCGGCGCCAATTGGACCCGCCGCGTCGAGCATGTCGGCGCCAAGCCCGCCGTCGATCTCGGCGGTCCGCTGATCGTCTGACCCGCCCAAGCGCGAACCCCAAGCGAGCCAGGATTTCCCGGGAGGTTCGCGCTGGGCGCAAACATTTGAAATCACGAGATAATTTTCAACATGCCGACAGTTTCGTCCGATCGACGGATGCGCACACGCGCCGGTTCGCGCAAGTGACGGAATTTGTGGCGATCGAAGAATGCGTTAGCATGAGGGCGTCGCCTCCCCCGCGGAGGCGTGGATCGAAACAACATCTCTGACGAGTCCCTCGCCCTCGCGCGCGCGTCGCCTCCCCCGCGGAGGCGTGGATCGAAACCGCGCTTCCGTGGGGGGTCGCTTCCGCCGTGGGCGGTCGCCTCCCCCGCGGAGGCGTGGATCGAAACGCTAGGCGAGCCTTCGCCGACGGCGTAGTCGCCAGCGGTCGCCTCCCCCGCGGAGGCGTGGATCGAAACTCGTCGGCCTGGGCGGCGCCGACCTTGATCGCGGCGGTCGCCTCCCCCGCGGAGGCGTGGATCGAAACGCATCCTGACCGTCAAGGCGTGGCGCGCGCCCGGTCGCCTCCCCCGCGGAGGCGTGGATCGAAACACGAGGAAGTCGCCCTCGGAGTCGCGGTCGGGGTTGTCGCCTCCCCCGCGGAGGCGTGGATCGAAACGTTGCAGTAGGTCAGCATCGAGAAGCGCGAGGACTCGTCGCCTCCCCCGCGGAGGCGTGGATCGAAACACGCCGACGCGCGAGCCCTCATCGGCCTCCTGATGTCGCCTCCCCCGCGGAGGCGTGGATCGAAACGTCAACCCCACGCCTTAGAGGGCGACGGCGACCAGTCGCCTCCCCCGCGGAGGCGTGGATCGAAACAACTAGCGCAGCGAGGGGCCGACCGCGTCGGCCCGTCGCCTCCCCCGCGGAGGCGTGGATCGAAACTAGCGGCCGCAGGTGGGCCGCAGGCGGGCATCGGCGCGTCGCCTCCCCCGCGGAGGCGTGGATCGAAACAACTAGCGCAGCGAGGGGCCGACCGCGTCGGCCCGTCGCCTCCCCCGCGGAGGCGTGGATCGAAACCAACATCTCTGTCCTGCAGTGCGCCGGCGCCCTCGTCGCCTCCCCCGCGGAGGCGTGGATCGAAACCACGACAATCGGCCGGATTGGGGCGAGTTGGGGATGTCGCCTCCCCCGCGGAGGCGTGGATCGAAACCCCGCATGCACGGCCATGCAAACCGAAGGAAACGTCGCCTCCCCCGCGGAGGCGTGGATCGAAACATAGCATGAAGTCAACAATAAAAAGCCCGCCAATTGTCGCCTCCCCCGCGGAGGCGTGGATCGAAACCGCACGAAACCATAACGAAGCTGGAAGTCACCAGCCGTCGCCTCCCCCGCGGAGGCGTGGATCGAAACATCTTGACCGCGGTCATCGCATCGCGGATCGCCGGGTCGCCTCCCCCGCGGAGGCGTGGATCGAAACCCGCGCCACCCGAGACGACAACTGGACTGTCGCCTGTCGCCTCCCCCGCGGAGGCGTGGATCGAAACGTCGCTGGACAATCGATGAGGCGCACCATGTTCTTGGTCGCCTCCCCCGCGGAGGCGTGGATCGAAACGGCGAAGTCGTGGTGGCGTTGCCGGGTCGGGGCCGTCGCCTCCCCCGCGGAGGCGTGGATCGAAACGTGATCACCGCGGCCTCCGCGGACCAGGTAGACCGTCGCCTCCCCCGCGGAGGCGTGGATCGAAACCCATTCCGCGCCGACGAGTTCGGCGAGGACGCCAGTCGCCTCCCCCGCGGAGGCGTGGATCGAAACCCTCGGAGTCACGCCATGACCAACGCCCCTGTCCTCGTCGCCTCCCCCGCGGAGGCGTGGATCGAAACCACGACGGTCGGCCCGGCGACGCCTTTGATCGGGAGTCGCCTCCCCCGCGGAGGCGTGGATCGAAACTGCCCTGTCAGCCTCAAGATCACCATCGCCCGGCAGGTCGCCTCCCCCGCGGAGGCGTGGATCGAAACTCCCTTGCCGCATTTATCGGACTAGATCCGGAGCCCGTCGCCTCCCCCGCGGAGGCGTGGATCGAAACATGACCATCGCCAAAGGTCACGGCCTGCGCTGGCGCGTCGCCTCCCCCGCGGAGGCGTGGATCGAAACCCGGTCTTGTCGATCTCGCCATGGGCGGTCCCCACGTCGCCTCCCCCGCGGAGGCGTGGATCGAAACGTGCCGGTGCTCGATCGACGTCAGATCGATCCCGCGTCGCTCCCTCGCGGAGGCGTGGATCGAAACCTCCGGAAGGACACCGGTAAGCGCCGCTTCCGGTTGTCGCCTCCCTCGCGGAGGCGTGGATCGAAACGGCAACTGAGCCGATGAGCGGCTTGCGAGCCAGGAGTCGCCTCCCTCGCGGAGGCGTGGATCGAAACTGCGGGGACGACGATCCGACCAACAGCAAGCACCTGTCGCCTCCCTCGCGGAGGCGTGGATCGAAACGACGTCCACACAGTCAGCGTGTACTGGGCGCTGGCCGTCGCCTCCCTCGTACGCATACGGCGAAGGCCGCGGGATTTGCCCAAGCGCGCGAGCCCAGACGTCTATATGATGGCGGCAGGCATGACAGTCAGGCAGGCGGCCGGCTGATCGGCGGGGTTTCAGCCTTGCACAGGCTCTTCCCCTCCCAGGGCAGTCGTTCGTACAGACGCGAGGTGGGCAGATCGATGCGCACCCGTGAAGATCGTGGACGCGCGATATCCGGCGACCACAAGCACGACGGTACCGGGGTCAAGTTTTCGATGGGGAGTTGCGATGATGTTCTTCGAGGAGGAGTTCGACCTCCTCAAGGCCTTCATCGGTGCAGGCCAAGATCGCGTCGTCATCGTTGATCCCGTAGACCCAGATGACGCCATCCTCGGGCTCGAGACAGAGCGTCAAGTCATGGATGAGTTCTTCGCTGACGCCGAGGACCTTGGCGACACGCTCGACGGTGTAGACGTGATGCACTTTATTGCGCTGCATGATCAGGCCGCCGCTGGCGGGGTTCGCAGGTCTGCGCATCTCCAATGCCACGGCAGCAGATCATCGATCCGGTGGGCCGGATAGGCGGGCAGTCGGGCGAGGACGTCTGCGAGCCAGGCCTGCGGGTCGATATCGTTCATCTTGGCCGTCGCAATCAGGCTGTAGAGGACGGCGGCGCGCTGGCCGCCACGATCCGAGCCGCAGAAGAGCCATGCCTTCCTCCCCAGGGCCACGCCGCGCAATGCGCGCTCGGCGGCGTTGTTCGAGAGGCAGATGCGGCCCTCGCTCAGGAAGCGGGTGAAGGACGGCCAGCGGCGAAGCATGTAATTGAAGGCCTTCGCCAGATCGTGCCCGCGCGAGAGCTTGTCGCGGGCCTCGATCATCCAGGTCTCGAGCTCGGCGACCAGCGGCGCGCTCCGGACCCGACGCACGGCCAGGCGCTCCGCCGGCGGCAGCCCGCTCACCTCCCGCTCGATGGTGAAGAGCGCGTCGATGCGCTGCACGGCTTCCAATGCCAGCGGATAAACAGGCTTGGGCTTTTCGCCGCGCGCCTTCTTGATGGCGGCGGCTTCGACATCGGCGAGTTCGAAGACCTTGCGGCGGGCGTGCGCCCAGCAACTCGCCTCCAGAACGGGCCCGGGTTTGCGATCGGGCGCATAGAGATCGCCGAAGCCGCTATAGGCGTCGGCCTGCAGGATCCCGCTCCAACCCGCCAGATGCGTGTTGGGGTGCTCGGCCCGGCGGTCGCGCGAGTAGTAGAACACCGCCGCCGGCGGCGCCGGGCCGGCGAAGGGACCGTCGTTGCGCACATAGACCCATAATCGGCCGATGTCGGTCTTGCCCTTGGCCAGGACCGGCACGGTCGTATCGTCGCCGTGCAGCCGCTCGGCGGCGAGCACATGGGCCTCGAGGCGCTTGAAGAGCGGCATCAGCGCGGCCGCACCGGCGCCCACCTGGTCGGCCAGGGTCGACAGGCTCAGCGGCACGCCTTCACGGGCATAGCGCTCGGCCTGGCGGTTGAGCGGCTGATGCTGCCCGAACTTCTCGAACAGCAGCATGGCCAGGAAGCTCGGACCGGCCCAGCCGCGCGGGGTGACGTGGAATGGCGCCGGCGCCTGGCTGATCGCCTCGCAATCCCGGCAGGAGAACTTCTCGCGCACATGCTGGATCACCTTCCACTGGCGCGGGATCACCTCCAGCGACTCGGTGACATCCTCCCCCAGCTTGGACAGCCGCGCCCCGCCGCAGGCCGGGCAGGCGCACGGCGCGGGCTCCACGACGCGCTCGCGCGGCAGATGCTCGGGGAACGGCTGTCGGGACGGGCGCTTGCGCGTGAAGGCCGACACCGTCGTCGTCTTGGCCCCAGCCTTCTCGGCGGCGATCTCGTCCTCGGTGGCGCCGGCCTCCAGTTCCTCCAGTTCCAATTCCAACTGATCCAGCAGGCGGCGCGTGCGCTCGGCATGCGGCCCGAACAACTGGCGCTGCAGCTTGGCGATCTGCAGCTTCAGGTGGGCGATCTGGGCCAGGTCGTCGGAGGCTTTGGCGCGGGCGGCGGCGCGTTCGGCCCGTACGGCGATCAGCGCCGTCTTCAGGGCGTCGATGTCGTCCGGCAGGGCGTCGGCGGTGAGGACCATGCGCCAGATTGAATCAGAAAAACCGCGATTTGGGCATCCAAAATGCCTGGCGCCGCAGTTTCCTGGTGGCTCAACCGGCGCTCGACGGTCTCCAGCTGTGTTGTGGATTGCGCCAGTCGATCGCCTCGAGCAAATACCCCATTTGCGCCGGCGTCATCGCCACAGGCCCGCCGTTCGTCACTGGCCAGACGAACCGGCCCCGGTCCAGGCGCTTGGCATACAGCGACAGGCCGACCCCATCGTGCCAGAGAATCTTGATCAGATCGCCTTTCCTTCCGCGGAATATGTACAGATCGCCAGCGTGCGGGTCCCGATGCAGGCCTTCCTGGACCTGCAGCGCCAATCCGTTCATCCCCCGGCGCATATCCGTATGACCGGTGGCGATCCACACCCGGACGTTGGCCGGAACCGGGATCATCGCAGGACCTGCAGCGTCGCCGTCACCAGCGCCGCCGGCGCGTCGGCCGTCATACTCACCCGGATGCCGCCGGACAACTCCACGACGATCACGGGAACCTCCGCCCGCTCCGACCCAAGCTCCGGCACCTCGACCAGCACCGCCGGTGCGAAGGCCGGCGGCTCAACCCGCGTCAGCGAGGCGCGCCGCCAGCGATACAGCAAACTCGTGTGAACGTCTGCGCACCGGGCCGTCGTCGTCACGTTGCCGCCGGGCCCGAATGCTTGCGACAGCAGCTCCCGCTTCTGCTCTTCGCTCCAGCGGCGGCGCCGCTCCGGCCCCGTGATCAGCGTCGTATAGGCCATGTCTCGCTGCTAACACCGCTCCAAACCACGTTGTTAACAGTGCTGCTTTCTATCCTGCGCCGGAAGGCGCCTCTCACCGTAGGCATACCCTCCCTCGCGGAGGCGTGGATCGAAACCGTCCTGGTCGACACCACGACCGGTTCCGTCGTTCGTCGCCTCCCTCGCGGAGGCGTGGATCGAAACCTCGGCCTTTCCGTCGATCGGAGGCTTGCAGACCCGTCGCCTCCCTCGCGGAGGCGTGGATCGAAACTTTCCGACATCGTGCAGCTCGTGTCGGTGCATCGTCGCCTCCCTCGCGGAGGCGTGGATCGAAACATGGCCGAGATGGCCCGCGGCGGCGCCGATGGCCCGTCGCCTCCCTCGCGGAGGCGTGGATCGAAACCGGGACCGGACCGATCGCATCACCGCGACGGCGATGTCGCCTCCCTCACGGCAGCGCGGATCGAAATATCGGCCCGTTCCGCCCGCCGCCGTCGCTGCCTCCCGCCGCGGGCAACGCCGCCTCGACGCCGACCTCGACCGGCTTGTCGAAGCGCAGCACCCAGCTCAGTCCCTCCCGGCGGTAGTCGAGCTCGACCTCGCCGCCGACGGCGCGGGCCACGGTGCGCTCGATCACCAGCTGGCCGAAGCCGCGCCGCGTCGGCGGCGCGACCGGCGGGCCGCCGCTCTCGCGCCAGCTCAGGGTGATCGCCGTGCCGCCGCCCTCGCCGGGCCCGGCCGTCCAGGCGATGTCGACCCGCCCGGCCGCGGTCGAAAGGGCGCCGTACTTCGCCGCATTGGTGGCCAGCTCGTGCAGGGCGAGGCCGATGTTCTGCACCGTCTCGGCCGGCAGGGTGATCGGCTCGCCGTCGAGGAACACCTGCCGGCCGACGAGATCGGCGTAATGGCCGAGCTGGGCGCGCACCATGTCCTCGATGCCGGCGCCGGTCCAGCCCTCGTTGACCAGCAGCGTGTGCGCCCGGCCGAGCGCCTCCAGCCGTTCCGAGAAGCGTTCGAGGAACTCGCCGACGCCGGCGGTGTTGGCGGCGGTCTGGCGCGCCATGGCCTGGGCCACGGCCAGCGTGTTCTTGGAGCGATGGGCGAGCTCGCGCATCAGGAGGCGGACATGCCGCTCGCGGCGCTTGCGCTCGGTCACCTCCATGAACACCGAGGTGACGCCGTCGATCGAGCCCTTGTCGTTGCGGGTGGACTCGATGTGTACGTCGTACCATTTGCCGTCGTCGGGTCGCTCCAGGCTCGACAGGAAGATCTCGAAGTCACGCGGCTCGCCGCTGCGCAGCGTCTCCTCCTTGGCGGCGATCATGCGCGAGCCGGCGGGCTCGGGCATGATCTGCGCGTCGGTCTTGCCGATGAACCATTCCGGCGGCTGCCCGAGCAGGCTGTTGCGCATCCACAGGTAGCGCAGCTCCCGGTCCTGGCTCGCCAGCACGATCGGCGCCGTCCGCAGCGCCGCATCGAAGCGGCGGGCGGTGTCGGAGAGCTCCGCCCGCACCGTGCTGACCTGGTCGGCGAGCTCGAAGGTCGCCTCCTCCAGCGAACGGGCGATCTGGCGCTGCGAACGCACGTCGCGAGCCAGCGCCCGGGTGCGCCGCGACAGCGCCAGGATCGACACGACCATGCCGACCCCCGCCACCGCCAGCACGCAGCCGATGGCAAAGCCCAGGCGGTCGCGCTGGTTGTCGCTCTCGCCCAGCTGCTGGTCCAGCCGGCTTCGCTCGGCCGCCTGGAAGCGGTCGGCCTCGGCCTGAATGGCGTCCACGGCCGCCTTGGCGCCCTCGGCGGCGAGACTGGCGCGGGCGCCCGCCATGTCGCCGGCCTGGGCCAGCGCGACGGACCGGGCGATGTGGTCCTGCTGCCGGCTCCAGAGTCCGGCGAGAGTGTCGAGA
The DNA here is from genome assembly GCF_057554225.1 of Labrys sp. Lb11. Classification (NCBI taxonomy): domain Bacteria; kingdom Pseudomonadati; phylum Pseudomonadota; class Alphaproteobacteria; order Hyphomicrobiales; family Xanthobacteraceae; genus Labrys; species Labrys sp. Lb11. The sequence goes on from NZ_BAAJOT010000002.1 coordinate 600,189, forward strand.
CGGCTCAGTTGCTCGGGATTGCCGGCCGCCAGTTGCCGCAACGTCGCGAAGCGGCCCGGCAGCGCCGCGATCGCCGCGTCGAGCGGCTGCAGATAGGCCCGGTCGCCGGTGATGATGAACCCGCCGCGGGCAGCCTCGGCATCGGCCATGGCCCCGGTCAGCGACAGGCTCGCCTCGATCACCGCGCGGGAATGGTCGATCAGGGCCCGCCCACGGCTCGCCGACCGCCATTCCGACACCAGGAAGGTGGTGGTGGCCGCCAGCAGGATCAGCAGCAGCGCGAGCGGCAGGGCGGATCGAAGCATACGCAAGGGTCTGGGTCTCCCATCCCCGCATGGGGGGCTCCAGGCCGGACCGCCGGGGGCACCGCCAAGGCGCACCCGGACATTCCGCAGATCGCAAGGACCGGGCGCGCGCCGGGCCCGGAGCCAGGCTCCCCCCGGGCGCCCGCCCGGCAATCGATAGCCGCAGCCCCCCGCCCGTTCATAAGTCGGTTCGCCGGCAAACGCCACGTTTTCGGGCCGCTTCGCCCCGTCCCGGTCGCCCTCCCCTCGGAAACAGCTGCAAAAAAGCCGGCGAAGACCGGTGCCGGCCGAGCGGCGCGACAACGCGGCGGGAGCGAATCAATCCCTCCCGGCAACTGCGCGAGGCCAACTGCCATACTAATATGGCATGGCGATGGTTGCGCAATTCGCACTGATATGGTAGCCCTTCAGGCTGCTGGGCAGGGGAGGAGTTGGCCATGGCCACGACGCTCGAACAGCCGGTTCCGGCCACCGTCCCGGACCTGGCCGAGGTCCTGGGCGTCCTGCCGTTCAACCGCCAGGCGCCGATCTGGTCGCAGGTCTATTGCGTGCTGCGCGACCGCGTCGCCGACCTGCGCCTGCCGCCGCTCTACCCCCTGTCGGAAAAGGACATCGCCGCCGTGCTCGGCGTCAGCCGCACGCCGGTGCGCGAGGCCTTGATCCGCCTGTCCGAGGAGGGGCTGGTCGACATCTATCCGCAATACGGCACCTTCGTCGCGCCGATCCGCGTCGGCCACCTCGGCAACGCCCAGTTCATCCGCGAAAGCCTGGAATGCTCGATCGTCCGCCAGGTGGCTGAGGCCGCCGATCCGCTGCTGATCGCCCGGATCGAGCACAACATCGGCGGGCAGGCCGCCGCCGCGGAGGCCGGCGACGACGCCGCCTTCTTCGCGCTGGACGAGCAGATGCACCAGGCCTTCAGCCTGGCCTGCGGCCGCGAGGCGGTCTGGCGCTTCATCCAGGGCGCCAAGGTGCATATCGACCGGGTCCGCCACCTGATCCTGCCGCAGGACCTGAAGGTGCGCCGGCTGGTCGACGAGCACCGGGCCATCCTGGCCGGCATCGCCGCCGGCTCGCCCGACCAGGCCGCCCAGGCCATGCGCGAGCACCTCAACGGCCTGTTCCGCAGCCTGCCGGAGATCGAGGCGGCCCAGCCGAGCTATTTCGAGACGCGCCATACGAACCAGAGGCCGCTGCGCGCCGAGCGCGCGCGCTGACGCGGCCCGGCCGGAGCCGGCACAGGAGGACAGATGGGAGACTTCGAAGGCAAATCGGTGATCGTCACCGGAGGCAGCCTGGGCATGGGCCGGGCCTGCGCCGAGCGCTTCGCCGCCGGCGGGGCCGGCGTGCTGATCGTCGCCAACGACGCCGCCTCGGTCGACGCCGCCGTCGCGGCGATCGGCGGCCGCAGCAGGGGCATGGTCGGCGACGTGCGCAAGGCAGCCGACATGCAGGCCGCGGCCGCGCTCGCCGCGTCGAGCTTCGGCGGCGTCGACATCCTGGTGTGCTGCGCCGGCATCCAGCGCTACGGCACGGTGATCGACACGCCCGAGGAGGTCTGGGACGACGTGCTCGACGTCAACCTGAAGGGGATCTTCCTGGCCGCCAAATATGCCGTGCCGGAGATGAAGAAGCGCGGCGGCGGCGCCGTGATCGCCATCTCCTCGGTGCAGGCCTTCGCCTCGCAGGCCTCGGTCGCCGCCTACACCGCCTCCAAGGGCGGCATCAACGCCCTGGTGCGGGCCATGGCGCTCGACCACGCCCCCGACAACATCACCGTCAACGCCGTCTGCCCGGCCTCGGTCGACACGCCGATGCTGCGCTGGGCCGCCGACCTCTACAAGGGCGAGGGCACCGCCGAGGCGACGCTGGCGGCCTGGGGCAAGGGCCATCCGCTCGGCCGCGTCGGCCAGCCCTGGGAGATCGCCGAGGCCGTCGCCTTCCTCGCCGGCGACAAGGCCCGCTTCATCACCGGCGCGGACATCAAGATCGACGGCGGCGTGATGTCGAAGCTCGGCATCGTCCTGCCGGAATGAAGGACGCGACGCCGGTGACCCCACCCGATTTCCGTTCCCCCGCCTTTCTCAAGTCGCACATGCGGCAGATCATGGATTTCTACCATCCGGTCTGTCTCAACACCGAGGACGGCGGCTACTACAACGTCTATCGCGACGACGGCGCCATCCTCGACCGGACGACGCAGCACCTCGTCTCCACCACGCGCTTCATCGTCAACTTCGCCCTGGCCGCCGGCCTGTTCGAGCGGCCGGACTATCGCGAGGCGGCCGTGCACGGCCTGAAGCACCTGGAGGAGGCTCATCTCGACCGCGAGATGGGCGGCTATTACTGGGTGCTCGACCGCGACCGGCCGAGCGACGACGCCAAGCAGTGCTACGGCCACGCCTTCGTGCTGCTCGCCCACGCCACCGCGGCCAAGGCGGGCATCCCCGGCATGAAGCGCAAGGTCGCCGAGACCTGGGACCTTCTGGAGCGGCACTTCTGGCTGCCGCAGCACCGGCTCTATGCCGACGAGTTCCGCCGCGACTGGACGCCGCTCTCCGACTATCGCGGCCAGAACTGCAACATGCACATGGCCGAGGCGATGCTCGCCGCCTACGAGGCGACGGGCGAGACGCGCTATCTCGACCGGGCCGAGACCCTGGCCCAGCGCATCTGCATGGATCTCGCCGCCGAGGCCGGCGACCTCGTCTGGGAGCACTACACCCGCGACTGGGCGGTGGACTGGGACTACAACAAGGACGATCCCAAGCACCTGTTCCGCCCCTTCGGTTACCTGCCCGGGCACATGACCGAGTGGACCAAGCTGCTGCTGATCCTCGAGCGCTACCGGCCGCGCGAATGGATGCTGCCGCGGGCCCGGCGCCTCTACGAGGTGGCGCTGGCCCGCAGCGCCGACCTCGCCCATGGCGGCCTGCACTACAGCTTCGGCCCCGACGGCCGGCTCTACGACCTCGACAAGTACCACTGGGTGATGTGCGAGACCGTGGCCGCCGCCGCCTGCCTGGCCGTGCGCACCGGCGAGGCGCGCTTCTGGCAGGACTATGACCGGCTCTGGGACTTCAGCTGGCGCCACATGATCGACCGCGAGCGCGGCGGCTGGTACCGGGTCTGCGCCCCGGACGGCCGGCCGCTCAGCGACCTCAAGAGCCCGCCCGCCAAGACCGACTATCACCCCTTCGGCGCCTGCTTCGAGATCCTGCGCGTCACCGGGCACGTCGAGGAATAGGCCACCCGCGCGGGCAGCCACACCGGGAAGCGGCGGCGCATGCCGCCTCTCCTTTTGAAAAACACTGCCATGGTACAACAGCAGCCGGGATGCCGGCCTTCGGGAGGAACCACAGCCATGCGTTGGAAGACCGCCATCTCCGCCCTCGCCCTTGCCGCCGCCACGCTGCTCGGCGCCGGATCGGGCCAGGCCGCCGACAAGCTCAAATTCGCCTACCTGACCCAGACCGGCATCGACAACAGCTTCTGGCAGGCGATCAAGAAGGGCATGGACGATGCCTGCGCCCAGTTCGACGCCGACTGCCAGCTGATCTTCACCACGCCCAACGGCGACCTGCAGAAGCACCTGCAGAACCTGGAGACGGTGATCGAGCAGGGCGTCGACGGCATCGTCACCGTTGTCGTCAACGACGACCTCTACGACGAGGCGATCAAGCGCGCCGTCGACAAGGGCATCCCGGTGATCACCGCCAATGTCGACGATTCCAAGGGCGCCGAGGGCAATGCCCGCCTCGCCTTCGTCGGCCAGGACCTGTTCCAGGCCGGCTACGTGCTGATGAAGGGCCTCTACGCCAAGATCCCGGCCGACCAGCCGGTGCACGCCCTGCTCGGCCTGTCGCGCCCCGGCGAGAGCTGGGCGGAGGCCCGCATCGGCGGCGCCAGGAAGTTCCTGGACGAGGCCAAGGCCGCCAATCCCGGCCGGTCGATCTCCTATGAGGTGATCGACAGCTCCAACGACATCTCGGTCACCGCCTCGCGCATCTGCCAGTATGTCCAGGGCCATCCCGAGACCAACGCCTATGTCGACGCCGGCTTCTGGGGCGCCGGTGCCGGCGAGTGCCTGCGCGACCTCGGCGTCAAGCCCGGCCAGCTGCACATGGCCGTGTTCGACCTGGTGCCGGTGGTGCTCGACGAGATGAAGAAGGGCTATATCGACCTGACCATCGACCAGCAGCCCTACTACCAGGGCTACCTGCCGATCCTGCAGCTGGCGATGATCAAGAAGTTCGGCCTCAGCGCCTTCGACGTCAACACCGGCAAGGCCCTGGTCGAGCCCAAGGACGTCGAGGCGGTCGAGAAGTTCGTCAAGATGGGCGTGCGCTGAGGCTCCCCCGGGATGCGGCCCGCCGCATCCCGGCCTGCCCCGCCCGCCCCCGTTCCTGGGAGCCACCCGCCATGTCATCGCTGCCGCGGCGCCTGCTGGCGCGGCCCGAGATTTCGGCCCTCGCCCTGTTCGTCCTGCTCTGCCTGGTGTTCAGCTTCGTCAATCCGCGCTTCGCCGCGCCCGGCAACGTCACCGTCTACCTCCAGCCGATCCCGGAGCTGGCCATCGCCGCCATCGGCGTCACCATCCTGATCATCGCCGGCGAGTTCGACCTGTCGGTCGGCTCGGTGTTCTGCCTGTCGCCGATGGTGACGGTGCTGTTGATGACGCTCGGCGGCCTGCCGATGCCGCTGGCCATCCTGGCGGGCCTCGGCGTCGCCGCGGCCGTCGGCTTCGCCAATGCCTGGATCACGCTGCGGCTCGGCATTCCCTCCTTCATCGCCACCCTCGGCATGATGTTCATGGTGCGCTCGATCGCCATCGTCGTGGCCGGCGGCTTCCCGCCGATCTTCCCGCGCGAGGCGCCGGTGGAATGGCTGGTCGGGCGGCTCGACATGCTCGGCGTCACGCCGCGCGCCTCCATCTTCTACATGATCGCCATCGCCGCCCTGCTCGGCTTCGTCATGCGTCGCACCGATTTCGGCGCCTGGGTCTATGCCACCGGCGGACATCCCCAGGCGGCGCGCGACATGGGCATCGACATCCGCCGGGTGAAGACCGTCTGCTTCGTGCTGTGTTCGACCCTGGCGGGACTGGCCGGCATCATCCAGAGCTTCCGCATCAAGGTGATCGTGCCCAATCTCGGCACCGGCCTGGAGCTGCAGGTGATCGCCGCCGCGGTCATCGGCGGCGTCGCCCTCACCGGCGGCATCGGCTCGGTGAGCGGGGCGATCGTCGGCGTGCTGCTGACGGCGATCATCGAGAACATCCTCATCCTCGGCGGCATCAATGCCAACTGGTTCATGTTCGCCGTCGGCGCCATGATCGTCGTCGCCGTCGTCCTCAACACCCGCGTGCGCCGGCACGCCGAAGGCGGCAGGGGGCACTGATGACGAGCGAGCCCCTGATCCGCTGCCGCGGACTGCAGAAATGGTACGGCGCGGTGCACGCCCTCAAGAATGTCGACTTCGACGTCGGCAAGGGCGAGGTGATCGGCCTGGTCGGCGACAACGGCGCCGGCAAGTCGACCCTGATCAAGATCCTGTCGGGCGTGCACCCGCATGACGAAGGCGAGATCGTCGTCGACGGCCGCCCGGTGCGGATCACCGGCCCGCGCGCCGCCATGGAGCTCGGCATCGAGACCATCTACCAGTACACCGCCATGGTGCCGGAGATGACCATCGCCCAGAACTTCTTCATCGGCCGCGAATTGCTGAAATGGGGCCGGCGCGGCTTCGGCGTCGTCGATGCCGACCGGATGCGGGCCGAGGCGATCGAGGGTCTGAAAGGCGTCGGCCTGCATCTGCGCGGGCCGGACGTGCCGGTCAAGGCGCTCTCCGGCGGCCAGCGCCAGGGTGTCGCCATCGCCCGGGCCATGCATTTCCGCTCCAAGGTGCTGATCCTCGACGAGCCGACCAACCACCTCTCGGTCAAGGAGACCAACAAGGTGCTGGACCATGTCGTCGAGTTGCGCGGACAGGGCGTCACCAGCATCTTCATCAGCCACAACCTGCACCACATCCATCCGATCGCCGACCGGATCGTGATCATGGCGCGCGGCGAGAAGATCGCCGACGTCGCCCGCGACGACACCAGCGTCGAGGAGATGACCCGGCTCATCAGCTGAGCCCCTCCCCGCCGCTCCCCGACCACCCCAGCCGGAACGCTGCCCCGATGAAACGTCCGAAGATCACCGACATCCGCGCCACCACCGTCACCGTGCCGCTCGAGGCGCCGCTGCGCCACTCCAACGGCGCGCATTGGGGCCGCTTCGTGCGCACGATCGTCGAGGTCGAGACCGACACCGGCCTGATCGGCCTGGGCGAGATGGGCGGCGGCGGCGAGAGCGCGGAGGCCGCGTTCCGCGGCCTCAAGACCTATCTCGTCGGCCACGACCCGTTCGAGCTCGAGGCCATGCGCTTCAAGATCACCAATCCGACAGCCAGCCTCTACAACAACCGCACCCAGCTGCACGCGGCGCTGGAGTTCGCCTGCATCGACATCATCGGCAAGACGCTCGGCGTGCCGGCCTGCGACCTGCTCGGCGGCAAGGTGCGCGACGAGGTCCCCTTTGCCAGCTACATGTTCTTCCGCCATCCCAACCAGGAGACCGGCAAGGGCGAGGTGCGCACCGCCGACCAGCTCATCGCCGACACGCTGGCGCTGAAGCAGAAGTGCGGCTTCACCTCGCACAAGCTCAAGAGCGGCGTGTTCCCGCCCGCCTACGAGCTGGAAGTCTACCGGGCCTGGGCCAAGGCGCTCGGCTCCGACAGCGTGCGCTACGACCCCAACGCCGCCTTCAGCGTCGAGGAGGCCCTGCGCTTCGGCCGGGCGATCGAGGACCTCAACAACGACTATTACGAGGATCCGACCTGGGGCCTCAACGGCATGCGCCGGGTGCGCGAGGGCGTGCGCATCCCGCTCGCCACCAACACGGTGGTGATCAATTTCGAGCAACTCGCCGCCAACATCCTCAACCCGGCGGTGGACGTCATCCTGCTCGACACCACCTTCTGGGGCGGCATCCGGCCCTGCATCAAGGCGGCGGGCGTGTGCGAGACCTTCCAGCTCGGCGTCGCCGTGCACTCCTCCGGCGAGCTCGGCATCCAGCTCGCCTCCATGCTGCACATGGGCGCGGTGGTGCCCAACCTCGCCTTCAAGGCCGACGCCCACTACCACCACCTCGTCGACGACGTCATCGTCGGCGGCCCGATGCAGTACCGGGGCGGCGCCATCGCAGTGCCGACCGGCCCCGGCCTCGGCGTCGAGCTCGACCGCGACAAGCTCGGCCGGTATGCCGACCTGTACAAGTCGCTCGGCGGCTACACCTATGACCGCGATCCCGCCCGGCCGGACTGGTTCCCCCTGCTGCCGAACACGCGATGGGCGGACCCGGACGACACGAGGCCGGTGCGCTATTGACAAGGCAGAGGCCGCGGCGGCCCGAGGAGCCGTTGCGGCGCGGACCGTCCGGCCGGCTCCCATCCGGGGTCCGCCGGCCCGGCACAGCAGGAGGAAACCCATGACGCTGCCCGCCCCCGTCACCTGCCTGGTCGAGGCGCAGGACATCTGCGGCGAGAGCATGATCCATGACGAGCGCCGCAACGCACTGGTCTGGGTCGACATCGTCGGCCGGCGCATCCATCGCCTGGCACTGGCGGACGGCCGCCACGAGATCTGGCCGACGCCGGAGTTCCCGACCTCGATCGGCCTGCGCGAGGACGGCGGCGCCATCGTCGGCCTCACCCGGCGCGTCGCCCTGTGGGACTTCGGCGGCGACTTCCGCACCCTCGCCGTGCCCGAGCCGGACGAGCCGGACAATCGCCTGAACGAGGGCTGCGTCGCCCCCGACGGCTCCTACTGGGTCGGCACCATGCAGAACAACCTCCGCCCCGACGGCAGCCCCAGGGACATCACGGCGCCCCGGGGCCGGCTCCACCGCGTCGCCCCCGATGGAACGGTGACGACGCTGTCGGACGACCGTTTCGGCATCGCCAACACCATGGCCTGGACCGATGACGGCCGCTTCCTGACCGCCGACACGCTGGCCAATGCGATCTACGCCTATCCCGTCGACCCCGACGGAGGCTCGCTCGGCCGGCGCCGGACGCTGTTCGAAGGCCTCGACCGCGGCTTCCCCGACGGCTCCTGCCTGGATGCCGAGGGCCATCTGTGGAACTGCCGCGTCGCCGGCGGCAGCTGCATCGCCCGCATCGCGCCGGACGGCCGGCTCGACCGCCTGGTCGAGCTGCCTTGCTCCTGGCCGACGAGTTGCGCCTTCGGCGGCCCGGATCTCGGGACGCTCTACGTCACCTCGGCCCGCTTCACCATGACGGACGCGCATCTCGCCGCCCATCCGCTGGAGGGCGCGGTGTTCGCCGTCGATGCCGGCGTGCGGGGCCGGCCGGAGCGGCGCTTCGCCGGCTGACGGCCCGGCATCCGAGATCCCTTGTCATTTCGGCCCGTCACCCCACTATCTCGAGCACGTCAACCGCATCGGAGGCGCGAACCATGGGCGTGGAAAGCCTGCTTATCTTCCTCATCGTCGGCATCGTCGCCGGCTGGATCGCCGGACAGGTCGTCAGGGGCGGCGGTTTCGGACTGGTCGGCGACCTCGCGGTCGGCGTCGTCGGCGCCCTCATCGCCGGCTACCTCTTCCCCCGTCTCGGGCTGTCCCTCGGCGGCGGCATCGTCGGGGCGATCATCGCCGCGGCGATCGGCGCCATCATCCTCCTGTTGATTATCCGGCTGATCAAGCGAGCCTGAGAGCCGACGTTCAAGTCAGGCTCCGAGGCGACATTCCCGCAGCCGACCGGATGCGGCCGGCCGCGGGTCAGTGAAATTTTTTTCTTCGCAATCGCGATCTTTTGTTGTTTTTCCACGACGAAAACGATTTGCAACGTCGGAAAATGGCTATTTAACCGATCGTTTCGATGAGATTGGCGCATCTCAATAGAAAATTTCTATCGTATGACGAAGCTGCTTTCTTGATTCCCCCCACCCAGCCACGCATGGTCGCCGCTTAGAACCTCTCGAAAGAGGCCGGACATGCACGCATACGAGGATTGGACCGCCGAGCGGGCCGCCGCCATCATCGAGGCCGGCAAGGAGCGCGAGGGGCCGCTGCTGCCCATCCTGCACGGCTTCATGGAAGCCTTCGGCTATGTGCCGGAGCCGGCCGTGCCCATGGTCGCCGACGCGCTGAACCTGTCGCGCGCCGAGGTGCACGGCGTCGTCACCTTCTACCATGATTTCCGCCGCGAGCCGGCCGGCCGCCACGTCGTCAAGCTGTGCCGGGCCGAGTCCTGCCAGGCCGCCGGCTGCGAACGGCTGGCCGACCACCTGGAGGCCAGGCTCGGCATCGGCTTCGGCGAAACCTCGCCGGACGGCCGCGTCACCCTGGAACCGGTCTATTGCCTGGGCCTGTGCTCCCTCTCCCCGGCGGCCCTGATCGACGACCGCGTCGTGGCGAGGCTCGACGAGAAGCGCCTCGACGCGATCCTGACGGAGACGCTGCGATGACCAGGCTGCACCTCTTCATTCCCCGCGATGCCGGCGCGCTCGCCGTCGGCGCCGACGAGGTCGCGGCCGCGCTCAAGGTCGCGGCGCTGGCCCGGGGCCTCGAGCTGGAGATCACCCGCACCGGCTCGCGCGGCCTCCACTGGCTGGAGCCGCTGGTCGAGCTCGCCACCGGGGCCGGCCGCATCGGCTACGGCCCGGCGACGCCGGCCGACGCCGCGAGCCTGCTCGATGCCTTCACCGGCACGGGCGAGCATGCCCTGCGCATCGGCCGGCCGGAGGAGCTGCCCTTCCTCAAGCGCCAGCCCCGCCTGACCATGGCCCGCACCGGCATCGTCGACCCGCGCTCGCTCGACGACTACCGCGCGCATGGCGGCCTCGAAGGCCTGGAGAAGGCGCTGGAGATCGGCCCGGCGGCGATCATCGACACAGTGACCAAGTCGGGCCTGCGCGGCCGCGGCGGCGCCGGCTTCCCGACCGGCATCAAGTGGAAGACCGTGGCCGACGCCGGGGCCGACCGCAAATACATCGTCTGCAACGCCGACGAGGGCGACAGCGGCACCTTCGCCGACCGCATGCTGATGGAAGGCGACCCCTTCTGCCTGATCGAGGGCATGGCCATCGCCGGCATCGCCACCGGCGCCGCCAAGGGCTTCGTCTATATCCGCTCCGAGTACCCCCATGCCGTCGCGGCCATGGAGGCGGCGATCCTGGCCGCCCGGCGAGGCGGCGTGCTCGGCGCAAGCGTGCTCGGCTCGGCCCATGCCTTCGACATGGAAGTGCGGGTCGGCGCCGGCGCCTATGTCTGCGGCGAGGAGACCTCGCTGCTGCAGAGCATCGAGGGCAAGCGCGGCACCGTCAGGGCCAAGCCGCCGCTGCCGGCGCACAAGGGCCTGTTCGAACGGCCGACCGTCATCAACAACGTGCTCTCCCTCGCCTCGGTGCCGATCATCCTGGCCAAGGGCGCCGACCATTACCGCGACTTCGGCATGGGCCGCTCGCGCGGCACCATGCCGGTGCAGCTCGCCGGCAACATCCGCCATGGCGGCCTGGTCGAGATCGCCTTCGGCGTCACCCTCGGCGAGCTGGTCGACGATTTCGGCGGCGGTACGCTCTCCGGCCGCCCGGTGCGCGCCGTCCAGGTCGGCGGCCCGCTCGGCGCCTATTTCCCCCGTGCCCTGTTCGACACGCCGTTCGACTACGAGGCCTTCGCCGGGCGCGACGGCCTGATCGGCCATGGCGGCATCGTCGTGTTCGACGACACCGTCGACATGAAGCGCCAGGCGCGCTTCGCCATGGAGTTCTGCGGCATCGAATCCTGCGGCAAATGCACGCCCTGCCGTATCGGCGCGGTCCGCGGCGTCGAGACCATCGACAAGATCATCGCCGGGCAGGACGTGGCCAGGAACATCGCCGTCGTCGAGGACCTTTGCCAGACCATGAAGTTCGGCTCGCTCTGCGCCCTCGGCGGCTTCACGCCCTATCCCGTGCTCTCCGCCATCCGGCACTTCCCGGAGGACTTCGACGTCACGCCCTATCGGGTGGCGGCGGAATGACGACGGCGAACCGCATCCGGGACTTCGAGGCTCGACGCACGAGCCTGCCCTCCTCGCCGCCGGGAGAGGCGACCGGCCCCCATTCTCCCTGCCCGCCGCGGGCTGGGATGACCGCAATGCCGCACCCCGCTTCGAGACAGCGTCTCGTCCAGCCTCTTGCATTCTGAGGGTACCGCCATGTCTCTCGTCCATGAAATCGATTACGGCACGCCGCTCTCGAAGTCCGGGAAGACGGTGACGCTGACCATCGACGGCGTCTCGGTGACGGTGCCCGAGGGAACCTCGATCATGCGCGCCGCCATGGAGATGGGCACGCAGATCCCCAAGCTCTGCGCCACCGACATGATGGATGCCTGGGGCTCCTGCCGCATGTGCCTGGTCGAGATCGAGGGCCGCGCCGGCACGCCCGCCTCCTGCACCACGCCGGTCGCGGCCGGCCTCGTGGTCCACACCCAGACCCGGCGCCTGCACGACATCCGCAAGGGCGTGATGGAGCTCTACATCTCCGACCACCCGCTCGACTGCCTGACCTGCGCCGCCAACGGCGACTGCGAGCTGCAGGACGTCGCCGGCCAGGTCGGCCTGCGCGAGGTGCGCTACGGCTACGAGGGCGAGAACCACGTCTTCGCCAAGATGGGCGGCGAGGCCAACGAGAACTGGATGCCGCAGGACGGCTCCAACCCCTATTTCAACTATGACCCGGCCAAGTGCATCGTCTGCTCGCGCTGCGTCCGCGCCTGCGAGGAGGTGCAGGGCACCTTTGCGCTGACCATTTCCGGCCGCGGCTTCGACAGCCGCGTCTCGCCGGGCATGGGCGAGGCCTTCTTCGAGTCCGAATGCGTGTCCTGCGGCGCCTGCGTCCAGGCCTGTCCGACGGCGACGCTGACGGAGAAGAAGGTGATCGAGATCGGCCAGCCCGAGCACTCGGTCGTCACCACCTGCGCCTATTGCGGCGTCGGCTGCGCCTTCAAGGCCGAGATGCGCGGCGAGGAGCTGGTGCGCATGGTGCCCTACAAGGACGGCAAGGCCAATCGCGGCCATTCCTGCGTCAAGGGCCGCTTCGCCTGGGGCTATGCCACCCACAAGGAGCGCATCCTCAAGCCGATGATCCGCTCGAAGATCACCGATCCCTGGCAGGAAGTGAGCTGGGAGCAGGCCATCGCCCACGCCGCCTCCGAGCTCAGGCGCATCCAGGCCCAGTATGGCAAGGACTCCATCGGCGGCATCACCTCCTCGCGCTGCACCAACGAGGAGACCTTCCTGGTGCAGAAGCTGATCCGCGCCGGCTTCGGCAACAACAATGTCGACACCTGCGCCCGCGTCTGCCATTCGCCGACCGGCTACGGCCTCGGCCAGACCTTCGGCACCTCCGCCGGCACCCAGGACTTCGACTCGGTCGAGGAGACCGACGTCGTCCTGATCATCGGCGCCAACCCGACCGACGGCCACCCCGTCTTCGCCTCGCGCCTGAAGAAGCGCCTGCGCGCCGGCGCCCGGCTGATCGTCATCGACCCGCGCCGGACCGACATCGTCCGCTCCGCCCATATCGAGGCCGACCATCACCTGCCGCTCAAGCCCGGCACCAACGTCGCCATGCTGACGGCGCTGGCCCATGTCATCGTCACCGAAGGCCTGGTCGACGAGGCCTTCGTGCGCGAGCGCTGCGACATGGAGGCGTTCCAGGCCTGGGCCGAGTTCGTCTCCGATCCGCGCCACAGCCCCGAGGCGGTGGAGAAGTACACGGGCGTCAAGGCGGCCGACGTGCGCGACGCGGCCCGGCTCTATGCCACCGGCGGCAACGGCTCGATCTATTACGGCCTCGGCGTCACCGAGCACAGCCAGGGCTCGACCACGGTGATGGCCATCGCCAACCTCGCCATGGCCACCGGCAACCTCGGCCGCAACGGCGTCGGCGTGAACCCGCTGCGCGGCCAGAACAACGTGCAGGGCTCCTGCGACATGGGCTCCTTCCCGCACGAGCTGCCGGGCTATCGCCACATCGGCACCGACAGCGTGCGCACCATGTTCGAGGAGTTCTGGGGCGCCAAGCTCGACAAGGAGCCGGGCCTGCGCATTCCCAACATGTTCGATGCCGCGGTCGACGGCTCGTTCAAGGGCCTCTACGTGCAGGGCGAGGACATCGTCCAGTCCGACCCCGACACCCATCACGTCACGGCCGGGCTTTCGGCGATGGAATGCGTCATCGTCCAGGACCTGTTCCTGAACGAGACCGCCAACTACGCCCATGTCTTCCTGCCCGGCTCCACCTTCCTGGAGAAGGACGGCACCTTCACCAATGCCGAGCGCCGCATCCAGCGCGTGCGCAAGGTGATGGCGCCGAAGGCCGGCTATGCCGACTGGGAGGTGACGCTGCTGCTGGCGGAGGCGCTCGGCCATCCCATGCGCTACGGCCACCCGTCGGAGATCATGGACGAGATCGCCCGCCTGACCCCGTCCTTCGCCGGCGTCTCCTTCGAGAAGCTGGAGGAGCTCGGCTCGGTGCAGTGGCCCTGCAACGAAAAGGCGCCGGAGGGCACGCCGATCATGCATATCGGCCATTTCGTGCGCGGTCAGGGCCGCTTCATGATCACCGAATACATCCCGACGGACGAGCGCACCGGCGCCCGCTTCCCGCTGCTGCTCACCACCGGCCGCATCCTCAGCCAGTACAATGTCGGCGCCCAGACCCGGCGCACCGACAACTCGATGTGGCACCCCGAGGATCTCCTGGAGATCCATCCGCACGACGCCGAGCAGCGCGGCATCCGCGAGGGCGACTGGATCAAGCTCGAGAGCCGCTCCGGCTCGACCTCGCTGCGCGCCACCATCACCGAGCGCGTCGCTCCGGGCGTCGTCTACACCACCTTCCACCACCCGACGACTCAGGCCAACGTCATCACCACCGATTATTCCGACTGGGCGACCAACTGTCCGGAATACAAGGTCACGGCCGTGCAGGTGATGCCCTCCAACGGCCCGACCGCCTGGCAGGAGGAGTACGAAGCCATGGCCAAGAATTCGCGCCGCATCACCCTGCCGGAAGCGGCAGAGTGACGGTCGCCGCGGCGAGGTTCCGCTGATGCCGGCTCCCGTGCAACGCGTCCGCCGCCTCGCCTTCCGGGGCGGCATCCTCGCCGAGGGGATCCGCGCGGTCCCCGAGGAGACGGCGCTTGCCCTGGTCTATGACGGCGGCTCCCATGCGGTGATGATGGGCAGCCCGACCGACCTGGAGGATTTCGCCGCCGGCTTCTCGCTGACCGAGGGCGTGATCGGCGCCCTCGACGACATCGAGGATTTCGAGGCCGTCGAGCATGACAACGGCATCGAGCTTCGCCTCTGGCTGAAGGACTCCCGGGCCAAGGCTCTCGCCGGCCGCCGCCGGCGCATCGCCGGCCCCACCGGTTGCGGCCTGTGCGGCATCGACAGCCTGACCGAGGCGACGCGCACGCCGCGTGGCGTCGCGGCGGACGTCCGCTTCACCCCGGCCGACATCGAGACCGCCCTGGCGGCGCTCGCCCCGGCCCAGAGCCTCAACCACGAGACCCGGGCGGTGCACGCCGCCGCCTTCTGGACCCGCGCCAACGGCCTCGTCGCCGTGCGCGAGGACGTCGGCCGCCACAACGCCCTCGACAAGCTCGTCGGCGCGCTCGCCCGGTCCGACACGGACACGGCGCAGGGCCTTGTGCTGCTGACCAGCCGCGTCTCGGTGGAGATGGTGCAGAAGACCGCCGTGGCCGGCGCCTCCGTCATCATCGCCGTGTCCGCGCCGACGGCCCTCGCCATCCGCACCGCCGAGGCCGCGGGCATCACCCTGGTCGGCATCGCCCGCGGCGACGGCTTCGAGATCTTCACCCACCCCGACCGCATCGCTCCGGAGTCCCTGTCCCATGTCGCCTGACAAGCTCGTGATGATGGCGAACCAGATCGGCAAGTTCTTCGCCTCCCAAGGGCAGACGCAGGCCGTGCCTGGCATCGCCGAGCACATCCGCAAGTTCTGGGAACCGCGCATGCGCAACGCCATCTTCGCCCACCTCGACGCCGGCGGCGCGGGCCTCGACCCGCTGGTGCGCCAGGCGCTGGAAACCCTGCGGGTCAAGGCCGCCTAGGGCCTGCACTGGCTCGGCTTCCCGGCCCATTCGCTTGCGAGCGAGGGATCGCCGGCGACATCGCACCGGGGCATCGGGGCTTGCCGCGCCTTCCGATAGGACACCCGCCAGCCCAGCGTCTTGGCGCGCGGCGGGACAGCCATCACACCATCCCACCTGCCGCTCATAGCAGCCATTCCCTGCAGAAGCTTGCCCTGCCGGCCGCGGCCGCCTATTTACGCGCCATCGGCTAGCTGCCAGGCAGCGCGCGGGAGCGGCTCGAGCGAGCGCTCCGTCGTTTTTGCGCCCTGGCGTCTTTTCCAGGATCGGACACCCATGGCCCGCAAGAAATCCAAGCCGCTCGACAGCGCGTTCGTGCTGTTCGACGTCATCTATGAGGACGATTCCCGCCGTTCCAACCGGCGCGTTCCCGGCGAGATCGTCCGCGACCTCGACGGCGACGCCAAGGTGCTGCAGTTCCTCATCGATCAGGACCGCGACATCGCCGAGAAGTCCGGCCGTCCCAGCATCCCGATCAAGCGCCTGGTGCGTTCCAACGCCTGATTGCGCTCCGGGCCGCCGGCACCCTTGCCGAAGGCCCGGCATATTGCTAAGGAAGCGCCCGTTCCGGGTTGCCCCATGATCCCGCGGTCATGGGGCGTTGTCCGTTTTGGAGAGGCGCAGGCGCCCTCCGAGCCGGCCCCCGGACGAGCAATGGAAAGACGTTCCTGCCTTGCGGGCCTTGCGCCGGCCGGCTCCGCCGCCTGAAGACCAGGGGCGCGCCGTCGCGGGTTGCCTCCTCGAAGAGGAGCCCCCGTGCCGTGCGGCTGGAGCGATGATCAACACCAACCAGCCGGCGCCAGGAAACCTGTATGTCCGCACACGCTGACGCACTGCGCGAAGATTTCGCCGCAATGCTGGACGAGTCCTTCGGCACCGCCGACGCCGCCGAGGGCTCCGTCATCAAGGGCACCGTCGTCGCCATCGAGAAGGACCTCGCCGTCATCGACGTGGGCCTGAAGACCGAAGGCCGCGTCGCCCTCAAGGAATTCAATGGCCCCGGCCGTGAGAACGGCATCAAGGTCGGTGACATCGTCGAGGTCTATCTCGAGCGCATCGAGAATGCTCTCGGCGAGGCCGTGATCTCGCGCGACAAGGCCCGCCGCGAGGAGAGCTGGGTCAAGCTGGAGAAGTCGTTCGAGGCCAACGAGAAGGTCGAGGGCGTCATCTTCAACCAGGTCAAGGGCGGCTTCACCGTCGACCTCGACGGCGCCGTGGCCTTCCTGCCGCGCTCCCAGGTGGACATCCGCCCGGTCCGCGACGTCGGCCCGCTGATGAACATCCCGCAGCCCTTCCAGATCCTGAAGATGGACCGGCGCCGCGGCAACATCGTCGTCTCCCGCCGCACCGTGCTGGAGGAAAGCCGCGCCGAGCAGCGTCACGAGATCGTCCAGAACCTCGAAGAGGGCCAGACGGTCGACGGCGTGGTCAAGAACATCACCGACTACGGTGCGTTCGTCGACCTCGGCGGCATCGACGGCCTGCTGCATGTCACCGACATCGCCTGGCGCCGCGTCAACCACCCGACCGAGCTTCTGACCATCGGCCAGCAGGTCAAGGTCAAGATCATCAAGATCAACCACGAGACGCACCGCATCTCGCTGGGCATGAAGCAGCTCCAGGCCGATCCGTGGCTGGGCATCGAGGCGAAGTACCCGATCCAGGCCCAGTTCA
Organism: Labrys sp. Lb11; assembly: GCF_057554225.1. Taxonomy (NCBI): domain Bacteria; kingdom Pseudomonadati; phylum Pseudomonadota; class Alphaproteobacteria; order Hyphomicrobiales; family Xanthobacteraceae; genus Labrys; species Labrys sp. Lb11. The sequence goes on from NZ_BAAJOT010000002.1 coordinate 617,398, forward strand.
AGGGCCGCGTCACCAACATCACCGACTACGGCGCCTTCGTGGAGCTGGAGCCGGGCATCGAAGGCCTCATCCACGTCTCCGAGATGTCGTGGACCAAGAAGAACGTCCACCCCGGCAAGATCGTCTCGACCTCGCAGGAAGTGGAAGTGCAGATCCTCGAGGTCGATCCGATCAAGCGGCGCATCTCTCTGGGCCTGAAGCAGACCCTGAGCAATCCGTGGAGCGACTTCGCCGAGGCCCATCCCACCGGCAGCGTCGTCGAGGGCGAGGTCAAGAACAAGACCGAGTTCGGCCTGTTCATCGGCCTGGACGGCGACGTGGACGGCATGGTCCATCTCTCCGACCTCGACTGGAACCGTCCGGGCGAGCAGGTCATCGACGAGTTCAAGAAGGGCGACCTTGTCAAGGCCGTCGTTCTCGACGTCGATATCGAGAAGGAGCGCATCTCGCTGGGCATCAAGCAGCTGGCGGGTGATCCCTTCGTCGACGCCGGCGAGCTGAAGAAGAACCAGGTCGTCACCTGCGAGGTGGTCGAGGTCAAGGAAGGCGGCATCGACGTCAAGATCGCCGGCACCGACCTGACCGCCTTCATCCGCCGCGGCGATCTGGCCCGCGACCGCGCCGACCAGCGCCCCGAGCGCTTCGCCCCCGGCGAGAAGGTCGACGCCCGCGTCATCCAGTTCGACCGCAAGGCCCGCAAGGTCCAGGTCTCGATCAAGGCGCTGGAAATGGCCGAGGAGAAGGAAGCGATCGCCCAGTACGGCTCGTCCGACGCCGGCGCTTCGCTCGGCGACATCCTCGGCGCGGCGCTGCGCGCCCGCAACGAGAAGAAGTAAGGGACAGCGGGCGGAGCCGATCCCGCGGATTGGCTCCGCCGTCTCCCCAACGAAAACCCGCGCCGGGCGACCGGCGCGGGTTTTTGCTTGATGGGAAGGCGCCGAGACCTCCTCTCCTCCCGGGAGAGGGGTTTTGCGCTTCGTTCGGTCAGGCCGCTTCCTGGATGGCGGACAGCTTCCAGTCCGAGCCGCGGTCGCGCACGAAGGTCCACACCTCGGTGGCCTCCGTCGGACGGTCGGCGTTGCCCGCGACGACACGGCCCGAGCGGTCGCGCACCGCGTCGATGCTCTGATAGCGCATGGCGACCGTCGCATACTCCGCCTGGCCCTCGCGCCAGGCTTCGGCCAGGTCGCCCTGCAGCAGCTTCACGTCGGCGACCTCGTTGGTCAGGCCGCGGGCGGCATTGTCGTCGAGCTCCTGGTTGAAATAAGCGCTGACCTCGGCAGTGCTGCGCACCGCCAGGGCGGCGCGGTCCTGGTGGCCATAGGCCGTCTGGATCTCGCCGAGCAGGCGCTCGAACGTATCGAGGTCGCGCTGGCCGATACCGATCTCGTCCTTCGGCTTGCGGGTGGCCGGCGCCGGCGCCGCCATGCCGAACAGGCCGCCGCCGAGGCCCGACGGCCGGTTGCCGGCGCCGGCTTCGGGGGCGACGCGATAGGACGAGCCGGCCATGGCCGGGTTCGCCTGGCGGCGGGCGGCCAGGAACCGCATCACCAGCATGGCGGCGAGCGCGATCAGGCCGACCTGCAGCATGAGGCCGAGGACGCCGGCGAGGCCGCCGAAGCCTTGGCCGAACAGGAGGCCGATCAGGCCGCCGATCACCAGGCCGCGCATCAGGCCGCCGCCGAGCAGGCTCGGCCGGGGCACGGCCTGCGGCGCCGCCGTCGGGGCGGATGGAGCCGCGGCGGGCGGACGTGGCGTCGTGCTCTGGTCGATCGGTGCGGCGGTTCGAGGAGCCGTCGGCGTCGGCGGCGGCGCCGAGTAGGTGCGGGCGCCGCGGCTGCCGAAGCCGCCGGCGGCGCGGCGGGCGTCGGCGTCGTCGATGGCGACCGCGCTCGCCGCGAAGAAGACGGCGAGTGCCGCCGCCAGGGACCGGAACTTGGTCACGAGAGTCATTGCCTCCGGGGAAGGGACGGGTCTTATTGCAGGCATATGGGGAGCCTGTCGATCTTTTGCAGCACCGGCGCTCGGCGGTGCTATGGTGCCAGCACCCTGGCCAGCGCCGCGTCCAGCATCGCCGCCGGCAGCTCCATCAGCGCCGGCACGGCCGTCCAGACCAGGGCGGCCCGCACGGCATGGGCGGGATAGAGCCGCGCGAGCAGGGCACGGTAGAGCGCCAGCTGCGCCACCGCGTCCGCCGGGGCTTCGGCCAGCGTCGCCGGCGGGTCGCGGCTGGTCTTGAAGTCGACGATCAGCACCGCCCCGGCCCCGATCCACAGCCGGTCGATCCGGCCGGACACGGCGAAATCCGGTCCGTGCGGCCGCTGCAGGCAGCCGGTGATCGGCACTTCCGCCCGCCCGCCCGGAGCGAACAGCGGCGCAAAGGCCGGATCGCCGAGAATGCCGGTGATCTCCGCCACCAGCGCGTCGTGCTCCGCCGCCGCCTCGGGCGCGGCCTGCGCCAGGAAGCGGCGGGCGGCCGCGGTCCGCTCGGCCGGCGCGATCTCGGGCAGGGATTGCAGGAGACGATGCGCCAGCCGGCCGCGATCGGCCGCGAAACTGCCGCCGCCGCGCTCGCGCAAGGCAGCGACCGCAACCGCATCCCTCTCGGCCGGCGCCGTCTCCGAAGGAAACAGCGTCAGCGCCGCCGGCCGCGGCGGCGGTGCCGCCATGCGCAGCCAGGCCGGCTCGGGTCCCGGCTCCGGCGCGGCCGGCGCCGTGGCGGAGGCGACGGCGGAACGCGGCACGCGCTCCCAGACCAGCCGCGCCCCCTCGCCGCCGGGCATCGGCTCCTCCCGGGCTCCGCCGGCCCGCAGGCTCCCGGCGATCATGTCGTACCAGTTGCCGGGCCGGCGTCGGGCCTTGCCCTCGAAGCCGGCGACGACCAGCCTCTCCTCGGCACGGGTCATCGCCACGTAGAGCAGGCGGCGGTGCTCCCCTTCGGCAGCGGCGCGCAGCCGCGCCCGCTCCTCCGCCACCAGCGGCGGGTCGGCTGCGGTCTTCGGGGACCAGGCAAAGAGCGGCACGCCCTGGGGCGAAGCCGGGTCGGGCGGGAAGAACAATTTCGGATCGTGCCGGCCGGAAGGAGTGCCGCAGGTGTCGGCCAGCACCACCACCTTCGCCTCCAGCCCCTTGGCGCCGTGCACGGTCATGACGCGCACCTCGTCGCGCGCCACGTCCATGTCGCGCTTGACCTGCGCATCGGCCGCGGCAAGCCAGGCCAGGAAGCCCTGCAGGCTCGGCGTCTCCGCTCGCTCGTAGTTGGCGGCCGCGTTGAGGAATTCGTCGAGCGCATCCACCGCCTCCGGTCCGAGCCGCGCCAGGATGGCCCGGCGGCCGCCGTCGCGGGCCAGCAGGTCGGTGAAGAAGGCGGTCGGCGACTTGAAGGCGGCCTCGTCGGCCCAGGCGGCGAGACGGCGATGCGCGGTGCGGCAGGCGGCATCCTGCTCGGCCGCCGCCGTCAGCGCCGACCAGAGCGAACCGGCACGGCCCGGCGCGAGGCGGATCAGCGCCTCGTCGTCCAGCCCGACCAGCGGCGTCTTCAGGAGCGCCGCCAGGGTGAGGTCGTCCTGCGGCGCCAGCACGAAGCGCGCCAGGGCGATCAGGTCCATCACGGCGATATGGTCGGTCAGCACCAGCCGGTCGGCGCCGGCGACCGGCACGCGCTGCAGCTTGAGCTCGCGGATCACCGCTTCGAACACGGCGTTGCGGCTGCGCACCAGCACCATCATGTCGCCGGCCCGGTAGCGCGCGCCGGTGGCCGGGTCGCCCTCGTCGATCAGGCGCCTGATCTCGCGCGCCACCCGCCGCGCCACCTTGACGGCCGGGCTCGACTGCGGCGTCTCGTCGAAGGGGGCGTCCCAGGCCTCGATCTCCGGCGCCGCGTCCGGCACCTCCACCGGCCAGACCTCGACCCGCCCCGGCTCCTCGCCGCGGACGGTGGGATGCTCGGTCGCCGTGTCGTCGAAGGACAGGCCCCGGCGGTTGGCGACATCGGCGAACACCGCATCGACCGCCTCCAGCACGTCGCGGGTCGAGCGGAAGGAATGGGTGAGGTCGATCTCCTCGAACGTCAGCTCGGCCTGGCGGAAGCGGCCGCCGAACTTGCGGCGCATCCGGGCGAAGGCATCCGGCGCCGCCCCCTGGAAGGAGTAGATCGACTGCTTCTCGTCACCCACCGCGAACAGCGTGCGCTGCAGGGCGCGGGCGCCCGCGCCGGTGGTGAACTCGCCCGCCAGCAGCTCGACGATCTGCCACTGCTCGGGACTGGTGTCCTGCGCCTCGTCGACCAGGATATGGTCGATGCCCTGGTCGAGCTTGTAGAGCACCCAGTCCGCGCCGGCCCGCTGCAGCAGCGTCAGCGTCCGCGCCACCAGGTCGTCGAAGTCGAGCCCCGCACGCCGGCGCTTGCCGGCCTCGTAGCCGTCGATCAGGCCCTGCGCCAGCACCAGCAGCGCCTCCGACCGCTCGACGCAGGCCGCGGCGCGGCGGCGCGGGGCCAGGGCGGCGACGCGCTCCTGCTCGGCGTCGAGCCGTTCGGCCAGGGCCGGCAGGCGCTTGCGTCCGTCCTGGGTCAGCAGCACCGCGCGCGGGGCCTCTTCCTTCGTCAGAAAGATGCCGGCATAGGCGTCGAGACGCTCGCCCGCATCGGCCGCGGCGAAGGCGGCCTCGAACGCTGCCGCCATGCCCAGCTGCGTCTTGCCGCCGACGGCCCGGAGCTCGGCGGCGATGGCGCGCCACTCGGCGGCCGGCAGGCCTTCCTCGAGGATGCGCTGCCCGATAGCCGCGACGGTTTCCGTCTCGGCAAGGCCCAGCGCCTGGCGCAGCCGGCCGGCGGCGCCGGCGGCCGAGCGGTGCCTGCGCAGGATGGCGCGCAGCACCTCGCGCTCGCCGGTCAGCTCGAGCACGAGCCGGTCGAAGGCCTCCGCCCCAGCCTCCGCCACCACCCGCGCCATCGCCCGGCCGAGCTCGCCTTCGGGCGCGAGGTTGGCCTCGACCAGCATGGCCGCGCGCGACCCGTTCAGGAGTTCGGCCGCGCCGCGATCGTCGAGCACCGAGAACTGGGCCGGCACGTTCGCCTCGAAGGGGAAGAGGTGCAGCACGCGCTCGCAGAAGGCATGGATGGTCAGGAGCTTGAGGCCGCCGGGCGTCTCCACCGCGCTCGCGAACAGGCGCCGCGCCCGCGCCAGGCCGGCGGCGTCGGGTGTCCGCCCCTCGATCGCGGCGATCTCGCGACCCAGATCGGCGTCGGGCAGGCGCGCCCAGCGGCCGAGGTCGCGGAAGATGCGGTTCTGCATGTTGGCGGCCGCGGCCTTGGTGAAGGTCAGGCACAGGATGCGCGAGGGCGCCGCCCCGGCCAGCAGCAGCCGCACCACCCGCCGCGTCAGCACCGTGGTCTTGCCCGAGCCGGCATTGGCCGAAACCCAGGCCGAGACGCCGGGATCGGAGGCGCGGCGCTGGCGCTCGATCGTGAGCGGCGGGATCCGGCGGCTCACTCCCCGTCCTCCCCCTCGCCGGCCAGCGACCATTCGCGCACCCGCGCCAAATGGTCGTAGTCGCCCACGAAGCGCTTGCGGAACATCGGGTGCAGGCGGGAAGCATAGGGCGTCGCCGGATTCTCGAAGCGGTCGATCAAGCCCTTCAGCCGGGCGAGAGAACGTGCGGCGCCCTCCTCCAGGGTCTCGTCCTCGAATTCGATCGGTCGCTCGCGCCCGCCTTCCTGGTCGCCGGCCAGCCGCACGATCGAGAGGCCGGCCAGCGGCCCGGCGGCAGCCGTCGCAAAGCCGCCGCCCATCAGGATCGCCGCCTCCAGGGCGAGCTGCGGCGCCAGGCCCGTCTGCACCTGCTTGCTGGTCGGCGGCTGCCCGGTCTTGAAGTCGACGATGCCCTGGCCGCCGTCGCGCCAGGCTTCGATCCGGTCGGCCCGCGCCTTCAGGGTGAAGATGCGCCCGGCCACCGTGCTCCAGGACACCCGGCCCGATATCTCGGAATAGACGTCGGCGAGCCGGTCGCGCCGCTCCCGCTCCCAGCGGATCAGGAAGGCGGCGATGCGCTGGAAGCGCGGGCGCCAGAAGGCCTGGACATCGGGATACTCGGTCAGCCCGGCGAACAGGCGCGCCTCGATCGCCTGCAGCTGCGCTTCGGCATCCGCCGGCACGCCGGCCGCGCAAAGCGCCGAGAATTCGGCGACGGCCTCGTGGATCAGCGTGCCGCGGTCGGCGGCGCCTGGCGGCGTGGCGATGTCGTCGAGCGGCTCGAGGCCGAGGATATGGCGGGCGTAGACGGCGTAGGGGTCGCGCACCAGCGTCTCGACCTGCGTCACCGACAGGGACGAAGGACGCAGCGCCAGCGGCGGCCGCGGCTCAGGCGCGCGCAGCGCCGGCAGCGCCTGGCGCGGCGCGTCCAGCCGGCCGGCGAGGTCGCGCCAGACCGCACCGCGCCGGACGATCGCCGCATGGATGTCGGGCCGGGCGGCGGCGAGACGCTGCAGCCAGCGGGCGGCGACACTCGGTGCGCCGCCGCGCTTCAGGGCCCGCGTCACGATCACGTCGTCGGCGCCGAAGGCCTGCTCGAAATCGTGCGCGGTGAGGCCGATGCGCTTCTCCGGCGCGGGAAGGCCGATCGCCGCCCGCATCGGCCGGTTGAGCCAGGGATCCGCCCGCACGTCGGGCGGCCAGACGCCTTCGTCCAGGCCGCCGAGGATCAGGCGGTCGAACGGGATCAGGCGCGCTTCCAGGAGGCCGAAAATGGCGACGTCGGGATGGCGGGGCTCGCCGCCGCGCACCGAGCGGCCGGCTGCCAGCGCGGCGAACAGGCCGGGATACTCCGCCACCGGCAGGTCGAGCGCCTCGGGCGGCACCGCCGCAAGCTCGGCGAAGAAGCCCGCGAGGGCCTCGCCGGCGTCCAGGCCGTAAAGTTGGGTCGAACCCGCCGCCGCAGCCTCGACGGCGGCGACATGGGCTCGGAACAGGAGAGCGGCCGGCGCCGCGCCCGCCTGGTGCAACGCCGCGCGCAATGGCGCGACGGCGGCGTCCAGGGCATCCAGCAGAGCCCCGGCTGCGGCCCAGTCGGCCCGATCCAGCAACCGGCGCGGACGCGGCACATGCGGCCCGCCGGCGCCGGCATGGCCGAGCGCCAGCGCCTGTCTCAGGCCGGCGATGCCGGGCGGCGGCTGCGGGCCGCGCAGCGCGCCGGTCTCCAGTGCCAGAGTGGCGCGGCGCACGGCTGCGCGGCCGAGGCCGAATGTGGCGAAGGGATGCTTCAGCAGCGCCAGCACGGGCACCGCTGCGAAGTCGGACAGGGCCGCGTCCAGGACCAGCCGGGCAAAGACCCCGGGCGGCGTCGCGATCAGCGGGCGGCCGGCGCTGTCGTCGGCCTCGATGCCCCAGCGGCCGAGCTCCGCCGCCACCCGTGCGGCGAGGGCCCTGTCGGGCGTGATCAGCGCAGCGCGGCGCCCCGGCGTCTCCAGCGTCTCGCGCAGGGCAAGCGCGATGGCCGACGCCTCCTCCGCCTCGTTCGCCGCCTCCACCAGAGCGACGCCGGCGAAGGCGTCCTCGCCGCCGGCGGGACCGGGGTCGGCATTCCCCGCCCACAGATGCGTGGTCTCGGCCGGGCGCAGCGCATCGGACAGGATGCGCTGGCGTTCCGCCTTGGCCGGTGCGAGCCGGCCGAGAACCGTCACCAGCGCCCGCTCCGCCGCCATCGCCGCCAGCAGCGCCTTGAGGCCGGCCTGCGGATGGCCCGGCGCGCCGTCGCCATCGGTGATGGCCCGCCAGGAGGCCTCGTCCAGGTCGCAATCGAGTCCCGGCAGCACCACCGCCCCCTGCGGGTTTACGGCGACGGCCCGCATCAGGTCGCGCGTCGCCGGGATCGAGCCGGTCGAGCCGGCGACGATCACCGGTCCGGCCGCGCCTTCCGAGAAGCGCCGGACTTCCGCCTCCAGCAGCAGGTTGCGCCGCACATTCGCGTCGATGCGCCCCTGCTGCGCGACATGGGCGGGCCATTGCGCCGTGACGATTTCCAGGAAGCGGATGGTCAGGTCCCAGTAGCGGTCGTAGCGGCCCTGGTGCTCGGTGGTGAGCGTCTCCAGCGCCTCGGCCGGCACGCGCTCGATGGTCATGCCGTCGATGAAGCGGCCAAGCTCCACGGCCAGAGCCGCCGCGTCGCCCGAGGAGGAGGGGATCAGCAGCGGCTCGTCCTCGCCGGCGACAGGCAGCAGCGCGCCGCGCAGGCTCCGGCTCCAGGCCAGGATCAACCGGGTGAGCGCGATCTGGCGCTCCAGGCCGCTGATCGGCTCGGGCAGGGTGAGAGGCTCGGCGCCGGCGTCGAAGGCGGCATCGGCCTCGTCGACTTCGCCCAGGGCGAGCAGGCGCGGCAGCAACGCCGCCTCCCCGCCGAGCTTTTCCAGGAACACCGCGCGCAGCGCCCGGATCGAGCGCCGCGTCGGCAGGAACAGGGTGGCGGAGGCCAGCGCCAGCGGGTCGCCGCGCGGCGCAAAGCCCGGCACCAGCACGCCGTCGAGCAGGGCGTCGACCAGCGTCGCGAGGAACGGCGCGCCGGGCGGGATCGTGAAGAGGTTCGGCCTGCGTACCACGTTCTACTGCCCGAGCACGGCCTCGCCGAGGCGCAGCGGCGCCGTCAGGATGGTGCCGGCGGTGTCGACCACGAAGGTGCCGGTGCGCGAGATCGGGTTGCCGCGCTGCACCATGGCGTCGCGTCGCACCACCTGCTGCAGCGACGGCAGGATGCCGAGGAACTTGCTGTGGCGCATCGAGTCCGCGCTGGCCTGGTCCGACAGGTCGATCACCCTGAGGCCGTAATGCCTGATCGCGGCCTGGGCCTGCGGCGTGTCGACCAGCACGTTGCCGACGCGCGGCACGTCGCCGGCGAGGCGCTGCGAGGCCGCCAGCGCCCGATCGTCGCTGGAGACGGCGATGGTGATGGGCTCGTTGAGCTTGCCGATCACGTCGAGCTGGGTCCGGAACACATCGACGTCGATGTCGGGCGACATCAGCAGCACCTCCCCGAGCTTGGCCATGAACGGCGAGTTGCCGCGCAGCCGGGCCTGGCGCAGCGTTTCCACGGCCAGCCAATTGCCCATGCTGTGGGCGAGGATATGGATACGCTTCACCCCCGGCGTGCGGGCGAGGTCGTTGAGGAAGAGCTCCAGGAAGTCGCGGGAATAGGTCGTGCTCTCACGGTCGGCGACATAGCCGGTCAGGGTGCCGAGCGAGGGCCAGGCGAAGGCCACCATGCGGCCGGGAAAGCCGCTGTCCTTGGTGAGCTGCGCCACCCGGAACACCGCCTCCTGGTAGTTGGTGTTGTAGCCGTGCACGAACACCACCACGTCGCCGTGATAGGGCCGGCCGTCGGAGCGGCGGGCGGTCAGATCGGCGGAGAAGCTCGCCTTGTCGAGGCGCTGGGCCTCCGTCACCACGAAATTGCGGGCGGGGTCGCCGGGCGGCCGGCTCGGCCATTCGATGAGGCCGGTCTGGTGGTTCGGCGGGATGGAAATCACGTAGCGCTCATAGTTGAGCGCCGACGCCCGGCGATCGGTGAAGGCGAACTGGTCGGTGGTCGAGCGCTCGCGCGTGGTGACGACCAGGACGGAGACCGGCGTGCCGATGGTCGTCGGCGCCACCGGATGCAGCATCAGGCTGCCCGGCCGCTCGCCGCAGGCGGCGAGGCCCGCCGCCAGCAGCGCCACGGCGACAAGGCGCAATCCCATACGAAATGCCACGACCATGGTGCAGTTGCGCCCCCGGACCAGGCGCGCAATCTATCGGGCAGCCTCCGCCCTGGGAACCCCGGGCCGCGCATAACCGGAGGGGGTGGCAGCCATGCCACGGTGACCGGAGCGGCCTCAACGCCCCTTCCAGACCGGCGCCCGGCGCTCGACGAAGGCCCTGGCGCCCTCACGCGAGTCCTCCGAGAGCTGCATGGCCCGGTGCGCCGGCACCTTGCCGGACACCACGTGCTCATAGGCCTGCCGCACGCCCATGCCTTCGGTATCGGCCAGGATCGCCTTGACCGCCGCCACCGCCAGCGGGGCGGCTGCGACGATCCGGTCGGCCATGGCGCGGGCCGTGGCCATCAGCTCGGCGCCCGGTACCACCGCATTGGCGAGGCCCCAGGCACCGGCCTCCCGGGCGCTGAATCGCCGGCCGGTGAGCAGCAGTTCGGCCGCGATCGCCGCCGGGATGCGGCGCGGCAGACGCTGGATGCCGCCGGCATCGGGCACCAGGCCGACCGTCACCTCCGAGAGGGCGAACTCGGCATGGTCGGCGGCGACCATCAGGTCGGCCGCCAGCGCCAGCTCGCAGCCCCCGGCGATGGCGACGCCGTTGACCGCGGCGATCACCGGCTTCGACAGATGCCAGAAGGCGGTGAGGCCGGCGAACCCGCCGGGCCCGAAATCGGTGTCCGGGCTTTCGGCGCCGGACGCGGCAGCCTTGAGGTCCCAGCCCGCCGAGAAGATCCGGTCGCCGGCGCCGGTGAGGATGGCGACGCGCAGCTGCGGGTCGTCCTGCAAGGTGCGAAAGGCCGCGTGCAGCGCCTTGGAGGTGGCGAGGTCGATGGCGTTGGCCTTGGGACGGTCGAGCGTGACTTCCAGCACCGCGCCCCGGCGCTCCAGCTTGACGGCCTCGGTCATCGGCTTGCTCCTGCGATCATCGACACGGCGTGGACGAGGTCGCCCGCGATGGACTCGTTCGCGACCGCCCGGTCGAAGGCATTAACACACAAGGCCCAGGATTCCATCGTCGGCACGCCCCCTTCGCGCCATGGGCGGATCGGCGATCGGGACCTGCCCTGGTCGACGACGGCCGGAGGCCGGCCAAGGGCGGACGAGTCGGTCCGGGGGCCACGCCTTACAGCAGGAAGTCGCTCGCCAGGAGCGAGGCAACATTGTGGAGATCGAGCGCGAAGTCGGCCTTGCCGTCGCCGTTGGTGTCGCCATAGACGAAGATGTCCGCGCCCTGCTTCTCCGTGCGCAATTCGCCGGCATGGTGCGAGAAGGCGGCCGAGCCGATGAAGTCGAAGATCTGATCGCCGGCGGCGGTCGACTTGGCGTCGATGCCGGAGAGCGAAATCCTGTCGCCTTGCGCATGGCTGAAGTCGAGGATGGTGTCGTATTTGCCGATGCCCCACGCACTTTCGATTTGGGCAGCGTAGACGAAGGTATCGGCACCCAAGCCGCCGGTCAGCCGGTCCGCTCCCGCCCCGCCGGTCAGCTTGTCGGCGCCGGCCCCGCCATTGAGGCTGTCATTGCCGGCGGCGCCGTTGAGGACATTGTTGCCGCTGTTGCCGGTCAGGGCGTTGTTCAAGGCGTTGCCGGTGCCGTTAAGTGCGGCCGAGCCGGTCAGGACGAGGGCCTCGACATTGCCCAGGACACGGGTTGCGTTCGAGAGGGAGAAGCTGATCGAGGCGTAGACCTTGTCGATACCGGTCGTCGCGGTCTCGTCGACGATGTCGCCGACATTGTCGACATAGTAGGCATCGTTGTCGTCGCCGCCGACCATGAGGTCGGCACCGCCGCCGCCGATGAGAATGTCGGCCCCGGCCTTGCCGTAGAGGTGATCATTGCCGTCATCGCCGTAAAGTTTGTCGATGCCGGTTCCCCCGTCGATCTCGTCGGCTTGGGTGCCGCCATGGAGCAGATCGTTCCCGGCATTGCCAAAAAGGTGATCGGATCCTTCGCCCCCGTAGATGATGTCATTGCCGCCGCTCGTATCACCGAGGATGAAGTCGACGCCCTCATTGCCCCAGACGACATTGTTGCCGGTTCCGAGGTCGATGTAGTCATTGCCGGCGCCACCGGCGATGCGATTGTCGAAATTGTTGCCGTAGATGGAATCGTCGCCGCCGCCGCCAACCGCTTCAAGAGCGGCACCAAGATGAATGGTGTCGTCGCCCGTTCCGGCCAGAATGCGCTCATTGGCGACGCCGGTATAATTGTCGTCCGCACCGCTCAGCGGGCTCAGGACATGGCTGGTCGCGGCAGACGTCGATACGAAGACGTCGTAGGGACCCGGATTTCCGCTATAACCGCCAATGGCGACATAGACGATGCCTGTCGCGGTCGCAGCATAGGACAGCACTGTGGTGTCGCTGCTGGGATTGCCATGGGCCAGCAGATTTCCGGCATGATCATAGACGGAAATCGTCGCGTCATTGCTCATGAAAGCAGTGGTATTCGCGCATAGATTGTAGGTTACGCCGGCGCTGACGTCGAGGCGGATGAAGCTCTGCGTGTCGAAATCGTCGATGGTCCCGTTTGTCGAACCGGTCGCGTGCGCGGGGTCCCAGATGATTTGCGCGACATTCGCCGGAATTTCGACCATGGCTCGTCTCCTGATGGGTGGATTCTTCGAATTGCGTGGTCGGATGCGAAGGGCGCCGCGGCATCCGGACGTCGTTGTCGCCCCGCCGTGGCACGCAGGGATGATCGAGCGCCGCCATCGTCGGCGACGCTGCTCTGCGCGTCGACCAAAGGATGAGATCCTCGACCGGCGTCGTTGCGCGGAGCCCCCAAGCCGTCGCGAGACTCGCACGCTTGAGAGTGATGGATGGCCCTATGGGAGGGACGGCCACGGTCCGGCCTTGCTGCCGGCCCGCCTTGCTGCCTGCCTCATGGGGTGAGCGGTTCCGGGAGACGGTATGTAGGCGAACCGTCCATTTCGCACTGTGCGAAAGCGCACAAAATCGTTATAAATATTACAGCGCCAAGCCCTGTCTGTCCGACCGAAATGATCAATCCTGAAGAGTGGAACCGGGCTCGGCGCCGCCGGCCGCGCATGGTAGCGACGCCACGGCCGTCATCGAGTCGGTCGTTGGAGGCATTGCCGGGCGATCCGCCCCGGATGAGGCGCGCAAGACGACGGCCGGCTAATCCACCATCCGGATCAGGGCGTCGGCCGCGACGGCCCCGTAGCCCTCCGGCAATACGAACAGCGGATTGACGTCGAGCTCCACCAGCCTGTCGGCATGGCGCTGGGCGAAGTCGGCCACGGACAGGATCGCCCGCACCGTGGCGCGGATATCGCCCTTCGGCTTGCCGCGGAACCCCTCCAGCAGCCTGGCGGCACGCAGGCTCATCAGCCGCTCGCGCACCTCCTCGGCCGTCACCGGCAGGAGCATGGTGGTCGCGTCCTGCAGCAATTCGACCATGATGCCGCCGGCGCCCACCGTCAGCGTCGGGCCGAACTGGGCGTCGCGCACCACCCCGACGATCAGCTCCGCCACCGGCCGCTCGACCATGCGCTCGACCAGGAAGCGGTCCGACAGATGCGACATGGCGTCGATCGCGTCGGCCACGTCGGCGCGCGAGCGCAGGCCGAGCTTGACCCCGCCCACATCCGACTTGTGGGCGATGCTCTCCGAATGGACCTTGACCGCGACGGGAAAGCCGAGGGCAGCCGCGGTGGACGGGGCCTCGACCGCCCGTGCCAGGCGGCTCGGCGGCACCTCCAGCCCATGCCGGGCGAGCAGGCGCTTGGACTCGTGCTCGCTGAGCACGCGCGCCTTGGCGAGGTCGATCGCCGCCGGCGGCTTCAGCGCCACCAGGTCCTGGCGCCGAGCCCGGGCCGCGCCGAAGGCGGCGGAATGCGCGATCGCCGTCAGGGCATCGCCAATCCCCTGCATCGGCGCGACGCCGAGCGCCATCAGGGCCTTGGCGTCGCCTTCCGGCATGTTCTCGGGCAGCGAGGCCACCACGGCGGCCCGCGCCGAGGTCTGCTGCGAGGCCTTGGCGACGGCGGCCCGCGCGGCGGCGAAGCCTCCGTCCGGAACGAGGCCGCGATCGGTGCGCGGCTGGTCGAGCACTAGGAGGTTGAGGTCGTAGCCGGCGGCCAGCATCTCGCCGAACACCGCCTCGTTGGCGGCGGCGTCGCCCCAGATATAGGTGTGGTAGTCGAGCGGATTGGCGACGTGGACCTTCTCGGTCAGCAACTCCTGCAGCCGTGCGGCGTGCTCCTCCGGGATCGGCGCGAAGTCGAGCTTGTGGTCTTCGGCGAGGTCGGCGATCAGCGCCGCCTCGCCGCCCGAGCAGCTCATCGATGAGATGCGGCGGCCCGGCAGGCCGCCGAACATGTGCATCAGCTTCAGCGTCTCGACGAAGGCCGGCACGTCGGCGACGCGCGAGACGCCGTAGCGGGCGAACAGGGCGTCGTAGAGCCCGTCCGGTCCGGCGAGCGAGGAGGTGTGGCTCATCGCCATCTCCGCTCCGATGCGCGAGCGCCCAGTCTTGAGCACCACCAGCGGCACGCCCTTCTCCAGCGCCAGGATCGCCGCATTGGAGAACAGCGCCGCGTCGCCGATGCCCTCGATGTGCAGGCCGATGGCAGTGACGCGCTCGTCGGCGAGCAGGGCCTCGATATAGTGGCCGTGATCGCCGATCGCCTTGTTGCCGACGGCGATGACATAGGCCACCGGCAGGCCGCGCCGCTGCATCGTCATGTTGAGAGCGATGTTGCCGGACTGGGTGATGATGGCCACCCCGCGCTCGCAGCGTTCGGCGCCGTGGGTATCCGGCCACAGCACGCAGCCGTCGAGCAGGTTGAGCACGCCGTAGCAGTTCGGCCCCACCACCGGCATGCCGGCGGCCTGCTCGACCAGGCGCTTCTGCAACTCGACGCCCTCGCCGCCGACCTCGGCGAAGCCGGCGGCATAGCAGACCGCCGCTCCGGCCCCGCGCCGCGACAGCGCGCCGACGAGGTCGACGGTCGGCTGGCGCGGCGCGCCGATGAACACCGCGTCCGGGGCCTCCGGCAGGTCCGCCACCGTCGCATAGGCGCGATGGCCGCTGATCTCGGTCTTCTCCGGGTGGATCGGCCAGATCGGACCGGCATAGCCGATGCGTTCGCTCTCGCGGATGATGACCGAGGCCAGACGGCCGCCGGCCACGGCGATATGGCGGGGCTTGAGGAGGCGGCGGAGGCCATCGACGATCGTCATACCCAGAACCCGAATCTCGACAGGGAGCAATACCGGACACGTCCGGCCCTGCGGGGGGATCGCGGGGCGGAAGGCGACGGCCTGAGGCGGAAGCGTGCAGGATCGAGCGGTTCTACCGCCCCGTCAAGCACGTCCGCCCGGCCTCAGCGCATTTTGGCTTCGTGCGGGCGCAGCAGCTGCCGCGAGATGATCAGGCGCTGGATCTCGCTGGTGCCGTCCCAGATGCGCTCGACGCGGGCGTCCTTCCACCAGCGGGCGATCGGCAGGGTGTCCATCAACCCCATGCCGCCGAATGTCTGGATCGCCCGGTCTGTCAGCTTGCCGAGCATTTCGGAAGCGGCGAGCTTGGCCATGGCGAAGTCCGCGTCGGTGGCCTTGCCCTGGTCGAGCAGCCAGGCGGCGCGCAGGGTCAGGAGATCCGCGGCCTCCAGCTCCACCATCAGGTCGGCCAGCGGGAAGGCCACGCCCTGGAACTGCGAGATCGTCTGGCCGAACTGCTTGCGCTGGCCGGCCCATTCCAGCGTCGTGTCCATGACGCGCCGCGCCCGGCCGACGGACGTGGCGGCGACGGTGAGCCGGGTGGCTCCCAGCCACTCGTTCATCAGGTCGAAGCCGCGGCCCTCGACCCCCAGCAACTGGTTGGCCGGGATCCGGCAATCGTCGAAGAACAGCTCGCAATTGTGGTAGCCGCGATGCGACACCGCGTTCGGCCCGCGCCTGACCGTCAGGCCGGGCGTGTCCTTGTCGACGAGGAAACCGGAGATCTGGTTGCGCGGCCCGCGCCTGGTCTCCTCGGTACCGGTCACCGCGAACAGGATGATGAAGTCGGCCTTGTCGGCATGACTGATGAAGTGCTTCTGGCCGTTGATGACGTAGTGGTCGCCCTGCTTCACCGCCCGCGTCTTCATCGAGCGGACGTCGGAACCGGCGCCGGGCTCCGTCATGGCCAGGCAATCGTGCCGCTCGCCGCGGATCGACGGCAGCAGGTAGCGCTGGCGCTGCTCGGGCGAGCAGCCCCGCAGGATGTTGGACGGACGCGCCACCAGCATCTGCAGGCCGTAATTGGCCCGGCCGAGCTCGCGCTCCAGCAAGGCGAGGCCGAGCGCGTCGAGACCGCCGCCGCCCAGCTCGCTCGGCATGTTGGCGGCATAGAGGCCGAGCTCGATCGCCTTGGCCTGGATCCGGCGAGCCAAATCCTCGGGGACCTCGTCGGTGGCCTCGACGAGGTCCTCATGCGGATAGAGCTCCTCCTCGACGAACCGCCGCACGGTATCAACGAGCATCTCATGCTCTTCGGAGAGGGCGAACTGCACGGAAGCGATCCTCTTGTGCTGGGCAGGCCGGTCCAGTCGCGGGCGGACGGACTGCTGCGGGAAGCCGGAATTGCAGCCGCCACCATGGCCCTGCGCCTCTCCCGGAACGCGAGGCATCTCGCGCTTCCCGGGACAGGTCAGGAGCCGCAGGACGCCGCTCCCCGGAGCAAGGCGCGTTCGATGAAGCGAACGTTGCTCTAACCCCTTGCTTCGGAGCATCTTCGCGGTTCGACGCTTCCGTCGGATCGCAGGACGCTTCGGGAACGGCGCCATGCCCGCACCGGGCCGAACGGATCAGCCTCGGGAGGATCGATATGGCGCCATGGATCGACCTTACGTGCGGCCGTGCCCCACCTTATTGCGCGGCGCGACATTCATGATGCGAATCGCGACGCATCCATCTCGATGACCGTCGTCACCGGCCTTGCCGCCGCCGCCCGCAGCGCCGCCTCGACATCGGCCAGCGAGTTGGCCGCGACATGCTCGCAGCCGAAGGCGCGGGCGATCAGCGAGAAGTCGGTCGGATAGAGTTCCACGCCCAGCGGCGCGATCTGGCGCAGGATCATGTAGTTCTCGATCTCGCCGTAGCGCCGGTCGTTCCACAAGAGCACGATCACCGGCAGGCCGGCCTCGGTGGCGGCGGCGAATTCGGGCAGCGTGTAGTGCAGGCCGCCATCGCCGACGATGCAGATGACCGGCGCCTCCGGCTTGCCGGCCTTGGCGCCGATCGCCGCCGGCAGTGCATAGCCGAGCGTGCCGAAACCGGTGGCTGCGCTCATCCAGCGCCGCGGAGCCGGCGGCTCGGCCAGGAAGTTGCCGCCATAGCTGGCCGAGGTCGAGTCGGCCGCCACCACGGCCTCCGGCAGCACGCGCCAGATCGCGTCCAGCAGCGGCCGGTGCCGGGCATAGCGCGGATCCGCGCCCTCGATCAGGGCGGCGCGGAAGGCTTGCGTCCGCGCCGCGCCGTCTGTGGCCGCGGGCGCCAGCAACGGCGTCAGCGCCTGGGCGAAGAGCCGGGCGTCGCTGACCACCGGCAAGGCCGGGGTGACGTTGCGCGAAAGCTGGCGCGGGTCGATATCGACGCGGATCACCGCCCCGTTCATCCGGATGCCGTCGGTCTCGTACCAGAAGTCTGTCTCGCCGAGTTCGGTGCCGAGCGCCAGGACCACGTCGGCATCGGCGACCAGGCGCTGCAGCGCCGGCGAGAGCAGGCAGCCGCCGCCGAGCAGGTGATGGCCGGCCGGCAGGATGCCCTTGGCATTTGCGGTGGCGAGCACCGGCGCGCCGAGCGCCTCGGCCATCGCCCGCACCGCAGCGGCGCCGCGGACCGCGCCGCCGCCGATGATGAGGAGCGGACGCCGGGCGGCGTTCAGCATGGCGGCCGCGGCCGCCACCGCCTCGGGGTCGGGGCCGCCGGGGCCGGCCGGCTTGACCGGGGCGCCGGCGGGCGGCGCATAGGGCTCGGACAGGAGATCGATCGGCAGCTCGATCAGCACCGGCCCCGGCCGGCTCGAGGCGAACACGGCGAAGGCCTCGTCGAGGGCCGGCACCAGCTGGCTCGCCGTCAGCACGGTCAGCGCCAGCACCGAGATCTCGCGCCCGACCGCGGACTGGCCGCGCAGTTCGTGCAGCTGCCCCTCGCCGCGCCCGAGCGTCGGGCGCCGGTTGAGGGTGGTGATCACCAGCATGGGCACGGAATCGGCCATGGCCTGGCCCATGGCCGTGGCGATGTTGAGCAAGCCCGGACCGGTGACGATGAAGCAGGCGGCGGGCTTGCCGGTGGCCCGGGCATAGCCGTCGGCCATGAAGCCGGCCCCCTGCTCGTGGCGCGGCGTGACGTGGGTCAGGCCCGAGCCGGGCAGGCCGCGGTAGAGCTCGACCGTGTGCACGCCCGGGATGCCGAACACGGTATCGATGCCGCGTGCGGCCAGCAGCGCCGGGATGGCGGTGCCGAGAGGGGGAAGGTCGGTCATCGGAATCTCCGCCGGTTGTTTCGCGGGGGCCGCCTCGGCAGGTTTTTCCGAACCTGCCCGCTTCGACCGCCCCGTGTGGCATTGATTTGCATCGGGACTGCAAAATCAATCGTGGCGGACGCTGCCCGTGCGGACGTCCGACATGCTTCGATCCGCCCTCTCCGCCCGACCGGGATCAGGCTGCCTTGTCCCGGGTCAGCCGGATCGCCAGTCGCACCATGCGCGCGGCCGCTTCGCGCAGCACCGGCTCCTCCGCCGAAAGGCTGACGCGGATGTGCCCGGCTGCCTGGCGACCGAAGGAAGAGCCCGGCATCACTGCCACCTGCTCCTCGTCGAGCAGCCGCCAGGCGAAGGCTTCGCCGTCGAGGCCGGTGCCCGAAACGTCGACCATGGCGAACATGCCGCCTTCCGGCATGGGGCAGGCGAGGCCCGGGGCATTGGCGAGCATCTCCGGCAGCACGGCGGCGCGGCGGCGGAAGATCTCGACCATGGCGCGGCATTCCTCGAAATCGCCCTCGACCGCCACGGTCGCCGCATCCTGGATGAAGGGCTGGGCGCCGAACAGCATCATTTCCGACAGGGGCAGCAGGCGGTCGATCAACTCCACCGGCCCGGCGCACCAGCCGGCCCGCAATCCCGGCAGCATGTGCGACTTGGAGATCGAGGAGACCACGGCCGTGCGCTCGGCGCCGCCCGGCCGGTCGAAGGGCGAGGCGAAGCCGGCGCCGAACGCCATCGTCTCATAGACCTCGTCCGAGACGATCCACAGATCGTGCCGGGCGCAGACCGCGACGATCGCGTCGATCTCCTCGGCCGACAGCGTCGCGCCGCTCGGGTTGTGCGGCGTGTTGAGCAGCAGCGCCCGCGAGCGCGGCGTCACCAGCGCCTCGATGTCGGCGGCGCGCATGTGGAAGCCGTTGGCCGGATCGAGCGGCACGAACACCGGCGTGGCGCCGGCGGCACGGATCACGCCCTCATAGGTGGCGTAGAGCGGGTCGCCGACCAGCACCTCGTCGCCCGCCTCGACCAGCGTCATCATGACGGTGTAGAGCGCGGTCTGGGTGCCCGGCAGATAGGCGATGTTGCGGGGATCGATGTCGCGGCCGGTGCGACGGGCATATTTGCGGGCCAGGGCTTCGACCAGCGCGGCCTCGCCGCGCCCGTTGCTGTATTTGGTGCGGCGGTGGCGCAGGCTTTCGACCGCCGCCTCGATCACGGCCTGCGGCGGCGGCGTGTCCGGCTCGCCGATGGTCAGTTCGATGACGGCCCCGCCCTCGGCGGCGCGGCGGCGCGCCTCGTGGTGCACGGCCCATTTGTCGGCGCCGAGCCCGCTCAGGCGGCTGGTGACGGATGCGAAGCGCAAGATCTGCTCCGAAAAGGTTGGATTTGACCGCTGCGATACCATGGCGGCGAAGGCAACGTAACCCCCGCGCCCAGGACCGGCCTCGCATCGTCGCCGATGGAAGCGGCAGCCGGCTCCTCTCCGTGCGCCGTTGAATCCCGCCTCAGGCCGCCTTGTCCCGCGCCTGCTTCGCCAGTTCGACCAAGGCGCCGCGCAGGTCGCCCGGATTGGTCACGCGGCGGGAGAAGGGCAGCCGCGCCGTCTGGTCTCCGAGCGCCAGGTCGCAGCCTTCCGGGTCCAGGCCGGTGATCCGCCACGGCCCGTCCTGGCGGCCGAGCAGCGCGGTGGCATAGAGCCGGATCGCGTCGGCATGGTCGGCGTTCATGTGCTCGATCGCGCCCGCCTCGGCCTGCACCAGCGCCTGCGCATCGCCGAGGTCGAGCAGCAGTTCCTCCGCCGAGAGCCTCGCCGCCCGGGCGAAGCCGCCATTGAGATGGCCGCCGGAGACCGCGATGCGGAAGAAGGCGAAATCGGGAAAATCGGCATAGAGGGCCGATTTCGGGTGACGGGCCAGGAAACGGGCCCGGACCGCCGGATCCTCCGTCTTTGCCGCCCGCCCGATGACGGTGAGGCGCGCATGGGCCAGCGGGTCGCCCTTGCCCCCCTCCGCGAGCAGCAGCGAGACGCGCCCGTCGGCGAGGACGTTGCGGGTATGCGCCGACAGTCCGGACAGCAGCAGCAGCGGCGCGCCGTCGCTGTCGGTGGCCACGGTGACCAGGGTGGCGAAGGGGTGGCCGTCGCCGGCCTCCAGCGTTGCCAGCGCCCCCGCCCTGACGCTACGCAGCAGCAGCCTCGCCTCGCTCACCGGATCGAAGTCGGCCGGCTGGCCGGGCAGCGGCGCTTGGCCGGGCTGTCGGGTGGTGTCGGAGCGGTCCATGGCGGCGTCACTTTTCGTCGGTCGGGAGGCGTCGGAGGAGCCCGGTGCGACGGTTGCGACCACGCGGCAGGCTCCGTCCCCGACTGAACTCTATCCCGCACCATGGGGATTCTGTATAGGGGGTGTCACATTTCCGCCGATTTGGGCGTAGAATGCACGGGCATCGCCCCTTTCGCCACGTACATAAGATGCGAGATCGCCATGCCGACCATCGCCCTCGTCGACGACGACCGCAACATTCTCGCCTCGGTTTCGATTGCTCTCGAAGCCGAAGGCTACCGCATCCAGACCTACAATGACGGCGTCGCCGCGCTGGAGGGTCTGAAGGCAAGCCCGCCGGATCTGGCCATCTTCGACATCAAGATGCCGCGAATGGACGGGATGGAGCTGCTGCGCCGCCTGCGCCAGAAGTCGGAGCTGCCGGTGATCTTCCTCACCTCCAAGGACGAGGAGATCGACGAGCTCTTCGGCCTGAAGATGGGCGCCGACGACTTCATCCGCAAACCCTTTTCCCAGCGCCTGCTGGTCGAACGCGTCAAGGCGGTGCTGCGCCGCGCCCAGCCCAAGGACGCGGCGGCGGCCAAGGCCTCGGACGCCAAGATCCTCGACCGCGGCCAGTTGCGTATGGACCCCGAGCGTCACACTTGCACGTGGAAGGGCGAGCAGGTGGTGCTGACCGTCACCGAGTTCCTGATCCTGCACGCCCTGGCCCAGCGCCCGGGCGTGGTGAAGAGCCGCAACGCCCTGATGGACGCGGCCTATGACGACCAAGTCTATGTCGACGACCGCACCATCGACAGCCATATCAAGCGCCTGCGCAAGAAGTTCAAGCAGGCGGATGATGACTTCGAGATGATCGAAACCCTCTATGGCGTCGGATACCGCTTCAAGGAAGCATGAGCTGGGAGGCATGACCGCGGAGGTCGACCAGGCCCCGGCCATCGAGAACGAAGCCCCGCTGACCTGGCGTGCGCGGGTATGGAACGCCATGCGCGCGACCGGCATCCAGCCGTTCTCGAGCCTGACGCGCCGCATCGTCATCCTCAACCTGGCCGGACTGGTCGCCCTGGTGGGCGGCATCCTCTATCTCAACCAGTTCCGCGAGGGCCTGATCGACGCCCGGGTGCAGGCGCTGCTCACCCAGGGCGAGATCATGGCCAGCGCCGTCGCCGCCTCCGCCACGGTCGAGACCGGAGCGATCCGCATCGACCCGGAGAAACTGCTCGAGCAGCAGGCGGCGCAGGAGGAATCCCCATCCGACGAGGGGATGTCGGCGCTGGAGTTTCCGATCAACCCGGAAAAGGTGGCGCCGCTGCTCCGCCGTCTGATTTCGCCGACGCGGCTGCGCGCCCGCGTCTATGATCGCGACGGCAATCTGGTGATCGATTCCAGGGCGCTGTTCCTCTACAGCGACATCGTGCGCTCCGACCTGCCGCCGCGCGAGGATGATCCCAACATCTTTCAGAGGGCCTGGGGCTGGGTCCGCCAGACCTTCGCCCGCAGCAACCTCCCGGCCTACAAGGAACTCGGCGCCCGCAACGGCAAGGGCTACAGCGAGGTCGCCAACGCCCTCGCCGGCTCGCCCTCGACCCTGGTGCAGGTCAACGAGAAGGGCGAGTCGATCGTCTCGGTCGCCGTGCCGATCCAGCGTTTCAAGGCGGTGCTGGGCGTGCTGCTGCTGTCCACGCGCCCGGGCGAGGTCGACAAGATCGTCACCGCCGAGCGCGTCGGCATCCTGCGCGTCTTCGCCGTGGCGGCCGGCGTGACCATGATGATGTCGTTCCTGCTGGCCGGCACCATCGCCGGCCCGGTGCGGCGCCTCGCCGAAGCGGCCGAGCGCGTGCGCCACGGCGTCAAGGAACGCGAGGCGATCCCGGACTTCACCAACCGCACCGACGAGATCGGCCACCTTTCCGGCGCCCTGCGCGACATGACCAAGGCGCTTTTCGACCGGATGGAGGCGATCGAGAGTTTCGCCGCCGACGTGGCGCACGAGCTGAAGAATCCGCTGACCTCGCTGCGCTCGGCCGTCGAGACCCTGCCGCTGGCCAAGAACGACACCTCGCGCAAGCGGCTCCTCGACGTGATCCAGCACGATGTGCGCCGCCTCGACCGCCTGATCAGCGACATTTCCGACGCCTCGCGCCTGGATGCGGAGCTGCAGCGCCGCCAGTCCGACCCGGTCGACATGGCCAAGCTGGTGCGCGCCGTCGTCGCCATCGCCAACGGCGTCGAGCGCGGCGACGGCGTGACGGTGAAGCTGCAGGTCGCCGTGGGCCTGCCGGAGGCGGCGCTGTTCGTGAACGGCCATGATTCGCGCCTCGGCCAGGTCGTCAACAACCTGATCGACAATGCCCGCTCCTTCTCGCCCAAGGGGGGCGTGGTGCGCGTCACCCTCAAGCGCAACCGCGCCAATGTCGAGATCCACGTGGTCGACGACGGCCCCGGCATTCCCGAGCACGCCCTCACCCGCATCTTCGAGCGCTTCTACACCGACAGGCCGGACGACCAGGGCTTCGGCCAGAACTCCGGCCTCGGCCTGTCGATCTCCAAGCAGATCATCGACGCTCACGGCGGCCGCCTCTGGGCCGAGAACCGCAAGGACAGCGAGCAGCGCGTCCTCGGCGCCCGTTTCGTCGTGCGCCTGCCGGCGGCGGCGGCATGACGGCGCCGACCAGCCACGCCACCTGTTTGCTGGTCGGAGCGGAGGGTGTGCTGATTCGCGGCGCCTCCGGTGCCGGCAAGAGCCGGCTGGCGCTCGCCCTGATCGACCATGCCGCGGTGCAAGGAAATTTAGCCCGTCTCGTCGGCGACGACCGCATCCGGCTCGAAGCGATTCACGGCCGGCTGGTCGCCCGGGCACCGCAGGCCATCGCCGGGCTGGTCGAGCGCCGCGGCCTCGGCATCGCCCCCGTGCCGTCGGAGCCCGCCGCGGTGATATCCCTGGTCGTTGATATCGTTGAAGAAACGGAGCTGGAGCGCCTGCCGGCGCAGGCGGCTCGCCGCGTGGACATCGCCGGCATCGGCCTGGCGCGGCTGGCCGTGCCGGGCGATCCGGCCCGCGCCGTGCCGCTGATTCTCGCCATCCTGCGGGGGGATGGCCAGCCGGCATTTTTATGACCAAACTGCGACAATCTGGTTCGCGGGAAGACTTGTTTTTGTGCAGCGCGAGAATATGATCCCCGCCTCATTGCGAGGTCCGTTCCCTGCGCGCTCAGCAGCGCATGGACCCGCGTCGCGGAGGCACCGTTCCACTTTGCCCATGCTTCGACGGCGCGAAAGCGAATGTCCGGTGCGGCGCGGCGCAGCGTGTCCGGATCGACTCGGCGGGCCTGCTCGGATCGGTCGATGATCGGCATCGTGCTCGTCACCCATGGCCGGCTCGCGACCGAATTCCGTGCGGCGCTCGAGCATGTCGTCGGCCCGCAGAAACAGATCGAAGCCATCAATATCGGGCCCGAGGACGATGTCGAGCAGCGTCGCCGCGACATCATCGCTGCCGTCGCCCAGGTCGACAGCGGCGACGGGGTCGTCCTGCTCACCGACATGTTCGGCGGCACGCCGTCCAATCTCGCCATATCCGTGATGAGCGGCCCCTCGATCGAGGTACTGGCCGGCATCAACCTGCCCATGCTGGTCAAGCTTGCCAGGGTCCGCGGCGAGAAGCCGCTGGCCGAGACGGTGGCCGTGGCGCAGGAGGCGGGTCGTAAATATATCAACATCGCCAGCCGAGTTCTGTCGGGTCAATGATGTCCAGTTTTGCTTCTCGTGCGACGAATGCTACCTTCACCAATCCTTGGGCGGAATGCTGGGGTCCCTGCTCCTCCGGTTCCCTCGCACCGGTGCAGATGCAGGCGGAATTTCACGGGAGTCGGCAGATGGAAGCAAACGGTACGGGCGAGCGCTGCGACGATCCCACCCCGATCGCAGCGGATGGCTCCATCGTCCGTGTCCTTCCGATCGTCAACAACAAGGGCCTGCATGCGCGTGCCTCGGCGAAATTCGTGCAGACGACCGAGCGCTTCGACGCCGATGTCAAGGTATCGCGATGCGGCGAGACCGTCGGCGGCCTGTCGATTATGGGCCTGATGATGCTGGCCGCAGCCCGCGGCACCACGATCACCGTCGAGACCCGCGGCCGCGAGGCCGCCGCCTGCATGGCGGCCATCGAGGCCCTGGTGGCCGACAAGTTCGGGGAAGAGGCCTGAGCGCCGACCGGAACCGGCAGCCCCGCCAGCACATAAAGAAATCCTTATATCTTGATTGCCTCATTCTCGCCGGCGTGGTAGAGGCCCTCGACCTTTCCGAGGAAGCCGCCGATGAGCAAGCACGACTACATCGTCAAGGACCTGAGCCTTGCGTCCTGGGGCCGCAAGGAGATCGACATCGCCGAGACCGAGATGCCCGGCCTGATGGCGACTCGCGCCGAATACGGCGCCCGGCAGCCGCTGAAGGGCGCGCGTATCGCCGGCTCGCTGCACATGACCATCCAGACCGCCGTGCTGATCGAGACGCTGACCGCGCTCGGCGCCGACGTGCGCTGGGCCTCCTGCAACATCTATTCGACCCAGGACCACGCCGCCGCGGCCATCGCCGCCGCCGGCACTCCCGTCTTCGCCGTCAAGGGCGAGAGCCTGGAGGAGTACTGGGCCTACACCCACAAGATCTTCGAGTGGGCCGACGGCGGCACGCCGAACATGATCCTCGACGACGGCGGCGACGCCACCATGCTGATGCATCTGGGCCTGCGCGCCGAGAAGGGCGACAGCGCCTTCCTCGACAAGCCCGGCAACGAGGAGGAAGAGGTCGTCTTCGCCGCGATCAAGAAGCGGATGGCGGAGCAGCCCGGCTGGTACACCAGGAATGCCCTGGCCATCCGCGGCGTCACCGAGGAGACCACCACCGGCGTGCATCGCCTCTACGAGATGGCCAAGAAGGGCACGCTGCTGTTCCCGGCCATCAACGTCAACGACAGCGTCACCAAGTCGAAGTTCGACAATCTCTATGGCTGCCGCGAGTCGCTGGTCGACGGCATCCGCCGCGGCACCGACGTGATGATGGCGGGCAAGGTCGCCATGGTCGCCGGCTTCGGCGATGTCGGCAAGGGCTCGGCCGCCTCGCTGCGCCATGCCGGCTGCCGCGTCATGGTCTCCGAGGTCGACCCGATCTGCGCCCTGCAGGCGGCGATGGAAGGCTACGAGGTGGTGACCATGGAAGAGGCGGCGCCCAAGGCCGACATCTTCGTCACCGCCACGGGCAATGTCGACGTCATCACCATCGAGCACATGCGCGCGATGAAGGACCGGGCGATCGTCTGCAACATCGGCCACTTCGATTCAGAGATCCAGGTCGCGGCGCTGCGCAACTACAAGTGGACCAACGTCAAGCCGCAGGTCGACGAGATCGAGTTCGCCTCCGGCCGGCGCATCATCCTGCTGTCGGAAGGCCGCCTGGTGAACCTCGGCAACGCCACCGGCCACCCCAGCTTCGTCATGTCGGCCTCCTTCACCAACCAGACGCTGGCGCAGATCGAGCTGTGGACCAATCCCGGCCAGTACGGCAAGCAGGTCTACACCTTGCCCAAGCACCTCGACGAGAAGGTCGCCTCTCTGCACCTGGAGAAGGTCGGCGCCAAGCTCACCAGGCTCTCCGAGAAGCAGTCCGCCTATATCGGCGTGCCGCAGGCCGGCCCGTTCAAGCCGGACCTCTACCGCTACTGACGGCCCGATCCGGCGCGACGGCGCCCCTTCTCCCGCAGGAGAAGGGGCAATGCCCGCCGGTTCCGCCGAAATTGCCATCTCGATCGCCTATCTGCCCCTCCCTACATCGTCTTCGCCTCGTACAGGCAGATGTCCCGGATCAGGCAGGACGGACAGTCCGGCTTCGTCGCCTTGCAGACATAGCGCCCGTGCAGGATCAGCCAGTGATGGGCGTGCAGGAGATAGGCCGGCGGCACCACCTTCTCCAGGGCGAGTTCCACCGCCAGCGGATCCTTGCCGGGCGCGATGCCGGTGCGGTTGGCGATGCGGAAGAGATGCGTATCGACCGCGATGGTCGGCTGGTGGAAGGCGATGTTGAGCACGACGTTCGCCGTCTTGCGGCCGACGCCGGGCAGGGTCTCCAGCGCCTCGCGCGTCTGCGGCACCTCGCCGCCGTAGTCGGCGATCAGCCGCTCCGACAGGGCGATGACGTTCCTGGCCTTGTTGCGATAGAGGCCGATGGTCTTGATATGGTCGCGCAGCCGCTCCTCGCCCAGCGCCACCATCCTGGCCGGCGTGTCGGCCACCTTGAACAGCGGCCCTGTCGCCTTGTTGACGCCGGCGTCGGTCGCCTGTGCCGACAACACCACCGCCACCAGCAGCGTGTAGGGGTTGACGTAGTCGAGTTCGCCCTTCGGCTCGGGGTCGTGCGCCTGGAAACGTCGGAAGATCTCGGCGATCTCGGCGGACGGCAGCGCATCCCGCCCGGAGGCCGCACGGGCCGCTTCGGCATTGGCTTTCGCCTTGGCGCGCGGCTTTGTCGCGGCGGAGATCGGGATCGGTGCGGAAGGCTTGGTCTGGCGGGGCGGCATGCTTGGGTTATAATGGCGCCGCATGAGCCCAGACAATCGGAAAGCCGAGGCCGAGGAGGCCGTTTTCGACGCGGTGCTGATCCCGCACCGCTCGCTCGGCCGCCGCGGCTTCCGCATCCTGCTGCTGGCGGTGGGCACGGTCTCCACCCTGTTCAGCATCCCCTTCTACCTGCTCGGCGCCTGGCCGGTGATCGGCTTCTTCGGCGTCGACGTGGCGCTGCTCTACATCTTCTTCCGCCTGAACTACCGGGACGCGCGGCGGCATGAACGCCTGCTGCTCACCCATGTCAGGCTCATGTTCTGGCGCAGCGACCCCACCGGCAGACAGCGCGAATGGAGCTTCAACCCGCGCTGGGTCCGCCTGCAGCGCGACGAGATCGAGGAATTCGGCGTGACGCGCCTGGCGCTGGTGCAGCGCGGCAGCGCCGTCGAGATCGCCCGCTATCTCGGAGCGGCCGAGAAAGCGGGCTTTGCCGACGAATTTGCCAGGGCGCTGGCGATCGCCAGGCGCGGCCCGGACTATGGCGCGCCCTAGAGAAAAGCGCGTTTGGTGGAAACGCGCTTTTCTCCAGCTCCTTGTTTCGACGCGTCTTTGCGACTTGACGCGAGTCCGTCAAATCGCAAAACGCTTTGGCTTGCGGGCGGGCACTGCCGCCTCCGGGAGGAAGCCTACCCGCGCAGTTCGAGCGTCTCGGCGATCGTCGTGTCCGGGTTGAGGCGGTAGACGATCGGCACGCCGGTATCCAGCTCGCGCTTGAGGATCTGCTCCCTGGTCAGGCCTTCCATCGCCATGATCAGGGCGCGCAGCGAATTGCCGTGGGCGGCGACCAGCACGGTCTTGCCGGCCATGGCCTGCGGCAGCACCCGGTGGACGTAATAGGGCAGCACCCGCGCCGCCGTGTCCTTGAGGCTCTCTCCGCCGGGCGGCGGCACGTCGTAGGACCGGCGCCAGATATGCACCTGCTCCTCGCCGAACTTGGCCCGGGCCTCGTCCTTGTTGAGGCCGGAGAGGTCGCCGTAGTCGCGCTCGTTCAGCGCCTGGTCGCGGATGGTCTCGAGCCCGGGCTGGCCGACCTCCTCCAGGATCAGCCGGCAGGTGTGCTGGGCGCGCACCAGGGCCGAGGTGAAGGCGATGTCGAACGTGATGCCGAGGGCGGCGAGGCGCTGTCCGGCCGCGCGCGCCTCGGCGACGCCCTTCTCGGTCAGGTCGGGATCGCGCCAGCCGGTGAACAGGTTCTTCAGGTTCCAGTCGCTTTGGCCGTGGCGGCAGAGCACGAGCGTCGCGGTCATTCGATGCAATCCTTCGGTGTGGGGCCCCGCCTCATAGCCGGGATCGGCCGGCCTTGCACCCATCAACTTCGCGGGCGTGCCCTATTCGATCGCGTCGAGATGCTGCCCGAAGCAGGTCGGACCGGCGAGCGCGCCGAGCGCTTCATGCACGTCGCCGAGCTGCTGCTCGTCGGAAGCGCTGCCGCCGCCGAGACCGGCCAGGGTCTCGACGGAGAACTGAATCTTCAGGAGTTGCGCATTGATCAGGCTCGCCGGCAGGCCGCGGGCGCGGCCGATGCCGCGCAGGCGCTCGATCAGGGCCTGCGTCGTGCCATAGGCATCGAGCTTTTGGCGCCGGTCGAGCGACGGCATGCCGGAGATGACGAAATCCAGGGCATCGAGCGCCGAGCCGACCCGCATATGGCCTCACAAACGGTTTTGCCGCATCTCATAGGGATCGTATGTTGACACACTCTCACCGGTTTCGCTCGCCTTGAAAGGACCGTGCGCAATGTCCGTCATGCCAGCCGAAGATCCCGCCCCGGGCGATGCGTTCGCCTGCGATGCCATCGAGAGCCTGATCGTCGCCCGCTCCCGCGACCTCGGCGGCTTCTCCGTGCGCCGGGCCCTGCCGAGTGCCCGCCGGCGCATGGTCGGCCCGTTCATCTTCCTCGACCAGATGGGGCCGGCGACCTTCCGCCCCGGCGAGGCCTTCGACGTGCGCCCGCACCCCCATATCGGCCTGTCCACCGTCACCTACCTGTTCGACGGCGAGATCATGCACCGCGACAGCCTCGGCACCGCCGAGGCGATCCGGCCGGGCGCCATCAACCTGATGACCGCCGGCCGCGGCATCGTCCATTCCGAGCGCACGGGCGCCGAGGCGCGCAGGACCGGCTTCTCGATGATGGGCCTGCAGGCCTGGGTCGCCCTTCCCAGGGACGTGGAGGAGAGCGAGGCCTCCTTCCGGCACTATCCCGCCGAGGCCATGCCGGAACTCAGGGCCGAGGGCAAGGTGGCGCGCGTGCTGATGGGCTCCGCCTATGGGCTGACCGCGCCGGTGCGCACCGACTGGGAGACGCTCTATGTCGACGCTGCGCTGGAGCCCGGCGCGAAGCTGCCGCTGGATGCCGACTGCGAGGAACGGGCGATCTACGTGGTCGCCGGCGAGATCGACATCGCCGGCGACGTCTTCGGCGTCGGCTCGCTGCTGGTGCTGCGGCCAGGTGACCGGCTCATGGTGACGGCCGTCACCGCGGCGCGCTTCGCCGTCCTCGGCGGCGCCACCATGGACGGGCCGCGCCACATCTGGTGGAACTTCGTCTCCTCGTCGCAGGAGCGCATCGAGCAGGCCAAGGCCGACTGGAAGCTCGGCCGCTTCGACACGGTGCCGGGCGACCCGGAGTTCATTCCCCTGCCGGAATGACGAGGCTTCCTCCCCACGGGTCTCGCCATGGCCGCTGACCTGCCGGACGGCCCGTTGCGCTATGGCTGGACGACGGGCACCTGCGCCGCCGCCGCGGCGAAGGCCGCCTATGCCGCCCTGCTCGGCGGCACCTTCCCCGACCCCGTCGCCATCACCCTGCCCAAGGGCCAGACGCCGGCCTTTGCCCTGGCGCTGCACGAGATGACGGACACCGAGGCCATGGCCGGCATCGTCAAGGATGCGGGCGACGACCCGGACGTGACCCATGGCGTCGTGGTCAAGGCCTGCGTGCGCCACGGACCGCCCGGCTCGGGCGTCGGCTTTGCCGCCGGCGAGGGCGTCGGCACGGTGACGCGCCCCGGCCTGCCGCTCGCGGTCGGCGAGCCGGCGATCAACCCGGCGCCGCGGGCGATGATCCGGCAGGCGATCGCCGAAGCGGCGGCGGCCCATGGCGGCTCGGGCGACGTGCTCGTCACCCTCTCGATCCCGGGCGGCGAGGCCATCGCCCGCAAGACGCTCAATCCGCGCCTCGGCGTCGTCGGCGGCCTGTCGGTGCTCGGCACCACCGGCATCGTCGTGCCTTTCTCCTGCTCGGCCTGGATCCACTCGATCCATCGCGGCATCGACGTCGCCCGCGCCGCCGGCCTCGACCATGTGGCGGGCGCCACCGGCTCGGCCTCGGAGGAGGCGGTGGCGCGGCTCTATGGCCTGCCTGAGATCGCCCTGATCGACATGGGCGACTTCGTCGGCGGCATGCTGAAATATATCCGCAAGCATCCGGTCGGCCGCGTCACCGTGGCTGGCGGCTTCGCCAAGATGACCAAGCTGGCGCAGGGCTTCCTCGACCTGCATTCGCGCTCCGGTGCCGTCGATTTCCGCTGGCTGGCCGAGCGCACCGCGGCGCTGGGCGCCGATCCGGCCGTCGTGGCCGAGGTGGCGCAGGCCAACACCGCGGTCGACGCCCTGGAGATCGCCGCCCGCGCCGGCCTGGCGCTGGCCCCGACCGTCGCCGCCGAGGGCTGGACCACCGCGGCCAGGGTGCTGCAGGGCACCGGCATCGGCCTCGACATCGTCGTGTTCGACCGGGGCGGCGGCCTGCTGGCATGCACCGAGCCGCGGATCGCCGAATGACCCGGCTCCTGCCGCGGCGCCTGCTGTGCGTCCAAGAGCGCCGGGCCATCACCTCAGGTTGACGCTGCGTGACAGGGTCTCTGATCCATGCGAGAAGCGCGGACGATCCCTGCGGAACCGAGGTCAAATGTGGCGTTGATCGCGGAGGTAAGAACTGTCCTGCCCGAATTGATCCGGCTGGCGAGGATCGGCCTGGGTCACGAGACATCGTCCCGGACCTGACCTTGCAGATCGGCGAGCAACGGTCTGCCCACGATGACCAACTCGCGGACAAACGCGCCAATCACCACCAAAGGGCTATCGAGGAGCCGAAGCCATCGCCCGTTTCCTGTACGTCACCGATGCCCGCTTTGCCTCCAGGATTGCGCGGGGTGGCCTGCGGCCGTCGCGGAGTCCTCCCGGACAGCCGCGATATGTCTTCTGCGTACCGATTGTCCCCGATTACGTCCGAGTTTTTCAATGGGTGCGGGAACTGAAGCGTCGTGGATACAGGTCGTCCTGCGCCGTCACCTTCGTGATCCCGGACGACCAGCCGGTCCTGGTCGGACGGTTCCATCAGCCCCACGTCGAAGTCAGCGCCGCGCAGGCCGTCGCACTCTTTCGTGACAGGGATGATGTCTTCGGCTTCCAGGTCCTCGTTCCGAGAAAGATCGGGCGTGGCGAGCTGCGGAGCGTGAAGCCTGCTCCCGACCTCGCCGGATGGCGCTATTATCCGGAAGCGAAGGGCCGAACGCCGGTCGGATGGCCGCGCGGCGAGATCAAGGCCCGTCGTCTGCGACAGGCGATCGAAGCGGCCAGCCAGCCTCTCGTCCCGGCCGATTTGCGTTGAGCGGAGCTTCGGCCCGGCGGGAGAGCAGCGCGTGCCGGAGGCATCATGCACCGGCTCGTCCTTCGCCCTCCGCCAGTGCCAGGATCGTCTCGTGCAGCGTCGCCTCGACGGCGATGCCCTGCACCTGCGTCCGGGCGCGCTCGGCCTGGCGGCGCGCGCCGGGCAGGCGCACGCCCTCCTGCGCCAGCATCGCCGCGAACAGGCGCTCGCCATGGGCGAGATATCCCGCCGGATCGCCGAAGCGGGCGGGATCGATCGCAATGATCAGCTCGCCGCCACGGGGCGGGCCGCCGTCGCGGTTGTCGGCCTCGGCCGCCTCGAAGGACAGGCATTCGCCCATCAGCGGTCCGGCGAGGAACTCGATCATCAGGGCGATGGCCGACTATAACGGCTGACGCAGATGCGCCGGCCCTGCATCAGGCCGCAGCGGTTAGGCCGCGACAGGTCGCCGCGTCGGTCGCAATACGGAGGAGATCGAGGAGCATCGGGAACGCTGCCTTCCTATTAGGCTTGCCTAACCACTGGGCTCCGATAGGTTATGGCGCGTACAACCTTCTCGCGGGCCTGTTCCTTGTCGATCGTCGCAGCGCTGCATCACCGCACCACCTACAGCTACGACCGTCCGGTCTCGCTCGGCCCCCAGGTCATCCGCCTGCGGCCGGCCCCCCACGCGCGCACCCGGATCATCAGCTATGCGCTGAAGGTCGAGCCGGCCGGGCACTTCATCAACTGGCAGCAGGACCCGCACGGCAACTGGCTGGCCCGCTTGGTCTTTCCCGAGCAGGCCACCCGCCTCGACATCCAGGTCGACCTCGTCGCCGACATGGCCGTGGTCAACCCGTTCGACTTCTTCGTCGAGGAGACCGCCGAAAAATTCCCCTTCGCCTATCCGGCCGAGTTGAAGCACGAACTCGCGCCCTATCTCGAGCTCGATCCGGCCGGCGGCCCGCTCGACGCCTTCATGGCCACGGTCGACAGGAGCGCCCCCAGCACCGTCAACTTCCTGGTCGACCTGAACCAGCGGCTGCAGCAGGACATCTCCTACACCGTGCGCATGGAGCCGGGCGTGCAGACCCCGGACGAGACGCTGACGCTGGGCTCCGGCTCCTGCCGCGACACCGGCTGGCTCATGGTGCAGATCCTGCGGCGCCTGGGCATCGCCGCCCGCTTCGTCTCCGGCTATCTCATCCAGCTCAAGCACGACCTCAAGGCGCTGGACGGCCCGCGCGGCACC
Organism: Labrys sp. Lb11; assembly: GCF_057554225.1. NCBI lineage: Bacteria > Pseudomonadati > Pseudomonadota > Alphaproteobacteria > Hyphomicrobiales > Xanthobacteraceae > Labrys > Labrys sp. Lb11. Next base: position 650,372 of record NZ_BAAJOT010000002.1, read on the forward strand.
GACACCGACTTCACCGACCTGCACGCCTGGTGCGAGGCCTATATCCCCGGCGCCGGCTGGATCGGCCTCGACCCCACCTCCGGCCTGCTCACCGGCGAGGGCCACATCCCGCTCGCCTCGACGCCGCATTACGGCTCGGCCGCGCCGATCACCGGCTCGATCAGCGCCTTCGGCCCGGTGAACACCGAGTTCGGCTTCGAGATGAGCGTGACGCGCATCGCCGAAACCCCGCGCATCACCCTGCCCTTCTCGGAGGCGAGCTGGCAGGCCCTCGACGCCCTCGGCGAGATCGTCGATCGCGATCTCGCTGCGCAGGACGTGCGCCTGACCCTCGGCGGCGAGCCGACCTTCGTCTCGATCGACGACTATCAGGGCGAGGAATGGAACACCGCCGCCGTCGGTCCGGCCAAGCGGGGCCTCGCCGACTCGCTGGTTCGCCGCCTTCAGGCCTCCTTCGCCCCCGGCGGCTTCCTGCATCACGGCCAGGGCAAGTGGTATCCCGGAGAAAGCCTGCCGCGCTGGGCCTTCGCGCTCTACTGGCGCAAGGACGGCCAGCCGATCTGGCGCAACCCCGAGCGCATCGCCCGCGAACCCGGGCCGCCCCGGAACGGCCAGCGCCGCCGGGAGGATCCGCGGCCGATCCGCATCCTGGCCCAGGGCGTCGCCGAGCGGCTCGGCATCGGCTCCGACTATGTCGTCCCCGCCTACGAGGACACGGCGCACTGGCTGATGCAGGAAGCCAGCCTGCCCGACAATGTCGACCCGATCGATTCCCGGCTGAAGGACCCTGAGGAGCGGGCCCGCATCGCCCGCGTCTTCGACCGCGGCTTCGACCAGCCGGCCGGCTATGTCCTGCCGGTGCAGAAGTGGAACGCCGATGCGCGCGGCGGCGGCGACTGGATCAGCGAGCACTGGAGGCTCAGGCGCGGCCGGCTGTTCCTGGTGCCCGGGGATTCGCCGGTCGGCTTCCGCATGCCGCTGTCCTCCCTGCCCCATGTTCCCGCCGCCTCCTATCCCTACATGGTCGAGGCCGACCCGCTCGCCCCGCGCGGCGACCTGCCGACGCGCGACGCCCTCAGCCAGCCCCATCGCAAGGTCGAGGCCCCCGCCGAAGTCCGCCAGCAGCAGGTCGGGCAGGAGGCGGCCGCCGACATGGTGTTCGGCGTGGTGCGCACCGCCATCGCCTTCGAGATGCGCGACGGCGTGCTCTGCGCCTTCATGCCGCCGGTGAAGACCATCGAGGACTACCTGGACCTGCTGGCCGCGGTCGAGGACACCGCCGAGGCGGAGGATCTCGCCGTCCACATCGAGGGCTATCCCCCGCCCTTCGACCCGCGCATCGACGTGATCAAGGTGACGCCCGATCCCGGCGTGATCGAGGTCAACGTCCAGCCCGCCTCCTCCTGGCGCGACTGCGTGCGCATCACGCAGACGCTCTACGAGGATGCGCGCCAGACCCGCCTCGGCGCCGAGAAGTTCATGGTCGACGGCCGCCATGTCGGCACCGGCGGCGGCAACCACGTGGTGCTCGGCGGCTCGACGCCGGCCGACAGCCCGTTCCTGCGCCGCCCGGACCTCTTGAAGAGCCTGGTGCTGTACTGGCAGCGCCACCCCTCGCTCTCCTACCTGTTCGCCGGCCTGTTCATCGGCCCGACCAGCCAGGCGCCCCGCATCGACGAGGCCCGGCACGACGGCCTCTACGAACTGGAGATCGCCCTGGCGCAGGTCGAAGGCCCCGGCGGCCTGACCCCGCCGCCCTGGCTGGTCGACCGCCTGTTCCGCAACCTCCTGGTCGACGTCACCGGCAACACCCACCGCTCCGAGATCTGCATCGACAAGCTCTATTCGCCCGACGGCACCGCCGGCCGGCTCGGCCTTTTGGAGTTCCGCTCCTTCGAGATGCCGCCGGACCACCGCATGAGCCTGGCCCAGCAACTGCTGTTGCGGGCGCTGGTCGCCTGGTTCTGGCGCGAGCCGCAGACCGGCGGCTTCACCCGCTGGGGCACGTCGCTGCACGACCGCTTCATGCTGCCGCATTTCGTCTGGGCGGATTTCCTGGAGGTGCTGGGCGACCTCGACCGCGCCGGCTACGCCTTCGACCCCGTCTGGTACGAGGCGCAGCGCGAGTTCCGCTTCCCGCTCTGCGGCAGCGTCGACCGCCATGGCGTCGACATCGAGATCCGCCAGGCGCTCGAGCCCTGGCATGTCCTGGGCGAAGAGGGCGCGGCCGGCGGCACCGTGCGCTACGTCGACAGCTCCGTCGAGCGCCTGCAGGTCAAGATCGACGGCTTCAATCCGCAGCGCCATGTCGTCGCCTGCAACGGCCGCCGCGTGCCGCTGAAGCCGACGGGCCGTGCCGACGAGGCGGTGGCGGGCGTGCGCTTCAAGGCCTGGCAGCCCGCCTCCGGCCTGCATCCGGCCATTCCCGTGCATGCGCCGCTCACCTTCGACGTGATCGACGGATGGTCGAACCGCTCGCTGGGCGGCTGCGTCTATCACGTCGCCCATCCCGGCGGGCGCAGCCACGATACCTTCCCGGTCAACGCCTACGAGGCCGAGGCCCGGCGCCTGGCCCGCTTCGAGAGCATCGGCCACACGCCCGGCCCGATCGCCCCGCCGCCGCTCGAGCCCTCGCTCGAATTCCCGCTGACCCTGGATCTGCGGCGGCCGCGCGGATGAGGGCTCGCACCGCACCGCCGGCAGGCCGGCAGTCGACTGCTTCAGGCGCGACGCCAGCCGATCCCTTCCCCCGTCAAGCCGGAATGACTCCGGCGTCGCCGCGAGGCTGGAGCTGCGGCGTCCCGCACAGGCGCCAGGCTCGACGCCCAACCGTTTCACCCGTTCGCGAACAGGCCCCTGGGGCCGCAGCGCCCGCCCATGCTCTCCGCCCCTAAATCCGCGGCCTGGAGCCGCCTGTTAGCCGGCTACTCACCTATTGCCGATACTGCGGATGAGCTCGTCGATGCGCGCGGGCAGGTCCGCACGCATTGGGCACCGGTGCTCGCCGACCTTGCCCGCGCCGGCAGCGCGGGCGTGCGGCAGCGCTTTGCCCGGGCCGACCGGCATCTGCGGGACTCCGGCGTCTACTACCGCATCTATGATGCAGAGGACGGCGGCGAGCGGCCCTGGCCGCTCGCCCATGTGCCGCTGGTCATCCCGGCCACGGAATGGCGTGGCATCGAGGCCGGCGTGATCCAGCGCGCCCGGCTGCTGGAAATGATCCTGGCCGACCTCTACGGCCCGGCCCGGCTGGTGCGCGAGGGTGCGCTGCCGGCCGCCGTCGTCGCCGGCAACCCCGCCTTCCTGCGCCCGCTCGCCGGGGTGATGCAGAAGGGCGGCGAGCATCTGCTGGTCCATGCCGTCGATCTCGCCCGCGCCCGGGACGGACGCTGGTGGGTGCTCGGCGATCGCTGCCAAGCGCCGTCCGGCATGGGCTATGCCGTGGAGAACCGGCTGGCCATCTCCAGCGCCCTGCCCGCCCTTTATCGCGACATGCATGTCGAACGGCTTGCCGGTTTCTTCCAGGCCATGCGCAGCGCCCTCGCCGCCAAGGCCGGGCGCGAGGGCTCGCGCATCGGGCTGCTGACGCCCGGACCGGCCAATGAGACCTATTTCGAGCACGCCTATCTCGCCCGCTATCTCGGTTTCCTGCTGGTCGAGGGCGGCGACCTCACCGTGCAGGACGATGTCGTCTATGTCCGCACCATCGAGGGGCTGAAGCGCATCGACGTGCTGCTGCGCCGCCTCGACGCCGAATATTGCGACCCGCTCGAGCTCGCCTCGTCCTCGCGCATCGGCGTGCCCGGACTGGTGCAGGCGGTGCGTGCCGGCTCGGTGGCGCTCGCCAACAGCCTCGGCGCCGGCCTGGTCGAGGCCCGCGCCATGCTGGCCTTCATTCCGGCCCTGGCGCGACGCCTCCTGGGCGAGGATCTGCTCCTGCCCAATGTCGCCACCTGGTGGTGCGGCGATGCGACGGTGCGCGCCGGGGTGCGCGAGCGCCTCGGCGAACTGGCGGTGTCGCCCGCCTTCGCCCGGCCGCTGCCCGGGCTGGCGCGCGACGGCGGCCCACCGGCCGCCGGCCTCGACGGACTGGTCGAAGCCCACGCCCTCGACATCGTGGCGCAGGAGGTGGTCAAGCTCTCCACCATGCCGGTGTGGACCGGCGACCGGCTGGAGCCGCGCCCCTTCACCCTGCGTGTCTTCGCCGTCGCCACGCCGCAGGGCTGGCGCGTCATGCATGGCGGCTTCTGCCGCGTCGCCGACAGCGGCGATGCCCACGCCCTCTCCATGCAGCGCGGCGGCCGTTCCGCCGACGTCTGGGTCACCGCCGACGGTCCGGTCGAGACCGTGTCGCTGCTGCCCCAGCCCGGCCGCGTCGCCATTCGCCGCCGCCTCGGCCATCTGCCGAGCCGCGCCGCCGACAACCTGTTCTGGTTCGGGCGCTATCTCGAGCGCATCGAAGCGACGCTGCGCCTGGTGCGCGCCCTGGCCGAGCTCGCCGTGGAGGCACCGGACGAAACCGGCGACGCCCCGGCGCGCCTCGCCAACCTGCTGATCTCCTGGGGCGCTGCGGCGCGCGACGCCGACAACCTCGCCGCCCCGCGCAAGGTGCTGGCCCGGCTCGGCGGCGGCCTCACCGTCGACGCCGACGAGGTCGTCCGCCAGGCCCTCGGCGGCGAGGGTATCGGCGCGGTGCCGGTGATGGTGCGAGCCGCCGGCCGCACCGCCTCGGTCATCCGCGAACGCCTGTCGCCCGACGCCACCCGTGCCCTGGCCGACCTGCGCCAGGGCATCGAGGACGACGCCGAGCTTGCGCCGGTCGACCGAGCCGACCGGGCGCTGCGCGTCCTCGCCGCCCTGTCGGGCCTGGCGCAGGAGAACATGAACCGCATCTCCGGCTGGCGCTTCATGCAGATCGGGCGGCGCATCGAGCGCGGCGCCCTCACTTGCCGCATGGCGCGGCGGCTCGCCGATCCCGACGCCTCCGAGGGCGCCCTCGACGCCCTGCTGAAGGTCACCGACAGCCGCATCACCTATCGCGCCCGTTACCTGATGGGCACGCTGCGCCTGCCGGTGCTCGACCTGGTCCTGCTCGACGACGGCAATCCGCGCTCCGTGGCGTTCCAGCTGGAACGCCTGGCCGACCACCTCGCCCACCTTCCCGACCTCGCCGGCGAGGGCAGCATCGACCCGCCGGGCAAGACCATCCGCACCCTGAGGACAGCCGTCGAGGTCAGCGAAGCCCGGGATGTGGACGAGACGATGATCCTGTCGATCGAGAACCGGCTCTTCGCCCTCTCCGACGAAGTCACGGCCCGCTACTTCGGCCAGGGCGAGGCTCCGGTGGAGACGCAGGAAGGCCTGGGCTGATGCGCTATACCGTGCGCCACACCACTCTCTACAGCTACCCCGCCGACGTCTCCTCGGGGCGCTGCGTGCTCCACCTCCTGCCCGCCACCGAGGGCCGGCAGCATGTGCTGTCGGCGTCTCTGGCCATCGACCCGCACCCCGTCGAATATGTCGAGACGCAGGACTTCTTCGGCAACCGCACCACTCACGTCCGCTTCTCCGAGCCGGCGGCGCGGCACCGCTTCGAGTCGCGGGTGCGGGTCGAGGTGCAGCCGTTCGAGCCGCCGCACGCCCTGCTGACGCCGGCCTGGGAGGAAGCGGCCTGCGAAGCCCTCGCCATGGCCGACCTGTCGCGCACCGCGCCGGTCCACGGCCTCTTCCCCAGCCGACATGTGCCGCTGCTCGCCGCGGCACGGGATTATGCGCGGGTGTCCTTCGCCCCCGGGCGACCGGTGCTGGATGCTGCCGTCGAGCTGATGACGCGAATCCGGGACGAGTTCGTCTACGATGCCGGCGCCACCGACGTCTCCACCCCGCTCGAGACACTGGCCGAGCGCCGACACGGCGTCTGCCAGGACTTCGCCCATTGGATGATCGCCGGCCTGCGCGGGCTCGGCGTCCCGGCCGCCTATGTCAGCGGCTATCTCAGAACCCGCCCGCCGCCGGGCCAGCCGCGCCTGATCGGCGCCGACGCCACCCATGCCTGGGTCTCGGCCTGGTGCGGCGGCGCCGCCGGCTGGGTCGACCTCGACCCGACCAACGCCGTCCTCGCCGGCGAGGACCATATCCGCCTCGCCGTCGGCCGCGACTATGCCGACGTCGCTCCGGTGGACGGCGTGATCATGGCATCGGCCGGCCACACCCTGCGCGTTTCCGTCGACGTGGCGCCGGATTGAGAGGCCGGCGCCACGGATGCGTCGCCGCCCGTGCCCTCAGTTGATCGGCGCTCCCGAATGCGGCAGCGTCAGCGGCGCCACGACGATGCGGTCGGCATCGGCCGTGCAGGCGATGCCGAGGGCATCGCCGTTGCCGGCAGCGACCTCGGCGCGGTCGGCCGCCTTGATGGTGAGGGTGACGCGCTGCGGAGCCATCACCAGGCGCTCGTCGTTCGCGAGCGCCACCATGACGGTTACGGAGCAGGCGCCGTTTTCCGGCAGGAAATAGCCGATGAAACGTTTGTCGCCGACGATCTGGCTGAAACCCTGGATCGGCTTGTAGGTCGTAACGGTGGCCAGAAGCGCGGAATGACCGGTCGTCCCGGCATTGGCGGCGCCGGACAACGCAACGGAAGCGGCGACGGCCAGCAATGCATGGCGAAGCATGTCTGAACCTCTTCGGTTGGATTGAATTGTCGGAATCCCAATGGCCGGGGTCCGGCTCAGCATGGGCATGTCCGGTTCTAGGCCCGCCGCCGGCCCAGATCTGTGCCGCTTCACACAGGCCGCGTCCCCCTGACCATGTGGTGTTACCTTTGTTACAGCGGGCTTTGCCAACGGCGCCCGATCGGACGTCGCGGACGGACGCACGAGGATGCTCCGGCCTCGACATTCCCGGCGCGTCTGCCCATCCTGAGAGCCATGGCAGACAGGCAGTTCCAGCGCGATTCGGGCGCTCAGCGGCAGGCGGCGCAGCCGGGCGAGGCTCCGGCGGAACGCACGCTGTCGGGCGTCATCGACCGCGTCACCTACCACAACGAGGAGAACGGCTTTGCCGTGCTCCGGGTCAAAGCCAAGGGCCGCAAGGATCTGGCAACCGTCGTCGGCCGCATCGCCGCCGTGGCGCCGGGCGAGCGGCTGGAAGCCACCGGCCAATGGGTGATCGACCGCGACCGCGGCCCGCAGTTCAAGGCCGATACGATCGAGACCACGCCGCCGGCCTCCGCCAGCGGCATCGAGCGCTATCTCGCCTCCGGCCTGGTGCGCGGCATCGGCCAGGAGACCGCCAAGAAGCTGGTCGCAGCCTTTGGCCGCGACACGCTGAAGGTGCTGGACTCGGAGCCCGAACGGCTTGCCGCCGTGCCGGGCCTCTCCGCCGAGCGGGTGCGGCGCATCCGCGAGGGCTGGACGGCGCAGCAGGGCTTCCGCGACGTGCTGCTCTTCCTCACCGAGCACGGCCTCGGCCCGACCCGGGCCGCCAAGGTGCAGAAGGTGTTCGGGCCGCGGGCCATCGAGCTGATCCGGGAAGACCCCTATCGCCTCGCCCGCGAGATCAAGGGTTTCGACTTCCAGACCGCCGACCAGTTCGCCATGAGCCTGGGGCGCGAGCGCGAGGATCCGGCACGGCTGGCGGCCGGGCTCTATTCCGCCCTGCAGGAAGGCGCGATGAACGGCCATTGCGGCGTGCCGCGCGAGGTTCTGTTCGAGCGTGCCGCCCGGTTGCTCGGGGTCGACGACAGCCTGCTCGATGAGGCCACCTCCCGCTTCCTGCAGACGCGCACCATCATCGCCGACACCATCGAGGGCAAGCCGTCCTACTTCCTGCCGCCGCTGTGGAAGGCCGAGAACGCCGTCGCCGAGCGGCTGAAGCTCCTGGCGGGCGGCCATCCGCCCTGGCGGCAGGACGGCCTGTCGCATGCGGTGCTGGCGGCCGAGGCGCGCACCGGCAAGCGCCTCGCCCCGGCGCAGGCCCTGGCGGTCGAGACCGCCCTCGCCTCCAAATGCCTGGTGATCACCGGCGGCCCCGGCGTCGGCAAGACCACCATCATCGACACCATCCTCAAGGCGCTGGAGGCGCGCGAGGTCGACGTCGCCCTGTGCGCGCCCACCGGTCGCGCCGCCAAGCGCATGTCCGAGAGCACCGGCCGGGAAGCCAAGACCATCCACCGCCTGCTGGAGATCGACCCTGTCACCGGGCAGTTCCGCCGCCAGAGGAGCTACCCGCTCGGCATCGACCTCGTCATCGCCGACGAGGCGAGCATGATCGATGCGGAGCTGATGCAGGCCCTGCTCGACGCCCTGCCGCCGCATGCGGCGCTGATCCTGGTCGGCGATTCCGACCAGTTGCCCTCGGTCGGGCCGGGCCAGGTGCTGGCCGACATCATCGCCTCCGAGGCCGTCACCGTGGTGCGGCTGACCGAGGTGTTCCGCCAGGCCGGCGAGAGCCGGATCATCGCCGCCGCCCATGCCGTGAACGAGGGCGTCGTGCCCGAGGGTGCGAGAAGCCCGGACGAGGGCGACTTCTTCGTGGTCGAGATGAACTCGGCCGAGGACGGCGTGCAGAAGATCGTCGAGATCGTCACCAGCCGCCTGCCGCGCCGCTTCGGCCTCGACCCCGTGCGCGAGGTCCAGGTGCTGACGCCGATGAACCGCGGTCCGCTCGGCTCGCTCGCCCTGACCCAGGCGCTGCGCGAAGTGCTGAACCCGGCCCGGGAGGGCGCCATCGTCCGCGAGTTCGGCACCTTCGCCCCGCAGGACAAGGTGATGCAGACCGACAACGACTATGAGAAGGAGGTGTTCAACGGCGACATCGGCTACGTCAAGTCGACGGACCCGCGCGCCGGCACGCTCACGGTCAGCTATGACGGCCGCGACGTGCTCTACACCGCCGACCAGCTCGACAGCCTGGTGCCGGCCTACGCCACCACCATCCACAAGGCCCAGGGCTCGGAATATCCGGCCGTGGTGATCGCGCTCGCCAACGGCCACTACCCCATGCTGGCGCGAAACCTGCTCTACACCGCCATCACGCGCGGCAAGCGCCTGGTGGTGCTGGTCACGGAACGGCGGGCGCTGCGCATGGCGGCCGAGGATGCCATGGGGCGCAAGCGCTGGACGCGGCTGCGCGAGAAGCTGGCATCCTGACGCCGGCACCGACGGAGGCTCGCCATGACATCCTACTGGCCCTCGCTCCTCGGCGGCATGCTGATCGGCCTTTCCGCCGCCATGCTGCTGCTCGTCAACGGCCGCATCGCCGGCATCAGCGGCATCGTCGGCCGCCTTGCCCAGGGCGCCCAGGTCCCGGTCAACGCCGCCTTCGTGGCCGGCCTCATGGCGGGTCCGCTGCTCTTCCTCGCCGCCTTCGGCCGCTGGCCGGCGGTAACCATTCCGGTGTCCTGGCCGCTGATCGTCCTGGCCGGCCTCCTCGTCGGCTTCGGCACCCGCATGGGCTCGGGCTGCACCAGCGGCCACGGCGTCCTCGGCCTCGCCCGCCTGTCGCCGCGATCCATGGCCGCCGTCGCCACCTTCCTGGCAACGGGCGTCGCCACCGTCACCGCGATGCGGATGGCCGGGCTATGAACGCCGCGCCGCTCCGCATCCTGGCCGCGGGGGTCTCGGGCGCGCTCTTCGGCTTCGGCCTGTCGCTCTCCGGCATGCTCGACCCCGTGCGCGTGCGCGGCTTCCTCGACATCGGCGGCGCCTGGGATCCGAGCCTCGCCTTCGTCCTCGCCGGCGCGGTCGCCGTCGCCTTCATCGGCGTCGGGCTATCGCGCCGCATGCGAGGGCCGCTGCTCGACCAGACGTTCCATATGCCGGCGGCCACGCGTATCGACCGGCCGCTCATCCTCGGCTCGGCGCTGTTCGGCGTCGGCTGGGGCATGGCCGGCTTCTGCCCCGGGCCGGCGCTTGCCTCGCTGAGCCTCGGCCTGCCGCCGACGATCCTGTTCGTGGCCGCCATGCTCGTCGGCATGGTGGCGCACGACCGCTGGTTCGCCGCCCGCCGCGACCGATCCGGCACCTGATTGCGCATCCGCCTGTTCCGCCGCGCACTTTGTCGCCGCCACATCCTTGGGTAAGGTCACGCGCGAATCCGGCGGCGGTGTTGGAGAGAAACGATGCGGATGACGATGGCCCTCGGTCTGGCGATGCTCGCCGCCGCAAGCGCCGGGCCGGCCCTGGCCCAGACCAAGCCGGCGGATGCCCCCAAGCCCGCCGCGGCCAAGCCGGCCGACGCCGGCTTCGACCTCGCCAAGACCGCGGCCGACGCGCTCGGCCCCGAGGCCGTCGCCGCCATCCAGCGCGACCTGATCTGGACGGGCGACCTCAACAGCCTGGCCTCCGGCGAGTTCGGCAAGCGGACTTATGACGGCATCCGCGCCTTCCAGAAGCGGCTCAAGACCAAGGACACCGGCATCCTGCTGCCGGCCGAACGCGACCAGCTCGGCAAGGCTGCCGCCAAGGCCCTTGCCGCCTATGGCTTCAAGGCCGTCACCGCCCAGGGCGTCACGGTCGGCTATCCCGCCAAGCTGCTGACGAAGAAGACGCCGACCGAGCACGGCGTCAAATACGCCTCCCCCACCGGCAACGTCACCGTCGACATCCTGCGCTATCCCGTCGCCGAGGAGGCGTTCGAGGCGTTGTTCGCCCGGCTCAAGGCCGAGCGGCCCGGCCGCAAGGTGCCCTATTCGCTGCTCCGGCCGGATTTCTTCGTCATCTCCGGCACGGTCGACGGCATGAGCTTCTACATGCGCTTCCTCAGGACCGGCAGCGACAGCCGCGGCTTCGTCGTCGGCTGGGATCCAACGCTGTCGCCGGGCTTCGACCGCATCCCGATCGCCATGGCGGGCTCCCTGACGCTGGAGGGAGCGCCGCCGCAGGCCCCGGCCGCGCTGCAGCAGCCGGCCCAGCAGGCTCCGGCGACCCCGCCGCCCCCCGCCAAGCCGGCCGGCCCGCCCGTGCCGCTCGCGGCCGGCGCCCCGCCTACGCCGAAGAGCGGCGTCGGCTTCCTCGTGTCGTCCAGGGGCGACGTGCTGACCTCGGCCGCGCTCGTCGCCGGCTGCACCACGGTGGCCACGGCCGACGGCGCCAAGGCGCGGGTGGTGGCCGGCGACGCCGCCAACGGCCCGGCCCTCGTCCGCCTGCCGGCGCCGGCCAAGGCTGCGCCCCTGCCGCTGCGCCTCGCCCCGCTCGGCGTGGGCGAAGCGGTGGACGTGATCGGCTCCGGCGGCCGCAGCGCCACCACGGTCGCCGCCCTGGCCGGCCCGGGCGACGACACGCGCCGCCTGACCCTCGCCGCCGCCACGCCCGGCGGCGTGTTCGACGCCAAGGGCGCCCTCGCCGGCCTGGTCGCCTCGGACGCCGCCCCCGTGGCGCTGAAGCCCCTGTTCCTCTCCGCCTTCCTGCGCGCCAACGGCGCGGCGCTCGCCACGGCGGAGAGCGGCGATCCCGCCGGCGCCGCGGTGGCGCTGACCTGCACGCCGGGGACATAGCCGATCCGCCATCGCACGATCGCCAGCGCAGTCTTCCCCGGCCGAAGCCGCGGGCGCGTCGGCCGGCTCCGAGGGCGTTGTCCGACCGCAGCTTCGTGCTAAAGCTGTCGCAGCAGGGAATTTCTCGACGATGCCTTCGGCCGCGCCCCCGAGCCTCGGTGCCTTCCTGGAGGTTCTGCAAGCCGCGATGGTGGTTCGCGCCGGGGACAAGGGTCCGCAGGAGGCGGCCTGTCGCCCGATCTTCGCCGGTGCCCATGGCGGCGCGGCGGATCGATCGCCGGCCCGGACGCCACGGCCTCCGGCATGCGCGCATCTCGACCGGTGCCATCGCGAGCTCGACGCAGCCGAAGCGCCCGTCCGCCGCCGCGTTTCGCGCCATCGAGCCGGAGCTGCGCCGGCATAGCCGCGGCGACCCCACCCTGCCTCCCTGGCCGAGGCCTACGCCGACGCGATGATCATCGGTCCGGGCGGGATCGCGCCGAGCGACACGGTGGAGATCGGCGTATCCGTGATGGCGCCCCACACCACCTATCCCGACCATCGGCATCCGCCGGAAGAGCTCTACATCGCCCTGTCTGGCGGCCAATGGTGACAGGAGGCGGGCGCCTGGAACCGCCCCGGCATCGGCGGGCTGATCCACACCCCGCCAACATCATCCACGCCATGCGCACGGACGAGAAGCCGTTCCTGGCGATCTGGTGCCTGCCGCTCGACTGAGCGGGCCTCCGCGCCACGGCGAACACCCGGCTCACATCCGCTCCACCTCGTAGCCCTGCTTGTGCACGGCGCTCTCCAGCTTCAGCAGCTTCAGGAGGGCGACCAGTTCGGGCAGCGGCTCGGCGATCACGAACACGGTGCCGTGGGTGTCGAAGCGGATGAGGCGACAGGGGTGGGACAGGTCCGGGCCGGCTTCGACGACGTCGTCGGCCTCGACGCCTTGCGCGAACAGGGCGGCCGCAAGCGTACGAACCGGGATATCGGGCGGACAGGCGAGAACTCCGTCGACGAGGTCGATCGCGCGGCCGCCCGCGGCAAGGCCATCGGCCGGCCGCCGCGCAAGGCGGATCCAGCGTCCGCTCACCGCTCCTCGCGGTAGAAGGCCGCCGCGTCGGCGGTGAAGGCGGTGCGGGCGTCGGGCGTGAAATAGAACATATGGCCGCCGGGATAGAGCTTGAGCGCGGTGCGGCCCGCCGGGCCGATTGGCGGCAGGTGGTCGAGGACGTATCGGCTGACCGAATAGGGTGTCACCGCGTCGCTGCGCCCGTGCACCACCAGGAGGCGCAGCCCGGGATTGAGCGCCAGCGCCTCGCGCAGATCCCGGCCGATGCTCGCCTGGCCGAGCCCGCCGTCCCGGCCCCAGTCCCACTTCTGGGCCACCTCCCGGTTGAGCAGGTTGAAGGTCAGATCCGTGCGAAAGCCGAGCACGTCGCGGGCATAGCCGACGAACAGGCCGCCCAGCGCCTGAGTATAGCCGTCGAGAACCGCATCCGGGCCGTCGTCGGAGAGCGACTCCGGATACGGGTCGGGCGCGGACGAGGCCGCGTCATAGGGGCTGGCGATCCGGCTCTCCCCCTCGTCCTCGCGCTTGACATAGGCGTCGCGGATGAAGCCGCGCGTGCGCACGACGTCGGCAAGCGGCACGCCGCTGAGCTCGGCCACGCGCCGATAGAAGCGGCCGGCGGCCTCGCCCTCCGGCGGGCGTCCGGCCAGGGTGGTGAGATAGTCGGTCAGGGCGAACCGCTCCGCCTCCGCCAGCGCTTCCGGCGTGAACCGGCCGCGGCGGTCGAGTTCGGCCGCCGCCAGCGAGGGCAACTGCAGCGCGGCGCCGAGCGGGAAACGGCTGGCGCCGAACTGCAGCGGCCCTTCCAGGAAGGGCGAGACCATGACGATGCCGTCGAGGACGATGCCCTGGTCCTGCTGCAGCGCCCGCGCCACCTTCACGCTGCGAAATCCGCCATAGCTCTCGCCGAGCAGGTATTTCGGCGAGCCGGTGCGGCCGGTCTTGGCGAGGTAGAGCGCCACCGCCTTGGCGAGCGCCTGCGCGTCCGCCCGCACGCCCCAATGGTCGCCGGCCTTGTCCGATTTGGCGGCGCGGCTCCAGCCGGCCCCGACCGGATCGATCATCACCAGGTCGGTGAAGGCGAGCCAGCTGTCGGGATTGTCGTGCAGGCGGGCCTTCGCGGCATCCCTGTCCGGGCCGAGATCGGCCACCTTGGGGCCGACCAGGCCGAGATGCAGATAGGCGGAGGCGGCGCCCGGGCCGCCGTTGAACACGAAGGTCACGGGGCGCGTCTCGGCCGGCTCGCCCTTGGCGACATAGGCCGTGTAGACGATCGCCGCCGACCGCTCGCCGTTCGGATCGAACAGCGCCAGCGTGCCCATCGTCGCCGTATAGTCGAGCCGCCGGCCGCCGAGATCGAGGCTGTGCTCGGTGACGGCGTCGGCCGGCAGCAGCCCGAGGATGCCGCCTGCAGCGCTCGCCCCGGCAGGCTCTCCGCCCTCGTGGCGCTGCGCCAGGCCGGGCGCGACCATCAGCGAGGCGGCGAGAACGCCGGCGAGAACGGAGCATAACGGAATCCAGCGCAAATCATCCCTCGTCGAGCTCATCGGCCCCCCGGCGAGCCCGGACTGAAGCGAGCCCTGCCGAGGCTGTCAACCCGGTCCCGAGGGCGCGGCCGTCCCGGAGCCGATCCGCAGGCGCCACGGATCGGCGTCGATGCCGAAGCAGCGTCTCGTGGCACTCGCGGCATCGGCAATCATTTTGCGCTCAGGCTGAGCCATGTTACGCAAGGTGATCGCAACAGGGGAACGCCGCCGTGCCCATACCCGCCAGCCAGTCCTTCAGCAGCCTCACCGGAGACCTCGGCACCGGTTCGGTCACTCTGTTCGGCCTGACCCTCTACAGCGACGATCCGGCGGCGACGATCAGCGTGACCGCAGACCATCACCTGTCGTTCGGCACCGGGGCCGGCACGCATGTGGTCGGCTACAAGTCCGCCGACGGCTCCAATTTCAGCCCGACCGGCGGCAACGGGCTCGGATCCTTTTCGGTCTACTCCGCCGGCAGCTACACGGTCGAGCTGCTGCGCGACGGCGTCGTGGTCGCGGGGTCGAGCTTCACGAACACGGTGCCCGTCTTTGCCGACGTGACGGGGCTCAGCTCCAACATCGACGAAGTCCGCTTCACCTATACCGGCGGCAACCTCATCCTCGACGACCTCAACTTCTCGGCGCCGGTCCGGTCGGGGAATGCGCCGCCCGTCGTGGCCGGGCTCTCCGGCGACACGGTGCACTATACGGAGGGCGATGATCCCGTCCTGCTCGACCGCGGCCAGGACGCGACCGTCACCGATGACGCCGACAATTTCAAGGACGGCGCGGTCACCGTCGCCATCACCGCCAACGGCGTCGATGCCGAGGACGTGCTCGGCATCCGCACCGGCAGCGCGATACGGCTCTCCAGCGGCATGTCGGCCGGAAGCATCGTCTCGGTGTCGGGCGTGGCCATCGGCACCATTGAGTTCGGAGCGACCGGCGCCCTCGGCGAGAACCTGACGGTGCAGCTGAACGCGAATGCCGACGCCGCCCGGGTGCAGGCGCTGGTGCAGGCGCTCACCTACACCAACACCAACACGTTCGAGCCCTCGCCCCTGTCGCGCTCGCTCTCGGTGTCGATCCGCGACAGCGAAGGAGGCACGAGCGTGTCGACGGTGACCGTCGACATCACCCCGACGCCGGACGCGCCGGTGCCGGGCAACGACCGGATTTTCGTCTCGAGCGGCACAACCGCCATCCTGCCCCTGACCGACCTCCTGGCGAACGACACCGGCCCCTTCGGCGCGCCCTTGACGATCACCGGCCTCGGCAGCCCGACGGGCGGCACCCTGTTCCAGGATGGAGCCGGCAATTTCGGCTTCACGCCGGCCGGCGACGGTTCGTTCACCTATGCCGTGACCAACGGCGACGGCACCGCCCAGGGCACAGTCGCCGTCACGGTCCTGGCGGTGACGGCCGGGAACGACATCATCGTGGCTCCGACCGGGCCGGGCCAGTTCTCCTACATCGATGCCGCCGGCGGCGACGACACCATCACCGGCGGCGCCGGCCGGGACACACTGCTCGGCGGCGACGGCAACGACCGGATCCGCGGCGGCCTTGATGCCGACAAGATCCTGGGCGGGGCCGGCGACGACACCCTCTTCGGCGACGACGGCCAGGACCGGATCGAGGGCGGCGCCGGCAATGACAGGCTCGACGGCGGCGCAGGTGCCGACGTCCTCGTGGGCGGCGACGGCAACGACACCTATTACGTCGACAATTCCGGCGACGTCGTCGACGAGACCGGCAGCGCCGGCCTCGACAAGGTCTATGCCTCGGTCGGCTTCAGCCTCGCCGACCCGGCCCAGGCCCGCGGTGCCGTCGAGGTCCTGGTGCTGACCGGCTCGGCCGACATCGACGGCGCCGGTAACACCCTGGCCAACGCCCTGACCGGCAACAGCGGTAGAAACGTCCTCAGCGGCGCCGGCGGTGACGACGTGATCACCGCCAATGCTGGCGACGACACCCTGCTGGGCGGCGCCGGCAAGGATGTCCTTAAGGGTGGCGACGGCAACGACCTGCTCAACGGCGGCACGGACGCCGACAAGCTGCTCGGCGGCAACGGCAACGACACCTATTATGTCGACAATTCCGGCGACGTCGTCGACGAGACAGGCGGCACCGGTCTCGACAAGGTCTATGCCTCTGTCGGATTCAGCCTCGCGAGCACGGCCCAGGCCCGCGGCGATGTCGAAAGCCTGGTGCTGACCGGCACGGCCGACATCGACGGCACCGGCAATGCCCTGGCCAACACCCTGACCGGCAACAGCGGCAGGAACGTCCTCAGCGGCGCCGACGGCGACGATTCGCTCACCGCCAATGCCGGCGACGACACCCTGCTGGGCGGCGCCGGCATGGATGTCCTCAGGGGTGGCGACGGCAACGACCTGCTCGACGGCGGCGCGCAGGCGGACAAGTTGATCGGCGGGCTGGGCGCCGACAGCTTCGTCTATACGTCGGCCCTCGACAGCAGGCCAGGCGTCGGCAATTACGACGCCATCCTCGACTTCAGCCATGCCGAGGGCGACAGGATCGACCTTGCCGCGATCGATGCCCAGGCCGGCGTCGCCGGCGACCAGGCCTTCACCTTCGTCGGCACGGCCGCTTTCACTGGCCAAGCCGGCGAGCTGCGCTATGCGGTGCAGGGCGCCGACGTCTTCGTCTATGCCGACACCAACGGCGACGCCGTCGCCGACTTCGCGTTGCGACTCGCCGGCGTCGCCTCCATCGCCTCAGCCGATTTCATCCTGTGAGTCCTGCCGCCGGGCCTTGGAGCGGGATGGGAAGAAGCGGGACGGGCGGGAGGCGCAAGCCAAAGCGTTTTGCGATTTGACGGAATCGCGTCAAGTCGCAAAGACGCGTCGAAACAAGCAGTTGGAGCAAAGCGCGTTTCCACCGAAAGGCGCTTTTCTCTAGACTGGCCCCGGTTCAACCTGCCTGCCAGACGAGGAGCCCCGCGGGGAAATCATGAGCCCCGGACCGGCGAGCCGGTGCGGTCGCTCCGACATGCGGGAGGACGGCCGCAGCGGCACGACCTCCCCGCAGTTTCGCGGGCGCTGGTGCGCCGCGACCGGGCAAGGAGACGCTGCCGAGACAGATGTCCGGGCAGGCCCCATCCCGGCGCCCCTTTCAGGCCGCCACCGCGAAGCAGGCGACGGCTCGGCCCTGCTTGCTCACCAGTTCCGGACGCTCCCTGCGGCACACGTCCATCGCCAGCGGACAGCGCGGGTTGAAGGCGCACCCCGGGGGCGGCGCGAAGGGCGAGGGCAACTCGCCCTGCAGGATGATACGCTGGCGCACCCGTTCCGGATCGGCCTGCGGCGTCGCCGACATCAGCGCCCGTGTGTAGGGGTGCTGCGGGGCGGCGAACAGGGCTTCGCGTGTGCCCATCTCCACGGCGCGGCCGAGATACATCACCATCACGTCATCGGCGATGTGACGCACCACCGACAGGTCGTGGCTGATGAACACATAGGCGAGGCCGAACTCCTGCTGCAACTCGCCGAGCAGGTTGAGCACCTGGGCCCGCACCGACACGTCAAGGGCCGAGACCGGCTCGTCCAGAACCAGGATCTTCGGCCGCAACATCAACGCCCGGGCGATGGCGATGCGCTGGCGCTGGCCGCCGGAGAACATGTGCGGATAGCGCTGCGCCTGGTCAGGCCGCAGCCCGACCCGCGCCATCATCGCCAGCGCCGCATCCTGGCGCTCGGCGGCGCTCATGCGCGTGTTGACCAGCAGCGGCTCCTCCAGCGCCCGCTGGATGGTCTGGCGCGGATTGAGCGAACCGTAGGGGTTCTGGAATACGATCTGGATCTCGCGCCGCAGCACCTTGCGCTGGGCCGAGGTCGCGAGCTTGAGGTCGACGCCGCCGATGGTCAGCGAGCCGCCGCTCGGCGGCTCGATCATGGTCAGGAGGCGGGCGAGGGTCGACTTGCCGCAACCGGACTCGCCGACGACGGCCAGCGTCTTTCCCGGCTGCAGCGAGAAGCTGACTCCGGCCAGCGCCCGCACCGTGCCGGTCGCGCCGAACAGGCCGCGCTTGACCTCGTAGGACCGGGCGAGGTCGCGGGCTTCGAGAAGAGCCGTCATCGCATCCCCCTCCGGCAATGGCCGGCAATCATGGCCGAAACATCAGCCCGCACCCGGGCTCTTCGCATGCCGCTCATGCCGCCACCTCCAGATCCTGCGGCTTGCCGCCGGCGAGCGGGCGGATGCACAGCGCATGGTCGAATTCGGGACCGGCCCGTCGGGGCGGCGCGGCGCGGCAGGCGTCCACCGCGAAGGCGCAGCGCGGCGAGAACAGGCAGCCCGCCGGCCGGTCGTACTGGCCCGGCACCACGCCGGGGATCGAGGTCAGCACCCGCGAGGTCGCGCGCTCCGGCAACGCCGCCAGCAACGCCGCCGTGTAGGGATGGCGCGGCTCGCGGAAGAGGTCGCGGGTCGACGCCATCTCCACCTGCTGGCCGGCATATTGCACGATGACGCGCTGGGCCGTCTCGGCCACCACGCCCATGTCGTGGGTGATCAGCACCAGCGCCATGCCGCGCTCGCGCTGCAGGCGCACCAGCAAGTCGAGGATCTGCGCCTGGATGGTGACGTCGAGCGCCGTCGTCGGCTCGTCGGCGATCAGCAGCTTGGGATTGCAGGCGATCGCCATGGCGATCATCACGCGCTGGCTCATGCCGCCCGACATCTGGTGCGGGAAGGCGGCGAGCCGGCGCGCCGGATCGGTGATGCCGACCAGCTCGAGCAACTCGATCGCCCGGGCCTGGCGCTGGGCCCGGTTGAGATCGGTGTGGGTGCGCAGCGCCTCGCCGATCTGGAAGCCGACCGTGAAGCACGGGTTGAGCGAGGTCATCGGCTCCTGGAAGATCATCGCCATGTCGCGGCCGACGATGCCGCGCCGGGCGCGCGAAGACATGGTCCTGAGATCCTTGCCGTCGAAACGCATGGCGTCGGCGCTGACCCGGGCGGTCTTGGGCAGGAGCCCCATCACCGCCAGCATCGCCACCGACTTGCCCGAGCCGGACTCGCCGACGATCGAGACGATCTCGCCGGGATCGAGCTTCAGGGACACGCCGTCGACCGCCCGGAAATAACCGTGCCGGACCGGGAATTCGACGGTGAGGTTCTGGATTTCGAGCAGGGGCATCGTTCTGAAGGTCCCAATCGAAGGTCAGGGAAGAAACGGCGGGGCCGCGGCCCGCCCGGACCGCCCCGCCCGTTCCGCGGCCTCAGCCGCGCTTGAGCCGCGGGTCGAGCGCGTCGCGCAGCCCGTCGCCGAACAGGTTGATGGCCACCACCGTGGCCAGGATGGCGATGCCGGGCAGCGTCACCACCCAGGGCGCGCGCGTCAGGAACTCGCGGGCGGAAGCCAGCATCGAGCCCCATTCGGGCGTCGGCGGCTGGGCGCCGAGGCCGAGGAAGCCGAGCGCCGCCGCCTGCAGCAGCGCGTCGGAGATGCCGAGCGTCGCCTGCACGATCAGCGGCGCCACGCAGTTCGGCAGCACCGTGACGAACATCAGCCGGATCGGCCCGACGCCGGCGACCTTGGCCGCGACCACATAGTCCTTGGACAATTCCGTCAGGGCGGAGGCGCGCACCAGCCGGACATAGCGCGGCAGGAACACGATCAGCACGGCGATGATGGTGTTGACCAGGCTCGGCCCGATGATGGCCACCACCACGACCGACAGCACAAGGTCGGGCACGGACATGATGAGGTCCATGAAGCGCATCATCAGCGCATCGACCACGCCGCCGCGGAAAGCGGCGATCAGGCCGAGCGTCACGCCCATCAGCACCGAGGCGATCATCACGCTCACGCCGATGAACAGCGAGATCCGGGCGCCGTAGATCAGGCGCGAGAGCATGTCGCGACCGACGTCGTCGGTGCCGAGCGGGAAGACCCAGGACCCGCCCTCCTCCCAGACCGGCGGCTGCAGCACATGCTCGCGGAACTGCTCGTAGGGCGAATGCGGCGCCAGCAGGTTGGCGAAGATGGCGACGAGGATGATCAGGCCGATGAAGATCATGCCGGCGACCGCGCCGCGATTCTCCCTCAGGCTGTGCCAGGTCTCGGCGATCAGCGAGGGCGGCGCGGCCGGACGGGCCTGGGCGATGGTGGTGTCAGCGGCCATGGCGGATCCTCGGATTGACGAGGCCGTAGAGCAGGTCGACCAGGAGGTTGACCAGCACGACCACGATCGAGATGAGCAGGACGCCTCCCTGCAGCACGGGATAGTCGCGCCGGGACAGCGATTCGATCAGCCATTTGCCGACGCCCGGCCAGGAGAACACGGTCTCGGTCTGCACCGCGCCGGCGATCAGCGAGCTCACCTGCAGGCCGATCACGGTGATGACCGGGATCAGCGCATTGCGCAGCGCATGCAGGCCGACGACGCGAAGGGGGGACAGGCCCTTGGCCCGGGCCGTGCGGACATAGTCCTCGTTCAGGACCTCCAGCATGGCCGAGCGGGTGATGCGGGTGATGACCGCCAGCGGCAGGGTGCCGAGCACGATCATCGGCAGGATCAGGTGCTGCAACGCCGACAGGAAGGCGCCCTCCTGATCCGACAGCAGGCTGTCGATCAGCATGAAGCCGGTGACGGGCTCGATGTCGTAGAGCAGGTCGAGGCGGCCGGACACCGGCGTCAGGTCGAGCTGGACGGAGAAGAACAGGATCAGCAGCAGGCCCCACCAGAAGATCGGCATGGAGTTGCCGGTCACCGCGGCGGCGGTGACGACATAGTCGGCGGGCGAGCCGCGCTTCAGGCCGGCGATCACGCCGGCGGGGATGCCCAGCACGACGGCAAAGATCATGGCGCTGAGCGTCAGTTCGACCGTCGCCGGGAACAGCAGCATGAACTCGCGGAACACCGGCTCATGCGTCACCAGCGAGGTGCCGAAATCGCCGTGCAGGATCTGCCAGACATAGTCGAAGAACTGTTTCCACAGCGGCTGGTCGAGCCCCATCTCGTGGCGCAGCTCGGCCAGGCGCTCGGGCGAGATACCGCGCTCGCCGCGGCGTACTTCGATCGGGTCGCCCGGCACCAGGCGCAGCGCAAAGAAAGTCAGCGCGATCAGCGCCAGGAAGATCGGGAGCGTCAGGAGCACCCGCTTCGCGAAGAATTTCAGCATTCTTGCCGCCTCGGCGGATCAGGTCGACCGCACAATGCGAAAGCGCATCGTGTGCAGTGAACTCTGAAACGTTCGCCACTTCAACAGATTGTCGATTTTTCTGGAATGACGCCGGTGTCGTCGGCGCGCCCCCTTGAACGGGAAGCGGCCGCGCACCGGCGGGATGCAGAGCATCCGGGCATGCGCGGCCGCAGGGTCGGGGCCGGATTTACTTCAGCGTGACGCCGTAGAACTCATGACGGCCGAGGGGGGAGACCTTGTAGCCTTCCACATTGGCGGCGATCGGCTCGTAGACCACAGAATGAGCGATGGTCATCTGCGGCTGCTCGTCATGGGCGATCTGCTGCATCTCCTCGTAGAGCTTGGTGCGCTCGGCCTTGTCGAAGGTCTGGCGCGCCTTGATCAGGCGGTCATCGAACTCCTTGTTGCACCACTTCGACAGGTTCTGTCCGCCGGGACGGGCGGCGGCGCAGCCGAGCAGGAAGAAGAAGTTGTCGGGATCGCCGTTGTCGCCGGTCCAGCCGAGCTGGCCGGTCATGTGCTCGCCGGCCTGGAGGCGCTTGCGGTACTCGCCCCACTCATAGGTGACGAGCTTGGCGTTGACGCCGACCTTGGCCAGATCCGCCTGCATCATCTCGGCGATGCGCTTGGCCGCCGGATTGTAGGGACGCTGCACCGGCATGTACCACAGGTCGATGTCGAGCGAGGTGATGCCGGCCTTCTGCAGCAGCTCCTTGGCGGCTGCCGGATCATACTTGTAGTCGACGATCTTGTCGTTGTAGCCCCAGATCGTCGGCGGGATCAGGTTCTTCGCGGCCTGGCCGGCGCCCTGGTAGACGTCGCGGATGATCGCATCCTTGTCGATCGCCATGGTCAGCGCCTGCCGCACCTCCTTCTTGTCGAGCGGCGGCTTTTCCATGTTGAAGGCCCAGTAGGCGATGTTGAGGCCGGGCTGCGACAGGAGGTTGATCTTCTTGTCCTCCTTCATCGCCTTGAGGTCGGCCGGGTTGGGATAGCCCATCACCTGGCACTCGCCCTTCTGCAGCTTGGCGAAGCGGGCGGTCGCGTCGGCGGTGATGGCATAGACCAGGCCGTCGAGCTTGGACTTGCCGGCCCAGTAGTCCGGGAAGGTCTTGTAGCGGATCACCGCGTCCTTCTGGTAGCCGGTGAACTGGAACGGGCCGGTGCCGACCGGCTCCTGGTCGAACTTCTCGGGCGTGCCGGCCTTCAGCAGGTAGTCGGCATATTCGGCCGAATGGATGGTGGCGAAGTCCATGGCGAAGTTGGCGAGGATCGGCGCGTTCGCCTCGGTCAATGTCACCTTCACCGTATGGTCGTCGACCTTCTCGACCGACTTCAACAGCTTGGGCATGTCCATGTCGTTGAAGTAGTCGTAAGCGCCGCCCGAGATCTTGTGGTAGGGATGGTCCTCCTTCCACTGGCGATTGAGCGAGAACAGCACGTCGTCGGCGTTGAATTCGCGGGTCGGCTTGAAGCCCTTGTAGGAATGGAACTTCACGCCCTTGCGCAGATGGAAGGTGATCTCCAGCCCATCGGGCGAGATGTCCCACTTCTCCGCGAGGCCGGGCACGACATTGGTGGTGCCGCGCTCGAATTCCACCAGCTGATTGTAGACCGGGCGCGCGGCGTCGAGCGAGGTGCCGGTGGTGTTCAGGGCCGGCGTGAAGTTCTCGGGGCTGCCTTCCGAGCAGTAGACGAGCGTCTTGGCGTTGACGGCGGTCGAGCCGAGCAGCGCCGCGAGCGCCGCCGTCATCAAGCCGGTTTTCAGGGTCTTCGACATGGTTTCCCCATCTGTTGTTAGCAGCGTGGTCCGCGCAAGACGCTGGAACGAATCATCCAATTGACGCCCCTGCCGCGCGGTCTGTGCCTCGCTTGAGGCCGCATGGAAGCCTTTTTGCGGCAACGGAGCAAATGATTTTTGGCGTTGCCGGCGCGTTCGCGCGTCTTCGAAAGAAAACACCCCGCGACCGGAGCGCGGGGTGCCGAAAATGTCCGAAAATGCCGATCAGCGGTCGCTTTCCGACAGTCACGCCTTGAACTGGTCAAGCTTCTTGAAGTGTTCGGCCAGGAGGTAGTAGACGGTAAGCCGCGACTTTGTCCTGTCGGCCTTCATCTTGTCGAGCGCCGCCTTGATCGCGGCGTCCAGCGTCGCGTCCGCGTCCTTGAGCCCGAGCTTCTTCTTGAGGAAATTGTCGCGCACCCGGGCAAGTTCTTCCGGATCGCTGGCGGCGACCCACCGGGAATCGGCCTTGCCCAGAACGAGCGCGTAGGTCTTCGCCAGGCCGGCAACGACAGCTTCGTCGACGCTGCCGGTGTATTTCTTGACATCGGCGATGTAGCTAGCCAGATCCGCCATCCTTCCTGTCTCCTCAGCAGTTTCCGTGCCCGCGCTACTTTGACGCGAGGGGACATAAGGCCATGAGTCCGCGAATTCCGCCACGGGTTTTATTCCCGAAAGCAGCGGAACTGCGGATCTCCCCCATTTATTGACAAGATCAGCGGCGTTCGACGCCCCTCATCCCCGCTTCGCCTCGATCGCGTCCCAGATCGCCACGGCGAGATCCGGCCCGCCCAGGCGCTTGATCGCCCGGATCCCGGTCGGCGAGGTGACGTTGATCTCGGTGAGATTGCCGTCGATCACGTCGATGCCGACGAAGATCTGGCCCATGCGCTTGAGCGCCGGGCCGATGCGCTCGCAGATCTCGCGCTCGCGCGCCGTCAGGTCGGCGGGGCGGGCGGCGCCGCCGCGCACCATGTTGGAGCGGATGTCGCCGGGCTGCGGCACCCGGTTGACCGCACCGGCGGCGACGCCGTCGACCAGGATGATGCGCTTGTCGCCCTCGGACACCTGCGGCAGGAAGCGTTGCACCACCCAGGGTTCGCGCGACATCGTCGAGAACAGGTCGAACAGCGAGCCGAAGTTCGGATCCTCGGGGGCCAGCTTGAACACTGCGCCGCCGCCATGGCCGTAGAGCGGCTTCATCACCACGTCGCCATGCTCGGCCCGGAACGCCTCGATCTCCGCCCGATCGCGGGTGACCAGGGTCGGCGGCATCAGTTCGGGGAATTCGGTGACGAAGATCTTCTCGGGCGCGTTGCGCACCCAGCCGGGATCGTTCACCACCAGCGTTGCCGGGTGGACGCGCTCGAGCAGGTGCGTCGTCGTCACATAGGCCATGTCGAAGGGCGGGTCCTGGCGCAGCAGCACCACGTCGAAGCCGGCAAGATCGGTTCGGGCGGCCGCGCCGGCGGTGACGTGATCCCCCTCGACGTCGCGCACCGTGACCGGCCTGACGCTGGCGGAGATCCGGCCGTCGCGCATGGACAGCGTCTCCGGCCCGTACACCGACAGGCCGTGGCCCCGCGCCTGTGCCTCCAGCATCAGGGCGAAGGTGGAATCGCCCCGGATGTTGATCCGCTCGATCGGGTCCATCTGGACGGCAACGTTCAAGGCCATGGGCAGTCCCCCTTCGCAGTCAAAAGCGCAGGCTTCTCAGATAAGCATCAGGACTTCGGTGCGACAGCCCGCGCCCGGGCATCCTTCGTCATATGGAAGATCACGAAGGAGGCAAGGCCGGTCGCGGCCACGGCGATCGGCAGCGGCAGGGCGCTGGCGCCCAGCGCATGCCCGACCAGGGCGCCGATGGCGGCGCCGCTCAGCATCTGCGTGAAGCCGGCAAAGGACGAGGCGGCGCCCGCCCTGTCCGGAAACGGCGTCAGAGCCCCGGCCATCGCCTGCGGCATGACCAGGCCGACGCCGGCGAGATAGAGCGCCATCGGCAGCACGATCTCGGCGGGATGGCCGATGCCGGCCATGACCAGGGCGAGCATTGCGACGCCGCCGGCCGCCAGGCAGAGCACGCCGATCGCCAGGGTCCGCTCCAGCCCGACGCGCGGCACGAGCCGCTGCGCCAGCAGCGTGCCGATGATATAGCCCACGACGCCGACGACGAAGGCGATGCCGAACGCCATGATCGACAGGCCGTAGACGCCCTGCAGCACGAAGCTGGAGGCGGAGATCCAGGCGAACAGGCCGCCATAGGTCAGCGACATCAGAGCGAGATAGGCCAGGAACCCGCGGCTGCGCGTCAGGCCGGCAAAGCTCCTGGCGATGCCGAACGGCGAGATCGGCGCCGGGTTGGGAACCTTCAGCGTCTCCGGCAGCTTGCGCGCCACCACCAGGCTGCCCGCCCCCGCCAGCGCCGCCGCCAGGATGAAGCTCGCCTGCCAGCCGAATCCGGTCTGCAGCACGCTGCCGATCACCGGCGCGACCGCCGGCACCAGCCCCATGATCGTGCCCATGCGCGACAGCTCGCGCGCGGCCCGCGGTCCCTCATAGAGGTCGCGCACCACGGTGCGCGCCAGCACGATCGGCCCGGAAGCGCCGAAAGCCTGCAGGAACCGCGCCGCCATCAGCCATTCGATCGAAGGCGCCGCCGCGCAGAGCAGGCTCCCGGCGATGAACAGCGTCAGCCCGCCGAGCAGCGGCCGTCGCCGGCCGATCTTGTCGGCCACCGGACCGTAGATCACCTGGCCCGCAGCAAAGCCCAGCAGGAACACCGAGAGGGTGAGCTGCACGTCGGCTGTCGAGGCGCCCAGCGCCTGCCTGATCTCGGGCAGCGACGGCAGGTACATGTCGGTCGAGAGCGGGCCGAGCGCGGTCAGGAGCGCGAGCAGCGCCGTCAGGGCGAACGTATCGGGGCGGAGCATGAGGTGATCGGATTGTCCTGGCAGGAGCCCCCTTCTGGGCCAGGACGCGGCAAACCGCCAGCCCCGACACGTCCCCCGTGTCGGTTTGTCCCGGTCCGGCCGGCCGAACCGGCAGCGCCGGCGCGCCCCGCCTCGCGGTCACGGCCTGGCGGCGGCCTCGGGATTGCCGACATAGCCCATCACCAGCACCAGCCCGGTGTCGGCCTGGCGCAGGGCGAACAGGAAGGGCTTGTCGACCTTCACCGCGACGCGCCGGGGCGGCAGGCTGCGCAGCGTCGTCACCGCGGTCGCCGCGGCGGCCTCCGTGCCCTTCTCGTCGACGCCGATCACCGTTTTCTGAACGATGCTGGCGATGGGCTGCGGCACCGGCGACAGGCCGCCGAGCGCCGACTTCGCCTCCCGCGCCGGCTTCAGGCCGAGCTTGTCGGCGGCATCGAGCAGGTCGAAGCTGCCCGAGAGCGAGAAGCGCGGCAAGGCGAGATCGGCCTGGGTCTCGGCAAAGCCCTCGCCGGAGAGCCAGGCCGCGGCCGGGCCGAATGCGTCCGGCTTGCCGGGCTTGTCCTTGGTGGTCATGACGACCAGGGAGTAGCCCGGCGTCGCATAGGGCAGGTCGACGGCGACGAAGTGCTCGTCCTGGCGCAGCCGCACGGCGCCGGCCGCATGCATGGTCGGCACCGTCGCCGTGCCGCCGTCGGCCGTGGCGAAGGGAGCCGGCCGGGTCGCCTCGGCATCGAACGGCGCCTTCCAGTCATCCTTGAAATGCAGGGCATTGAGCGCGACCAGCCCCGCCCCGGTCAGCGGCTCCTCCAGGAGGGTCGGGATCAGCCCCCTGGTCTTTTCCGCGACCAGGCTGTTGAGCCGGTCGCGTGTGCCGGGGTCGTCGAGGCTTTCCACCGACACCTCGGCGCCGGCCGCCTTCAGCTTCTCCATGGCCGCGGGGAACGGCTTCACGGACGGATCGAACACCACGGCCCCGGCAAAGGCGAGCGGCCCGGACGCTGCGGGTCCGGTCAGCGGCGCCAGCGCCTGGCGCAGGGCTGCCAGGTCGGCGGCCGGCTTGCCGCCCTTGCCGGAGAAGCCGAGGGTCTTGTGGATCGCCGCCTGCATCGGCGGGCTGGCGCCGAGATCGAGCAGGGCCAGCGGCGCGGCCAGGCTGGCGGGCGAGACGATGATGTTGACGGGGGCCTTCGCGTCGCGCGCGATCTCTCCGATCAGGCCGAAGCCGAGCCGGTCCTGCGCCGCCAGCCGCCGTGTCTCGGGCGTCACCACCTCTGCCTGCATCCTGGCCTCCCCCTGCTCGGCCGTCGCCGGCCTGGATTTCGAGGCGGCAAGGACGGCATGGCCCGCCGTGCCGGCCAGGAGGCCGGCGCACAGGGACGTCAACAGCATGGCTCTGCGCATGGCGTTCCAGTTCCCGATCGGATGCTTCCGGCCCGCATCACGGCACGGCGCCAGCCGCGGCGCCGTGCCGTTTGGCACGGTGGCCACGCCCGAGCGTCAGCTTATGCGCAAACGGCGACGCCGCCCACAGCGCGGGTTGAAAAATCCGGAAGGCCGTTCACGCCGCCTGGCGCTGCCGGCCGCGGAATCCCTCGCGGATGTAGCGGGCCAACTCGGGGGCGATGGCGCTCTGCCGGGCCTGGGCCATGTAGAGCGAGATCGAGAACGGCGGCAGCGGCGGCAGCCCGGATTGCGGTCCGAGGATCTCCAGGTGCCGCAGCACGGTGGTGGAGAGCTGCGCCGTCACGGCGAGATCGGTCTCGACCGTCGCCGTGACCGCTTCGACGCCGATCTCCGAGATCGCCCACCAGGAAATATCCTGCTCGGCCAGCGCCGTGACGACGGGCGTGCGGAAGACGCAGGTCTCGGCACCGAGGGCGACCGGCAACGGCCGGCTGCGATGGGCATCGCCGCCTTTGGCGCCGACCCAGACGAGGCGGTCGACCGCCAGCGTCTCCGCCCCGGCACCCGGCTGGAGCTCCTCCACCAGGGACAGATCGACCTTGCCGGCCTGCAGGCATTCGAGCAGCCGCGCGGAGGTCTCGCACACCAGGCTGATGCGAATGTTCGGATAGGCCCGCGCGAACGTCTTGAGCACGGTGGGCAGATAGGCACTGACCAGGTCGTAGGGTACGCCGAGGCGGACCTCGCCGGTGTGCAGCGGGATGGTCATCTCCGCGAAGATCTCGTCGTTGAGGGCGAGCATCCGCCTGGCCTTGCCGAACAGGCGCTCGCCCGCTCCGGTCAGCCGCAGTCCCTTGCGGTCACGTTCGAACAGCCGCGCCTCGAAGGTCTCCTCCAGGCGCTTGATCTGCTGGCTGACGGCCGCCTGGGTCAGGTTGAGCGCATTGGCGGCCGACGTCATGCCGGCCGTCTCGGCGACGGCGATGAAGGAGCGCAGCAGGCTCGTATCGATATTCCGGATCACACGGCACCCCCAACTCTCGCCGGCCCGCCATTGAATAACAAAGCCTTATGATTTCGATCATATATATTAGTTTCCGTGATTCAAGCTGCCTTGGTAGGGTTCGTCGTCAACTCGCAAGGAGGTTGCCATGATCGCGTCCTCGCTGCCCCATCGCCCCATCGTCGTCATCGGCCGCGTGCCGGTTCGGGCCCGCTTGATCGCCGCATGGCGCCGGCTGGTGCACGAGCTTCGGATCCGCAACGATCTTCGCCGGCTCGGCGCCTTCGACGATTCCGCCCTGTCCGATCTCGGCGTCTCGCGCGGCGGGATCGAGGGCGCCGTCCGCGACGGCCGCAGCTGAATCTCCGGCCGGCCGGACGGTGGCTCGTCCGGCCGGTCAGACGTCCGGTTTGCCGCGATGCGCCGGATTACGCCTTCCTCACGCCGCTGCGCCTCGATATAAGGCCCCGTCCGTGACTCCAGGAAGATGTGTCCATGCGCAGCGCCGCCATCGAGCGCACCACGAAGGAAACCTCGGTTTCCGTCTCCGTCGATCTCGACGGAGCGGGCCGCTACGACGTCGCCACCGGCGTCGGCTTCTTCGACCATATGCTCGAGCAGCTGTCGCGCCATTCGCTCATCGACATCACGGCCCGCGCCAAGGGCGACCTCCACATCGACGACCACCACACGGTGGAGGACGTCGGCATCGCGCTCGGCCAGGCCGTGCGCCAGGCCATGGGCGACATGAAGGGCATCGCCCGCTATGCCCATGCCTATCTGCCGATGGACGATACGCTGACGCGCGTCGCCATCGACGTGTCCGGCCGTCCCTTCCTGGTGTTCAAGGTCGAGTTCCCGCGCGAGAAGATCGGCACCTTCGACACCGAGCTGGTTCGGGAATGGTTCCAGGCCTTCGCCATGAACGCGGGCGTGACGCTGCACGTCGAGACGCTCTACGGCGACAACGCCCACCACATCGCCGAAAGCTGCTTCAAGGCGCTGGCGCGCACCTTGCGCGCGGCGCTGTCGATCGATCCGCGCAGCGCCGGCGAACTGCCGACCACCAAGGGCAGGCTCGGGGGCTGACATGGCATCCTGGATCGTCCTAGAGCCGCCGGCCAGGCCGCCCGGGTCCTTCGAGGCCGCCGAGGAAAGCGTCTTCGTCAAGGATGGCTGGTGCTGGCCGGCGCTGCTGCTTCCGCCGATCTGGCTGCTGTGGCGGCGGATGTGGCTGGTGTTCCTGCTCTGGCTCCTCGCCATGGTGGCGATCAACCTGGCCGCCGCCGCGAGCCCGGCCTCGGGCGTGCTGATCGGAGCGGCCCAGACGCTTTTCGCGCTCTGGTTCGCGCTCGAGGCCAACGCCTTGCGCCGCTGGACGCTGCAGCGCCAGGGCTGGCGCTTCGTCGGCATCGCCGCCGGCTCCGACCGGTTCGAGGCCGAGCAGCGCTATTTCGCGCGCCGAGAGCAGGCTCCTCCGCCAGCTCCGCCCATGCGTCCGGCCCCGCCTGCGCATGAATCGGTGCTCGGCGTCTTCCCGCAGCCCTGGAGCCAGCCGCGATGACCACGGCGATCGTCGACTATGGCTCGGGCAACCTCCACTCCGCCCGCAAGGCCTTCGAGCGCGCCGCCCGCGACTTAGGTCTCGCCGCCGACATCGTCGTCACCGCGGATCCCGATGCAGTGTGCCGGGCCGAGCGCATCGTCCTGCCCGGCGTCGGTGCCTTCGCCGACTGCAAGCGGGGGCTCGCAGCCGTGCCCGGCATGGTCGCGGCGCTCGACGAGGCGGTGATCCGCGCCGGCCGGCCCTTCCTCGGCATCTGCGTCGGCATGCAGCTCATGGCCGCGCGCGGCCTCGAATTCGAGACCACCGAGGGCCTGGGCTGGATCGCGGGCGATGTCCGCCTCCTCACCCCGGCCGATCCCGGCCTGAAGATCCCGCATATGGGCTGGAACACGCTCTGGGCGCATCGCGACCATGCGCTGCTGCGGGGCATACCGACCGGCCCCAACGGACTGCACGCCTATTTCGTGCATTCCTATCACATGGTGCCGACATCTCCGGACGTCGTGGTGGCCGAAGCCGACTATGCCGGGCCGGTGACGGCCATCGTCGGCCGCGACAACATCGCCGGCACCCAGTTTCATCCCGAGAAGAGCCAGCGCCTCGGCCTGGCCCTGATCGCCAATTTCCTGACGTGGCGGCCGTGATCCTCTATCCCGCGATCGATCTGAAGGAAGGACGCTGCGTCCGCCTGGTCCAGGGCGACATGGCCCAGGCCACCGTCTTCAACGACAGCCCGGCCGAGCAGGCCAGGGCCTTCGAGGTCATGGGCTTCACCCATCTCCATGTCGTCGATCTCGACGGCGCCTTCGCCGGCCGGCCGATGAACGCGGCCGCGGTCGAGGGCATCCTCGCCGCCGTCGCCATGCCGGTGCAACTGGGCGGCGGCATCCGCGACATGGCCACCGTGGACGGCTGGCTGGGCAAGGGCGTCGCGCGCGTCATCATCGGCACCGCGGCGGTGCGCGACCCGGCCTTCGTCAAGGCGGCCGCCCGGGCTCATCCCGGCCGCGTCGCCGTCGGCCTCGACGCTCGCGACGGCCTGGTCGCGGTGGAAGGCTGGGCCGAGGCCTCCACCCTGACCGCCGCCGAGCTTGCCCTTCGTTTCGAGGATGCGGGTGTGGCGGCGATCGTCTACACCAACATCGCCCGGGACGGCATGCTGCAGGGCATCGACTGGGAGGGTACGCTGGCGTTGGCCGAGGCCATCCGCATCCCCGTCGTCGCCTCCGGCGGCCTCGCCTCGATCGCCGACATCCGGCGGCTGATGCAGCCGGATGCCCTGAGGCTCGAAGGCGCGATCGCCGGACGCGCGCTCTACGACAGGCGGCTCGACCCGGGCGAGGCGCTGGCGCTGGTTCGCGCCGGCGGCAGGGAGGCTCGCCCATGAAAGTCGCATTGATCTTCGTCCCCTACGATTCCGGCCGGTTCATGGCCCGGTGGGGTCTCGGTCCCGTCGCGATCCGCAAGGCCGGCCTCGCCGACGCCCTGGCGGCGGCGGGCCACAACGTCACAGAGACCGTCCTCCTCCCGGGCGACGCCGATCCGCGCGAGATCACCACCGGCTTTGCGGTGGTGGCGGAGATCGCCCGCGCCACGCAGGCGGCCCTGGCCGGCGGCCGCTTTCCCCTGGTCGTCGCCGGCAACTGTCTGTCGGCCCTGGGCGTGTGCGCCGGCGTCGGCGCCGACTCCGCCGTCTGGTTCGACGCCCACGGCGATGTCAACACCCCCGAGACCACCGGATCCGGCCTGCTCGACGGCATGGCGCTGGCGACGGTGATGGGCCGCTGCTGGCCGAAGCTGGCGGAGGCCGTGCCGGGCTTCGCCCCGATCGCCGGCGACCGGGTGGTGCTGGCCGATGCGCGCGACCTCGATCCCGCCGAGGCCGCCTTCATCGCCGCCGAGGGCATCCGCCATGTGCCGGCCGACCGGGCCGCGGCGACCGCCGCCGCCGTACCGGGGGTGAGGCGCGCCTATCTGCATCTCGATCTCGACGTCCACGATCCGGCGCGGCTGCCCGTCAACCGCTACGCCGTTCCCGGCGGCCTCGCCCCGGGGGCTCTCGATGCTGCAGTGCGGGACGTGGCCCAGGCCGTGCCCGTCGCCGGGGCGGCGATCACAGCCTACGATCCGGCCGTCGACCCCGACGGCCTGACGCCGCCCGCCGTGCTGACGCTCGCCGCCGCCCTGGTCGGCGCCGTCGCCGAGCGCTGGCGCTGGGATGCCGTCAGCGCCGCCGTGAAGCTGTGATCCGGCTCCCAGCGGCAGGCTGAAGTGACGCCGGGCTGGTTTTCTGTCATGATGCAGTGCAAAGAAGGCGGACCATCGTCTTCCCGCCTGCCAGGTATCGTCCCAAGGTTCCGTTCCGGATGCTGAAAGCCCGCGTTATTCCCTGCCTCGACGTCAAGGACGGCCGGGTGGTCAAGGGCATCAACTTCGTCGACCTCGTCGACGCCGGCGATCCCGTCGCCTGCGCCCTCGCCTATGATGCGGCCGGAGCGGACGAATTGTGCTTCCTCGACATCAACGCCACGCATGAGAACCGCGGCATCATGTTCGACGTGGTGCGGCGCACGGCCGAGGCCTGCTTCATGCCGCTAACCGTCGGCGGCGGCGTGCGCACGATCGAGGACATCCGCAATCTGCTGCTGGCCGGTGCCGACAAGGTGTCGATCAACTCCGCCGCCGTGGCGCGCCGGGCCTTCGTCGGCGAGGCGGCCGAGAAGTTCGGCCAGCAATGCATCGTCGTGGCGATCGACGCCAAGAAGGTCTCGCAGCCGGGCGAGGCGGACCGCTGGGAGATCTTCACCCATGGCGGTCGCAAGTCCGCCGGCATCGATGCTCTCGCCTTTGCCCGCGAGGTGGTCGACCTCGGCGCCGGCGAGATCCTGCTGACCTCCATGGATCGCGACGGCACCAAGTCCGGCTTCGACATCGCCCTGACCCGCGCCGTGGCCGACGCCGTGCCGGTGCCGGTGATCGCCTCCGGCGGCGTCGGCACGCTCGACCATCTCGTCGCCGGCGTGCGCGAAGGCCATGCCACGGCCGTGCTCGCCGCCTCGATCTTCCATTTCGGCACCTTCACGATCGGCGAGGCCAAGGCGCATATGGCGGCGGCCGGCCTGCCGATGCGCATGGACATGGCCGCATGAGTTTCAGCCTTTCCGACCTGGCGGCGCGGGTCGAGGCGCGCGCCGCGGCCTCTCCCGAGGAATCCTGGACCGCGAAGCTCCTGGCCGCCGGCCCCTCGCGCACGGCCAAGAAATTCGGCGAGGAAGCCGTAGAGTTCGTCATCGCCATTGCCGAAGGGGACGAGAAGCAGATTGTCGGCGAAGCCGCCGATGTGCTTTACCATCTCCTGGTCGCCCTCAGGGCACGGGACGTGGCGCTGGACGCGGTGATGGCGGAGCTCGGGAAGCGGACGGCGCGCTCGGGTCTGGCCGAGAAAGCGGCGCGGACGCCGAGATGAGGCGCGGATCGGCCCGGCATCGGCGGGCCCCTGGACAACGGCGCGGGCAGCCGGGAGCAACGAGCATGGGGCGGACCTCTTGGACAAGGTGATCACGCCGGACCTGTCGCCCTATCGCGTGTTCTCGCGGGACGAGTGGGCCGGTCTGCGCGCCGACACGCCGATGACGCTGACGGCCGACGACCTCAACCGGCTGCGCTCGCTGAACGACCCGGTGTCGGTCACCGAGGTCGAGCAGATATACCTGCCGCTGTCGCGCCTGCTCTCGCTCTATGTTGCCGCAACCCAGGGTCTGCATCGCGCCACCCAAGCCTTTCTCGGCACCCAGGACGGCAAGGTACCGTTCCTGGTCGGCGTCGCCGGATCGGTCGCGGTCGGCAAGTCGACCACGGCGCGCGTGCTCAAGCAGCTGCTGGCGCGCTGGCCCAACACGCCCAAGGTCGACCTGATCACCACGGACGGCTTCCTGTTCCCCAATGCCGTGCTCAAGGCCCAGGGCCTGATGGAGCGCAAGGGATTTCCCGAAAGCTACGACACGTCGACGCTGCTGCGCTTCCTCGCCGACATCAAGGCCGGCAAGGACCATGTGGTGGCGCCGGTCTATTCGCACCTGGTCTACGACGTGGTGCCGGGGCAGACGGTGACCATCGACCGGCCCGACATCCTGATCGTCGAGGGCCTCAACGTGCTGCAGCCGGCCCGCCTGCCCCGGGACGGCAAGGCCATTCCCTTCGTCTCCGACTTCTTCGACTTCTCGGTCTATCTCGATGCCGACGAGGTTCTGCTGCGCCGCTGGTATGTCGAGCGTTTCATGACGCTGCGCGAGACCGCCTTCCGCGATCCGAAGTCATATTTTCGCAAATATGCCGACCTATCCGAGGGCGAGGCGCTCGAGACGGCGCACGGTCTGTGGAGCCGCATCAATCAGCCCAACCTCGTCGAGAACATCCTCCCGACCCGCCCGCGCGCCGACCTCTTGCTGCGCAAGGGCGAGAGTCATGCGATCGAGGAGGTCTCGCTGCGTAAGCTGTGACGTGCCGCCGCGCAACGAGGACAAGGCATCATGATGTTCGGCCGCAGGGCACTGGTCGTCACCGCGGGCATTACGCTTCTGGTCGGCGTGATCCTCGGCCTGTTCCCGGCCATCGACTTCGAGGTTTCGGACTTCTTCGAGGATACGAGCCCAAGCTTCGACCTGCGCCTGTCTTCCCTGGCCGTGCATCTGCGGATCTTCGGCATGTTTCTGCCGGCCTGCGTGGCCGGCCTGTTCATCGCCATGCTGCTGGTCAAGCTGCTGCGGCCCCAGGCCCGCCTTCCCGTCGACGCCCGCGGCCTGATCGCGGTGCTGGCGACCTTCCTGCTCGGGCCGGTGCTGCTGGTCAACGTCGTGCTCAAGGAGCATTGGGGACGCGAGCGGCCATCGACGGTGGTCGAGCAGGTCGAGCAGGGTGAAGTGCCGCTGACCTCCTGGTGGAACGTCGGCGGCTCCTGCCGCTCCAACTGCTCCTTCGCCTCGGGCGAAGTCTCCAGCGCCACGGTGCTGATCGCGGCGGCTGCCGTGCTGCCGGCGGCGGTCGCCGGCGTGGCCACCGCCGCCGCCGTGGCGATCACCATCGCCGTCGCCCTGCTGCGCCTGGCCTTCGGCGGCCATTTCCTGTCCGACGTGCTGTTGGCGGCCCTGTTCACCCATCTGATCGCCGTCGTCATGCTGCGCCTCATGCATGATCCGCGCTGGTGGGCCGGCCGCCCCGGGGCGATCGAGGCCCGGCTGGCGGCTCGACGGCATCCGCATCCTCCGGTGGTGCCCGGCAGTTCCTGAATCCGGGCGAATCGACTTGCGTGGCCGCTTTCGCCGCCTATAGTCGCCCGCGATTTTTCCGGAGCCTCTTGATGTCTAAGACCGTGAAGAAGGTGGTGCTTGCCTATTCGGGCGGGCTCGACACCTCGATCATCCTGAAATGGCTGCAGACCACCTATGGCTGCGAGGTGGTGACCTTCACCGCCGATCTCGGCCAGGGCGAGGAGTTGGAGCCCGCCCGCCAGAAGGCGCTGCTGCTCGGCATCAAACCGGAAAACATCTTCATCGAGGACCTGCGCGAAGAATTCGTGCGCGACTACGTCTTCCCGATGTTCCGCGCCAACGCCCAGTATGAGGGCCTCTACCTGCTCGGGACCTCGATAGCGCGGCCGCTGATCGCCAAGAAGCAGATCGAGATCGCCGAAAAGGTCGGCGCCGACGCGGTCTGTCACGGCGCCACCGGCAAGGGCAACGACCAGGTGCGCTTCGAGCTCGGCTATTACGCCCTCAAGCCCGACGTCACCATCATCGCGCCCTGGCGCGAATGGGACCTGCGCTCGCGCGAGGCGCTGATCCGCTTCGCCGAGGAGAACCAGATCCCCATCGCCAAGGACAAGCGCGGCGAGGCGCCGTTCTCGGTCGACGCCAATCTCCTGCACTGCTCCTCCGAGGGCAAGGTGCTGGAGGATCCGGCGATCGAGGTGCCGGACTATGTCTATTCCCGCACGGTCGATCCGGAGAAGGCGCCGGACACGCCGACCGTCGTCGCCATCGACTTCGAGAAGGGCGATGCCGTCGCCATCGACGGCGTCAGGATGAGCCCGGCGACGCTGCTGGCCAGGCTGAACGAGCTCGGCCGCATCAACGGCATCGGCAGGCTGGACCTGGTCGAGAACCGCTTCGTCGGCATGAAGTCGCGCGGCATGTACGAGACCCCGGGCGGCACCATCCTGCTGCTGGCCCATCGCGGCATCGAGAGCATCACGCTCGACCGCGGCGCGGCCCATCTCAAGGATGAGCTCATGCCCAAATATGCCGAGCTCGTCTACAACGGCTTCTGGTTCTCGCCCGAGCGCGAGATGCTGCAGGCCCTGATCGACAAGAGCCAGGAGGCGGTCACCGGCTCGGTGCGGCTCAAGCTCTACAAGGGCGGCGTGCATCTGATCGGCCGCGAGAGCCCCTATTCGCTCTACAGCCAGGACCTCGTCACCTTCGAAGAGGGCGCCGTCGCCTACGATCACCGCGACGCCGCCGGCTTCATCAAGCTCAACGCCCTGCGCCTGCGCACCCTGGGCAGCCGCAAGCGCAAGCTCGGCGTCTGAGCCCCGGCTCCGCGCGCCATCGCCGGCGGCCCGGGCCGCCGGCCCATGCCATTTCAGAACCATGTCATCAGGAGGAACCCCATGGCCGGACAACCCGGAACTGCCATCGTCACCGGCGCCGCCACCGGTATCGGACAGGCCATCGCCCTGGCGCTGCTGGACAATGGCTGGTCGGTGGTGCTGACCGGGCGGCGCAAGGCGGCGCTGGACGAGGTCGTCGCCAACCATCCGCGTGCCGCCTCGGCCCTGGTCGTGCCGTCCGACGTGACCGATCCGGCCTCGGTGGCCGCTCTCTTCCGCGCCACGGTCGACAGGTTCGGCCGGGTCGACCTCCTCGTCAACAATGCCGGCACCAACGCCCCGCCGATCAACCTGGAAGAGCTCAGCGTCGAGCAGTGGAAGAGCGTCATCGACACCAACGTCACCGGCGTGTTCCTGTGCACCCAGGAAGCCTTCCGCGTGATGAAGGATCAGGTGCCGCGCGGCGGCCGCATCATCAACAACGGCTCGGTCTCGGCGACGACGCCGCGCCCGAACTCGGCGCCCTACACCGCCTCCAAGCACGCGGTCGAAGGCCTGACCAAGTCGACCGCTCTCGACGGGCGCAAATATGACATCGCCTGCGGCCAGATCGACATCGGCAACACCCTCACGCCGATGGCGGCCAAGATGACCACCGGCGTGCTGCAGCCCGATCTTTCGGTCAAGATCGAGCCGACTTTCGACGTCAAGCATGTCGCCGACGCCGTGCTCTACATGGCAGGCCTGCCGCTCGACGCCAACGTGCTGCACCTCACCGTCATGGCGACCAAGATGCCTTTCGTCGGCCGCGGCTGAACCGCGCCAACGTCCCTTTCGCAAGGTTTCCCGCCCCTCTTCCGACCGGAAGAGGGGCTTGTTCTTTCCAAGCCGCGCTTCTTCAATCGGCGCAGCATGCGCATCAGGCGCACTGTCCCATCATGAAGCCGGCCCGGCGGAGCGATCCGCCGGGCCGGCTCTGCGTTTCATTCGCAGCGTTCTCGCCTCAGCGGAAGGCTCCCGAAAGAGCTCCGCCGATCAGCGCGCCGCCGACCGCGCCCATGAAGGCGTCGCCGGCCGTGTTCCTCGGCGGGGCCTCGCGCTCGATCACCACCGGCTCCTCCGCCGCCGGCCTGCGGCGGACGACCTGAGGCTGCTCTTCCACCACCGGGCGGCGACGGGCCTGCCGCGGCGCCTGCTCCTCGACCGCGGGCTGCTGGCGCGCGATCTTCTGGGCCTTCTGCTTCTTGGCGGCGAGCGCGGCGGCCTCGGCGGCCTTCTTCTGGAACTGCCCGAAGGCGGCTTCGGTTTCGGTCAACAGTGCTTCATATTGCGGCTTGTCGAGATAGCCGGTTGCCGCGGCGCCGCGCGCCGTCTGCCACTTGCCGATGGCGACGCGGGTCTTGGTACCGAAATTGCCGTTGAACGTGGACGGATCGAAGCCCGCCAGCTTCAGGCGCTGCTGGACCGCCTTGTGGGCGGCGAGGGTCAGGTTGAGCGCGTCCTCCGTCTCGGCCGAACTCGGCCCCTGCACCGTCTGCCTGACGATCGGCGTCGCACCCTGGAGCGGCACGATGCCGGCCGGCGGCGTCAGCGCCGCCTGCTTGACACGCTGGATCGCATTGCGGGCAAGGCCGACATAGAGGCCGTTCGGATAGGTGTCGAGATAGGACTGGTAGTCTTCCAGGGTGTTCGATTGCCTTACGGCGGCCCACAGGGCGTTCTCCCGGCCGAGCGCGGCGCCGTCGTCGGCCTGGGTGGCCGGCTGCAGCTGGCCGGCCACGGCCGGCTGCGGCTGGGCGGGCGCCACCGGCGCGGCATCTGTCGCGACCGGCCGGAGCGGATTGAGGAAGACGTCGCCGGTGAGCGAGGCCTGGATCCAGGGCCGCTGGCGGTTGTCCGTCAGCCGCAGCACCGAACTGGTGACCTTGTTCATGACGCTGCTGAGGCTGGTGCTGTCGCCGATATTGTCCAGGAGCGCCTCGGTGAAGGGCGAGTGCTTGCCGGATCCGTCGAGCGCGACATTGCCGGGGTCGGTGGCGAAGGCGATCAGGGAGCCTTCGGTCGCCGCCTGGTTGACGATCTTCATGTCCGCCATGCCGCTGACCACGGTGATGGCCCGCGAGGTCAGCGCCAGGTTGCGAGACAGCGGGTTGTTGCGGCAGGCATCGAGCAGGGCGATCTTCAGCTTCACGTCGCGGGACATCTGGTCGATGACGAAGCCGACCTTGGTGATCTCGAAATCGACGGAGAGCGAGTCCTCGAGCTTTGCGTCGATCGGCACGATGTAGTTCTCGCTGTTCACCTGCATGCCGTGGCCGGCATAGAAGAACAGCCCGACATCGGCGCCGGCGACGGCGCGGGCGAAACGCTGCACCACGGCGTTCATGTTTTGCTTGTCGAGGTCGTAGCCCTCGACCACCTCGAAGCCCATGCCGCGGAGCTTGTCGGCCATGGCCCGGGCGTCCGTGGTCGGGTTGGGCAAGGGCGCCGTGTGGACATAGGCGCCATTGCCGATGACGAGCGCGACACGCCTCTCGGCAAGCGCTGCGCCCTGCAAGCCGACCCAGGCGACGAATGCCAGGGCCAGGAGGCGGAATATGCGCGTCATGATCGATCCTCAGCCATGCCAGCCGATCGCCGAGCCGGCCGCTTCGGCGGAAGCCCGGCCGCAGGCCGCAGGCGCGCGCCCGTTCCACGCTCCCGGCCTCGAGGCAGAAGGCTTCACGCCCTGGCGGGCACCCCTGCGATCAGCACCGCAATGGAGGTAACATCGGGGCCGGCGACCGGCTGTGCGCTTTCGCACATGGCCCCGGAGCGGATGGCTCCGGCGGCCGTCATGCGGCGCTGCGCGTCTTGATCCAGCGGTCGAAGCCGACGGCCAGGATGATGATCAGGCCGATCACGATCTGCTGCACATAGCT
This sequence comes from Labrys sp. Lb11, assembly GCF_057554225.1. NCBI lineage: Bacteria > Pseudomonadati > Pseudomonadota > Alphaproteobacteria > Hyphomicrobiales > Xanthobacteraceae > Labrys > Labrys sp. Lb11. Next base: position 689,840 of record NZ_BAAJOT010000002.1, read on the forward strand.
CGACACGTTGTTGAGCACGAGCCCGTTGACCAGGACGCCGATCAGGATCGCCCCGACCACCGTGCCGGCCACCGACCCCGATCCGCCGAACAGGCTGGTGCCGCCGATTACCACCGAGGCGATGACGGTCAGCTCGTAACCGATGCCGGCCACGGCCTCCGAAGAGTTCAGCCGCGCCGAGAGCACGAAGCCGGCGAGCCCCGCGAAGAAGCCGACGATGACGTAGACCGACAGGATGATGCGGTCGACCGGCAGGCCCGACAGGCGCGCCGCCTCCGGATTGCCGCCGACGGCATAGATATGGCGGCCGTAGCGGGTGTGGCGCAGCACGACGTGGCAGATCACGGCGCAGGCGAGGAAGATGATCACCGGCACCGGGATGGAGCCGACATAGCCCTGGCCCCACCAGCGATAGTCGGCCTCGAAGCCCGAGATCGGCCCGCCGCCGGAGAACCACAGGGTCATGCCGCGGAAGGCGGAGAGCCCGCCGAGCGTCACGACGAAGGGCGGCACCTTCAGCCTGGTGATGCCGAGGCCCTGGATCAGGCCGCCGGCAAGGCCGACGCCGATCGCCGCCAGCATCGCCGCCATGGCGCCATGCCCGGCCGCGGCGCTGTCGTCGAGCGACAGGGTGTTGCCGGTCGAGCCCTTGGCCACGGCCGCGGCGATCATGCCGGCCAGGGCCAGCAGCGAGCCGACGGAAAGATCGATGCCGGCCGTCAGGATGACGAAGGTCATGCCGAGCGCGATCAGGCCGGTGATCGAGATCTGGCGCATGACGTTGAACAGGTTGGTCGAGTTGAGGAAGCGCGGCTCCAGCACCGCGAACACCGTCATCATCGCCAGGAGGAAGATCAGCGGCGCCAGGCCCGCGACGAAGCGGCCCAGGGCGCGGCGGTCGGGTGCGGGCTTGCCGGGAGCGTTGTCTGTCATGACGATCAGGCCGCGTCGCGTTGTTCGAGGGTCATCAGGGTCATCAGCCGCTCCTGGGTGGCGTCGTTGGCCGACACTTCGCCGGTGATGCGTCCCGCCCGCATGGTGATGATCCGGTCGGAGACCGCCATGACCTCCGGCAGGTCTGACGATATGGCGATCACGGCGACGCCGCGCGAGGCGAGCTGGTCGAGCAATTCGTGCACCTCCGCCTTGGCGCCGATGTCGACGCCGCGCGTCGGCTCGTCGACGATCAGGATCTTGGGCTCCAGCTGCAGCCAGCGCGCCAGCACGATCTTCTGCTGGTTGCCGCCGGACAGCGCTCCGACCCGCTGGCCGGGATCGCGCATGCGCACATGCATGGACCGGCGGAAACTCTCCAGCGCCCTGCCCTCCGCCGCCTCGTCGACGAAGACGCCCAGCCGCGAGAAGCGCTCCAGCCCGGCGATGGAGAAGTTCTGCCGAATGGCGAGGTCGAGGAACAGCGCCTGCTGCTTGCGATCCTCCGGCACCAGGCCGATGCCGTGGCGGATGGCGTCGCGCGGGGTGCGGATGGTCACCGGCCGGCCGTCGATCCGGATCTCGCCGTCCGCCGCCGGGTCGGCGCCGAACACGGCGCGGGCGAATTCCGTGCGCCCGGCCCCGACCAGGCCGGCGATGCCGAGAATCTCGCCGGCCCGCACGTCGAGGCTGATGCCGCGCAGCACCGTGCCGTGGCTGCGCTGGCCGGTGGCGAGCGTCGTCAATCCGCGCGTCGCCAGCCTGACCTCGCCGGCCTGGTGGCGCCGCTCCGGGCGGCGGTAGAGCTCGGAGGCCGAGCGCCCCACCATCAGCTCGATGATCTGCGGAATGGTCAGCCCCTCGCGGTCACGCCGGCCGGCGAGCCGGCCGTCGCGCAGCACGGTGAAACGATCGCAGATCTGCATCGCCTCCTCGAGCCGATGGGTGACGAACAGGATGCTGACGCCCTCGCCGCGCAGCTGGCGCATGATGCCGATCAGCCGCTCGACCTCGGCCTCGGTCAGGGCCGAGGTCGGCTCGTCCATCACCACCAGCCGCGCCTTCATCGACAGGGCGCGGGCGATCTCGACCATCTGCTGCTCGGCCACCGACAGAGCCGAGACCGGGGTCGCAGGGTCGATGGCCAGGCCAATGCGGTCGAGGTGGCGGCGGGCCATGGCCGACATCTGCGGCCAGTCGACGAACAGGCCCATCCGCTTCGGCTCGCGGCCGATGAAGATGTTCTCGGCCACGGTCAGCGTCGGGATCAGGTTGAATTCCTGGTAGATGGTGACGATGCCGAGCGCCTGCGCCGCCAGCGGATTGGCCAGCGTCGTCGGGGCGCCGTCCCACAGCATGGTGCCGGAATCGGGCGGCTGCGCCCCGGCGATGATTTTCAGCAGGGTCGACTTGCCGGCACCGTTCTCGCCGAGCAGCCCGTGCACCTCGCCGGGCAGCACGGTGATGCCGACATCGTCCAGCGCCTGGACGCCGAGGAAGCGCTTGGAGAGCCCGGACAGGGCGAGAAGGGGAGATGGCATGGCGCGGTCCCGGCCGGGAAGGGCGGCAGACGGAGACGCGGAGGATCCTCTCCCCCGGAGGGAGAGGGGTTCCCCGCGCCTCGTTCCTGAAGGCGGCCCGCCTCCCTGCTACTTCACCTCGCCGAGGCGCTCGGCCTTGTCGAGATTGTCCTTGGTCAGGACGATCGGGGTCAGCAGCGTCACCGCCTTCTCCGGCTTCTTGCCGTCGCGGGCGAAGGCGACGGCGATGCGCATGGCGATGCGGCTCTGCTCGCCGGGGAACTGCTCCACGGTACCGGCCATGCCGCCTTCCTTCACCATCTTCAGCGCCTCGGGCAAGGCGTCGAAGCCGTAGATCTTGATGTTGGCGAGGTTGCGCGCCTTGGCCGCCTCCATGGCGCCCAGCGCCATGTCGTCATTGGCGCAGACGATCACGTCCGGCGGGGTCGCGGCGCCGGCCAGGCCCGCCTCCGTCACGCTCAGCGCTTCGGCGCGGGCGAAGTTCGCCGTCTGCTCGAACACGATCTGGTACTTGTCCTTGACCTTGTCGAGGACGTTGTGGAGGCCCTTGTTGCGGTCGATCGCCGGGCCGGCGCCGGGCTGGCCCTGCAGGTGGAAGATCCTGGCGCCGTCCGGGAAGGCGGCGATGATGGCATGGCCCTGCGCCTCGCCGCCGGCGACGTTGTCGGCGCCGACATGGGCGAGAATGCCCTCGACGTCCTTGACCCGCCGGTCGATGGTGACGACCGGCACGCCCGCCTCGACGGCGGCCTGAAGGGCCGGCGCCATGGCGTTGACGTCCAGCGGCGAGATGACGATGGCGTCGACCTTCTGGGTCACGGCCGCCTCGACGTCGCCGGTCTGCTTGGTCGCCTGGTTCTGGCCGTCGGTCTCGATCAGCTTGATGTCGCCGAGCGTCGCAGCCTCCGCGGCCAGCTGCTTTTGCATATGCACGAAGAACGGGAAGGACAGGCTCGGCAAGGACGTGGCGATGGTCAGCGCCTTGCCGGCGGCGAACACCGGCCCCACCCCGAACGTGAGGCCGACGGCGGCGAGACTGGTTCCTTGCAGAAATTGACGGCGGTTCATGGCGTTCATCCCTCGTTTTGCGCCCTCTGGCGAAGCGCTGATTCAAGAATGAAGCGCAATCGTTTGCCGGGTCAATCCCAATCTGCCGCTCTTCGCGCCTCAGCCGCGCGGCCCGACCAGGGCGAACATGGCCCCCTGCGGATCGCGGCATTGCACGATCCAGTCGCCGTTGGGCACTTCCATCGGCCCGGCCAGGATCTCCCCGCCCCCGTCCCGCACCCGTTTTTCGGCAGGGGCGATCCCGTCGACGTTGAAGTAATAGCGCCAGAAGGGAGCGGGCATGTCCGCCGGCTTGGTCATCATGCCGCCGGCGGCCTTTCCGCCGATGTCGAAGAGCTGGTAGGTGCCCATCGGCCCCATGTCGAACGCCTGGCCCTTGGTCCAGCCGAAGTGCCGGGCATAGAAGGCATAGGCGCTTTCCCACTCCGCGGCGAAGAGCTCGTGCCATCCGACATGGCCCGGCGTGCCGGGCGTCGCAGCCGGCGGAGGCTCGCTCGTCCCCTTGAACAGGCACATCACCGCGCCTTGCGGATCGGCGACGACCGCGAAACGGCCGATGCCGGGAATGTCGTCACCCGGGCGATGGATCTTGCCGCCTTCCCGCTCGAAGGCGGCGGCGGCGGCATCGACGTCGTCGACCGCGACATAGCCGATCCAGCCCGGTCCCCCGCCGCCCGGGCAGGCCGCGCCGTCGGGCAGCGCCATCATCCCGCAAACCGGGGTCTCCCCGACGGTGAAGAGGGTATAGGGCATGCCCGGCATGCCTGCGTCATGCCCGCTCCAGCCGACCACGCTGCGGTAGAAGGCCTCCGCGGCCTTGGGGTCGGTGGTCATCAGTTCATACCAGACGAAAGTGCCACGGGATGCTTGCATGATGACAGCTCCAGTTGTTCGGATCGAGGGCACGGTGATCGCGCCAGGATGCGCGATGATCCGGGCGGCAAGAAGACTTCGTCCGGCCGCCCCGGCCGCACCCGGCCGGAGCGAGGTTCCCCGGGGCCTCTCAGGCTGCGGTGCCGCAACAGGCATGCGCCTTGGGAGCGTCCTCGTATTCGTCGTGCCGGCGCATCCAGTCCATGGTCTCCGCCTCGTTGCGCCCTTTGGGTGCCCGGTCGAGGATCATGTAGGTGCCGATCAGCTCCTCCGGACCGCGGGCATAGCTGGAATAGGTATGATACACCGCGCCGTCCGCGTCCCGGTAGAAGGCGCTGAGCCCCGGCAGCTCGTCATGGGCGGCGGCGCGGTCGATCTCGGTGAAGTTGTAGCGGACGCCCTCCCTGGCCAGGTCCTCCCTGGTGAAGGAGACATGGTAGTCGTAGTTGAAGTCGCTGCCGAACGACGACACCCACGGGAAGCGCCAGCCCATGCGCGCCTTGTAGGCCTCGATCTCCGGCAGCGGAGCACGGGAGACGGCGAGCAGCGTCACGTCGTGATGCTGGAGATGGGGCAGCGTGCCGTCGAGATGATCGGCCAGGAAGGAGCAGCCGGGACAGCCGGCGTCCCAGCCGGGCCCCAGCATGAAGTGATAGACGACGAGCTGGCTGCGGCCGTCGAACAGCTGCGCCAGCGTCCGGCGCCCGGCCGGCGTATCGAAGGCATAGTCCTTGTCGACGCGGACCCAGGGCAGGGCCAGGCGCTCGGCGTTGATGCTGTCGCGCAGGCGCGTCGCCTCCTTCTCCCGGGCGAGGAGAGCCTTGCGGGCGACGAGCCATTCCTCGCGGGATACGACCGGATTCAGCGGCATTCCATCCTCCCTGGCAGCCGTTCGCTTGACAGGAAAGGTTGATATCAACATATATTGGACATGTCAAAGCCGGCTGAGGTTCCCTTCTCGACCACCGTCCTGGTGCGTGACACCTGCCTGTGCCTGCATGTCCAGCGGGCGGCGCGGGCGCTGGCGCGGCGCTTCGACGAGGTTCTGCGTCCGCTCGGCCTCACCAACGGCCAGTTCTCTCTGATGATGTCGCTGAACCGCCCGCACCCGCCGGCCCTGGGCTCGGTGGCTTCTCTGCTCGCCATGGACCGCACCACCCTCACCGCAGCCCTGAAGCCGCTGGAACGCCGCGGCCTGGTCGCGGTGACGCCCGACCCCGCCGACCGGCGCAGCCGTCGCCTCGCCCTGACGGAGGCGGGGCAAGCCCTCCTGGCCGACGCAGTGCCGCTGTGGGAAGCGGCGCACGCCGCCCTGGAGGCCCGCCTGACCGCAATCGATCCCGACCGCCTGCGCACCGGCCTGCGGGCGCTGGCCTGAGCGGCCATTATCACAACGGCAAGGACGAGCCGGTAGGATCGGGGGATTGCCGACCCGCTCCGCCCTGACGAAGGCCGCCGATGTTCTTTCTCGCCTCCAAGCTCCTCGGCTTCCTGCTCACTCCCTCCAACCTGATCGGCCTGCTCGGCGGGATCGGCCTGCTCGGCCTCTTCGCCGGCCGCCGCCGGCTGGGCCAGGCCTGCCTCGCCGCCTCGATCCTGGCGCTGGCGGTCGCCGGATGGTCGCCGCTCGGTCCCGCGGCGCTGATGGTGCTGGAGGACCGCTTCCCGCGGCCGCCGATCGCCGGGCCCGCGACCGGGATCGTCATGCTCGGCGGCGCCGTGGACACGCATATTTCCGCCGATCGCGGCGACGTCGCCCTGAACGAAGCCGGAGAACGGCTGACGGCGACGGCCGAGCTCAGCCGCCGCTATCCCGACGCCCGGATCTTCCTGTCCGGTGGCGCCGGCCATATCGGCGCCGATGGCTCCCTCACCGAATCCGACCTCGCCCGCACGCTCCTGATCGCGCTCGGCGTGCCCGAAGCTCGGATCACGATGGAGGAGCGCTCTCGCAACACCTGCGAGAACGGCAGCGAGAGCGCCGCCGCCCTCAAGCCCCAGCCGGGCGAGCAATGGCTGCTCGTCACCTCGGCCAGCCACATGCCCCGCTCGGTCGCCTGCTTCCGTGCCGCCGGCTTCGACGTCGTCCCCTACCCCGTCGACTATCGCACCGGTGGCAGCGGCGTGCTGCGTCGGCCGGTCACGCCGCTGTCGGCCGGCCTCGCCGCCACCGATCTCGCCGCCCATGAATGGATCGGCCTCGTGACCTACCGCCTCGCCGGCCTGACGGAGGACCTCCTGCCCGGCCCGTAGGCCGCGGCCGGCCGATGCCGAATCAATCGTGGCGAGAGCCGCGGGACGCTGCTCAGGGCGTGCCCATGCGCGGCCGTCCGGAGGCGCGGGCGGTGACGGACGCCTCGACGAAGATCTCCCGTCCCTCGGCCTCGGCCTTCTTCTGCTCGACCACGACGCCGATCTCGACCGCCCCGGCGCCGGCGCGGATCGCCGAGGCGGCCGCCTCGCCGCGCGCCGCCTCCTCGGCCAGCGCCAGCGCCGCCGGCAGGCCGGTGAGGTCGCGGGCGAGGCCGGCGCCGAGCACCCGGAAAATACCTTCCACCGGCTGCAGCACCTTGACCACGGCGCTGGCATGCACGCCGCCGACCACGGCGCCCACGGCGTTGGCCACCTCGGCGTGCTCGGGCACCAGCGAGGGCGCGCGCACCAGCCGGGCGATATCGGGATAATAGGTGGCGGCCGACGCCCCCAGCCCGACCAATGGCGCCGACAGCGACAGGGACAGGCGCACGAGGCCCGGCCGATCCGCCATGGCCGCCACCGCGAGCGGATGGCGCGACAGGTCGCCATCCTCGAAGCCGTCCTCGGCCAGGGCGCAGTCGAGCACGAACTCGCCCGAGCGCCGGATCAGCGCGTCGATCACCAGCCGGGCCAGCGCCTCCGCGTCCTCGGCGAAGGCACGCCCCCCGGCGCCGCGCTTGCGGGCGAACAGTCCGGCCCCCTTCCTCGCCGCCGCAACGTCCCAGGCGGTGTGCAATCCCAGCACGTGGGCGGCGTCGGACGGCGTCAGCGCCGCGGCGATCGCCAGGCGCTTGTCGATCAGCCGGCGCAGGGCGCTGGCTTCGCGCCGGCCGGTCACCAGCCGGTCCATCGCCCTGGGCTCGCCGCCGAGGCGATCGAGCAGGGCCTGCTCCAGCTCCGGCAGGTCCGTGGTCGGCGGCCGCAGCGGTACGACGAAACGTCCGTCGAGATCGGAGGGGATCTCGGCGCCGGCCTGCCGGTCGAGCGTGCCGTGCACGAGGTCGCCGTGACTTTCCGCCAGCAGCGCCAACGGCATGGCGCGCCGCGGCCCGAGCCGCAGCACCGTCTCGAGGCCGGACTGGTCCAGCGCCACCTCGCTGTCGCCGCCGAGCCCGCAGGTGCGGATGGCGATGGCCTCGACCATGGTGCGGAATCCGCCGATCAGGGCCCCGGCCGGATCGACGCGCGGCCGCCCGTCCCGCAGCACCACCACGTCGGTGGTCGTGCCGCCGATGTCGGAGACGATGGCGTCGCGCGTACGCGCCAGGAATGCGCCGCCCACGGCGCTGGCTGCCGGGCCGGAGAAGATGGTCTCGATCGGCCTGGCCCGCGCCACGCCGGCGGTGACCAGCGCGCCGTCGCCGCGCACCACCATCAGCGGCGCCGCGATGCCGCAGGCGCGAAGCCGCCCCTCCGTCGCCTCGATCAGCGTCTCCAGGAGGTGGATCAGCCGGGCGTTGAGCACGCAGGTCAGCGCCCGTTTCGGCCCGTCGAGCCGGGCCGAGAGCTCGTGGCCGCACGAGACCGGCAGCCCAGTGCGCTCGCGCAGCAGGTCGCGCGCCGCGACCTCGTGCGCGGGGTTGAGCACGGCGAAGCGGCCGGTCACCGCAAAGCCGGTGAGCGAGGGCGCCAGGCGCACCGCCTCCGCCGCCAGGGCCCCGATGTCCAGCGGCGCCCGCTCCGCGCCGAAGCTGTCATGGCCGCCGTCGATCAGCAGCACCGGATCGCCGTGCAGCGCCGCCTTGAGGGCCGGCCGCTCGGCGTCGGCCGCGTCGAAACCGATGAAGACCAGGCCGACGCGGCCGCCCTGCCCTTCCACCATGGCATTGGTGGCGAGCGTGGTCGACAGCGAGACCAGGGCGACGGCCGCCGGGTCGACGCCCGACCGCGCCAGCACCGCCTCCACCGCCCCGCCGACGCCGAGCGCCAGGTCGTGATGGGTGGTCAGCGCCTTGGCCTTGGCGACGACGCCGCGCGCTTCGTCATAGAGGACGGCGTCGGTGAAGGTGCCGCCCGTATCGATTCCGAGGAGAAGGGGCATGGGAGTCTGGTTCTGTGGTTCGGATATCGGAAGCGAAGGCCGGGAGGCTATGGTGATCGACGCCGCAGCGTCACCCTCCCGGCGGAGATCCCGCGCCGCGGGCTCAGGAATTCGCCGGCTTGTCCTCGGAGGCGAGCGCCGGGGACCGCGGCGACCGCTTGCCCTTGACGGCGCGGGTCGGACGCCCGGCCGCGCCCTGCAGCTCATGCCGGAACTCGTCGCGCCGTTCGTGGATGGAGGCGATCACCGGTCCCATGGCGACACCGAGGCCGACCAGGGCCGCCTCGGAGAGCTGCAGGCTCGCCTCGATCGTCTCGGGCACGGCATCCGTGACGCCCAGCGCGTAGAGGGCACGGGCGTGATCGGCATCCCGCGCCCGCGCCACGATGACGAGGTCGGGCCTGAGGCCGCGCGCCGTCGCGACGATGGCCTCGATCTCCTTGGCCCTGTCGATGGTGACCACCAGGGCCGAAGCCTCGGCGAGGCCGCAGCGCTCGAGGAAGCCGGCGTCGGTGGCATCGCCCCAATAGACCGACTTCGTCTCCCGCCGCCAGCGCGCCACGCTGCGCGCGTCCGCGTCCACGGCGAGGTGGGAGACGCCGTGCCGGCCGAGCATGTCGGCGACGAGCCTGCCGACACGCCCATAGCCCACGACGATGGCACGCCGCGCGCCATCGGCGGGCAGGGGCGCGGTCGCTTCCGGGTCGACCGGCACCGGACGCTCGAAGCTCTTGCCGAGGCGCAGGCCGAGCATGCCGAGCACCGGGGTCAGCGCCATCGACAGCGAAGCCACGGCGACGCCGAGCGCAGCATGGGCGGGGTCGAGGATGGCATTGTCCTCCGCCAGCTTGAACACCACGAAGGCGAACTCGCCCGCCGGCGCCAGCAGGAACGCCGCCTCGATCGCCACCGGCCGCGACAGGCGGAAGGCCCGCGCCAGCACGAAGACGATCAGGCCCTTGACCAGGAGCAGGCAGACCAGCGCCACCACGACGAAACCGGGGTTCCGCAGCACCGTCGCCAGGTCGAGGCTCATGCCGACGGCGAAGAAGAACACGCCGAGCAGCAGGCTCTTGAACGGTTCGATGGTCGCCTCGACGGCGCGGCGATACTCGGTTTCGGCGATGAGCAGGCCGGCGATGAAGGCCCCGAGCGCCATGGACAGGCCCGCCGCGGCCGCCGCCACGCCGGTGCCGATCGCCACCAGCAGCGTCGCCGCCATGAAGAACTCGCGGCTGTCCCGGCCCGCCACCAGGCGGAACAGCGGCGCCAGCAGGAACTTGCCGACCAGGACGATGAGGGCGATGGTGGCGCAGGCCTTGAGCAGGCCGAAAGCCATGCCCTGCAGCACCGAGCCCTCCGGATGGGCCCCGACGATGAACAGGATCGGCACCACCGCCAGATCCTGGCAGATCAGGATGGCGAAGGCGGCGCGGCCGGTGGCCGAGGCGACGCGTTTCTCGCCGGCCAGAACCTCGATGACGATGGCGGTGGAAGACAGCGCCAGGGCGGCGCCCACGGCCAGGGCCGCCGGCACGCTGAGGAATTGGTCCGCCACCAGGCCGATCGTGACGGCTGAGATCAGCACCTGCAGACCACCCAGCCCGAACACCAGCCGTCGCATGCTGGTCAGGCGCGCCAGCGACAGCTCCAGGCCGATGACGAACAGGAGGAAGACCACGCCGTATTCGGCGATGGCGGCGATGCTCTCGCGCTCGCTGATGGTGATCCAGTCGAGGGCCGGCATGAGGGCGTGCAGCGCACCGAGGCCGTTCGGCCCGAGCGCGACGCCCGCAGCCAGGAAGCCGAGCACCGGGCTGACGTTGAAGCGCCGCACGAAGGGCACGACGGTTGCCGCCGCGCCCAGCACGATCAGCATATCCTTGGTGGCAACCAGATCATGCGCAGCCCCTGCCAAACTTCGTCCTCCCCACTGCGAAACGCCGCGCGCAGTCTGGACGCAAGCATGGCAAGATCAAAGCGATCGAGCCGCCGAACCGTATTTTTGTCTCAGAATTTCCGCTCCGGCCGGAGAGGGCCCGCTACAGCTTCCAGCCGGAATGGATGGCGGCGATGCTGCCGGTCAGGGGGCGGTACGAAACACGCGAGAAGCCGGCCTCCCGGATCATCGCCGAGAAGGCGTCCGGCTTGGGGAAGCGGCGAATCGATTCGACGAGGTAGCGGTAGGGCTCGGGATCGCCGGTGACCATGCCGCCCATCGGCGGAATGACCTTGAACGAATAGAGGTCGTAGACCCTGTCGAGCCCGGGCAGGTCGACGGTCGAGAATTCCAGGCACAGGAACCGGCCGCCGTGCCGGAGCACGCGGAACGCCTCGGCCAGGGCCCGGTCGATGCGCGGCACGTTGCGGATGCCGAAGGCGACGGTGTAGCCGTCGAAGCTCCTGTCCGCCAGCGGCAGCGCCTCGGCGTTGGCTTCGACGAACTCCAGCTGCGCCGCATGGCCACGCTCGACGGCCCGCGCCCGGCCGACCTCCAGCATCGAGCCGTTGATGTCGAGCACGGTCACGTGCGTCTGCGGCCCACCGGCCTCGACGACGCGGAACGCCACGTCGCCGGTGCCGCCCGCCACGTCGAGGTGGCGGAACGGCCGCCGCCGCGGCGGGTCGAGCATGGTGACGAGCGTCTCCTTCCACAGCCGGTGCAGCCCGCCGGACATCAGGTCGTTCATCAGGTCGTAGCGCGAGGCGACCTTGTGGAAGACGTCGTCGACCAGGGTCTGCTTCTCCTCCAGGGGCACGGTGGAAAAGCCGAAATGGGTGTCGGCGGTCTGCGGCATGGCAAGGCCTCAAGCGGATCTCGGCCGAGCCATAGCGCAGCGCGCCGGCCGGCGCTATGTCTGGCGCATGCCCGAGCTTCCCGAAGTCGAAACCGTCCGCCGCGGCCTCGATCCCGCCATGAGCGGCGCGCGCATCGAGGCGGTCACCGTCAACCGTCCGGATCTGCGCTTTCCCTTTCCCCGGCGCTTCGCCGCCCGCCTGAAAGGCCAGACCATCACCGCCCTCGGCCGCCGCGCCAAATACCTGCAGGCCGACCTCTCCTCCGGCGAGGTCCTGGTGATGCATCTGGGCATGAGCGGACGCTTCCTCGTGACCGCGCCGGACGGGCGCACCCGCGAGCCCGGCGAGTTCCAGGCCGATCCGGGCGGAGGCGCCAAGCACGACCACGTGGTGTTCCGTCTCTCGAGCGGCTTCACCGTCACCTACAACGACACGCGCCGCTTCGGCTTCATGGACCTGGTGCCCCGGTCCGAGCTCGAGGGTTCGAGGCATTTCAGGGACATGGGCGTCGAGCCCCTCGGCAATGCCCTGGACGGCCCCCTGGTGGGCGGCCTCTTCGCCGGCAAGGCGGCGCCGCTGAAGGCCGCCCTGCTCGACCAGCGCCTGATCGCCGGCCTCGGCAACATCTATGTCTGCGAGGTGCTGCACAGGGCGGGCCTCGCGCCGCAGCGCCCCGCCGGCACGCTGACGCCGGACGAAGCCGAGCGCGTCGCCGTGGAAATCCGGGCCGTGCTGACCGAGGCGATCGAGGCCGGCGGCTCGACCTTGCGCGACTACGCCCACACCGACGGCTCGCTCGGCTATTTCCAGCATCGCTTCCGCGTCTACGACCAGGAAGGAGCCCCCTGCCCGACGCCGGGGTGCCGGGGCACGGTGCAGCGCATCGTCCAGTCCGGCCGCTCGACCTTCTGGTGCGCGGCATGCCAGCGCTGAGCGGCCGCACGCCGGCTCTTGCCAAGCCGCCCGCCATCGCGCATTGCGCCGGACCATCGGTGCGCCACTGCCATCAGGAGCCCCCAGCATGTCCCATGAGACCATCATCGTCGAGACGCGCGGGCGCGTCGGCCTCGTCACGCTGAACCGGCCGGCCGCCCTCAACGCCCTCAACGCCCGCCTCGCGACCGAGCTGACCGCGGCGCTCGCCGCCTTCGACGCGGATCCTGCGATCGGCGCCATGGTGATCACCGGTTCGGAAAAAGCCTTCGCCGCCGGCGCCGACATCAAGGAGATGGCCGACAAGACCTATCCGCAGATCGTCGTCGACGACTTCATCGCCGCCTGGGACGGCATCGGCCGCCTGAAGAAGCCGGTGATCGCGGCCGTCTCCGGCTTCGCCCTCGGCGGAGGCTGCGAGCTCGCCATGATGTGCGACCTGATCATCGCCGCCGACACCGCCCGCTTCGGCCAGCCCGAGATCCGGCTCGGCATCATACCCGGCATCGGCGGCACCCAGCGCCTGGTGCGGGCCATCGGCAAGGCCAAGGCCATGGAGATGATCCTGACCGGCCGGATGATGGACGCCGCGGAGGCCGAACGCGCCGGTCTGGTCGCGCGCATCGTGCCGTCCGCCGACCTGGTCGCCGAGGCGGTGAAGACGGCCGAGGCGATCGCCGCCCAGTCCCAGCCCTCGGTCATCGCCGCCAAGGCGGCGATCAACCGGGCGTTCGAGACCACGCTGGCCGAGGGCATCCGCGGCGAGAAGCAGGCCTTCTACGCACTTTTCGCCACCGCCGACCAGAAGGAGGGCATGGCCGCCTTCGTCGAGAAGCGTCCGCCGTCCTTCCAGAACCGGTAACTCCTTGGACCCGTCCCTTCTCGGCCTGGCCGCGTTCGCCCTCGTCGCCCTCGTCGCCGGCTTCGTCGATTCGATCGCCGGCGGCGGCGGCCTGCTCACCGTGCCGGCACTGCTGCTGGCCGGGTTCGACCCGGTCTCGGCGCTGGCCACCAACAAGCTGCAGGGCAGCTTCGGCTCGGCGTCGGCCGTCCATGCCTTCGCCCGCCACCGCATGATCGATTTCCGCAGCGCGCGGACCATGATCGCGTGCACCTTCGTCGGCGCCTGCCTCGGCGCCGCCGTCGTCAAGATCGCGCCGCTCTCGCTGCTGTCCGCGCTCCTGCCGGCCCTCCTGATGCTGATGGCGCTCTACTTCGCCGTCTCGCCCAGGCTCTCCGACGCCGATGCCCGGGCACGCCTGTCCCCGACGCTGTTCGCGGTCACGGCCGCGCCCGCCATCGGCTTCTACGACGGCGTTTTCGGGCCGGGCACCGGCTCGTTCTTCATGCTCGGCTTCATGCTGCTGCTCGGCTACGGCGTGGTGCGGGCGACGGCGCACACCAAGCTGCTCAACTTCACCTCCAACTTCGCGGCGCTGCTGCTGTTCGCCTTCTCCGGCAAGATCGTCTGGACGGCGGGCCTGGCCATGGCCGCCGGACAGATCCTCGGCGCCCAGGCCGGCTCGCGCTTGGCCATCCGCCACGGCGCGCGGCTGGTGCGCCCGCTCCTGGTGGCGGTTTGCATGGTGATGGCCGTCAAGCTGCTGCTCGATCCGGCCAACCCGCTGCGCCAGGCCATCGCCGCGCTGATCACATAAACTGATTTTGAGTTGATGACCTCATCCGTGCTCGACAGGCCGGCATGCAATCCGCACAGTGGCTGCATCACCCATCGAGGACCCCCGACGCATGCCGCATGACACGCCCCTGATCGCCACTATCGTCGTCGGCCTCGGTCTGGCGTTCATTTTCGGCGCAATCGCCAACCGGCTGCGGCTGTCGCCGCTGGTGGGCTATCTCCTGGCCGGCGTCTGCGTCGGCCCGTTCACGCCCGGCTTCGTCGCCGACCAGGCCCTGGCGCCCGAGCTCGCCGAGATCGGCGTGATCCTGCTGATGTTCGGCGTCGGCCTGCACTTCTCGCTGAAGGATCTCCTGTCGGTGAAGGCCATCGCCCTGCCGGGAGCGGTGGTGCAGATCCTGTTCGCCACCCTGCTCGGCACGGCCCTGGCCTGGCTGCAGGGCTGGTCGCTGCCCGCCGGCATCGTCTTCGGCCTGGCCCTGTCGGTGGCCAGCACCGTGGTGCTGCTGCGGGCGCTGCAGGAGCGGCGCCTGATCGAATCGGAGCGCGGGCGCATCGCCGTCGGCTGGCTGATCGTCGAGGATCTGGCCATGGTGCTGGCCCTGGTCGTCCTGCCGGCCCTCGCCGGGGCGCTGGGCGGCGGCTCGGCCACCGCGCCCGATCCGCTGGCGGCGCGTTTCGGCCTCGGCCTCACCGGCGTGCTGATCCTGACGGTGTGCAAGGTCGCCGCCTTCGTCGCCTTCATGCTGATCGTCGGGCGGCGGGTCATCCCCTGGATCCTGCACTACGTCGCCCATACCGGCTCGCGCGAGCTCTTCCGCCTCGCCGTGCTGTCGATCGCGCTCGGCGTCGCCTATGGCGCGGCCAAGCTGTTCGGCGTGTCGCTGGCGCTCGGCGCCTTCTTCGCCGGCATGGTGCTGAGCGAGAGCGAGCTCAGCCACCGGGCGGCGGAGGAATCGCTGCCGCTGCGCGACGCCTTCGCCGTGCTGTTCTTCGTTTCGGTGGGCATGCTGTTCGACCCGGCCGTGCTGATCGAGAACCCGCTCCTGATGCTGGCGACGCTGTTCATCATCATCATCGGCAAGTCGGTCGCCGCCTTCCTGATCGTGCTCGCCTTCCGCCATCCGCTCGGCACGGCCCTGACCATCTCGGCCAGCCTGGCCCAGATCGGCGAATTCTCCTTCATCCTCGCCTCCATGGGCGTCAATCTGCACCTTCTGCCGACGGAGGGGCGAGACCTGATCCTGGCGGGGGCGATCCTCTCGATCGTGCTCAACCCGCTGGTGTTCGCCGCCGTCGACTGGATCAAGCCGCGGCTGGACCGCCGCAGCCGCCCTCCCGCGCCGGCGGCGTCCTCGCCCGACGCGCCCACGGCGCCCCCGCCTCCGGCGGTGCCCGACGAAGCCGGGCTGCGTCCCACCGGGCTCAGCCGGCATATCGTGCTGGTCGGCTACGGCCGCGTCGGCTCGATCGTCGGCGACGAGTTGCAGCGCTCCAGCGCGCCGTTCCTGGTGATCGAAGATGGCGACAAGACCGTCGCCAAGCTGGATGCGGCCGGGATCGAGACCCTCTACGGCAATGCGGTCGACGATCGGGTCCTCGCGGCAGCCAACCTCGCGGAAGCCAGGACGCTGATCGTCGCCATTCCCAACGCCTTCGAGGCCGGCCAGGTGGTGATGCAGGCGCGCGCCCTCAACCCGGCCCTGGTCATCCTTGCCCGCGCCCATTCGGATGCCGAGTTCGACCACCTCGTCAAGCTCGGGGCCGACACGGTGATCATGGGCGAGCGCGAGATCGCCCGTGGCATGCTCGAGCGCCTCGGGGCAACGGCATGATCCGCGACCGCGCGGCGCATGCAGACGGGACGCCTGCCCTGTTGACGGCGGGCCTCTCCCATTGTAATGAGCCGCCCACGATGGCGGACGCGGGAACGCGTACGGCCTTTTTCTTTTCCCGGCGCAGGTTCGGATCAGGCTGCACATCTTGCGGCAGCATGGCCCGGCGTCGCCACTGAACAGGCGGGTATCATGGCCAACACGAAATCGGCCAAGAAGGCGGCGCGCAAGATCGCGACGCGTACGGCAATCAACAAGTCGCGCCGTTCGCGCGTGCGCACCTTCATCCGCCGCGTCGAGGAAGCGATCGCCAGCGGCGATCAGGCCTCGGCGCAGACGGCGCTGCATCAGGCCGAGCCGGAGATCATGCGGGCTGCCCAGAAGGGCGTCCTGCCGGCCAACACGGCGTCGCGGAAGGTGTCGCGGCTGACACTGCGGGTCAAGAAGCTCAGCGCCTGAGCCGCGACTGACCCGACCAGATTGGAAAGGCCCGGCCGGGCAGGCCGGGCCTTTTTCTTTGTCCGGCGGCCTTTCGGCCGGCCGGACTACGCGTTCTCCGAGACCTACCCAAATACCTCCATCATGCAGTTTTGGTGTTTTTCTGCTTGACTCGCGCTTTGCGGCACATGGCTGGCGGAGCACTCGCGCCGGGCAAAATTAGAATAACGAAATCAAGGAGTTACAGGCAAAGACCACCCGAGGCGAGCAAGGGGGACGGGCCGATGGCGACATGATGGAGCACCCGCCGAAATTTTACGCGGCCGAAACGAGAATCCCAAAATGCTTTGCCACCTTCTCGATTTCATCGACTCCTCAACGCGTTGCGTTTTTGGCCGCGTGGACCGCACGCGAACGAATCGGCACCGCAAGAGGGCACTTAACGAATCCTTCAGAAATCGACCTTGCATCGGCATCGGCGGGTTTTGTAATGTGTCTTTAACGGGGCGCGTGCAGTTCTCTTCCAAAATTGACGGTGACAAGCACAGTCCTCCTAACGGGGGATCAGCTTTTGTCGTTTTTATGGAAGCTTTCTCATATGAGCGCGGCGCGGTGTTTGGTTGCGGTAGTCATGACGTTGTTAGAGTGAAGCCAAAGATCAAACTTTCCATTTGTCGGTGAAGTCATTCTCCGGCGGGACGTCGCCAAAGATTTTTTTGCTCATATACGTGAGCGCCAGGAGTGCTATGTCGTCGGGGTGGCAAGATGAATACGAGGGGGACGTTACGGCCGGCGAGGCCTACGTCCTCCTTCAGCAGGAGGCGAAGGCACAGCTGGTCGATGTCCGCACCAAGGCCGAGTGGTCCTTCGTGGGCGTGCCAGACCTTTCGTCGATCGGCAAGGAAGTCGTCCTCACCGAGTGGCAGAGCTACCCGGTCATGGAGGTGGCGCCGGATTTCGTCGCCAACCTGGAGAGCGAGCTGCAGAAGCGTGGCGTCGGACGGGATGATCCGGTGCTGTTCCTGTGCCGGTCCGGCGCCCGCAGTCTCAGCGCGGCCAAGGCGATGATCGCCGCCGGCTGGAAGGGGGCCCGAAACGTCTCCGGCGGCTTTGAAGGCCCGCTGGACGCCAGCCGCCATCGCGGCGGAACCGATGGGTGGAAGGCCGCGGGCCTGCCCTGGATCCAGTCCTGATCGTACCCGATTCCGTGAGGCCCGGCGCGCGGTTCCGCCGCGCGGAGCCTGGCACTCGTCCTGAACTTCAACGCGACAAAGATGCGGCCATGAAATCGAGCGAAAGCCCGTCCCTCTCCTTCAGCGCGCAGGCCGGCGAGGTCCCGTCGTCGGATGCCGCCGCGGCGTGGGATCGCGTCAAGCGGCGCCTGCGCGTGGAGTTCGGCGAGGACGTCTATTCCAGCTGGTTCGCCCGCCTGGACCTCGACGGCGTCATGGACGACATGGCCCAGCTCTCCGTCCCGACCCGCTTCCTCAGGAGCTGGATCCAGGCTCATTATGTCGACCGGATCGTCGCCCTCCTGTCGGCGGAGCTGTCGACGGTGACGCGCGTCGCCATCGGCGTGCGCACTGCCGCCAAGCCCGTGGCAGCGACCCGCATCGCCGCCGTCGCGCCCGCCAGCGCCCCGGACGGGTCCGCCAAGCCTGTCGCGCCGGTGCTGCGCAGCGTCGAGCTGCCCGCTCGCGAGGACGAGCTGACCTCCTCGCCGCTCGACCGACGCATGACCTTCGACACCTTCTTCCTCGGCCGCTCGAACGCGCTCGCCCATTCCGCCGCCCAGCAGGTGGCCAGGGCCAATGCCGGCGAGCCGGCGCTGTACAACCCGCTCTTCATCCATTCCGCCGTCGGTCTGGGCAAGTCGCACCTGATCCAGGCCATCGCCCACACGGCGGAGGGCCGTGGCCGGCGCGTGCTCTACCTCACGGCCGAGCGCTTCATGTACGGCTTCGTCGCCGCGCTGAAGGCGCAGACCGCCATCGCCTTCAAGGAGAAGCTGCGCGCCATCGACCTGCTGGTCATCGACGACCTGCAGTTCCTGGCCGGCAAGTCGCTGCAACAGGAGTTCTGCCACACCCTCAATGCGCTGATCGACAGCGGCCGCCAGGTCGTCGTCGCCGCCGACCGCCTGCCCTCGGACCTCGAGGCGCTGGACGAGCGGGTGCGCTCGCGTCTGTCCGGCGGGCTGGTGGTCGAGATCGCGCCGCTCGACGAGGAACTGCGGATCAAGATCCTCAAGGCCCGCATCGAATCGGCCCGCGTGCACCAGCCGAGCTTCGAGGTGCCCGACAATGTCGTGGCCTATGTCGCCCACCAGGTGAACTCGAACGGCCGCGACCTCGACGGCGCCGTCAACCGCCTGCTCGCCCATTCCGCCCTGTCGGGCGCCGGCATGTCGCTGGAGACCGCCGAGGCGGCGATCCGCGACCTCGTCAAGAATCGCGAGCCGCGCCGCGTCAAGATCGAGGACATCCAGCGCGTCGTCGCCAAGCACTACAATGTCAGCCGCGCCGACATCCTGTCGCTGCGCCGCACCGCGACGGTCGTCAAGCCGCGTCAGGTGGCGATGTACCTGTCCAAGGCGCTGACGCCGCGCTCCCTGCCGGAGATCGGCCGGCGCTTCGGCGGCCGCGACCACACCACCGTGCTGCATGCGGTGCGCAAGATCGAGGGCCTGGTCGGCCGCGACACCTCGCTGGCCGAGGAAGTCGATTTGCTCAAGCGGCTGCTTTCCGAGTAGGGCTCCGCCTCGACGGTCGAGGGCTCCGGCTTTAATCATGAGCCGCGAGCCCCCTCTCCCTCCGGGAGCGGGGTTCCTCTTGGCCACCGGCAGTGATATTCGGCAAGCGAGGGCGCCATGACCGCGACGATCGGCATCCTCACCCTGTCCGACCGGGCCAGCGCCGGCGTCTACGAGGACAAGAGCGGCCCGGCGATCGAGGCCTTCCTGCACGAGGTGCTGACCTCGCCGTGGCGGAAGGTCGCCCGCGTCATTCCCGACGACCGGGCCGGCATTGAGGCGGCGTTGATCGCCCTGTGCGATCAGGAGGGCTGCGCCCTGGTCTGCACCACCGGGGGCACCGGCCCGGCGCATCGCGACGTCACGCCCGAGGCGACCGAGGCGGTCTGCGACAAGATGATGCCCGGCTTCGGCGAGCTGATGCGCCAGGAAAGCCTCAAATATGTGCCAACCGCCATCCTGTCTCGCCAGACCGCCGGCATCCGCGGCTCGTCGCTGATCGTCAACCTGCCGGGGAAGCCGGCCTCGATCCGCCAGTGCCTGGCCGCGGTCTTCCCGGCCATCCCCTATTGCATCGACCTGATCGGCGGCCCCTACCTCACCACCGATCCGGCCATCTGCAAGGCGTTCCGCCCGGGCGGCTGAGCGGCTACACGAACGGCGCGTAGATGTCCGGCCGCGGCGGCAGCAGCCGCCGGAAATAGGCCCGCCCCTCCTCCGACACCGCGCTGGCGCCGGCGAAGAATCCGTCCGGCATGTGCCGCGTCCGGCCGGCGACCTCGTCCAGCGCCACCAGCTTCGGCGCGGTCAGCCGGCCGTCGAAATGCAGCGCCACCGAGCCGCTGGCCGCGAAGGCGCTCTCGGCTGCGAACTGCCCGGCGGCAAAGGCCTCCTGCCGGTCGGTCTCGTCGATGACCCCGAGATAGCCGCGCGGCAGGTAGCCGAGCGTGTCGACACGGGTCCTGGCCTTGGGGAAGCGCGTCTTCAGCGCCCGCTGGATCTCCATGCCGAGATCGCCGCCCGTCAGCTGGACATTGCCGTGGGCGTCGCGCTCGACCGCGCCCGCCGCCAGCGCCTCGGCCAGGGGCCGGCCGGTCTCGTCCTGCACCCCCTCCGACATCGACACCACGCAACGCCCGAGGCGGGCCTGCGTGGCTGCGACGTCGTCGAGGAACTGCGCGACCGAGAACGGCTTTTCCGGCGTGTAGATCAGGTGCGGCGCATCCGTCTCCGACTGCTGCCACGCCGCGGCGGCGGCGCTGAGGAAGCCGGCATGCCGGCCCATGACGATCGCGACATAGATGCCGGGCATGGCACGGAAGTCGAGGTCCATGCTGGCGAAGGCGTTGGCGACGAACAGCCCGGCCGAGATGAAGCCGGGGACATGGTCATTGGCCGCGAGGTCGTTGTCGATGGTCTTGGGCGCGTGCACGAAGGTGCGCCCGCCGCTCGACTGGCCGCGCAACAGCTCCAGCGTGCCGGCCGTGTCGTTGCCGCCGATATAGACGAAGGCCCGGGCATCGAGCCGGTCCAGCGCCTGCAGGATGGCGCCGCAGGCCTTGGGATCGGGCTTGTCGCGGGTGCTGCCGAGGGCGGAGTTCGGCGTGCGGCCGAGACGGGCGAGGTCGGCGTCGGACAGGGCGCCGAGATCGACGACGTCCCCGGCGGTCAGGCCGCGGACGCCGTAGCGTGCCCCCAGAATGCGCAGGCCCAGGTCGCGCCGGCGCGCGGCCAGCACCGCGCCACGCAGCGTTTCGTTGATCACGGCGGTCGGACCGCCGCCTTGCGCGATGACGATGGACGCCATGGAACCCTCCTTCGGCCAGAGCGACTCGCCGCCCGGCGGCAACCGGGCCGCGAGGCGTTGCCCGATTGAAGCGAATAATCGACAGTCGCACAATTCATCTCCCGGGATTCATCTTCCAGGATCCCGCCCCGGTCGCGACAGCCTCCAGATGTTCAAGCCCCATCCCGGCCCCGGCCCCGAGCAGATCGGCTTCCTGCTCGTTCCGCAATTCTCGCTGATGGCCTTCGCAGCCGCGGTCGAGCCGCTGCGCGTGGCCAATCGCCTGTCGGGCCGGAAGCTGTTCGCCTGGAAGGCGTGGTCGGAGGACGGCCAGCCGGTCACCGCCTCCAGCGGCATGGCCATGGCCGTACATGGCCGCCTCGCCGACCTTGCCGAGGTGCCGACCCTGATCGTCTGCGCCAGCTTCGAGCCCGAGCGCGGCGCGACGAAGCCGGTGCTGGCGGGACTGCGGCGCCTGGCCCGGCGCGGCACCGTGATCGGCGCCCTCGACACCGGCGCCTGGATCCTGGCCGCAGCCGGCCTGCTTGACGGCGCCGGCGCCACCATGCACTGGGAGGCCGCACCCGGCTTTGCCGAGGCCTTTCCGGATGTCACCATCAGCCAGGCCTTGTTCGAGATCTCCGGCAACCGCTTCACCTGCGCCGGCGGCACGGCGGCGCTCGACCTGATGCTCGACATGATCGGCCGCAAGCACGGCCAGGCCCTGGCCGTGGCGGTGTCCGAGCAGTTCATCCATGACCGGATCCGCGACCGCAACGACCGCCAGCGCATGAGCCTGCCCAGGCGTCTTGGCGTGGTCAACGGCAAGCTCCTGCGCGTGGTCGAAGCGATGGAGGCGCATCTGGAGGCCCCGCTCGACGCCCGCCGGCTCAGCCAGCTCTCCGGCGTCACCCCGCGCCAGTTGGAGCGGCTGTTTCGCGCCCAGCTCAAGGATTCGCCCTCGGCTTATTATCTCAAGCTGCGCCTGGAGCGCGCCCGCGGCCTGCTGCGCCAGACAGACATGAGCATCATGGAGATCGCCATGGCCTGCGGCTATTCCTCCGCCTCCTGCCTGTCGCGCTCCTATCGCAGCCATTTCGGCGTGGCGCCGCGAGACGATCGGGTCGAGCCGCCGCAACTGCCCGGCGTCGCCACACGCTGACCGCGACCAGGCCTGTCCGGGCCGCATGCCCGCGACACGGCCTGCGACACCATCCCAGCGCAATATAAATTGCATACTATTAGTTAGCATACTATCATATTGCCCATGAACCAGCTCGACACGCTCCGCATGGCGGTCACCAGCACCATGCACAAGGTCAGCCGCCACTGGCGCCGCCTGGTGCAGGACATCACCGCCGCCCATGGCGTTTCGGAAGCCTCCGCGCCCGCGCTGATCGCCATCGGCCGCCTCGGCGAGGGCGTGCGCCAGGGCGTGGTGGCCGAGGAGATCGGCATCGAAGGTCCCTCCCTGGTGCGCCTGCTCGACCAGCTCTGCGCCGGCGGCCTGGTCGAGCGGCGCGACGACGCCGTCGACCGGCGCGCCAAGACGCTGTGGCTCACGCCCGAGGGACGCCGCGTCACCCGCCGGATCGAGGAGGACGTCGTGGCCTTGCGCGCCCGCGTCCTCGACGGCATCGACAGCGGCGATCTGGAGGCGGCCCTCAGGGTCTTCCGGGCCTTCGAGGCGGCCGTCGGCCGTGGCGCGGAGTTCGCCGCCGTGAAGGAGGAGGCCGTGCCGTGACCGGTGCGTTCGCCCTTCCGACCTGGCGGGACTGGCTGTTCTCCGCCAAGGCCTTCCTGGCCTCGATGCTGGCGCTCTACATCGCCCTGGCCGCCGGCCTGTCGCGGCCCTACTGGGCCATGGCCGCGGTCTATGTCGTCGCCAATCCCCTGTCGGGCGCCACGACCTCCAAGGCGCTCTACCGCGCCCTCGGCACGCTCCTCGGCGCCGCCGGCTCGGTCCTGCTGCTGCCGGCCCTGGTGGATGCGCCGGAAATCTTCAGCCTCGTCGTCGCCCTGTGGACAGGCGGCTTCCTGTTCATCTCGCTGCTCGACCGTTCGCCGCGTGGCTACGTCTTCATGCTGGCCGGCTACAGCCTGCCGCTGATCGCCCTGCCGGCCGTCTCCGAGCCCGGCACGGTGTTCGACGTCGCCGTGGCGCGCACGGAGGAGATCACCATCGGCATCCTCTGCGCCAGCCTGGTCTCGGCGCTGGTCTTCCCCACCCGCGTCGGGCCGGTGCTGGGCGCCCGGGCCACGACCTGGCTGCGCGACGCCCGCGCCTGGGCCGGCGCGATCCTGAGGCAGGACGGCGCGACCGGCGCCACCCGGGAGCGCCAGCGCCTCGCCGCCGACATCCGGGCGATGGACATGCTGATCAGCCAGCTCGCCTACGACGCCGCCATCCCGGCGACGACCCGGCAGGCCCGCGAGCTGCGCGGACGCATGGCCCTGCTGCTGCCGATCCTGTCTTCCCTGGCCGATCGCCTCGAGGCGGTGCGGACGACCGGCGAGGAGCCGGCCGGCCTGGCGGCGGTGACCGCCGACATTCTCGCCTGGATGGAAGCCGGCCCGGATGCGCCGCATGGCGAGGCCGACCGCCTGCAGGCGGCCCTCGCCGCCCTCGAGCCGCGGGGCGCCCACGCCGTCGAATGGAACGGCCTCGTCCTCTCCAGCGCCCTGGAGCGCCTGCGGGAGCTGGTCGACCTCTGGCAGGACTGCCGCGAGCTTCGCCGGCAGATCCTGCTCGGCGAGCGTGCCGGCCGCTGGCGGCCCGCCTTCCGCCAACGCCGCATGCTCGGCGCCCGCCACCATTATGATTTCGGCCTGCTCGCTTTCTCCGTCGCCTCGGTGGTGCTGGCCACGCTCGCCGCCTGCTTCCTGTGGATCGCGACCGGCTGGGACCAGGGCGCCGGCTTCGTCACCATGACCGCGGTCGGCTGCTCCTTCTTCGCCGCTGCCGACAATCCCGCCCCCCAGATCCGCAGCTTCGTGATCTGGATGGGCGTCAGCGCCATGGCCTCCGCGGCCTACCTCTTCGGCATCCTGCCGCTGGTGCACGACTTCGCCGCGCTGGTGGCCGTGTTCGCCCTGCCCTTCCTCGTCCTCGGCACGCTGGTGACGCGGCCGCAGTTCACCATGATCGCCATGCTGCTGGCGGTGAACACCGCGTCCTTCGTCGGCGTGCAGGCGAGCTACGCAGCCGACTTTCCCGCCTTCGTCAACGGCATCATCGCCTCCATCGCCGGCGGCCTCTTCGGCGTGGTCTGGTCGCTGGTGACGCGGCCCTTCGGCGCCGCCCTGGCGGCCCGCCGCCTGGTGCGGGCCGGCTGGGCCGAGCTCGCCGCCACGGCGCGCGGCGGCCGCAACCGCGATCCGGAGACCCTGGCCGCCCGCATGGTCGACCGCCTCGGCCAACTGGTGCCGCGGCTGGCCCAGGGCGTCGACGCCGACGTCGCGGCCGCCGACATCCTGGCTGAGCTGCGTGTCGGCATGAACGTCCTCGATCTCCAGCGCGTCCGTTCGCGGCTGTCCTCGGCGCTGCGCGGCTCCCTCGACGCCGTGCTCGACGCCGTGGCCGTCACCTTCGCCCGGCGGGCCTCGGCCGGCCGGGCCGAACCTCCGGCCGAGGCCCTGCTCGCGGCGATCGATGCGGCTCTGGCCGATCTCACCCGGGCGGATGCGGGCGAGGATGCACGGCCGGCGCTGCAGGGGCTCGTCGGCCTGCGCCGCGCCCTGTTCCCGCGCGCGCCCGGCCCCCTGCGCCTCGGGCCGGCGCCCGTGCCGCTGGCGGCCGCGGCGGAATAGGATCTCGTCATGATCAACGATCTCGATCTTTTCGGCGTCTACGTGCCCGGCCCGCTGGTCATCGCCCTCCTCGCCTTCGTGCTTCACCTGGTCCTGCGGCGTGCGCTCGCCTGGGCGGGGGTCTATCGCCTGGTCTGGCATCCCGCCCTGTTCGACGTCGCCCTCTTCGTCATCCTGCTCTGCGGCTTCGCCGCTTTCACCCAACGGGTCGTGTCGTGAGAAGACTGCTTGCCGCCTTCGGGCGTGTCGCCATAACTCTCCTCGTGGTCGCCGCCGCCGCCGGCTTCGGCTGGCGCGCCTGGGACGGCTACATGAACGCGCCATGGACGCGCGACGGCCATGTCCGCGCCGACATCGTCGGGGTCACGCCCGACGTGTCGGGGCTGGTCAGCGACGTTCTCGTGCGCGACAACCAGAGCGTCCGCAAGGGTGACGTCCTGCTGCGCATCGACCGCGAGCGCTTCGCCCTGGCACTGCAGCTCGCCGAGGCGGCCGTCGCCGGCCAGAAGGCCTCGCTCGACCAGGCCCGCCGCGACGCGGCCCGCTATCAGCAGCTCGGCAAGGACATCGCGTCCCAGCAGAAGATCGAGCAGGCCCAGGCTGCCGTGGCCACGGCCGAGGCCGCCTATGCCCAGGCCCTGGCCAGCCGCGACCTCGCCCGCCTCAACCTCGACCGCTCGGAAATCCGCGCCCCCGCCAACGGCGTCATCACCAACATGGCGCTGAACCCCGGCGACTACGTCACGGCCGGCAAGGCGGTGATGGCGCTGGTCGACAGCGACACGCTGCGGGTGGAAGGCTATTTCGAGGAGACGCGGCTGCCGCGCATCCAGCTCGGAGACCGCGTCCAGATCCATCTGATGGGCCAGCCCGCCACGCTCACCGGCCGGGTCGAGAGCATCGCCGGCGGCATTGAGGACCGCGAGCGCAGCAGCGGCTCCAGCCTGCTGGCCAACATCAACCCGACCTTCAGCTGGGTGCGCCTGGCCCAGCGCGTGCCGATCCGCATCGCGCTCGACCCGGTGCCGGAGGGAGTCCGCCTCGTCGCCGGCCTCACCGCCACGGTCGAGATCGAGCCGGGCACGGCAAGCTGATCGGAGGCCTCAACCGCCGAGCAGGCGCCCCACCACCTTGGCGGTATAGTCGACCATCGGCACCACCCGCGCATAGTTCAGCCGGGTCGGGCCGATCACGCCGAGCACGCCGATGATCTTCTGGTCGCCGTCACGGAACGGCGCGGCGACCATCGAGGAACCGGACAGGGAGAACAGCTTGTTCTCCGAGCCGATGAAGATGCGCACGCCGTCCCCCGCCTCGGCCCGGCCGAGCAGGTCGATCAGGTCCTTCTTGGCCTCGATGTCGGCGAACAGCAGGCGGATGCGCTCCAGATCCTCCGCCACCTTGAGATCCTCCAGGAGATTGGCCTGGCCGCGCACGATCAGTTGCTGCGGCAGGCCGCCCGCGCCGCCGGCCCAGCTCGCCAGGCCTTCGGCCACCACGCGTGCGGTCAGCGCGTCGAGCTCGGCGCGTCCCTCCTCCAGCGCTCCCTGGATCTCGGTCTGCAGGTCGGCCAGTGTGCGGCCGCGCAGGCGGGCGTTGAGATAGTTGGAAGCCTCGGCCAGCGCCGAGCTCGGCAGGCCGAGGGGGATGTCGACGACCCGGTTCTCGACCGTACCGTCCTCGGCCACCAGCACGACCAAGGCGCGCGTCGGCTCCAGCCGGACGAACTCGATATGCCTGAGGCGCGGGTCGCGCTTGGCCGTGACGACGATGCCGGCCCCGCGCGACAGGCCGGACAGCAGGCTGGACGCCTCGGTCAGCACGCTCTCCAGGTTGCGGGCCGAGGCGCGCACCTGGGCATCGATCTGCGCGCGGTCGGCGGCGGCGAGATCGCCGAACTCCAGCATGGCGTCGACGAAGAAGCGCAGGCCCATCTCGGTCGGCATGCGGCCGGCGCTGGTGTGCGGCGCCTGCACCAGGCCGAGCAGCTCCAGATCCTGCATGACGTTGCGCACCGAGGCCGGCGACAGCGTCGAGGGCAGCAGCCGCGAAATGTTGCGGGACCCGACCGGCTCCCCCGTGGCCAGGTAGGTCTCGACGATCTGGCGGAAGATTTCACGCGAGCGTTCGTTGAGCTGGGCGAGATCTCCCGGGGGCGTGACAGGCGTCATTCTGCAAATCTTCGACCGTTCCACGCTGATCTTGGCGACTGGCGGCGCCCTTTTCAATCCCCGCCCGCAGGGCCGCTGCAAACGGCCGCGCCGAGCCCGGCCCAACGCCGGCAGGCAGGGCGGGGAAGGCGACGGTTGCGGGCGGAGCGGGAGCCCCGCCCAGGAGCGCGCCATCCTGCCGCTGGAGGGGCGGACCGGCACGGCGCGGCCGCAGCCTCCCGCCGAACCGGGTCCGGCGAAGCCGCTTCCGGTTCAAATGATCCGTCTGTGTCTTTTTCTACAGATTCGGACTTTCGTTAACAGTAAATCATTGCGGAGCAGTGGAATATGGCCCTTACTGAAGGGCAACGTCGCGGGATCGCCATGTCGGATGCCATCGGACACCTCTATGACAGCGTGCTGGCGCTTCGCGGTGCCGCGCCGGAGCGTTCGCGCACCGCCCGGTTGTTCCGTGACGGCATGCCGAAAATGGCCAAGAAGCTGGCGGAGGAGGCGGCCGAGGTCGCTCTCGACGCCGTGCAGGGCAATCGCAACGGCGTCGTCCTGGAAAGCGCCGACCTCCTCTACAATCTCTGCGTGCTCTGGGCCGCGGCCGGCATCTCGCCCGGCGAGATCTGGGCCGAGCTCGATCGTCGCGAGAAGATGATGGGCGTGGCCGAGAAGCTGCCGAAGACGCCGCTCTACCACGGCGCGCCGGCGGCCTGAGAGGCTGCCGGGCTCAGGGCTCAGGGCTCGTCAACCCGATCGATCACGTGGAAGAACGAGCCGGTCACCTGGCCGCGCCGCCCGCCCATGGCGCCGAGCTCGGCACCGTTGGCGTCGCGCACCAGGAAGGGCGCCTCGTCCCCGGCATGCAGGGTCGTCGCATAATGGAACTCGTGCCCGCGCAGCGCCCGCCCGGCCGGACCGAGCACGCAGTCGGCGGCGAGACGGGCGTGGCGATAGCCCAGCGACATGCGGCGCCGGGCGAAGCTGGTTTCGAGGTCGAGCAGGCCGGCCATGGCGTGGGCGGCGCCGTCGGCGTCGACCAGCACCCGGCCGAGCGCCATGTAGCCGCCGCACTCGCCATGCACCGGCCGCGTCGCCGCGAACCGCCGCAGCCCGTCGAGGAACTGCGCATTGGCGGCGAGCCGGCCGGCATGCAGCTCCGGATAGCCCCCCGGCAGCCAGGCGACGTCGGCGCCGCCGTCGGGCGCCTCGTCGGCAAGCGGCGAGAAGGGTAGAATCTCGGCGCCGGCGGCCCGCCAGCCTTCGACAAGGTGCGGATAGACGAAGGAGAAGGCGGCGTCGCGGGCCAGGGCGATGCGCTGGCCGGGCGGGTCGAGGCCGCGGCCCGGAGCGGCGGCGGCCGGCGCGGCCGGCCGGGCCAGGCGGCGCAACGCGGCGAGGTCGACATGCTCGGCGACGAAATCGGCGAGCCCGTCGAGGATGTGCTCCAGTCCGGCGATCTCGCCGGCCTGGACGAGGCCGAGATGGCGCTCGGGCAGCACGAGATCGGCCCGGCGCGGCAGGGCGCCGACCACGGCCAGGCCCGCCGCCTCGACGCCGCGGCGCGCCAGGGCGAGGTGGCGCTCGCTCGCCACCTTGTTGAGCACCACGCCGGTGACCGCCACGTCCGGCCGGAAGCCGGCGAAGCCCTTGGCCACGGCTCCGGCCGACTGGCTCTGGCCGGAGACGTCGAGCACCAGCAGCACCGGCCAGCCCGTCCGCGCCGCGATGCCGGCCGAGGAGCCGTCATCCGTCGCTCCCGGGCTGGCGACGCCGTCGAACAGGCCCATCAGCGCTTCGCAGATCACGATCCCGGCATCGGCCGAGGCCCCGGCCACCAGCCCGTCCAGCAGCGCCGGGCGCATGGCCCAGCCGTCGAGGTTGCGGCTGGGCCGGCCGGCGGCGACGGCATGGAAGCCGGGGTCGATATAGTCCGGCCCGCACTTCATCGGCTGCACGGCGACGCCGCTGCGGGCGAGCGCCCGCATGAGGCCGAGCACGAGCGTGGTCTTGCCGGAGCCGGAGCGGGGGGCGGCGATGAGAAGGCCTGGCGCTGTCATGCCACGTTCCTGCCGCGCGCGGCGGCGTCATGCAAGCGCGGCGGCGTCCATCTTGCTTTCCCCGGGGTCCGTCCCCATGTTCAGGCGCGGCGGAGCCTCCGCCGCAGGGATGCCGATCCGGGTCCCGGAGTTCCAAAGTCGCTTCGAGCGAGGGCTTTGTCATGTCGCGCGTCCCCACCCTGAATTCGCCCTTTCTCCTGGGCTTCGACGAGATCGAGCGTGCGCTCGACCGGGTGGCCAAATCCGCCGGGGACGGCTATCCGCCCTACAACATCGAGCGTGTCGGATCACCGGAGCGGCCGCCCGAGCGCCTGCGCATCACGCTCGCCGTCGCCGGCTTCGTCCGCGACGAGCTCGATGTCACGGTGGAGGAAAGCCAGCTCGTCATCCGCGGCCGCCAGCAGGACGACAAGACGCGGGTTTTCCTGCATCGCGGCATCGCCGCCCGCCAGTTCCAGCGCACCTTCCTCCTCGCCGACGGCATGGAGGTGATGGGCGCCGACCTCAGGAACGGCCTCTTGTCCGTCGACCTGATCCGTCCCGAGCCGGAGCGGATCGCCAAGAGAATCGACATTGCCGTGCGTGACTGAGCCCGATCGTAACCTTTTGCGCACCTCGCGCGTTCATACTGCAACACCCACGTTCAGGAGGTTTCCATGACCCGGAACGACAAGAGCCCTGTGCCCACGCCGGAGATGCTGGCGTCCCTCGGTGCCGGCCATATCGCCTATGTCCGTCCGATCATGTCGGAGGACGCCGCCCGCCTCTATCCGCAGGTCGGCGCCATTCGTCCCGGCATCCAGCTGTTCGCGCTCAACGCCGCGGACGGCACGCCGATCATGATCTCGGACTCGCAGGAGGCCGCCGTGGCCAATGCCTGGGAGAACGAGCTCACGCCGGTCGCGGTGCACTGAGCCCGCGCCGGCGCGGGCTCAGCGGTGGCGTATGCGTAACGCCCGGTCGCCCGGCCGGGTGCACGGCCGGCCTCCCTGCCCGGCCAGCAGCTTCCCTACATCTCCGCGACCGGTGTCCAGATCACCTGCTCGATCCGACCGGCGCCGGCGGCCAGCATGACCAGCCGGTCGAAGCCGAGCGCGATGCCGCTGGCCGGCGGCATCAGCGCCAGCGCCTCGAGGAACTCCTCGTCCAGCGGATAGCGCTCGCCGTAGAGGCGCAGCTTCTCCGCCATGTCGGCCTCGAAGCGCCGGCGCTGCTCGACCGGATCGGTGAGCTCACCGAAGGCGTTGGCGAGTTCGACGCCGCAGACATAGAGCTCGAACCGCTCCGCCACCCGCGGGTCATGCGGCGCGGGCCGGGCGAGCGCCGCCTCGCTGATCGGATATTCGCACAGGATGGCGGCCCGGCCCTGGCCGAGGCGCGGCTCGATCTTCTGCACGAGGACGCCGGAATAGATGTCCGACCATGTGTCGTCCTCGGCCACCCGCACGCCGGCGCGGCGGGCGGCGTCGGCCAGCGCCTCGCGGTCGGTCGCGCCGTCCGCGTCCATGGTCGCCAGCAGATCGATGCCGGCAAAGGCCTCGAAGGCTTGCGCCAGGGTCACGCGTTCGGGCGGAGCCAGGGGATCGGCGGTCATGCCGCGGAACGCGAATCGGCTCCGGCCGGCGATTCCGGCGGCCAGCGCCAGGATCGCGGCGCAGTCGTCCATCAGCGCCTCGTAGGTCTCGCCCGCCCGGTACCATTCCAGCATGGTGAACTCGGGATGGTGCGTCGCCGTGCGCTCGCGGTTGCGGAACACCCTGGCGAAATCGAAGATCCGCCGCTCGCCGGCAGCCAGCAGCTTCTTGCAGGCGAATTCCGGCGAGGTGTGCAGGTAGCGCCGCGCCGTGCGCAGGTCCGCCCCGACGAGTTCGGTGGCGAAGGCGTGCAGATGCGTCTCGTTGCCGGGGGAGACCTGCAGGATCGCGCCCTCGACCTCGACGAAGTCGCGCTCGGCGAAGAAGACGCGCAGGCCCGCCCGGATGCGGTTGCGGACGAGGAGCAGCGGCCGGCGATCCTCGTGGACGTCAGGCCGCCACCAGGCTGAGGGTTTGGTCATGGCGCTGCTTAGCCCCTCTCCGACGGCATGGCCAGCGCCCGTCATTCGATCGCCGCGCTTGGCCTGCTATGATGGCTTTCGAATCGCCCATGTTCCAGTTCTTCCGCCGCACCCCGCCCCCCGAGCCCACCCATGTCGAGGTGCGGATCGGCGCGGTCACCTACCCCATCCCCGTCCGCCGCCTTGCCTCCGCCCGGCGCTACACCCTCAGGGTGCGCACGGCCCAGCGCGATGTGGTGCTGTCCATGCCGGCCCGCGGCAGCCTGGCCATGGCCAAGGCCTTCGCCGAGAAGCATGCCGGCTGGATCGAGGTGCGCCTGCAGAGGTTCGCCGCCGCCGTCGCCTTCGCCGACGGCGCGCTGGTGCCGCTGCGCGGCGTCGCCCACCGGATCGAGCATCGCCCTGGCGCGCGCGGCACGGTGAAGGCCGAGGCGGGCGAGCCGCCGGTGCTGGCCGTCGCCGGCGAGCTGCCGCATCTGTCGCGCCGTCTGACCGACTGGCTGAAGAAGCAGGCGCTGGCCGACCTCACCAAGGCGGCCGACCGCCATTGCGCCGCGATCGGCGCCAAGCGCGGACCCGTGAGCATCAAGGATACGGCCAGCCGCTGGGGCTCCTGCTCCTCGACCGGCGCGCTCGCCTTCTCCTGGCGGCTGATCCTGGCGCCGCCCTTCGTGCTCGACTATCTCGCCGCCCATGAGGTGGCGCATCTGAAGGAGATGAACCACTCCGCGCGCTTCTGGCGGCTGTGCGCCACGCTCTGCCCGCGCACGGCCGAGGCCAAGGCCTGGCTCAAGGCGCACGGCGCCGACCTGCACCGCTACGGGTGACGGGGCGGCGCCGGCATGCTGCCACCATGCTGTCAGCAGGCCGGCGCAAGAATGCCTCTACGCAATCCTTGCGCAGGAGGTCGTCATGATCACGTTCTACCACGCTCCCCAGTCCCGCTCCCTCGGCGTCTTCTGGCTCCTGGAGGAGCTCGGCGCGCCCTACCAGGTCGAGCTGGTCGACATCCGCGGCCCCGGCGGCGCTCCTGAGACCTATCGGGCGATCCAGCCTAACAAGAAGGTGCCCGCCATCGTGCATGACGGCGTCGTCGTCACCGAGCGAGCCGCCATCTGCCTCTATCTCGCCGAGACCTTTCCCCAGGCCGGCCTCGCCCCGGCCATCGGCGACAAGGCCCGCGCGCCCTATCTGACCTGGCTGGTCTATGCCGACGCGGTCTTCGACCCGGTGATCGCGGCGCGGGTCAAGGGGCTGGGCTATGTCAGCAACGACTTCTCCTTCGGCCTCTACGACGACATGCTCCGCCACCTGGAGAGGACTCTCGCCGAGCGGCCCTACATCGCCGGCGAGGCCTTCACCGCCGCCGACACGCAGATCGGCATCGGCATCCACTATGCCCTCAACATCCTGCACGTCCTGCCCGACCGGCCGGTCTTCCGCGCCTATCTCGACCGGCTGACGGCCCGGCCGGCTTTCGGGCGCTTCCTGCAGAAGGATGCGGCGCTGGCGGCCGGCTGACGCGGGCAAGGTGCTCCGACGATCGTTCCGAGGCATAGTGGCGCCCGGGCGCAACGGTGGGGAGGCAGCCTTGCACGACGAAGGAACGGACACCGCGCCGCCGCGCCCGGGCTTGCGGGCGTTCCGTCCGGCAAGCCCGGTCTTCGCCCTCGGCCTCGCCGTCAACCACCTGATGACCAAGCCGGCCTTCGCCGCGCTGCGGTTCGGCGCCTGGTCGAAGATCCTGGTCGGCCAGATCAACCGCGGCCACTACCGCTTCATCGTCGACGACGGAAAGCGTGTCGTCGGCCTGCTCGGATGGACGCTGGCCGACACCCAGGCCGCCGAGGCCTGGATCACCGGCAGTGCCGCCGCGGCGGCTGGCCCGGAGGACTCCGCCTGCATCATTTTCAACGTCTGGTCGGCCGACACGGCTGCCGCCCGGGCGGTGCTGCTGGACGCGGCGCGCGAGGCGATGCAGGGACGGGAGATGGCTTATTTCAAGCGCTTCTATGCTGATGGCCGAGTGAGGCCGGGGCGGCTGCGCATCAACGACTTCGTGCGGCGGCACGTCGAGCAACGGCGCGGCCCCACGATGTGACGCGGCCAGGCCGGAAGCCGTCCCGGGCTCGGGCGCGCGCTCCATGTCGTCCGAATACGGCGGCCGACGGCAGCCGGTCCGCCGACCGCGACGTGATCGCCGACTTCAGCCGGGCGCAAGGCGACAAAATCTCGCTCGCCGCCATCGACGCCGACACAGCCGCCGCCGGCGACCAGGCCTTCAGCTTCATCGGCATGGCCGGCTTCTCGCGCCACACCGGTGAGCGGCGCGCCTCGCGCGCCGGTCGATGATCGCCGCGCTTTGACCGCCCTGGCCCTGCATGCCACGATCCGGAGCAAAGGATCGGGAAGGCAGAGTGCCGCGGCGATGATTGCAATCGTTTTCGACAGGACGCACCGGCGCGAGTTCCGCCGGCTCGGACCACGCCGACGGGCGAGCGGCCGGCAGGGATCGGGAAGCGGACTGCGATGCGGATGACCAAGGCTTCCTTCGACGACCTGGTGCTCCTGGCCGGGGCGCTCCGTCGGGCCCCCTTCGATGCCGGCGGCTGGCGGCCGGCGATGACACGGATGAAGGCGCTGACCGGAAGCTCGAAGATCGCCTTTGCCATCCTGGCGCCACGCGGGCAGCGCGGCTTCCTGCTCCACGGGGACTGCACGCCCGATTTCGAGGCGGCAGCCTTCGATCCCCTCCTTGCCAATCCCTTCTTGCCCTACATGTGGAACGACTGCGCTCCCGACATCTTCACCGACCAGGCGCTGTTGCCCAAGAACGAATTCCGCAAGACCGCCTTCTTCAACGAATGGCTCGTGCCGCAAGGCGATCACAGTGCCTTGATAGCCACCATGCCGGTTAAGATCGGAATTGCGGCCGGCCTTTTCTTCAACCGCGGTGGCCGGCAGCCGGATTTCGATTGCAGCCAGGTCGAGCTGCTCAGGCAACTGGCGCCGACGATCGCACGCGCCGCCGCGCTGCACATCAAGCTGGGGACGGCGCGCCTCGCCCATGAGGCGCGGTCATGGGATGCGGCCGCGATCGGGCACATTCTCGTCGACGCAGCGGGGCGTCCACTGGCCCTGAACGCAACGGCGGAAGCCCTGCTGGCGACACCAGACAGCGGCCTCCTTCTGTCGGGCGGCCGCGTGGCGACCACGGCATGGCCGGGAGACATGCTGGCGGCGATGGTGGCGGCGGCGTGCTCGCCCGAGGCCTCGTACCTACCGGCAGGCGGCGACCTGCTCGTCCGCTCGCCGAGCACGGACAGGCCACGGCTCGCTCTCTCCGTCTCGCCGTTCGTCGGTGCGGCTGCTGACGACCTGCCGGTCGCACGCGCTGCCATCCTACTCATCCAGGACTTGGCTGCCACCGCCGACGCAGGCCTGGCGCAGCGCTGCCGGTCCCTCTTCGGCCTGACCGCAAAGGAGGCTGAGCTGGCCGCCGACCTTGCGGCAGGGTTTTCGGTTCAAGATTATGCCCGGGCTCAGGGCGTCTCGCTCGACACGGCCCGCACCCATCTGCGCAACCTCTTCACCAAGACGAGCACGGCACGGCAGGGTCAACTGGTGGCATTGCTCAACCGCGTCGCGCGGGTTCCGGGCTGAGCCGCGCCCCGGAGGGCGTCAGCGCCTGCAGCGGATGGGATCTCCAACCTCGCGGCAGCCCGGGCCGGCACCACCGGGAACATCATTTCACCAATATAGGTGAGGCGGATTGCCGCCGATTGTGCTCTGCTGGCTCGATATGGGTGCATTCGCCGATCGCACCATCCGGCAGCCTGCCGAATTCGACATCGTTGGAAAGCAACCCGCAATGGCTCAAGTCCTGGGCACTTCTGGCAACGACAATCTCGACTATGACGACGGTGTCACGGACGGCAGTGACACCATCTACGGCTATCCGGGGGCCGATATCCTCTTCGGCCGCGGCGGAAACGACGTCATTCACGGCGGCACGGACGACGATACGATATATGGTGGTCTCGGCAACGACATCCTGACTGGGGGAGCCGGAGCCGACGTGATCGACGGCGGAGACGGCATCGACACCGCCAGCTACTACGACGCTTATACCGGCGTTACCGTGAGCCTCGCGACCGGTCGGGGGTATTTTGGCGACTCGGCCGACGACACCCTCACGAGCATCGAAAACCTGCTCGGCTCCGTCTTCACCGATCTGCTGGTCGGCAACGCCGCCGCCAACACGATCTCCGGCAGCGGCGGCAACGATATCATCAGGGGCGGCGGCGGCTCCGATATCCTCGACGGCGGCAACGGCGTCGACACCGTCGACTACAGCGAATCCTCGCAGGGCGTGACCGTTTCACTCGTTGCCGGCGCGACGCTGGCCGGCGGCGACGCCGCGGGCGACCAGATCAACGGCTTCGAGAACCTCACCGGCTCCGCCTTCGGCGACACGCTCTGGGGCGATGCCGGCAACAATGTGCTCAGCGGCCTGGCTGGCAGCGATACGATGAAAGGCGCCGGCGGCGCCGACAGGCTCGACGGCGGCGCCGGGGCCGACACCATGCAGGGCGGCGCCGACGACGACGTCTATGTCGTCGACGATCTCGCCGACATCGTCGACGAGACCACGGCCGGGGCAAGCGGTTTCGACACGGTGGAGACGACCATATCGCTCGACCTCGGCAATGCCGGCACGTTCAAGGGCAGCATCGAGGCCCTGCGCCTCACCGGCGCAAGCGATATCAACGGCACGGGCAACACTCTCGACAACTGGCTCATCGGCAATGCCGGCATCAATCTCCTGACCGGCGGCGCCGGCAACGACGTGCTCGACGGCGGAGGCGGCGCCGACATCCTGCGCGGCGGCGCCGGCAACGACACCTATGTCGTCGACAGCACCGCCGACCGCGTCAACGAGAGCATCGCCGGCTCGGACGGCAACGATACGGTCCAGGCCGCCTTCACCTTCTCCCTGGCCGACATCACGGTCATCCAGGGCGCCGTCGAGAACCTGACCCTGCTCGGCGCGGCCGACATCAACGGCACCGGCAACGCCCTCGACAACATCCTCACCGGCAATGCCGGCGCCAACATCCTGACCGGCGCGGCCGGCAACGACACGCTCGACGGCGCCGCCGGCGCCGACACGATGCGCGGCGGCGCCGGCAACGATGTCTATGGCGTCGACGATGCCGGCGACGTCGTCGACGAGGGCATTGCCGGCTCCGGCGGCATCGACACCATCCGCACGGCGCTGTCCTACGATCTCGCCGCGTCGCCCAATGCCATCAAGGGCTATATCGAGAACCTGACGCTGATCGGCACGCGGCACCTGAACGGCGGCGGCAACGGCCTGAACAACGCCATCACCGGCAATGCCGGCAACAACACCCTGGAAGGGCGCGCCGGCAACGACACGCTCGACGGCGGCGGCGGCGCCGACATCCTGATCGGCGGTACCGGCAACGACATCTACTATGTCGACATCGCCGAGGACGCGGTGATCGAGGCAGCCGGCGGCGGACTGGACCGGGTGCAGGCCAGCGTGGACTACGTGCTCGCAGCCGGCGCCTATGTCGAGCTTCTTTCCACGCGCAACGCAGCCGGCATCGAGGCCATGGACCTCACCGGCAACGGCTTCGCCCAGACCATCACCGGCAATGCCGGCGCCAACTTCCTGGACGGCGGCGGCGGCAATGACACCCTCATCGGCGGCGCCGGCAACGATACCCTCATCGGCGGCGGCGGCACCGACACCCTGCGCGGCGGCGCCGGCGACGACAGCTATCTCGTCGACGGCACGCAGGACGTGATCGATGAAAATGCCGCCGGCTCCGGTGGCCTCGATACGGTGCTGTCGTCGGTCTCCTTCAGCCTCGCCGACACCGCCATCGTCAAGGGGGCCGTCGAGAACCTGACCCTGCTCGGCGCCGAGGCCATCAACGGCACCGGCAACGCGCTGGACAACGCGCTCGCCGGCAATGACGGCGCCAACATCCTGGCCGGCGGGGCGGGCAACGACAGGCTCGACGGCGGCGGCGGCGCGGACATCCTGCGCGGCGGGGCCGGCAGCGACATCTATGTCGCCGGCGACGCCGGCGACGTCTTCGACGAGAGCGCCGCCGGCTCCGGCGGCAGCGACACGGTCCTGGCGGCGATGTCCTACGACCTCGCGGCGCCGCCGAACATCATCCGCGGCTATGTCGAGAACCTGACGCTGACCGGCACCGGCGCCTTCAACGGCGGCGGCAACGGCCTCGGCAACGTCATCACCGGCAACAACGCCGCCAACACCCTGCGAGGCGAGGCCGGCAACGACACGCTCGACGGCGGCCTCGGTGCCGACACCCTGCTCGGCGGCACGGGCAACGACATTTTCATCGTCGACTCCAATGCCGACAAGGTGCGCGACGAAGTCGGCGAAGGCAACGACCAGGTGCGAGCCTCCGCCTCCTTCGGCCTCTTCGCCACCGCCGAGATCGAGTTGCTCAAGACCACGAACGACGCGGGAACCGCGGCGATCGACCTGCGCGGCAACGCATTCAACCAGACCATCATCGGCAATGCCGGCGCCAACCGGCTCGACGGCAATGGCGGCGCCGACATCCTGCAGGGCGGAGGCGGCGCCGATGTGTTGGCCGGCGGCACCGGAGCCGATCGTCTGACCGGCGGCGCGGGCGCCGACAGCTTCGTCTACGGGTCGTCCGCCGACAGCAACCAGTCCGGCACCGGCCGCGACGTGATCACCGACTTCAGCCGGACGGAGGGCGACAAGGTCTCGCTCGTCGCCATCGACGCCGACACCCTGACGGCCGGCGACCAGGCCTTCAGCTTCGTCGGCACCGCCGGCTTCTCGCGCCATGCCGGCGAACTGCGCATGTCAATCGTCAACGGCAGCATCTACATCTATGGCGATACCAACGGCGACGGCGGCGCCGACTTCTCCGTCCAGCTCGCCAATCTCACCACCGTCCAGGCGAGCGACTTCGTGCTGTAGCCGCAGCCGCTCTCTTTGACCTCGACCGCCTCCGCATGTCACGATCGGAGGTGATCGCCTGCGCCCCCGAGTCTCCTTTCCCCGATGGCAGCAATCGTTTTCGACAAGGTCAGCAAGCGCTATGCCGACGGCCTCACCGCGGTGTGCGCGCTCGACCTCGCCATTTCCGACGGCGAGTTCCTGGTGCTGGTCGGGCCGTCCGGCTGCGGCAAGTCGACGGCGCTGCGCATGGTGGCCGGGCTGGAGGACATCACCGAGGGGACGCTCGGCATCGGCGGCAGGCCGGCCAACGACCTCTCGCCGCGCGAACGCAACATCGCCATGGTGTTCCAGAGCTATGCTCTCTATCCGCACCTGACGGTGGCCGAGAATATCGGCTTCGGCCTCCGGGTCCGCGGCGTCGGCCATGCCGAGATCGCCGCCAAGGTCAGGGCGACCGCCGAGACCCTCGAGCTCGCCGACTATCTCCACCGCAAGCCGGCGCAGCTCTCCGGCGGCCAGCGCCAGCGCGTCGCCATGGGCCGCGCCATCGTCCGCGAGCCGCAGGCCTTCCTGATGGACGAGCCGCTCTCCAACCTCGACGCCCGCCTGCGCGTGCAGATGCGGGCGGAGATCGCCCGCATCCAGAAGATGACCGGCGTCACCACGCTCTACGTCACCCATGACCAGGTCGAGGCCATGACCATGGGCGACCGCGTCGCGGTGCTGAATCGCGGCGTGCTGCAGCAGCTCGGGCCCCCGCGCACGCTCTATCACCAGCCGGCCAACCTCTTCGTCGCCGGCTTCATCGGCTCGCCCGCCATCAACCTCCTCGAAGGCCGGATCGAGGCCGGCCCGGCCCTGGCGCTGGGCGGGACGCGCCTGGACCTGCCGGGGGCCTGGCTCGCCCGCCGGCCCGGCCTCGCCGCCTCTCCCGGCCGGGCCGTCGCGGTCGGCCTGCGCCCCGAAACGCTTACCCTCGGCCCGCCCGGCGGCGACATGCCCGGCGCGATCCCGGGCACGGTCGCCTTCACCGAGGATCTCGGCGCCTCGCTGCTGGTGCATTGCGACGTCGACGTGCCTTCGGTGCCGGCCGACGGCAATGGCGAGGACCTCGCCGGCCCCGGCTCACGCGGCCGGCTGCGCGTGCTGGTCGACGGATTCACCCCGGTCCGCCGGGGCGAGCGGCTGGCGATCCGCGCCAACCTCGACCGCCTCCACCTGTTCGACCGCAAGACCGGCCTCGCCATCGGGGCGGAGGACTGATACCAAAGCTCAATGAGCCTGACTCATTGAGCTTTGGCTAAGCCCGAGCGGCGCTTGAGCTTTTCAAGGCGCGGATGCGTCAGTATCTTCGCGACGTGGTATGACGGCGTCAATGCACGCCGCGGGTCAGGCCCTGGACGAAGAAGCGGTTCAGCGCCAGGGCGATCAGCACGATCGGGATGGTCGAGAAGTGCGCCAGCGCCCCGAGCGTGCCCCAGGAAATGTCCTTGGTGCCGAAGGCGGCCAGCAGCGCCACGGAGATCGGCTTGCTCTCGGCCCGGGTCAGGAAGGCGGAGACGAGGAAATCGTTCCAGCTGAACATGATGCACAGCAGCGCGCTCGCCACCAGGCCGGGCTTCACCATCGGCAGGGCGACGCGCAGGAAGGCGCCGAGCGGGGTGCAGCCGTCGGTCAGCGCCGCCTCCTCCATCTCCCGCGGCAGCGCCCGGAAGGAGGAGAACATCATCCAGACGACGAAGGCGCAGTTGAGCGTCGCCGACAGGAGGATCACCGCCCACCAGGTGCCGAGCAGTCCGACGTCGCGCATCATCATGTAGAAGGGCAGGAGCGTGGCCACCAGCGGCACCGTGCGCACGGCCAGGAAGAAATAGGCCAGGCCGATCGCCGCCCTCGCCCGTGCCCTGGCGAGGGCGTAGCCGGCCGGAACGCCGATGGCGAGCGACAGCGCCGTCGAGCCCAGGCTGATGACGAGGCTGCTCTGAAGAAGGTGATAGAGGTCGAAATAGCGGAACACGCCGCGGAAATTGTCGAGGGTGGGCGTGAACAGCAGCGTCGGCGGGATGCTGAAGATGTCGCGCACCGGCTTGTAGGCGGTCGAGACCAGCCAGGCCACCGGCGCGAGGAACATGAGGGTGACCAGCGCCAGCGCCCCTCGCTCGGCCGCCAGCACGCGCGTGGACGGACGCCGGCTCATGTCTCGTTGGCCCGCTTGTCGGCCCGGCGCACCAGCACGATGAAGGCCGCCGAGAATAAGGCGATGCACAGGATCATCGCATTGGCGATCGCCGAGGCGAAGCCGATGTTGAAGAATTCGAGGCCCTGCTTCACCGCATAGACCATCAGGACGTTGGTGGCGTCGGCCGGACCGCCATTGGTGGTGGCGAACACGATGTCGAAGACGCGGAACGCGTCCATGGTGCGCAGCACCAGCGCCAGGAAGACCGCCGGCAGCAGCATGGGCAGCACGATCAGCCTGAGGCGCTGGCCCGCGGTCGCTCCGTCCGCCTCCGCCGCCTCAAGCACGTCGACCGGCAGGGACTTGAGGCCGGCGAGCAGGACCAGCGCCATGAACGGCGTCCATTGCCAGGCGTCGACCACCACCAGCGTCGGCAGGGCGGTGGCGGGATCGCCGAGGAAGCCGCGCGGCCCGGACAGGCCCCAGGCGGCGAACCAGGTGCCGAGCATGCCGTAGTCGGCGCCGAGCAGGGCCCGGAAGACCAGGCCGACGACGATCGGCGTCACCGTCACCGGGACCAGCAGGAGCGCCAGGCACACCCGCTGGAAGCGCCCGTCGCGCCACAGCAGCAGCGCGAGGCCGAGCCCGAGCACGAATTCCAGGGCGACGGCCAGGCCGGTGAAGACCACCGTGACGACGAAGGAGCGCCGCGCCGCCTCGCTGGCCAGGAGGGTGCGGTAATTGTCGAGGCCGACAAAGGCGGTGCGGCCCGGCCGCAGCAGGCTGTAGTCGTAGAAGCTGTAGGCAATGCCCTGCATCAGCGGCCAGACCGCCACCGCCAGCACATAGGCCAGGGCCGGCGCGCCGAGCAGGACGAGGAAGACCTGCCGCCGCCGCCGGTAAGGCAGCCGAGAGGCGCTTGGCGCTCCAGGCATCCCCCGCCGCATCGCCATGGGCGGGCCCGATCCGTTGTGGCGGTGCCAACGGTCGTCGATCACGGTATCGCTCCGGCAGCGGCGTCCCGGAATATGGCGCGAGAAAGCCTTCTCCGCGCAAGGCGGAAACATCCGACTTGCGCGGAGAAGACTCCTGCCCCCTGTTCTGCCTGCAATTGCGTGTCGGGGCCTGAAAAGATCGTCATGACGAGCACGCCAGTCACCGTACCGGAAAGCCGCGATCCGAGATGCAGACGCCCCTCAGAACAGCTTCCCGGCCTCGGCCTGGGCCTCGTCGAGCGCCGCCTTCGGGTCGGCATTGCCGATCAGCACCGCATTGACGGCGGTGCCGAGCAGATCCTGGATCTGCGGATATTGCGGGATGCGCGGGCGATAGTCGCCGTCGCCATGGACGAAGACCTCGTCGATCACCGCCACGAACGGGAACTTGGCCAGGATCTCGGGGTCGCGGGTCTCGCTGATCCGAAGATAGCTGCCGGCGCCGCGCAGGTTGAACTCCTTGTGGACCGCCGGGCTGGTCAGCCACTTGATCCACAGCCAGGCCGCCTCCTGGCGCTTGGCGTCGATATCGGCGTTGATCGCCATGCCCCAGCCGCCGACGCCGTATTTCTTCGGCACGCCCTTGCCGGGCGGCGCCACGCTGACCCCGACCTTGCCGACCACCTTGGACATCTTCGGGTCGGAATAGCCGGGCAGGCCGACCGACCAGGTCTGCATATGGGCGGCGAGGCCCTGGCGGAAACTCTCCTCGCGCCCGCCCCAGTCATAGTCGGCGGCGCCGGGCGGCGCGGTCTTGTCGAACAGCTCCTTGTAGACCGTGAGGCTCCTGACGTTGGCATCCGAGTTCAGCGCCGGCCGGCCGTCCTTGTCGAGGATGGAGCCGCCCATCTCGGCATTGTACTGCATCCAGTCCTGCGCCACGGCCGGCCCCTTCTGGCCGTTGGCGACGAAGCCGTACTGCTTGGGCGGCGCCGTGAGCTTGTGGGCGTTGGCGACCATGTCCTCCATGGTCTCCGGCGGCTTCAGCCCGGCCGCCTCGTAGAGGTCCGTGCGATAGACCAGGACATTGGCATAGCCGGCGAAGGGGAAGGCCACCTGCTTGCCCTTGTAGTTGCCGAGCGCCGTCATCAGCACGGGATGGATGTCGTCCGGCTTGATCTCGGCGGCGTCGCGCTTGATCCACTCGGTCAGGTCGACGCTGTAGCCGCCCTCGGCGAACTGCCCGGCCCAGACATTGTCCATGGTGACGAGGTCGTAGCCCCTGGCGTGGCCGACGAAATCGGCGGTGACCTTGGTCAGCAGCTCGGGATAGCTGAGGATGTCGACCTTGACCTCGATGCCGGTCGCTTCCTTGAACTTGGGCGCGAGGTCGGCCAGCACCGTGGCGTACTGGTCGTTCTGCGAGGCCAGGGTCAGCGTCATGCCGTCATAGGGCTTGTCCTGCGCCGCGCCCGGCAGGGCGCCGGCCAGCACCATCGCCGCGGCGAAGGCCGCCCGTGCATAGAGTCTCATCGCCTCCTCCCCCTCCTGTCGCCGGCCCCGGCGCATCATGGCATGGTATCGGGAAACCGACGCTGCCCCGGCAGCATGGCGCGCTTGCCCGCGCCTGTCCACACGGGCATGGACGTCAGCCGGTTTGAATCTTCGCCGGTTTCGTCGGAGACTGGCGGCCGGTCCGCGAACCCTCGCCTCAGGAGGCAGCCATGCCCCTCGCACGCCGCTCCGAACCGTCCGCCCCCGGCGAGGCCGGCCTCGAACGGCTGCTCGTCGCCAGCCGGGACTTCAGCGCCGAATTCCCGGTCCTGCTCGCCAATCACCTGCCGATGGTGCTGGTCGCCATGCATCGGCTCGGCGGCTCGGACGAGCGGCTCGGCCAGTTCTTCGAGGCATACCGTACGATGAACCGTCTCCATCCGCCGCCGCCGCCCGTCGCGCCGATCGACCGGGCGACCTGGACCGAGGCGCTCGGCGAGCGTGGCCGCGAGAGCGACTACCGCGCCTTCTTCCATGGCGAGGTCGCCCGGCTCGGGCCGCGCGGCGCCATATCGGCCTATCTGCCGACGCTGCTGCCCGGCATGGCGGCCAGCGCCACCCATGGCCTGATGCGCCTCGCCTATGGCGTGATGCGCGCCGATCCGGACGAGATCGCCGTCGCCCTCGGCTACTGGGCCGCGACCTATCTGGAGCTCGGCCCGGCCACCGGCGCGACGCCGCAGACGCCGGACCCGGCCGAGGTGCTGCTGCGGATGCGCTCCGTCGAGGCCTACCGCCGTATCGAGACCGAGCTCGACCTGCTCTGGCACTTCATGCGCGCCATGTCGCGCCGGCCGGAGTTCCGCCCGCTGGTCGACTGGCTGGAGATCGGGCCGGAGACGGGCGAGCGCATCCGCGCCGCCTCGCTCGCCCTCTATGCCGGCACCATGGACTTCTGCGCCCTGCATGCGCTCACCGGCTCGCACTGGCTCAGGCTGCTCGGCCCGGTCGTGCCGGACCCGGCGCCGGCGCTGCGCTATTTCTGGCAGGCGATCGCCGCGCTCTATCCCAAGATCGGCTTCCCCGACCTGCCCTCCGGCGAGCAGCTGGCCGAGTGGCGCCATCTGCCCTGCCCGGACTGGCCGGAGATCGCCGCCGCAGCCGTCCGCTCCGACGACGAG
Organism: Labrys sp. Lb11; assembly: GCF_057554225.1. Lineage (NCBI taxonomy): Bacteria > Pseudomonadati > Pseudomonadota > Alphaproteobacteria > Hyphomicrobiales > Xanthobacteraceae > Labrys > Labrys sp. Lb11. The sequence continues at coordinate 733,611 of NZ_BAAJOT010000002.1, forward strand.
CACGATCTCAGCCTGGTGTTCTCCGCCCGCGAGGAAGCGGCCTTCCACGGCGACCGCCTCTACCAGGTGGTCGCCGCCCGCCGCATGGGGCTGATAGCGTGACCGGATTGCTGACGGACCAGCCTTCGATCCTGGCCAACGCCCTGCTGCCGGGGGGCAGCCGCGCCGACATCCGCATCGCCGACGGCCGCATCGCCGGCCTCGTCGACGCCGGTTCGCTGCCGGCCGACGCGCCGGGCCGGATCGATCTCGGCGGCGCCTTGCTGACGCCTGCCTTCGTCGACGGCCATGTCCACCTCGACAAGACCCTGCTCGGCCTGCCGTTCCAGCCGCATCGGCGCGGCGACGGCATCGCCGAGCGCATCGCCCGCGAAAAGGAACAGCGCCGCGACCTCGCCTATCCCGTCGCGGAGCGGGCGCGGCACCTGATCCGCCAGGTCGTCGCCCACGGCACGACGGCGCTGCGCAGCCATGTCGACATCGACAGGCAGTCCGGCCTCACCGGCCTGCACGCCCTCCTGGAGGTGCGCGAGGCGGCGCGGGCGCTGATCGACATCCAGATCGTCGCCTTTCCCCAGAGCGGCATCCTCGCCGAGCCCGGCACCGAGGACCTGCTCGACCAGGCGATCCGGGACGGCGCCGATCTGGTGGGCGGCCTCGACCCCGCCGGCATCGACAACGATGTGACCGGCCATCTCGACGCCGTGTTCGGCATTGCCGACCGTCACGGCGTCGGCGTCGACATCCACCTGCACGACCCCGGCCTGCTCGGCTGCTTCGAGCTGCGCCAGATCGCCGAGCGCACCCTGGCGCTGGGCCTCGCCGGCCGTGTCGCCGTCAGCCACGCCTTCGCCCTCGGCGGCGTCGACGACGAGGAGTTCGCCCGCACGGCGGAGCTGCTGGCCCGGGCCGACGTCGCCATCATGACCAGCGCCCCGGCTTCGGTGCCGATGCCGCCGGTCAAGCACCTGCGCGCCATGGGCGTGCGGGTGTTCGCCGGCTCCGACAATATCCGCGACGCCTGGTCGCCCTTCGGCAACGGCGACATGCTCGAGCGGGCCATGCTGGTCGGCTACTGCCAGGATTTCCGCAGCGACGCCGACCTGGAGCTGGCCTTCGATCTTGCCAGCATCGCCCCGGCCCGCGTCCTCGGCCTGGCCGGGCACGGCCTGAGAGACGGCTCCGTCGCCGACCTCGTCGTCACGCCGGCCGGCTCGGTCGCCGAAGCGGTCGCCGCGCATCCGCCGCGCTCGCTGGTGCTCAAGCGCGGCCGCGTCCTCGCCCGCGACGGGCGGCTCGTGGTCGAGGGGCCGGTATAGGCCCGAGGCGGTTCATTTGGCGATGCGTCAACCGCTTGGCAGCCATGTTTTCGCAGCGACGCGGTGGTGCAGCCGGTCGCGGCGCCGGCGACCGAGGAAGCCTGGGAGAAGCCTGGAGGGCAGCCCCCTGGACGTGCCCGACGCCCCGGCGCTCGATACCGGGCCCGGCATCGACCTCGGCGACGGGGCCCATCCGCAAATCCGCCTTGTCCTGACCGCCGGCTCGAAGCCGGCATTGCTTTTTTCGGGGCATCCGACTATAGAGCCGCGTTCCCCGCATCGACCGGCTGGTAAGGGCTGCCGTGGCGATGTGTCTGGCTCGGACGGTTTCACCATCGTCAAGCTACACCGGGCGGCTGGATCGTCGTGGATCCCGGCGCCCTTTTCATTTCGGAGACGAGCAAAATGCCCAAGATGAAGACCAAGTCAGGCGCCAAAAAGCGCTTCAAGATCACCGGCACCGGCAAGGTGGTCTATGCCCAGCAGGGCAAGCGGCACGGCATGATCAAGCGGACCAACAAGCAGATCCGCAACCTTCGCGGCACGAGCGTCCTGTTCAAGACGGACGGCGACAACGTGAAGAAGTACTTCCTGCCCAACGGCTGATCGCCGCAGGCACAAGCACACATCAAGGAGATCAGCCATGTCGCGCGTCAAGCGGGGCGTCACGTCCCACGCCAAGCACAAGAAGACCCTCAAGGCCGCCAAGGGCTTTTACGGTCGCCGCAAGAACACGATCCGCATCGCCAAGCAGGCGGTGGATCGGTCGATGCAGTATGCCTATGTCGGCCGCAAGCTGAAGAAGCGCACCTTCCGCGCCCTGTGGATCCAGCGCGTCAACGCTGCGGTCCGCGAGTTCGGCCTGACCTATTCCAAGTTCATCGCGGGCCTGGCCAAGGCCGGCGTCGAGATCGACCGCAAGGTGCTGTCCGACCTCGCCATCCGCGAGCCCGAGGCCTTCAAGGCCCTGGTCGACAAGGTCAAGGCCGCCGCGGCTTGAACCGCCGGGCCTGAACCGCCACATAACCCGCCGCGGGCTCCGCGGCGGGTTTTTTGTTGACCCGGCGCGACCCCGTGCGTGCCGCAGCCTCGCTTGCCGATTCCCGGCGGACCGGCCACGGTGCTAAAGCTTTGGGGCCCGGGTGCTTCCCGTCCCGGGCGCGTCCGTTGGCACCGGAGGAGGTCCCATGCCGAGCCGAGATTCCGAAAACTGGATGCTGTCCGAGGCGATCGAGTCGCTGGCCCGCGCCGAACGCATGCGTCGGCAGATGTTCCGGCTGCGCGGCTCGGCCAATGCGCGCGAGCCGCATTGGGAGCCGCCGGTCGACGTGCTGGAGACCGAGGGCGAGGTGCTGATCCTGGTCGCCCTGCCCGGCGTCGATCCGAACGAGGTGGAGGCGGTGATCGACGACGGCGCCCTCATCGTCGCCGGCCGGCGCACCCTGCCGCCGCAGCTGCGCAACGCCGTGATCCACCGTCTGGAGCTGCCGCAGGGCCGGTTCGAGCGGCGCATCGCCCTGCCGGCCGGGCGCTACACCGTCAGCCGCTTCGCGGCCAATGGCTGCCTGGTGTTCAATCTCGCGAAAGCGCTCTGAGGAGACCTGTCGATGACGATGCCCGATTCGGGGGATGCTCCTCGCGCCGACGCCGTGACGCCCGCTTCGCAGGGCGCCGCCGAGACCGTGCCGTTGCCGGACGACGCGCTGATCATCCTGCCGGTGCGCAACATGGTGCTGTTTCCCGGCACGGTGATGCCGATCACCATCGGCAGGGTGTCCTCGATCGCCGCCGCCCAGCAGGCGGTGCGCGAGGAACGACCGGTCGGCATCGTGCTGCAGCGCGATCCCGAGGCCGCGGATCCCGGCCCGGACGGCCTCTATTCCGTCGGCACGCTGGCCAATGTGGTGCGCTACATCACTGCCCCCGACAACACCCACCACGTCGTCTGCCAGGGCGCGCAGCGCGTGCGCATCCTCGACTACCTGTCGGGCGCGCCCTTCCTGGCCGCCCGCTATGCGGCCATCCCCGAGCCGGCCACCCGCACGCCGGAGATCGAGGCGCGCTTCCTCAACCTGCAGAACCTGGCGATCGAGACCATCCAGCTCATCCCCCAGGCGCCGCCCGAGCTCGTCGCCGCCTTCCAGTCGACGCCCTCGCCGGCGGCCCTGGCGGACCTGGCGACCGCCTACATGGACGTCACGCCGCGCGAGAAGCAGGAGATCCTGGAGACGATCGACCTCGCCGCCCGGATGGACAAGGTCTCGCGCCTGCTCTCGGCGCGCATCGAGGTGCTGCGCCTCAGCCAGGAGATCGGCCGCCAGACCAAGGCCTCGCTCGATGGGCGCCAGCGCGAGGCGCTGCTGCGCGAGCAGATGGCGACGATCCAGCGCGAGCTCGGCGAGGGCGACGGCAAGGGCCAGGAGGTGGCCGAGCTCAACGAGGCCATCGCCAAGGCCGACATGCCGGAAGAGGTGGAGAAGCAGGCCCGCAAGGAGCTGCGCCGCTACGAGCGCACGCCCGAGGCCGCAGCCGAGTCCGGCATGATCCGCAGCTATCTGGACTGGCTGGTCGAGCTGCCCTGGGCCCTGCCGGAGGAGAAGCCGATCGACATTCCCGAGGCGCGGCGCATCCTCGACCACGACCATTTCGGGCTCGACAAGATCAAGAGCCGCATCATCGAGTTCCTGGCGGTACGCAAGCTCGCGCCGCAAGGCAAGGCGCCGATCCTGTGCTTCGCCGGCCCGCCCGGCGTCGGCAAGACCTCGCTCGGCCAGTCGATCGCCCGGGCGATGGGCCGGCCCTTCGTGCGCATCAGCCTGGGCGGCGTGCATGACGAGGCCGAAATCCGCGGCCATCGCCGCACCTATGTCGGCGCCCTGCCCGGCAACATCATCCAGGCGATCCGCAAGGCCGGCGCGCGCAACTGCGTGATGATGCTCGACGAGATCGACAAGATGGGCCGCGGCATCCAGGGCGATCCCGCCGCCGCCATGCTGGAAGTGCTCGACCCCGAGCAGAACGCCACCTTCCGCGACAACTATCTCGGCGTGCCCTTCGACCTGTCGCGGGTCGTCTTCATCGCCACAGCCAACATGCTCGACACCATACCCGGGCCGCTGCGCGACCGCATGGAGATCATCAGCCTGGCCGGCTACACCGAGGGCGAGAAGCTGCAGATCGCCCGCCGCTACCTCGTGCGCCGCCAGCTCGAGGCCAATGGCCTGACGGCGGAGCAGGCCGAGGTCGACGATGCGGCCCTGCAGGCGATCATCCGCGGCTACACCCGCGAGGCGGGCGTGCGCAACCTCGAGCGCGAGATCGGCCAGGCGCTGCGCCACGCGGCGGTGCGCATCGCCGAGGGCAGCACCCCGCACGTGCACATCACCGCCGGTGCCCTCCCCGCCGTGCTCGGCCCGCCGCGCTTCGAGAACGAGGTGGCGATGCGCACCAGCGTCGCCGGCGTGGCCACGGGCCTGGCCTGGACCCCGGTCGGCGGCGACATCCTGTTCATCGAGGCGACGCGTGCGCCCGGCCGCGGCGGCCTCATCCTCACCGGCCAGCTCGGCGACGTGATGCGCGAGAGCGCCCAGGCCGCCATGACCCTGGTCAAGAGCCGCGCCGCCGCGCTCGGCATCGATCCCGCCCAGTTCGAGAAGAACGACATCCACGTGCACGTGCCGGCGGGCGCCACGCCCAAGGACGGGCCGAGCGCCGGCGTCGCCATGTTCATGGCCCTGGTCTCCCTGATGAAGGACCGGACCGTGCGCAGCGACACCGCCATGACCGGCGAGATCTCGCTGCGCGGCCTGGTGCTGCCGGTCGGCGGCATCAAGGAGAAGGTGGTCGCCGCCGCGGCCGCCGGCGTGACCCGGGTGATGCTGCCGGCCCGCAACCGCCGCGACTTCGAGGACATTCCCGAGGACGCCCGCAACCGCCTGGAGTTCATCTGGCTGGAGCGTGTCGACGATGCCATCGCCGCGGCCCTGGAGGATGCGCCGGCGGAGGCGCCGGAGACGGTGCAGTAGCCGGGCTCGCAGACGCGCGGGAGAGGCCTCATGTCCGGACGACGCCTCACGGCGCCGGCGCGGTCAGCCCCTGGCGCTCCAGGATGGCCCAGGCCTCCTCGGCGGTCTCGGCATAGGCGAACAGCGTCAGGTCCTCCGGCCGGATGAAGCCTTCCCCGATCAGCACGTCGAAATCGATCAGCTTCGTCCAGAAGGCGCGGTCCATCAGCACGATCGGGCAGAACGGCATCTTGCCGGTCTGGCGCAGCGTGACGATCTCGAACAATTCGTCCAGCGTGCCGAAGCCGCCGGGGAACACCACCAGGGCCGCCGCATGCATGGCCAGGTGCATCTTGCGCATGGCGAAGTAGTGGAAGCGGAAGGTCAGGTCGGGCGTGGTGTAGGGGTTCGGCTCCTGCTCGTGCGGCAGCACGACGTTGAAGCCGATGGTCGGCGCGCCGGCCTCGCTGGCGCCGCGGTTCGCCGCCTCCATGAAGCCCGGGCCGCCGCCGGTGGCGATGACGTTGAAGCGCCCCTCCGGCCCCTCGTCGAGCGCGCCGCCGCGCTCGGAGGCGATGCGCCCGAACGTCCGCGCCTCGGCGTACCAGCGGCCGTGATTGCCGTTCTGCCCCTCCCGCACCCGCGCCGAGCCGAAGACCACGATGGTCGAGCGGATGTGGAAGGCGCGCAGCCCCTCCTGCGCCTTCAGATATTCGAGCTGGAAGCGCACGCCCCGGGTGGCGTCGCCGAGCAGGAAGTCGGGATCCGTGGCGGCCAGGCGGTAAGCCGGCGAGTTCATCTGGGCGAAGGGGGCAGGCATGACGGACACTCACGCAGAAATGGGCGGGCCGGCGGCGATGAATCGGCAGCCGGCGGCAAACGCCCATCATCTCACGACCTCGGCCGCGATTGAAGGCGCGAAGATCGGCGCTGGTCGCAAGACGGCTGGCGTCGGCGCCGGCTTGCCGCTAGAACGCGCCTGACCGACGTTTCCGCAGAGCCCCGACCATGACCGATCTCGCCGCGCTGGAGCGCGCCGTTCTCTCCGACATCGATGCCGCCGCCGACGAGGCCGCCCTCGAAGCCGTGCGCGTCGGCGCGCTCGGCAAGAAGGGGTCGGTCTCCGAACTGCTCTCGGGCCTCGGCCGCATGGCGCCGGAGGAGCGCAAGAGCGCCGGCGCCGCCATCAACCGGACCAAGGAGCGCGTGACCGAAGCGCTCTCGGCCCGCCGCGCCGTGCTCAAGGCGGCCGCCCTCGATGCCCGCCTCGCGGCCGAAGCCGTCGACGTGACCCTGCCCGTGCGCGAGAGCGGCATCGAGCTCGGCCGCATCCATCCGATCAGCCAGGTCATCGACGAGATCACCACGATCTTCGCCGACATGGGCTTCGCCGTGGCCGAAGGTCCGGACATCGAGACCGACGACTACAACTTCACCATGCTCAACTTCCCGCCGGGCCATCCCGCGCGCGAGATGCACGACACCTTCTTCTTCGCCCCCGACGCGGCGGGCGAGCGCAAGGTGCTGCGCACCCACACCAGCCCGGTGCAGGTGCGCACCATGCTCGGCCAGAAGCCGCCGATCCGCGTGGTCATTCCCGGCCGCACCTATCGCTGCGACAGCGACCAGACCCACACGCCGATGTTCCACCAGGTCGAGGGCCTGGTCATCGATCGCACCAGCCATGTCGGCCACATGAAATGGGTGCTGGAGGAGTTCTGCCGCGCCTTCTTCGAGGTGCCCTCGGTGAAGATGCGCTTCCGCCCCTCCTTCTTCCCCTTCACCGAGCCCTCGCTCGAGGTCGACATCCAGTGCTCGCGCAAGGGCGGCGAGATCCGTTTCGGCGAGGGCGAGGACTGGCTGGAGATCCTGGGCTGCGGCATGGTGCATCCCAACGTGCTGCGCAATTGCGGCCTCGATCCCGACGACTACCAGGGGTTCGCCTGGGGCATGGGCATCGACCGCATCGCCATGCTCAAATACGGCATGCCGGATCTGCGCCCGTTCTTCGACGCCGACATGCGCTGGCTCAGCCATTACGGCTTCCGCCCGCTCGACCTGCCGTCCCTGGCCGGCGGCCTCACCGCCTGAGACCGGGCCCGGCGGATGTCGCCGCGATTTCGCGCCGCGAATTAACGCGGGGGTAACCATCGGCGGTCATCCTGCGCCGCGATGGCGCATGGGCGTCGGCTGGGTTGCCGGCTATCGGGTGCGGGTCTATATGGGCTTGCACCCCGCAACACAGGTCCAGTCCAGGCGCCCCTTCCAGACGGATCCATGGCCAGCCTCCATCACCATCCTCTCGATCCCCATTCGCGCTTCGTCCGCCTCATCCTCGGAGAGACCGGACTGGATGCGGATCTGATCGAGGAGAGGCCGTGGGAACGCGAGGAGCGCTTCCTGCATCTCAATCCGGCCGGCGCGCTGCCCGTGCTGGTCGAAGCCGACGGGCTCGTCGTGCCCGGGGCGACGACCATCGCCGAATATCTCGACGAGACCCATGGCCCGGGCCTGGGCGAGCATCGGCTGCTGCCGTCGGACGCGAAGGCCCGCGTCGAGACGCGGCGCCTGGCCGACTGGTTCCTCGGCAAGTTCCAGGCCGAGGTGTCGGAGTATCTGGTGACGGAGAAGGTGCTGAAGCGCTTCATGCCGGAAGACGCCGGCGGCGGCGCGCCCGACACCACCGCCATCCGCGCCGCCAAGGCCAATGTGCGCTATCATCTGCGCTATATCGGCTATCTCGCCAGCCGCCGGAACTGGCTGGCCGGCGACCGGTTGAGCTATGCGGACCTCGCCGCGGCGGCGCAGCTGTCCGTCGTCGACTATCTGGGTGACGTGCCGTGGGCGGAAGACGAAACCGCGAAGGAATGGTATGCGCGGATCAAGTCGCGCCCATCCTTCCGTCCGCTGCTGAGCGAGATGGTGCGCGGCACCCTCCCCTCCGCCAACTACGCCAATCTCGACTTCTGACCGGCTCCGACCTCAAGCAGGCGCTGCTCGATCGTGCCCGCGCCGAGGGCTTCGATACCGTGCGCGTCACCACGCCCGACGCCCTGCCGCAGGCGCCGGCTCGCCTGGCCGCCTTCCTGGCCGCCGGCCATCACGCCACCATGGAGTGGATGGCCGAACGCGCCGAGCAGCGGGCGGACCCGCGCGTGCTGTGGCCGGAGGTGCGCAGCATCGTCATGCTGGGCCTCAATTACGGACCGGACCTCGATCCCCGCGCTGCCCTGGGCGACAGAGCCGGCGGCGTGATCTCGGTCTATGCCCGCGGCGACGACTATCACGACGTCGTCAAGAAGAAGCTCAAGAGCCTCGGGCGCTGGCTCGGCGAGGCCTCGGGCACGGCGCTGAAAGTGTTCGTCGACACGGCGCCGGTGATGGAGAAGCCGCTCGCCGCCGCGGCGGGCCTCGGCTGGCAGGGCCGGCATACCAACCTGGTCAGCCGCGAATTCGGCTCCTGGCTGTTCCTCGGCTCGATCTTCTCCGCCGCCGACCTGCCGCCGGACACGGCCGAGACCGATCATTGCGGCTCCTGCCGGGCCTGCCTCGACATCTGCCCGACGGCGGCCTTCCCGGCGCCCTATCGGCTCGACGCCGGACGCTGCCTCTCCTATCTCACCATCGAGCACAAGGGACCGATCCCGGCCGAGTTCCGCGAGCCGATGGGCAACCGCATCTATGGCTGCGACGACTGCCTGGCGGCCTGCCCCTGGAACAAGTTCGCCCGCAAGGCGCGCGAGCAGGCGCTTTCCGCGCGCGAGGACCTGAAGGCGCCGCGTCTGGCCGACCTGGCGCGCCTCGACGACGCCGCCTTCCGCGCCCTGTTCCGCAAGAGCCCGGTCAAGCGCGTCGGCCGCGACCGCTTCGTGCGCAACGTGCTGATCGCCATCGGCAATTCCGGCGATCCCGCCCTGGCGGAGGAGGCCGTCCGATTGCTCGCCGACGCTTCGCCGCTCGTGCGCGGCATGGCGGTCTGGGCCCTGGCGCGACTGGCGCCGGCGCGCTTGCCGCGGGAGGCCGGGCATGCCAAGGAAGACGATCCCGCGGTGCTCGCGGAGTGGCGGGCGGCCGGTATCGTCGTCAATGCGACATCTGCTGCCGTCTTGACGACGCAGCCATTGACTCCTACCGGTTGATCCGCGTCCGGGGAAGCGTTCAGGTTCAAGAGGCTGCGATGAGGCATCGGGGAGAGGCGCGGAAGGCGGCCAGCAAGACCGCCGAGAAATTCGGGGATGCCGCACAATTCTTCCGCACCTGGGCCGAAAAGCCGCTGCAGCTCGGTTCGGTCACCCCGTCCAGCCGCTATCTCTCCCGTGTGATCGCCAGCTATGTCGACCCCAAGGCCGACGGCCCGGTGGTCGAGATCGGCGCCGGCACCGGGCCGGTGACCGAGGCGCTGATCCGGCACGGCGTCGCCGAGAATCGCCTGACGCTGCTCGAATACAGCCCCGAATTCTGCGAATTGCTGCGCCGCCGCTTTCCGGCGGCGAATGTCGTCCAGGGCGACGGCTACGCCCTGGCCAGGACGCTGGACGGCAAGCTGCCCGGGCCGGCCGCGGCGGTGATCAGCGGCCTGCCGCTCTTCACCAAGCCGGAAGCGATGCGGCTGGATCTGCTGCGCCAGGCCTTCACCCTGATGCAGCCCGAGGCGCCCTTCATCCAGTTCACCTACGCCGTGGTCTCGCCGATGCCGCTGAAAGACCCCTTCTTCACCTGGAGGGCCTCGCCGCGCATCTGGCGCAACGTGCCGCCGGCGCGGGTGTGGGTCTATCGCCAGCCGGTGAGGAACTGACGGTGGCGGCGCCTTCCGTTCGCGACCGCCTGATCGTCGGGCTCGATGTCGACGGCGTCGCCGCGGCCGAGGCCGTGGTCGCCCGCCTCGGCGACACCGTCTCCTTCTACAAGATCGGCTATCAGCTGGTCTTCCGCGGCGGCCTGCCCTTCGCCCGCGAGCTTGCCGCCTCGGGCAAGAAGATCTTCCTCGACATGAAGCTGCACGACATCGGCAACACCGTGTCGAAGGGAGTCGAGGCCATTGCCGGCATGGGCATGACCTTCCTCACCGTGCACGCCTATCCTCAGACCATGCGGGCGGCCGCGGCCGCGGCGCGCGGCTCCAACCTGGCCATCCTGGGCGTCACCGTGCTGACCTCCTACGACGAGGCCGATCTGGCGGAGGCCGGCTATGGCCTCGGCGTCGCCGATCTCGTCGCGCGCCGCGCCCGGCAGGCGACGGACGCGGGCATCGCCGGCCTGATCCTGTCGCCCGACGAAGCCGCGGCCATGCGCCGGCAGGTCGGTCCCGGCCTGCTCCTGGTCACGCCGGGCGTGCGGCCGGCCGGCGCCGCGGTCGGCGACCAGAAACGGGTGATGACGCCGGCGGCGGCGATCCGCGCCGGCGCCGACCATCTGGTGGTTGCGCGGCCGGTGGTCGCCGCCCCCGATCCGAAGGCGGCGGCCGAAGCCATCCTGGACGAGATCGCAGGCGCGGTCGGCGAGGCGTGAGAGGCCATCGGCCGGCCTCGTCCTGCCGACCAGGGGCGGCCGTGCGGGCAGCGCGGCCCGAGGCTGCCGGTCAGTCGGCCCGGATCAGCTTGCCGCGATAGACGACCGGTCCGGTCGGCGCTCCGCCCGGCGCTCCCCCCGGCGGCTCCACCGAGACCGCCAGCAGGGTGTCGGGATTGCGCCAGACCGTCGGCGCCACCTCGGCGATCGAGCGGGTGCCCGGCTGGTCCAGAAGGCCGAGCGACACCGGCTTGGCGCCCGGCGGCACGGCCCAGAGCTCGAAAGCCTTGCCGGGCGCGGGCGTGGCCTGCAACGAACGCACGGCCAGGACTCCTTTCGTCAGGTCCACCGCCACCACCAGCGGCGGCGCCTCGCCGCCGGCGCTGACCACGCCGATGAAGTGCGCGCCGGCCGTGCCAGAGACATGGCCCGGCCGCCCCACGACGAACAGCGCCAGGCCGGCCGCCAGCGCGGCGGCGGCGGCCGTGGCCCAACGCCAGCGGGTGATGCGCCCCTGCAGCAGCCGGGTGCGCGCGGCGATCGCTTCTTCCAGCCCGACCACCACGTCGCCGCCGACCGGCGGAACGACGGACGGGTCGATCGGCGGCTCGGCGACCGGCAGCGCAGCCGCCGGCGCCTCGACCAGACGCTCGCCGGGCGCCTCCAGCCGGGCGATGGTCTCGGCCGCGATGCGCGACCACAGCTCCGGCGAGGGAGCGGCCTCCGGCGCCAGATGCGCCAGCGGCGCCAGCCGCCGCTGCCATGCCGCCACCTCGGCCGCGTAGTCCGCGTCCCCGGCGAAGCGCTGCTCGACCTCGGCCTGTTCCTCGCGCGTGCGCGTGCCGAGCACGGTCTCCGCGGCGAAGACGCTGACGACCAGGCGGCGGCGTTCCTCCTCCTCGCTCATCGGCCCAGGCACTCCCGGACCGAGGCGAGGCCGCGATGGATCCAGGACTTCACGGTGCCGATCGGCACGGCCAGCAGCGCCGCGATGTCGCTGCCGGAAGCCCCGTCGACATAGGCAGCCAGGATGGCCCGGCGCGCGCCGTCCGACAGCTTTTCCAGGCAGGCCAGCAGCGCCCGCAGGTCCGAGCGGTCGACGGCGGCCGCCTCGGGAGAAGGCGTCGGATCAGCCAGGGCTTCCATTGCAGCCTCGTCGTTCCCGACCTGCTCGCCCCGCCGCCTGGCAATGTCGAGCGCCCGGTTGCGGGTGATCGTGGCCAGGAAGGCGAAGCCCGATCCGAGGGCCGCATCGAAGCCGGCCTGCCCGTTCCAGAGCTTGACGAACACGTCCTGCACCACATCCTCGGCGCTGTCGCGCCGCTTGAGGATACGCAGGGCCACGCCGAGAAGTTTCGGTGCCGCCTGCTCGTAGAGCGCATGGAAGGCGGCGGCATCGCGTCGCGCCACCCCTTCCAGCAGCGTCTCGAGCGTCTGCTGCATCACCATCCCGATCCGCCGCCGCCGCCTCCGCCGCCGCCGGAAGAACCGCCGCCGCTCGAGCCGGAACTGGACCCGGGGGCGGAGGAGGCCGACGCCGTGCTGCTCGCCAGGCCGCTGCCGAGGCTATCGGCGAAGCGGGCGGGGTTGCCGGCATCCCAGTTCGATCCGGAATACCACGACGGCGCGGAAACGCCAGCCGCCGCCAGCACGCCGGTGAACATGCTGCTCCATTGATGAGCGCAGCCGAGCGCCACGGCATAGGGCAGATAGCGCTCGAACAGGTCGGGCGTGCGCTGCGGCGGATGCAGGACGTTGAGCCGCTCCTCCTCCGTCGTCGCCAGATACATGCGGAAGCCCTCGATCCCGTCGAGGAGCACGCGGCCCGACGGCGTCGGCGCGGTGAGCAGGCCGAAGAAGACGGCATTGACCGCCACCAGCAGCGCCACGGCGGAGCCGGCGACCAGCAGGGCGGGCTCGGGCGACTCGGCCAGCATCGCACCGAGCGGCAGGGCCAGGCCGACCAGGGCGAAGGGCACGATGAACAGCAGGCCGAACAGGCCGCGCATTCGGCCGAAGCCGCGCCCGGCCGCCATGGCCGCCCAGTTGCGCCGGCCGACCAGGACGATCACCAGCCACCACAGGCCGACGAAAACACCGCCGAGCAAGCCGGCCGCGAGGATCTGCGAAGACAGGGCATAAGTCAGGGCCAGCACCACCAGGGAGATCAGCGCCCCGATGGCGAACCAGATGCGATTGAGCACGAAGGCGACATCGCGATACTCCTTGCCCAGCGCCGCCGACAACGCGCCGCGGGCCGCGCTGAACACGCGGTGATTGGTATTCTTGACATCGATCGGCACGGGACCGAGCGCCGTCATCACGCCCCGTTCTCCGGCGGAGAGAGCCGCCACGCTCTTGCCCTGCGGGATGAAGCGGTAGCCGGCATCACCGTCGGCAATCTTCAGATACCCCTTCACCGCCAGGCCGATGACGGCGCTGGAGAAGCCGAGATCGTCGAAGCCCTGCTGGCGCACATAGCGCACGGCAGCCGGGCTCAGGCCGTCCGGCGGCCGGAACAGCGGCACGATCACGCCCGGCGCCGGGTCGCGTCCAACCTTGAACCAGGCCAGGACATAGAAGGCGAGGACGCCGGCGAGGCCGAGCCAGGCGACGACCGCCGGCGCATTGTCCTGCAGGAACCACATCGCCTTGTCGGCGCGTCCCGGCGCCGTCACGAAGCCCTTGGGAAAGGCCACGGCGACGGTGAAGCCCTCCTTCGTCTGCAGCGGCCGGGTGGTGCGGGCGGCAAAGCGGCCGGGCGGCGAGGGCAGGACCTGGAAATCCTTGCCCTGCGCGCCCTGCTCGCCGGTGTAGCCGGCGAAGCGCAGCACGGTGGCGCCCGGCGGCAGCTCGATCGTCACGCCGGCCGCGTCGATCGGGAAGGTCCAGCCATTGCCGGTGACGTTCCAGTAGAGCTCGTCGAAGCCGTCGAAGAAGCCGAGCTCGCGCGTCACACGGTAGCGGATCTCATAGGTCGTCGGCCTTGTCGGCAGCAGCACGTCCTTGTCGCCGATGCGGATGCGCTTGCCGTTGGCGATGGCCTCGACCGCATAGGGCTCGTCGCGGCCGTCACGCTTCACCGAGACGACGGAGAAGCCGACAATCACCTCGACGCCATGCCTGTCGGTGTAGCGGGTGGGGAAATCGCGAAGGATGCCGCGCCGGATCTCGTTGCCGCGGACATCGACCTTGATGGTCTCGGTCACGTCGAGCGCGGCGTCCGGCAGGATGCGGATCGCCGAATCGAAGGACAGGATTCGTTCCTGGGCCGCGGCCCCGCCGAGGCAGGCGAGGATCAGCGCCAGCGCCGCGATGAGCGTCTTCATCGGGCCGGACGCCTACCGGGTGCCGAAATCGACTTTCGGCACCTGCCGTGCCGCCTCGTCGCCGATCTCGAAGAATTCGGCCGGCTGGAAGCGGAAATGATTGGCGATCAGGTTCGAGGGGAAGGATTCGATCAGCGTGTTGAAGTTGCGCACGGCGCCGTTGTAGTAGCGCCGCGCCGACTGCACGTCCTCCTCGATCGTGGCGAGCTGGGTCTGCAGCTCGCGGAAATTGGCGTCGGCCTTGAGCTCTGGATAGGCCTCGGCGATCGCGAAGAGCCTGCCGAGCGCCGCCTGCATGCCGGTTTCGGCCGCGGCCTGGGCGCCGACGCCCTGCGCCCCGATGCTGCGGGCGCGGGCGGCCGTCACCTCCTCGAACACGCCGCGCTCATGGGCGGCGTATCCCTTCACCGTCTCGATCAGGTTGGGGATGAGGTCGGCGCGGCGGCGCAGCTGCACGTCGATGCCGCTCCAGCCCTCGGCGGTCAGGTTCTTGTCCCGGACCAGGCGGTTGTAGATCGAGATCGCATAGAGCGCGATCAGGACGATCACGCCGAGGATGATGAGAAGGGTCATGACGGGCTTGCCTGCTGGTTCGCGGCCGGCACCATGCCCTTCCCGCGCCCGAAGCGCGTGTGCGAAATCGCACGGCCCGGCGGCCGAAGCGCGCCGGCGCCGCCAGCGACGCCGGCCGATCGCCCTCGATCAGTCCTTGGCGCGCTCGACGTAGGAGCTGTCCTCGGTCTGCACGACGATGCGCGTGCCGACGCCGATATGCGGCGGCACCGTGGTGCGCACGCCGTTGGAGAGGATCGCCGGCTTGTAGGAGGACGAGGCGGTCTGGCCCTTGGTCACCGGCTCGGTCTCGGTCACCTCCAGCGTCACGCGCGCCGGCAGCTCGATGCCCACGGCCACGCCGTTGTAGAGGCTGATCTGCGTGGTCATGTTCTCCTGGAGATACACGGCCTGGTCGCCGATGACGTCCGCCGGCACGGTGATCTGCTCGTAGTTCTCCATGTTCATGAAGGCGTAGCTGTCGCCGTCCTGATAGAGAAAGTTGTGGTCCTTGGTCTCGATGAAGGCGCGCTCGACCTGCTCGGTGGTCTTGTAGCGCTGCGAGGTCTTCACGCCGTCGGAGAGGCGGCGCATGTCGATCTGCGTGGTCGGGGTGCCCTTGCCGGGAAAGAAGCTCTCGGCCTTGAGCACGGCGTAGAGCTGATCATTGACCTCGACGACATTGCCTTTGCGGATCTGGCTGGCGATAACCTTCACGGGAATTGTCCTTGCGCTGAATTCTTCGGGCCGCCTCATACACAAAAGCAGGCGTCAGAGGAAGCCGAAGCGCGGGCCGGAATGACGGCCGCGCCCAATAAAGCGCATCTGCCCTCACCGCCCCACGAACTCCATCCAGCGGCGGACGAGGTAGTTGTGCTCGTCCATGGTGGTGTTCCACACCGCGATCCGGCTGGCGCGTTCCCAATAGGAGCCTCCGGCCCGCACGGCGCCGGCCCGGATGGTGACGGCGCCATCGGGTCCCGGCAGGTCGCGCGCCGCCGCAGCACCCTCGTACCAGAAGGCCCATTCCTCCGGCGCCAGATGCGCCCTCACCCGGTCGGGCACGGAGACGTAGTAGCCCTGCCGCGCCATCACCGCGCCGGCCCAGCCGTCCAGCCACCAGTTGAGATAGGCATAGGCGACGTCGAGCATGCGGCCGGTGGCCCGCGCCGACAGGCACAGGCCGCCATGCCAGGCGCGGTAGCCCTCCTGCGGCACCGCCTCGACCACGGGCACGCCGCGCCGCAGCAGCGCGGTCAGGCCCGGCGACCACATGCTGCCGATCGCGACCTCGCCGCTCGTCATCAATTCTGCCGCGTCCTGGGCCGTCTTCCACACCGTGCGGAAATGGCCCGAGCGCTTCTTGGCCAGCAGGATGTCCATCAGCCGGTCGATCTCGGCGATCGACATGTTGCCGATATTGTCGAAGCTCATCTCGCCGGCCGCCTGCACGGCGAGGGCGGCGTCGAACACGCCGATCGCCGGCTCGTCGACCAGCGCCACCCGTCCCCGCCAGCGCTCATCGAGCAGTTCCGCCCAGGAGCGCCCATGCGCCGCCGGGCCGTTCGCCATGTCGGCGCGGTAGGCGAAGGCGTCGACGTTGTGCACGGTCGGCAGCATGCTGGCGAAGCGCGTCTCCGCCGGGCCGATCGAGGAATTGGGCTGCACGTAGAGCTTGCTCACCGGCGCGTCGCCGCGACCGATCCGGGCGTTGGGATTGATGCGGCCGGTCTTGGTGAGGTCGTTGACCTCAGCCCACAATCCGATGCGATGCAGGTCGATCGGCTGGATCGCGCGCCAGAACCAGACGATGTCGAGATTGTGGAAGCACTGGTCGTAGACGTCGTAGGCCTCCGGCTCGGTGGCGGCCTTGCGCTGGGCGCTGAGGAAGTCGAGGACTTCGAAGACGACGCGGATGCCGAGATCGGCCTCGGCCCGGCGGCGCAGCGCCTCCAGCAGCGAGATCTCCGTGCCGAGCACGCGCAGCACCGGTCGCGCATCGACGACGGCAGGAGCTGCGGGGGAGCTGGAGGCTGGGGCGGGGGTCATGGATTCGGCGACATCACGTCCCCGACGTTGTGACGGATCGGCTTCGGCGAAGAAATCTCACCCTGCCGCCCTCGCGCCGATGTCCACCGCCTTCTCGGCCTCCGGGCAGCAGAAGGCGAGGAAGGAGCGCCGGACCAGGGCCGGATCGAGATCGCAGACGATGAAGACCAGGCGCGAGGCACGGTCTTCGTCCGGCCAGGCGGCGAGGTGCTCGGGCGCGTGCACCAGGTGCTGCACCGCATGCACGGCCACCGGATTGGCCTCGCCGTCGAGGCGGAGCAGACCCTTGACCCTCAGCACGTTCTCGCCATGCCGGTTGAGCAGCATGGTCAGCCAGATGCCGAAGGCGGTCCAGTCGACGGGTCGGTCGACGCGGATCGAGAAGGAGCGGATGCCGAACGCCTCCGGCTCGTGCCCTGCGGCCTCGGGCGGCAGGGCCTCGGCGCGCCAGTAACGGGACGGGGCGCCTGTCAGGAGGATGTCGGCGCCGATCGCCTGGTCCGTAGCCCGGGCCAGCGGCGCGGCCGGATTGATCGCGGCGATCTCGTCGATGAGCGCCGCGGTCACCGCTTCGGCAGCGATGTCGGTCTTGGTCAGGACCACATGGTCGGCGGCGGCCAGCTGCCCGCGCGAGGCCGCGTGGCGCGCCAGATGCGCCGCCCCGTTCACCGCGTCGATGGTGGTCACCACCTTGGCGAGCCGGAAATGGTGGCGCAGCACCGGGTCGGCCCGCACCGTCGACAGGATCGGGAAGGGATCGGCGAGGCCGCTGCTCTCCACGACGAGGCGGTCGAAGGCCGGCACCTGCCCCCGCTCGCGCCGGGAATGGAGCTGGCGGATCGCCGCCGACAATTCGCCCCGCACCGTGCAGCACAGGCATCCCGATTTCAGCAGCACCACGGTATCGTCGATGCGGTCGATGAGGTGATGGTCGAGGCCGATCTCGCCGAACTCGTTGATCAGCACCGCCGTGCCGGCCAGGGCCGGGTCCGCCAGCAGCCGCCGCAGCAGCGTCGTCTTGCCCGAGCCGAGGAAGCCGGTCAGCAGGTTGACGGGCGTGAAATCGAGCACTTCAGCCATCGCCGCGCTCCAGGGCCGCGATCAGATCCGGCGCCAGCGGGTCGCAGGGCCGGCCGGACAGCCGCTCCGCCGCCGGCCAGAGATGGCCGAGATCCTCGACCAGTTCGGTCTTGCCGGTGCGCGTCGCCAGCACGAAGGCGCTCGCCTGCCAGTCCGAGAGGGTCAGCCCGAACCGGCCGAGGATGCGGTTGGCGACGGCCACCCGCCGCGCCCGCTCGCGCCGCCGCTCCAGCCGGTCGAGATTGCGGGTATAGACCCCGGGCCGCGCGGCCGCGTCGGTCCAATGCTCGGCGCCGCCGATCACCCCGCACAGGGAACACATGCAAAGCCTCCGGCTTGGGGGATAGCGGCTTGAGACGAGACGCTAACCGCTCCCTTCCCCCTTGCGGGGAAGAGTAAGGGATGGGGGTCGTTGGCGTAAGGCTCGCGCTATCCTGCACGACCCCCACCCTTTATCCCTCCCCGCAAGGGGGAGGGAAGACACAGGCGTCGCGGTGAGACCGGGACCGTGGTGTCTCGCCCTGCCGCAAGCAAGGCCGACAGGCGCGGCGTCCCGTCGCTTCACGCGCGCGGACGGGCCGCCCGCGGCTCATTTCTTCCGCGGCGAGCGGCGGCGGAAATCGTCCGCCATCTCGTCCATGGTGACGAAGCGCACGCCGGGGTGGCTGGCCATGTGGTTGTAGAGCCGCTCCAGCATCATCAGCACCTGCGGCCGCCCCGACACGTCGGGATGGATGGTCATCGGGAACACGGCATAGTCATATTCGCGGTAGACCCAGTCGAACTGGTCGCGCCACATCTCCTCCAGATGGCGCGGGTTGACGAAGCCGTGGCTGTTCGGGGACTTCTTGATGAACATCATCGGCGGCAGGTCGTCGAGATACCAGCTGGCCGGGATCTCGATCAGGTCGGTCTCGTGGCCGCGCTGGAGCGGCACCATCCAGTCCTTGGGCTGCCTGGAGTAGTCGATCTTGGTCCAGCTGTCGCCGACACGCACGTAATAGGGCTCGAAGTCCTTGTGCATCAGCGAATGGTCGTACTTGATGCCCTTCTTGACCAGCAGCTCGTTGGTGACGTTGGAGAATTCCCACCAGGGCGCGACATAGCCGGTCGGCGCCCTGCCGGCGAGCTGGGTGACGAGGCCGATGCACTTGTCGAGCACCGCCTCCTCCTGCTCAGGCGTCATGGCGATCGGGTTCTCGTGGGTGTAGCCATGGATGCCGATCTCGTGGCCGGCATCCGCCACCGCCTTCATCTCCGCGGGGAAGGTCTCGATCGAGTGGCCGGGGATGAACCAGGTGGTCTTGATGCCGAGCCGGTCGAACAGCTTGAGCAGTCGCGGCGAGCCGACCTCGCCGGCGAACAGGCCGCGCGAGATGTCGTCCGGCGAGTCTTCGCCGCCATAGGAGCCGAGCCAGCCGGCGACCGCGTCGACGTCGACGCCGAAGCCGCACAGGATTTCCTTAGCCATCGTCTTTCTCCTCTTCCAGAGTCCGTTCGAAGCAGGCGCCGCCCGCCCCTGGGCCGGGGCGCCCGCGAAACCTCGAAGTCCGGCGCGAGCCGCGGGGCGGAATCGCAGCCCGGGCCGGCGCCCTCCCTCAGGCCGGCCTGACGCTCGCCTCGCAGGCTGCGGCAAAACCGAGCAAAGCATCGTCGCTGCCGGGCGGCCCGCTGATCAGGAAGCCGGTCGGCAGCCCGCCATCATCCGTTCCGGACGGGATCGAGACCCCGCACCAGTCGAGGAAGCTGGCGAGCATGGTGTTGCGTAGCACGAGCGCATTGGTGGCGAAGAACAGCTTGTCGTCGGCCTCCAGCGGCGCCAGCTCCGGCGCCACGATCGCGACGGACGGGAAGGCGGCGAAGGCGTCCGGGCCGAGCAGATCCGCCCCCTCGGCGACCAGGCGGCGCCGGGCATCCAGCAGTTCGGCCAGCGCGGCGGCACCGATGCCGCCGCCGGTCCGCGCCCGCTCGACCACCCGCCGGTCGATCTCGCCGGCTCGCGGCCCCTCGACCTTGTCCCTGAGATGCGCATAGGCCTCGGCGGTGACGAGCGCCCCGGTCCTGGCGAACAATTCGCGGATGGCGTCGAAGGCCGGGATGCGGCGGTGCTCGACGGCGATGCCGAGGGCGGAGAGACGCCCCAGGGCGTCTTCGAACCGGTCGACGACGGCGCGGTCGGCATCGTCGAACATCACGTTCTCCGGCACGATCAGCCGCCGCCCCGCGAGGGGCGTCTCGCTCCGGCGCGCCGGAGCGGCGCCGCGCAGGGCGGCGTCGATCGCGATCGCGTCCTCGACGTCGTGGCTGAAGACGCCCAGCGTGTCGAGCGAGGGCGAGAGCGGGTAGACCCCGTCCATCGGGTAGCGCCCGCCCGAGGCCTTGTAGCCGACGATGCCGTTGAACGCGGCGGGAATGCGCACCGAGCCGCTGGTGTCCGAGCCGATCGCGACCGGCACGATCCCGCGCGCCACTGCCACCGCGCTGCCGGAAGAGGAACCGCCGGGAATGCGGGCTGGCCCCGTCCCGCACGGATTGCGCGGCGTGCCGTAATGAGGGTTGAGGCCGAGGCCGGAGAAGGCGAACTCGGTCATGTTGGTGCGGCCGACCGCCGCCATGCCCGCCTCCCGCAGCCGGGCGACGACCGGCGCGTCCTTCGCTGCCGCCGGCGCGTCGGCCAGGATGCGCGAGCCGGCGGTGGTGACCATCCCTTCGAGATCGAACAGGTCCTTCCAGGCGACCGGCACGCCGTCGACCGGCCCCGCCGGACGGCCGGCGTCGAGGCGCCCGCGCGAAGCCTCGGCCTCCCGAAGCGCCCGCTCCCGGGTCAGCCGGGTGAAGATGGCGTCGTCGCCGGTCGCCTCGATCGCGGCGAAAGCGGCCTGCGCTACGGCGACGGGATCGAGCGAACGGCTGGCCAGGCGTCGGCCCAGCGCCAGGGCGGTCTCGGCTTGCGGCTTGGGGGAAGGGGTTGCGGCCATGACGGGATCCTGTCTTGCGCTCACGCTGGAATGACGGTCGCCTCGGCAGGCGACCAGGCCAGCAGGATATCCGCCGCCTGCCGAAAATCCTTGCGCGGATATTTGTCGACATGGCCTTCGAGCGAGATGCGCCCCCCGTCCGGCAGCTCGATCGCCAGATGGGTGACGTGGCCCACCACATCGGCGCGGCGGACCTTGGCCGGGAGCAGGTTGCCCCGGTAGCGCGCCGCCCGCGCGTCGGCGTCGCCGGCGGTCGGGTCGAGCGCGTCGATGGCCTCGGCCGGGATCACCAGCTTGACGCGTCCCCCCGGCGCCGCCGCGCCGTTGGCCCGCCCGGTGAAGCGGCCGAGCGGGGTCTCCACCACCGTCCCGTCGGCGGCCGTCTCGCGCACGGCGCCGTCGAAGATGGTGTTGCGGCCGATGAACTGGGCGACGAAGGCGGTGTTCGGCCGGGTGTAGAGCGTGTGCGGCGGCGAGACCTGCTCGATCTTGCCCTGGTTCATCACCACGATCCGGTCCGACAGCGACAGCGCCTCGGACTGGGCGTGGGTGACGAAGACGAAGGTGATGCCGAGCGTCTTCTGCAGCAGCTTCAGCTCGCTCTGGATCGCCTTGCGCAGATTGGCGTCGAGGGCGCCGAGCGGCTCGTCGAGCAGCAGGATCTCCGGCTCGACCGCCAGCCCCCGCGCCAGGGCGATGCGCTGGCGCTGGCCGCCCGACAGCCGTTCCGGCCGCTTGTCGGCGACGTCCTCCAGGCCGAGCGTCGCCAGCAGGCGGTCGACCTTGGCGTCGCGCTCGGCCTTGGCCAGGCCCTTGACCTCCAGCCCGTAGCCGACGTTCCGCCTGACGCTCATATGCGGGAACAGGGCATAGTTCTGGAAGATCATCGAGGTCGGCCGCTTCTCCGGCGGCAGGTCGTTGATGCGGCGGCCGCGGATGCGGATGTCGCCGGAGGAGATCGATTCGAAGCCGGCGATCATGCGCAGCGTCGTGGTCTTGCCGCAGCCCGACGGCCCGAGAAAGGCGACGAACTCGCCCTTCTCGATCTGCAGGTTGAAGTCGATCACCGCCGGCGTGCCGTTGTCGTAGACCTTGCCGACGGCGTCGAGTTCCAGGTCATGCCGCATCGCGCGTCTCCCCGGGGGCGGCCCGACGGCCGCTCCGGCTCAGTGGTTTCGAGAGCGGGTGGCCGCACTCAGGCGTTGAGGAACTCGTCCCACTTCTGGATCAGGTGGTCATACTCGTCCGGCCACTGATGCCAGTAGGCGACGTTGGCCGCGCGGGTGGCGAGCGAGCCGCCGTCGCGCAGATCCCCTTCCTTGATGCCGCGCTCGGGCGGGCCGGACCAGGGCTGGCCCTCATACCAGAAGGCGTATTTCTTCGGGTCCATGACGTCCTTGATCTTGGTCGTCGGCGAGTAATAGCCCTGCTCGGACACCAGGATGCCGGGCGGGCCGGACAGCCAGTAGTCGGCATAGGCGTAGACCGCCTCCTTGTTCGGGGTGCCGGCCACCATCATCGGTCCGATGGCCCAGGCGCGGTAGCCCTCCTTCGGCACGGCGTAGCGGCAGGGCTTGCCCTGTGCCTTCACCGCCATGACCGCCGGCTGCCAGGCGTCGCACACCACCATCTCGCCCGAGGCGAGCAGGTTGACGAGCTCGCCGAAATCGCCCCACAGCGCCCGGAACTGGCCTTCCTTCTTCTTCGAGATCAGGAAGGCCATCGCCTCGTCGATCTCCTTCGCCGAGGGATTGCCGGGGTTCTTGACGTCGGAGAGGCCGAGCGTGTTCATCGCCATGATCGCCTGGCCGAGCGCGATCAGCGGATCGGTGTTGATGCCGGACTTGCCCTTCCACTTCTTGTCGAAGATCGCGGTCCAGGAATTGGCTTCCTCGTCCGACAGCACCGACGGGTTGAAGCCGATCGAGTCGTAGTTGTAGACGGCGGGCACCATCCACAACTCGGTCTGGGCCTCGTCCTTCCAGATCTGGCCGACGATCTGGGCCTTGCGGTCCCACTTGTCGCTGGGCTTGACGAAGGTGTCGCGGATGCCGCCCCAGTTCTTCAGGGAACCCGCCGGGATCGCCTCGCCATTGTTGGTGGCCAGCACGGCCGGCAGGCGCTCGCCGATGATCTCCCAGCAGTCGAAGTCCTTGGAGCCGGACAGGATCTTGGTCTGGGCGTCGGGGAAGGTGGCGGCGGTGCCCGAGGTCGAGCCGACGCCGGACTTGGCCTTGAAGTCGGCCAGGATGCGCTCCTGCACCGTCACGGACAGGCCGACGGTGCGCAGCTGCTGCTTGGCCAGGTCCGCAGCCTGCGCATAGGCGCGGGTCGAGGACAGGAACGGCGTGCCCCCGCCCATCGCCAGGGCCATGGCGCCGGCGGCTCCCTTCAGCATCTTGCGCCGGGAGAGGTCCATCTTGTCGATCATGCTTCACCTCTGAGGTTGATCTGCCACGACTTGCCGTCGCTGTTCAGTAGCGGCCCACCAGGAGGCCGCCGTCGACCACCACCGTCTGGCCCGTCATGTAGCGGGCCCCGTGGGATGCCAGGAATGCGATGACGTCGGCGATCTCGTCGGGAGCGCCGATCCGGCCCATCGGGATGAAGGCGCCGGCGGCTTCGGCCCCGGCGGGACCGAGCGAGTGCTCCTCGGACAGGAGCTGGGCGGTGCGGATATAGCCCGGCGCGACGCCGTTGACCCGGATGCCGGCGCGGGCCAGCTCGACGGCGAGCCCCCGCACCAGGCCGACGACGCCGGACTTGGCCGCCGAATAGTGCACATGCTCGTCCCAGCCATAGGCCACGCCCATGATCGAGGAGACGCAGACGATGGCGCCGCGCCCGCGCCGCTTCATGCCCGCCAGCGCCGGGCGGATGACGCGGATCATGCCCTTGAGGTCGATGTCGAAGGTGTTGTCCCAGGCCGCATCGTCGAGGCGGTCGAGCGGCACGCGATGGGCGATGCCGGCATTGGCGACGATGACGTCGACGCCTCCGTGCCGGGCCTCGACGTCGGCGACGACCGCCTCCGCCCGCTCGGTCGAGCGCACGTCGAGGTCGAGGAACTCGGCCGAGCCGCCGGCCGCGACGATCGCCGCGGCGGCCGCCGCCCCCTGCCCTCCCGGTATGTCGGTGAGCGCGACATGGTCGCCGAGGGTGGCGAAGGCCTCCGCCGTCGCCCGGCCGATGCCGATGCCGGCTCCGGTGATCAGCACGACCCGCCGGGCCGCGGTCCTGGATTGATCGGTCGCCATGGCGGCCTCCTCACATCATCACGTCGCCGGAATTCGGCCCGAGCGTCTGGCCGACGAACAGGCTCGCCGCCGGCGAGGCCAGGAACGCCACGGTCGCGGCCACCTCCTCCGGCTCGCCGAAGCGCCCGAGCGGCAGCTCGGCGGCCTTGCGCCGGCGCCAGTCCTCGGACAGCGCCGCGACCAGGGGGGTGTTGATCGGCCCGGGCGCGACCGCGTTGACCCGGACGCCCCGGGCCGAGACCTCGCGCGCCAGCGCCTTGGTCATGCCGATGATCGCCGCCTTGGCGGCGGAATAATGCACCAGCTCGATGCCGCCGATCTGCCCGAGCTGCGAGGCGATGTTGACGATCGCCCCCTGGCCGCGCTCGAGCATCGCCGGCAGCAGCGCCCTGGTGGTGAGGAAGGTGCCGCGCACATGCACGGCGAACATCCTGTCGAAATCGGCCGCCGTCAGATCGACGAAGGCGGCCTGGTGCACGTGGCCGGCATTGTTGACCAGCACGCCGGGCGCGTCGAAGGCGGCGGCCGCGGCCTTGGCCAGCGCCGCGACGTCGGCCTCGTCCGAGACGTCGCCGGCGACGCCGACGGCCCGGCCTCCGGCCGCCCGGATCTCGGCCGCCACCGCCTCGGCCCGCGCGGCGCCGAGGTCGTTGGCGACGACGGGGTGGCCGTCCGCCGCCAGGCGCAGGGCGATCGCCCGGCCGATGCCCGATCCCGCTCCGGTGACGACGGCTGCGGGGAGTCCCTGCCCGGCTGGGCTCATTGCGCGTCCTCCTGGATGGCGATCTTCTTCGCCCGGCGCACCGACAGGCCCATCAGCACGGCGTAGACGCCGAGCAGGGCGAAGGAGAACAGCGTCGTCAGCACGCCGAAGGCGAAGACGTTGGGGTGGATCTCGACCGAGAAGGTCCCGTAGATGGCGAGCGGCAGCGTCAGGTCGCGTCCCGAGGCGAAGAGCGTGCGCGAGAACTCGTCATAGGACAGGGTGAAGGCGAACAGCATCGCCGACAGCACGCCGGGGAAGATCAGCGGGAATGTCACCTTGCGGAATGTCCGGGCCGGCGACACCCCGAGCGACCAGGCGGCCTCCTCGACGCTGGGATCGAAGCGATTGAAGATCGCCAGCATCACCAGGAAGGCGAAGGGGAAGGTGTAGACCACGTGCAGGACGAAGGCCGTGCTCCACCAGTGGCGGTCGATGCCGGCGACGTTGGCGACCAGCGCCATGCCGAGGCCGACCAGCACGCCCGGCACCATCATGCCGAGCACGATGAGATAGAACACCAGGCCGGAGCCCTTGAAGCGCGACCGGAACGCCTGCGCCGAGGCGACGCCGAGCACGGTCGACACCAGCATGGTCATGAAG
This sequence comes from Labrys sp. Lb11, assembly GCF_057554225.1. Taxonomy (NCBI): domain Bacteria; kingdom Pseudomonadati; phylum Pseudomonadota; class Alphaproteobacteria; order Hyphomicrobiales; family Xanthobacteraceae; genus Labrys; species Labrys sp. Lb11. The sequence continues at coordinate 759,053 of NZ_BAAJOT010000002.1, forward strand.
GCGAGGGCCAGCGAGCGCAGCAGGCTGTCCTCGATCGGCAGCGGCGCGATGCGCGAGGGCGGCGTCAGGCCGAACAGGTGCTGGTACCAGTAGGTCGACCATTCGATGATCGGAAACTGCGGCCCGCCTTCCGGCCCGGTCTGGAACGACAGGATCGCCAGAACCACGAGCGGGCCGTAGAGAAAGGCGAGGAAGAGGCCGGTATAGACCGCCAGGATGGACTTGATCGCGCCCGATTGCATCGCCTCGCCCCCCTCAGAGCTCGTTGCGCAGGTCGACGATGCGCAGCAGGCCGGCAACGACCGCGCCCATGATCACGGTCAGCACCACGCCGACCACCGCGGCGAAGGCCCATTTCAGCGACCCGACCTGGGTGACGATGATGTTGCCGAGCAGGTTGACCTTGCGTCCCGACAGCGCGGCCGAGGTGGCGAACTCGCCGAGCACCATCACCGAGACGAAGATCGCGCCGACGACCACGCCCGGCAGCGACAGCGGGAAGATGATGGTGCGGAAGATGCGCCAGAAGCCGGCGCCGAGGTCGCGCGCCGCCTCGATGATGTTGGGGTCGATGCGGCCGAGCATGAAGGCGATCGGCCCGACCATGAACACGCAGTAGATCTGGGTCATGCCGATCACCACCGACAGATCCGAGAACAGCAGCGCCTCGATCGGCGAGGAGACGAGGCCGAGCCCCTGCAGGATGATGTTGACCGCGCCCTCCTTGCCGAGCATCGGCCGCCAGGCGAGCACGCGGATCAGGAACGACGTCCAGAACGGGATGACGCACAGCACCAGGAGCACGGTCTGCAGCGTCTTGTTGCGGACGAACAGGCCGACGAACAGCGCCGTGGGATAGCCCACGACGATGGTGGCGGCCAGCACCGTCAGCCAGATGCGCAGCGTGGTCCAGAGCGCGTCGAGATAGGTGTCGCTGGTGAAGAAAGTCACCCAGCTCTTGGTGGTGAGCGTCGGCTGGATGGCGAAGGTGGTCTGCGTCCAGAACGAGACATAGACCATGGTGGCGATCGGCAGCACCAGGAACAGCACCATCCACAGCACCGCCGGGGCGATCAGCCAGTAGGCGATCCTTCGCCTGGCCTCGGCCGGCGAGACCCTTGCCGCTTCCGGGACGCCCGTCATCGCCGTCGTGCTCATGCGCCTGGTCCGTCCGAGGAGAGGAGGAGAGCCTGGTCGCGCCGCCAGGTCAGGAGGTAGGGAGCTCGCGGCTCGTAGGCCGCCGGCTGGCGATGGCTGAGATGCGCCTCGACCTCGACCGTGCGGCCGCCCGGCAGCTCGAAGAAGGAGAGCTGTGTCGAGCCGGTGTATTCGCTGGCGATGAAGCTCGCCTCGACGCCGGCTTCGTCGCCGGAGGGCGCGGCGGCCGGCCGGCGGACCTCGATCCGGTCGAAGCGGACGGCATAGGAGTCCCGCGCCGCGCCGTCGGCGGACCGGGACGCGCCGAGCGGGAAGCGCCCGTGCGGCGCCACGAAGGCGTCCCCGTCGATCCGGCCCTGGAAGATGTTGTAGCAGTTGAGGAACCTGGCGACGCTCGCCGTCGCCGGGCTGTTGTAGATCTCGTCGGAGCCGCCGACCTGGCCGACGCGGCCGCGATCGAGCACGACGACCGTGTCGCCCATGGCGAGCGCTTCGGTTTCGCTGCCGGTGACATGCAGGAAGGTGACGCCCAGCCGCTCGCGGATGGCGCGCAGCTCGCCGCGCATGCGCATGCGCAGATTGGCGTCGAGCGCCCCGAGCGGCTCGTCGAGGAGCACGAGGCCGGGCTCGGTCACCAGGGTGCGGGCCAGGGCCACGCGCTGGCGCTGGCCGCCGGAGATCTGGTGGACGCCCCGCCCTTCCAGGCCGGCGAGACCGACAAGGCCGATCATGTCGCGCACCGCCCGCTGGATCACGCCGGCGTCGCGCGGCTGCGCGCCGTTGACCAGGCCGAAGGCGACGTTCTCCTCGACGGTCAGATGCGGGAACAGCGCGAAGTTCTGGAAGACGAAGCCGATGCGGCGCAGATGAGCCGGGACGCGATCGATGCGGCGGCCCTCGAACGTGACCGAGCCCGCGTCCGGCTCCTCGAAGCCGGCGATCAGGCGCAGCAGCGTGGTCTTGCCCGAACCGCTCGGGCCGAGCAGCGAGACATATTGGCTGGCGCCGATGCTCAGATCGACGCCGGTGAGCGCAGCGACCTCGCCATAGCGCTTCGACAGCCCCGACAAGTCCAGGATGTTGACCATCGCCCCTCCGCCGTCCAACCCCGTCGTTGCCGCCACCGTTGACGGTGGCGTGCGGGGCGCAGCCTGTCGTGTCAGCGTTCCACGGACCGCGGAGGTCCGACGTCGCAGACGCTATAATAAATGATTTTTGCACGCAATATCTTTTTTCACATACACCAATGTCCCACCAATTTACTGACGCCACCCACGCCATCATCCCCAGCGCACGCCCCCTTCCTTGCGGCCGAATGCCCGATCAAAGGCGCGATCGCCGTCAAATCTCGCGATGAGGGATCGCCGCGATCATCGCCACCCACAAGGAGCGCCCAGCCGACCAGACCGCGCCGCCGAGAACATCGCAGCACTCCGCCCGAATGCTCAACCGCAGCGCACAGCGTCGTTTTGCAATGCACAAACAGTATGCAAAAGACATTTTTTCAATCACACTCGGCTGCGACGGAGCGATGGCGGGAGGCCGGGATGCCCGGTAACATCCGAATCCGAAGGGACCGCAGGGACGCTCGCCTCATGATCGACGCACGGCCGAACGCCGCGACGCCGCGACGCTACGAGATGGTGGAGGCGGTCCTGCGTCGGAACATCGAGAACGGCCGCCTGCCGCCCGGCCTGGTGCTGCTGGAGGGACCGATCGCGGAGGTGCTGCAGGTCAGCCGGGCTCCGGTGCAGCGCGCCCTGCTGGCGCTGGAGGCCGAGGGCCTGGTCCACCGCTTCGACGGCCGCGGCTTCCTGGCCGGCCCCGCCGCAGGCCACCCCACCCCGCGGCGGATCGACTTCAAGAGCATCGGCATCGAGATTCCCGCCGACATCGACGAGGCCTTGCAGAGCCGCGGCTCCTGGGAACGCATCTACGACACGATCGAGCGCGACATCGCCATGAGCCTGGTCTTCGGCCGGCACCGGCTGATCGAGGCGGAGCTGGCGCAGCATTTCCAGGTCAGCCGCACCGTGGTGCGCGACGTGCTCGGCCGGCTGCAGGAACGCGGCCTGATCCACAAGAACCAGAGCTCGCACTGGGTCGCCGGGCCGCTGACGGCGCAGACCCTGAAGGAGCATTTCGCCCTGCGCCAGATCCTCGAGCCCCCCGCCCTGCTGGAGGCGGCGCCACGGATCGATCGGGAGGCGCTGCAGGACCTCTACGGGCGCCTGCGGGCCGCCGAGACCGCCGCTCCCGATGCCGGTGGCGAGGGGCTCGATGCCTTCGAGACCTCGCTGGTCGACACCTGCGTGCTGGCCACCCCCAATGCCCGGCTGGCCGAGCTGATCCGCGCCAATCTGTTCCCCTTGCTCGCCGCCGAGCGGCTGCTCCGCCAGCTCGGCTTGCCCGGCGACCGCATCGCCCTCACCGAGCACCGCATGATCGTCGAGCTGCTCCTGCAGAATGCCCCGCAGGCGGCGGCGGCCATGCTGAAGGCCCATATCGAGGCGGCCGCCGGACGCAACATCGCCCAGATGAAGATCGTGGCGGTGATCCCGGCGCCGGCGACGCTCGCCCCCTATCTCACCCGCGACGATCGGTGAGGCTCGGGGCCCACCTTGCGCGCGCGCCCCGCCCGCGCAATAAGCCCCCCAGAATCTGGTGAGACGATCGACCATGCCGAGCTTCAGGGAATTGGTGTTTTCCGGCGTCCAGCCGACGGGCAATCTGCACCTCGGCAACTATCTCGGCGCGCTGCAGCGCTTCGTCGAGATGCAGAAGACCCATGACTGCATCTTCTGCGTCGTCGACCTGCACGCCATCACCGTCTGGCAGGACCCGCGCGAGCTGAAGACGCAGATCCGCGAGGTCACCGCCGCCTTCCTGGCCGCCGGCATCGACCCGAAAGCGCATGTCGTCTTCAACCAGAGCCAGGTGGCCGAGCATGCCGAGCTCGCCTGGATCTTCAACTGCGTCGCCCGCATGGGCTGGCTCAGCCGCATGACCCAGTTCAAGGAGAAGGCCGGCAAGGACCGCGAGGCCGCGTCGGTCGGCCTGTTCGCCTATCCCAGCCTGATGGCCGCCGACATCCTGGTCTACCGCGCCACCCACGTGCCGGTCGGCGAGGACCAGAAGCAGCACCTGGAGCTCGCCCGCGACATCGCCCAGAAGTTCAACAACGACTTCGCCGAGCCGATCGCCGCCGCCGGTTTCACCGAGGGCTTCTTCCCGCTGCCCGAGCCGCTGATCCAGGGCCCGGCCACCCGCATCATGAGCCTGCGCGACGGAACCAAGAAGATGTCGAAGTCGGATCCGTCCGACCTCTCGCGCATCAACATGACCGACGACGCCGACACCATCGCCGCCAAGATCCGCAAGGCCAAGACCGATCCCGAGCCGCTTCCCTCCGAGGAGAAGGGGCTGGAGGGCCGGCCGGAGGCCGAGAACCTGGTCTCGATCTACGCGGCTCTGTCGGGCCGCGGCATCGCCGAGGTGCTGGCCGAGTTCGGCGGCGGCCAGTTCTCCACGTTCAAGACGGCGCTGGCCGACCTGACGGTGGCCAAGGTCGCTCCGGTCACCGGCGAGATGCAGCGCCTCCTCGGCGATCCCGGCCATATCGATGCCGTGCTCGCCGACGGCTCGGCGCGCGCCCGCGCCATCGCCGCGCCGGTGATGGATCAGGTCAAGGATATCGTCGGCTTCATTCGTTCGCGCTAAGGCGTTTTGCGATTTGACGAAATCGCGTCAAGTCGCAAAGACGCGTCGAAACAAGGAGCTAGCAGGCTGCTGAAAAACTGCTTTGTTCACGGGACGTACCGCAATCGGAATGAGTCCGAAGCCGAATCGAACCGGGTACATCGGGGACTTTTTCAGCAGCCTGCTAGAGCAAAGCACGTTTCCACCAAAACGCGCTTTGCTCTAAGACAGGGCGTCGCCGACGCCCGGACGGCCAGCCGGCCGGTCGGCACCGGAGGTCCGCATGCTTCCCACCAGGCGAACCGCCTATGAGCCGGGCCACAAGGCCAAGTACCTTGTGGTCGTCGACGAGACCGTGGAGTGCGACCGCGCGCTCTATTATGCGGCCCGGCGCTGCGCCCGCATCGGCGCCGGCCTGGTCCTGGCGATGATCAACGTGCCGGAGGAGTTCGGCAACTGGCTCGGCGTCGCCGAGGTGATGCGGGCGGAGGCCGAGGACAAGGCCAGGGAGGTGCTGCACCGGGCCGCCGCCCGCGCCCGCGCCGTCGCCGGCGTCGAGCCCGAATGCGTCATCCGCGAGGGCCATAAGGCGGACGAGATCGTCAAGCTGATCAACGAGGACCCCGACATCGCCGTGCTGGTGCTCGCCGCCGGCACGGGCAAGGAAGGGCCGGGACCGCTGGTCTCGACCCTGGTGGGCAAGATGTCCGGCACGTTCCCGATCCCGATCGCGGTCATTCCCGGCAAGCTGACCGACGAGCATATCGACACGCTCGCCTGAGAGGCTCCGAGCCGACCTGGCCGACCTTCCGTCGGGCTCTCAGGCCGCCCGGCTGTCGGAGGAACGGCGGACCTGGAGGAAGCGCAGCACCCGCTGTGCCGTGCCGCGCTCCATGCCGCGATAGGTCTGCATCAACGCCGGGGTCGGGACATAGGCCTGGCGCAGGCGGCGGCAGCGCAGCTCCAGCACGCGCTCGAACGTCTCCCAGGACGCATCGAGGCAGCGGAACAGCACGATCAGCGGCTCTTCATTGGTGCTTGTCAGCGCCTTCATCGCCGTGGCGTGGTCGATGTGGACGAGGTCGGCCACCAGCGAGGCGATGTCGAAGGCCCGGTCCTCCCGGGCCAGCTCGGAGACTTCCCGATCGATGGTCGACAGGCCCACGCGGATGTCGCGCGCGATGGCGGCGACCTCGCGCAGCTCGTGCTCGCGGTCGATGAAGCGCTCGGACAGGCGAGCCTGCAATTGCTGCAGCGCGGCCGGCGCAATATCGTCCGAAGCCTTCAGGCCCATGGCGGCGAGCGTCGTCCTCAGCTTTGCCGAGAGCAGCGTCGACAGGTTCGCCACCACGTCGGCCGGCAGGTCGCTGCGATTGGCCAGGGCGTAGCGCAGCGTCTCGTCGGCGTGCGCGTGCTGCACGAGGCGGCCGAAGCCGGGCGTCGAGAAGCGTGCGCCGGCATTGCCCGCCAGGACGTGGCGCACCACCGCGCTGCCGCGCTCCAGCAGCACGTCCGTCACCATCTCGCTGAGGCTGCTGCGCCGGCCGATCGCCTGCATGTGCTCGTCGCCGGCACCGGCGGCGAGGTCGACGAGGTCGCGGTCGCCGAGCACCGGCGAGCGCTCCAGCACCGGACGGGCCACGGCGATCGTGTCGCGTGCCAGCATGATCACCAGGCGGTGCGAGGCCGTGGGCTTGTCGGCGACCTGGTCGGAGAAGGCGGCCCGCGCCTTGACGTCGACATCCTTCATCACGCGCAGCACGATCTCGTCGAACAGCGCATTCTCGGAGACGTTGCGTTCGGACATGCCGTCGAAGAACAGGTCCGTGATGCGGCGAAGCAGGGCGCTACGCTTCTCGGATGATGGCTCTCGCGCCAACTCCAGGAGATCGTCGCCCACCATGCAAGGCCTCGTATCCGCCGCTTCGACGCTGAGAGCATAGGAACGACCTGTTAAAGGCCGTTTGACTCGACCGGCCGATTTGTCGTCAATTTGAACGGAGTTCGCGCGGCCTCCGGCAAGGGCCGGGATGCCGGATTCCTGCTCCGGATTTGACGAAGCGCACGCGTCGCCGCATGGTCGCCCGTCCTTTGTCAGGTCGGGGGTGGAGCTTTCGTGGACAGGCCGGCTGGAGAAGGCGGGGTCATCGGCCGCTTCGGTCTGTCGGCGCGCCTCCTGATGCTCACCGTCCTGTTCGTCATGCTGGCGGTGGTGTTCGTCTACGTGCCGACCATCGCCAACTACCGTGTCAACTGGCTGACGAACCGCGTCTCCGGCGCCGTCACGGCGGCGATGGTGCTGGAGGCGGCCCCCAACGGCATGGTCTCCGACAAGCTGGCCATGCAGCTCCTCGACAGCATCGGCGCCAAGACAGTGGTGCTGAAGATGAAGGATTCACGGCGCCTGCTCGCCGCCTCCGACATGCCGCTGCAGGTCGACGTCACCACCGACCTGCGCAACCTGGGCTGGACCGAATCGATCCGCCAGGCCTTCGACGCCCTGCTCAGCCCCGACGGCCGGGTCATCCGGGTGCTGGCGGATGCGCCGATGAACGGCGATTTCATGGAGCTGGTCATGGACGAGGCGCCGCTCAAGGCGGCGATGCTGCGCATCTCGCGCACGATCCTCCTGATCTCGGTGATCATCTCGGCCATCACCGCCAGCCTGGTCTACCTCACGCTGAGCTGGCTGATCGTCCGCCCGGTGCGCCGGTTGACCCGTGCCATGGTCGCCTTCGGCGAGGATCCGGAGGACCAGACGCGGATCGTCGCCGCCTCCGGCCGCAGCGACGAGATCGGCGTCGCCGAGCGCGAATTGTCGGCGATGCAGCGCCAGCTGGTCGGCGCCCTGCAACAGAAGAACCGGCTGGCGGCGCTCGGCCTGGCCGTCGCCAAGATCAACCATGACCTGCGCAACCTCCTGGCGGCGGCGCAGCTGTTCTCCGACAGGCTGACCACCTCCGACGACCCGCTCGTGCAGCGCTTCGCGCCCAAGCTCCTGGAGACGCTGGACCGGGCCATCGCCTTCTGCCAGTCGACCCTGTCCTATGGCCGCGCCGTCGAGCCGCCGCCGCAGCGCCGGCCGGTGCCGGTGGCGCCGCTGGTCACCGATGTCCGCGAGTTGCTCGGCCTCGGCGGCGACGACCGGGTCGGCTGGATCGAATCGATCGAGCCCGGCCTGACCATCGATGCCGATCCGGACCAGCTCTCGCGCGTGCTGCTCAACCTGGCGCGCAACGCCATGGAAGCCCTGCGCGGCAAGGGCGAAACGGATCCGGCCCGGGACCAGATCCGCATCAGCGGCCGCCGCACCGGCGCCGACGTGCTGATCGAGGTGGCGGACACCGGCCCCGGCGTGCCGGACAAGGCGCGCCAGCGTCTGTTCGAGGCGTTCTCGGGCTCCGCCCGGTCCGGCGGCACCGGCCTCGGCCTCGCCATCGCCGCCGAGCTCGTCCGCGCCCATGGCGGCTCCCTGAGCCTGGCCGAGGGCACCGTCGGCGCGACCTTCCGCATCCGCATCCCCGACCGGCCGCCGGAGGAATGGTGACGGGCCTTCCCGACATCCGGAAATCCTGCGATACCGGCCGGGACGTGGCGGCAGGCGCGATCCGGCCCGGTCTCATGCCCGCCGACACGCCCTGAACCACCGGACAGGCCCGATGCGCATCCTTGCCCTCGATACCGCCCTCGATGCCTGCGCCGCCTGCGTCTACGACGCCGACGGCGGCACGGTCGCGGCCGAGAGCCTCGCCATGGCGCGCGGTCACGCCGAGGCCCTGGTGCCGCTGGTCGAGCGCGTCGTCACCGGCGCCGGCGGCTTTGCCCAGCTCGGCCGCATCGCCGTGACCGTCGGCCCAGGCTCCTTCACCGGCCTGCGCGTCGCCATATCCGCCGGCCGCGCCTTTGCCCTGGCGCTCGGCATCCCCTGCGTCGGCGTCTCGACCCTGGCGGCCATTGCCGGGCCGCACCTGTCGGAGGAGGACGGACAGGCGGTGGCGGCGGCGATCGACGCCCGGCACGGCCAGATCTATTTCCAGTTGTTCTCGCCGCGCGGCCGCAGCGTCGTCGAGGCGCGCTGCCTGCCTTTGCGCGAGGCCGCCAGGCTCCTGGGCACGGCCGCGGTGAAGATCGCCGGGCCGGCGGCGCAGCTCCTGCTCGACGAGGCCCGCGCCGTCGGCGCCTCCGGCACCATCGTCGACCGCAGCCCCGCTCCCGACATCGCCTGGGTGGCACGTCTCGGCCTCGCCGCCACCCCGGACGCAGCCCGCCCCCGCCCCTACTACCTCAAGCCCGCCGATGCGACGCCGCAGCAGGGCGGGCGGGTGGCGCGGGCATGATCCTGTCCTGGATCCGCAAGCCGCCCCCGCCGCCGGTGATCATCGAGGCACGCACCGACGACGCCGCCAGCCTGGCGGCCATCCACGTCACCGGCTTCGAGCGCGGCTGGGACGCGGCCGAGTTCGAGCGCCTGCTCGCCGACAAGATGGTGCTGGGCCATCTCGCCCGGCCGGGCGGACGCGGCTTTCCCACCGGCTTCGCCCTGTCGCGCATCGTGCTGGACGAGGCCGAGATCCTGACCGTGGCCGTGCTGCCCAGCGCCCGCGGCGCCGGCCTCGCCCGGACCATCCTCAACTTGCATTTCGGCCGCCTCGCCGGCCGCGGCGCCCGCAGCGTCTTCCTGGAAGTGGCCGAGGACAATGCGCCGGCGATCCGGCTCTACGACCATTTCGGCTTCGCCGAGGTCGGCCGCCGCGCCGGCTATTATGCCCGGCCCGGCCGCGCGCCGGCCACAGCCATCGTCATGCGCCGCCCCCTCGGTTGAGGTCGGCCGCCGGGGCGCGCTATAGGCGGACCGTGGACCATGCAATGGCCGGCCATGCGCCGGCCCGTCGAAGGAGAAGCAGATGAGCGGGATGCGACTCGTCGTGACCGGCGCCGGCGGGCGCATGGGCCAGACCCTGATCCGCCTGGTCATGGAGACGCCCGGCCTGGAGCTGGCCGGCGCAGTCGAGCGCGCCGGTGCGGCGGCGGTCGGCGCCGATGCGGGCCGCCTCGTCGGCCTCGACCCGAACGGCGTCGTCGTCACCGACGATCCGCTGGAGCTGCTGACCAGGGCCGACGGCATCGTCGACTTCACCGCGCCGGCCGCGACGGTGGAGTTCGCCGCCCTCGCCGCGCAGATGCGCATCGTGCACGTCATCGGCACCACCGGCCTTTCCGGCGACGACGAGGCCAGGATCAAGGCGGCGGCCCGTCATGCGGTGATCGTCAAGTCCGGCAATATGAGCCTGGGCGTCAACCTGCTCGCCGCCGTGGTCAAGCGCGTCGCCCGCACCCTGGACGAGGATTTCGACATCGAGATCCTGGAGATGCACCACAACCGCAAGGTCGACGCGCCGTCGGGCACCGCACTCCTGCTCGGCCGGGCCGCGGCGGAGGGACGCGGCATCGACCTCGCCGCCCGCTCGGAGCGGGTGCGCGACGGCCATACCGGCGCGCGCGGACGCGGCGACATCGGCTTCGCCACGCTGCGCGGCGGCACGGTGATCGGCGATCACAGCGTCATCTTCGCCGGCGACGGCGAGCGGATCGAGCTCAGCCACCGGGCCGAAAGCCGCACCCTCTTCGCCAAGGGCGCGCTCAGGGCCGCGCTCTGGGGCCGCGGCCGCAAGCCCGGCCTCTACGGCATGGCCGACGTGCTCGGCCTCGGCGACCTCTGACGCCGGGGCCGGAGGCGCTCACTTGCCCTCGCCCAGGAAGGTGACCCCGCCGCGGTCGAGCACGTGGTGCAACCGGTCCAGCACCTGGCCGGAGCCACGTTCGCCGACGACGTAGAGCCGGTCGCCCTCGAAGCGGACGGTCCAGTGCATGTTGCCGGCGCAGTAGCCGAGCTCCAGCCCCGACGCGGCATCGGCCGCCCGGAAGATCAGCCACCGCTCCGGCTCGGACTGCACGACGATGGCGCGCCGGTCTTCCAAGAGCAGCACGGCGCCGCCGACCAGCCGCTGCGTGCTGGGCAGGCAGATCATGCAGGGCGTGCCGCGATCCGTCTTCACCAGGAGCGTCCGGCGCGCAATCTCGTCCGGGTCGAGCATGATGAACTCGACCCGGCCCTCATGGTCGAGCAGGTGCAGCTTTGCGCAGATCGGCCTGTCGGTCACGAGGCCGATGATGGAGGTCAGAATCAGCATGCATCCAGGCCCGGCAGGCGGTCACAGTCCGAGATGCTCGTCGACGACCCTGCGGTCGTAGAGGCGGTCCGGCGTGATCTCGGCGACGAAGGCGCCCTTCTGGATGATCAGCACGCGATCGGCCAGCTTGCGGATGAAGCGGATGTCCTGCTCGACCAGGATGATGCCGATGCCGAGGGTCTTCCTGAACGCCCCGAGCTTCTCGGCGATCAGGCTGACGATGGACGGCTGGATGCCCTCGGTCGGCTCGTCCAGGAGGATCAGCTTCGGGCGGCCGGCCAGGCAGCGGGCCAGCGCCAGAAGCTGCTGCTGGCCGCCGGAGAGGCCGTGCCCCGGCCGGTCGAGCAGCGTCTCCAGCACCGGGAAATGCCCGAGCATCTCGCCGATGGCGCTGCAGCCACCCCGCATGACCTCGCCCATCGCCAGGTTTTCACGGACGGAGAGTTGCGGAAATATGCCCCGCCCCTGCGGGACATAGCCGATTCCGGCCCGGGCTCGTTCGGCGGAGCCGGCGCCGGTGAGGTCGCGCCCTTCGAACTCGACCCGCCCCTGCGTCGACCGGATCTGGCCGACGAGCGTGCGCAGCAGCGTGGTCTTGCCCATGCCGTTGTGGCCGAGGATGCCGACGATCTCGCCCGGCTTCATCGCCAGGTTGACGCCGTGCAGGATCGGGATGCGGCCATAGCCCGAATGCAGGTTCCTGACATCAATCATCATCGTCGTTGCCCAGATAGACGTCCCGCACCAGTGCGTTTGCCTGGATGTTGTCCATCGTGTCCTCGACCAGCACCCGCCCCTGGTGGAACACCGTCACCGTCTGGGCGATCTGGCGGATGAACTGCATGTCGTGCTCGACCACCACGATGGCCGCGGTCCGGTTGACCTCGCGGATCAGCTCGGCGGTGCGGTTGGTCTCGTCGGCGGTCATGCCCGCCGCCGGCTCGTCGAGCAGGACGAGCCGGGGCTCCTGCGCCACGACCATGGCGAGTTCGACCCATTGGCGCTGGCCGTGTGCCAGCGCGCCGACCAGCCTGCCCGCAAGGCCGGTCAGCGCCAGCCGCTCCATCACCTCCCGGCAGGCGGCCGCGGCGCGCGCCTTGCCGTGCCGGGAGCGCGCGGCCACCGAGATGTTCTCGGTGACCGTGAGGTTGTTGAAGACGTCCGGCACCTGGTTCTTGATGCCGATGCCCATCTGGCTGACCTGGTGCGGCTGCGCCCTGGTGATGTCGGCGCCGTCGAACAGGATCTGCCCGGCGCTCGGCTTCAACTGCGCCGTCAACATCTTGAAGAAGGTGCTCTTGCCGGCGCCGTTCGGCCCGATCAGGCAGCGCAGCTCGCGCTGCTTCAGCGCAAAGTCGACCCCGGAGACGGCCACGACGCCGCCGAAGCGCTTTTCGAGCCCTCGTGTCTGCAGCACGCAATCGTCGGCCATCACGCCCTCCTTTCCTGAGCCAGCGGCATGGCGGCGCGCCGGCGGATGCCGCGCCGGCACAGGTCGGCGAGCGTGGGCACGATGCCCCTGGGCACGAGCAGGACGAAGCCGATCAGGATCAGGCCGAGCACCAGGCTGGCGTTGAGATATTGCTGCGTCCCCAGCTGCGTCGACAGCCACTGGACGATGAAGCAGCCGACGATCGGCCCCAGCAGCGTGCCGGTGCCGCCGACGATCACCCAGATGATGACCTGGGCCGACTGGGCGAGCCCGAAGACATCGGGGCTGATGAACATGCCCCAATTGGCGAAGAGGCAGCCGGCAAGGCCGGCGATCGCCCCCCCGAGGGTGAAGGCCGCCAGCTTGTAGAAGCGCGCATCGTAGCCGAGCAGCTCGGCGCGGCGCTCGTTCTCGCGGACGGCAACCACGACCTGCCCGAAGCGGCTCCTCAGCATCAGGCGCAGCCCGAGATAGACCGCCAGCAGGGTCAGTCCCGACGCGTAGTAGAGGCCGTCCAGCGACAGGGCGGTGCCGGGCGAGCCCGGCAGGTTGAGCGGCGGGATCGCGGGAATGCCGTTGTAGCCGCCGATCGGCGCGGTGCCGATCCTGTAGCCGGCGCCCGACGTGGAGCCCATCAGCTTGTAGAGGATGAGCGTGACCGTCAGCGTGATGACGCCGAAATAGACGTCGGTGATGCGGGCGTAGAACAGGAAATAGCCGAGCAGCGCCGCGAACAGGGCCGGCGCCACGATCGACAGCGCCAGCGGGATGGTGCTGTCGCCCAGGTTGATCGCCGCGATGGCGTAGGCGTAGGCGCCGATGCCGAAGAAGGCCGATTGGCCGAAGCACAGGATGCCGCCATAGCCCCAGATCAGCCCGAGGCTCAGCGCCAGGATCGCCAGGATCACGTAGGACGTCAGCTCGATCAGCAGGATCGGATCGGCGACCAGAGGCACGGCGAACAGCAGCGCCAAGCCTGCGATGGCCGCGGCCGCGAGGCCGCCGGCGCCGGTGAAGAAAGCGCTCACGATGCCCTCCTGAGGAAACGGCCGGTGATGCCCAGCGGCATGAACCGCAGCAGCACCACGGCGGCTGCGAGCAGCGCCACCTCGCCGATCACCGGCGTGGCGAGGTAGGTGACGACCTGGTCGATCGCGCCGAACAGCACGGAGGCCGACACCGTTCCGGCCAGCACGGCCGGGCCACCGCCGATCACGGTGATGAAGGCCTTGGCCACATAGGCCGCACCGATGGTCGGCACGATGCCGGTGACCGGGGCCATGACGCCGCCGGCGAGGCCGGCCAGCCCCGCGCCGATGCCGAAGGTCACGGCGTAGACCGTGGACGGATCGACGCCGAGCGCGGCGGCCATGTCGGCGTTCTGCATGGTGCTGCGCGCGATCAGGCCGTAGCGGGTGTGGTTGAACACCACCCAGATCAGGGCGAAGACCACGAGCGCGATCAGGACGATGATCAGGGAGTAGGCGGCGATGCGATATTCGCCGACCTGCAGCGAGCCGGCGGGCGCCGAGATGCCTTCGGTGGTGTTGCCGAAGATGGTGGTGGCGATGCCGACCAGGAGCAGGCTCAGGCCCCAGGTGGCCAGCATCGTGTCGCGCGGGCGCCCGTAGAGGAAGCGGATGATCGTCCGCTCGATGACGATGCCGATCGCGGCGACGACGACCGGGGCCACGATCAGGGTCGCCACCCAGATGTTGACTCCCGCCTTGGTGGCGACGATCGCGGCATAGCCGCCGAGCATCAGGAACTCGCCATGGGCGAGATTGATGACCCGCATCATGCCGAAGATGATCGCCAGGCCGACGCTGATCAGCGCCAGGCTCGCGACGGCCCGCAGGGCCTCGAAGAACAGAACGACGAGCAGATCCATGGCCGGCACAGCCTCCGGATGAAAGCGGAGCGCGCGATCGCCTCGCGATCGTCGCTCCGGGGCCAAGTGGGTCGATCAGGCCTTGATGACGTACATCGTGTTGTCGTCGGGATTCTTCTTCAGGTTGCAGACGCCCGACGTGTCGGAGGGCTGCTGCTGCGGGTAGCTCTCGAGGATGGTGATCTTGCGGTCCTGGATCTGGCCGATATTGATGTCCATGACCGCGTGGTGGGTCTGCGGGTCGATCGAGAACTTGCCGGCCGGCCCGTCGAGGCTCACGCCCGATTCCAGCGCCTCGATCACCGGCATGCGCTCGGCGCTGCCCGCCCGCTTGACGCCTTCGGCCCACAGGTAGATCGCCTGGTAGGAGGCCATGGCGAGCTCGGTCACATAGGGATAATCGGCGCCGAAGCGCTTGCGGAAGCGCTCGAGGAAAGCCTTGTTCGCCGGCGTGTCGAGCGCCTGGAAATAGTTGAAGCACAGGAGGATGCCGTTGGTCTCCTCCGGCGCCAGCACCATCTGCTCGCCGCCGATGGTCATGGTCGTCGAAGCCATCGGGATGCGGCTGTTCATGCCCGCCGCCGCCCATTGGCGATAGAAGGACTGATGGGCACCGCCGACCAGCACGGTGTAGACCAGATCCGGCTTGGCCTCCTGGATCTTCTGGATCGTCGAGCCGAAATTGGTGACGTCGAGCGGAAAGAAATCCTGACCGACGATCTCCCCGCCATTCTCCAGGCAGTATTTGCGCGTCCAGTCGGCTGTGATCTGGCCGTAATTGTAGTCGGCGGCCAGGGTGTAGATCTTCTTGCCCCACTTCTTCATGGCGTAAGGCACGTGCTTGGACTGCTTCTGCGCCGGCGTGATGCCGGTGCAGAAGATGTTGCGGTCGCAGACGCCACCTTCATACTGAGTGTTGTAGAAGTAGAGCGTATTCAGGCGACGGAACACCGGGCGCATCACTTCGCGCGACGCCGAGGTGATGCCGCCGAATGCCGCGGCGACCTTGTCCCTCAGGACGGCCTGCTGCGCATATTGCGGGTAGAGCCGCATGTCGGTCTGGGTGTCGTAGGTGACCAGTTGCAGCGGCTTGCCCAGCAGGCCGCCGGCCGCGTTGATCTCCTCGACCGCCAGGGTCGTGGCGTCCTGCATCGGCTTGCCGGCGGCGTCGAGGCCGCCGGACAGATCGAGCAGGCTGGCGATGCGGATGCTGTCGCCCGCGGCGAGCGCCCCGCCGCCGGGGCCGATCAGGCCGAGGCTCGTGGCCGCGCCCGCGGCCGTCTGCAAGAACGAGCGTCGATTCACGGTGTTCATTGTTGTCATCTGACGTTCCCCTGTTGGCTGCGGCCGATCCGACCGGGATCGGCCAGGTCGCACTGGTGCTGCGGGACGGCTCGACACGCGGCGTCAGCTGGCCAGCAGCTCCTTCAGGGCGTCGTCGAGGAACTTCACGTCCGCCTTGCGCAGGCCCGAGCCGCCGGCGAAGTGGCCGTGGCTGGACTGGAACGGACGCAGCTCGGCGTTGGGCATGTGCGCCACCTCGAACGCGCTGTCCTCCGGCGGGAAGTAGAGGTCGCAATTGCCGGGCATGACGATGGCCTTGGCCTTGATCGCCGCCAGCGCCTTGCGGAAGTCGCCGTTGTAGAGCTCGTTGTCGCTGATGTCGCCCGCCTGCCAGGTGCGGATCATCGCCACCATGTTGTTGGCGTCGCGCAGGTTGAACCACTGCTCCCAATAGCCGACGATGAAATCTTCCAGGGAGGAATAGCCGATCTCCAGATATTCCTCCTTCCGGTAGAACTCCTGGGAGAAGCCCCAGCCGGCATAGACCCGGCCCATGGCGCGCAGGCCCTTGTAGGGCTGGGTGTCGTACCACCCGTCCTTGAAGGCATCGTCGGCGGTCAGGGCCGCCTTGACGCCTTCGAGCATGACGTGGTTGTGCCGCGACGTCTTGGCCGAGCCGGCGGTCGGACAGATGCGCTCGACCATGTCCGGGTACAGCGCGGCCCAGTGGAACGTCTGGGCGGCGGCCATCGACCAGCCGGTCACCAGCTTGATCTTCTCGATACCGAACTTCTCGGTCAGCAGGCGATGCTGGCACTTGATGTTGTCGTAGTAGGTGACGAGCGGAAACCGCGCCTTGTTGTAGGGCGCCGGCGTGTTGCTCGGCGAGGACGAGAAGCCGTTGCCGAAGCAATTGGGGATGATGATGAAGTATTTCGTCGGATCCAGCGCGTTGCCGGGGCCGATCACCCATTGGCTGTCCAGGTGCGTCGATGCCATGTAGGTGAGGAAGACGATGACGTTGTCCTTCTTCGGGCTGAGCGTCCCGAAGGTCTTGTAGGCGAGCTTGGCGTTGCGCAGCGTCGCCCCCTTCTGGAGCACGACATCGCCGAGCTCGAAGATCTCGTAGTCGACGGCGGAGGCGGTGGCGGATTCGGGCTTCATCAAGGGGGCTCCTTCTTCTGGGCGTGACCCGGGGTTCGGCCGCTCCGCTCGGGTGCGGCCGCTGGATGTCTTGGAGTTGAGAATGCTTCGCCGACCGACCTTTGAAGGTCAGGCACAGTCTTTCCGGGGCCTGCGCCCGTATTCCCTCCAGGACGAGCCACAGGCGATAGAACAGCAAAAAGCCCCGCGCACCCAGAAATCCGGGATTGCACGAGGCCGATTTTGACCTGCTATGAAGCGCAGCGCTTTTGCCGCGAAATCGGGTTCCATTGGAACCAGTACGACACACATTGGCGTCGCGAACATTTGCACTCTATTCGATTAAACCGAACGCGTCAACCAGCGCAGCGGAAATTGCAGCGACCGACATCTGCTTGGTCATCGCCTGCCGGCGCAGATAGTCGTAGGCCTCGTTGGCGCCGAGATTGCGCTGCTTCATCAGGATCAGCTTGGCCTGCTCGATCTGCCGCGACGCGTGCAACGTCTCCTCCAGCTTGACGACCTTGTTTGTCAGCCGCCGCTCATAGCCGAAGATGTTGCGCGCCAACGCCAGGTTGGCGAGCACGGCCGCCGGCTGGCACGGCGTCACCAGCACCGCCTGGGCATTCGACAGGCGCAGCACCTCGGTGGAGACGCCCTTCTCGCCGTCGACCAGCGCCACGACCGGCACCGGCGGCGTGCCGGACAACCATGGCACCGCTGCCAGCAACTCCGCGTCGATGGCGACGAGCGCGAAGTCGAAGCCGATCGGCGGCAGCGTCGGGGCGGGCCAGGCCGCCTCGACCCGGCACCCGACGCGGCGCAGTTCGCGGAGCACGGCATCGCCCCGGCTGTCGCGCGGATGCACCAGCAGCACCGTCGCATGGCGCAGATCCGCCTGGGCCGCCGCCTGGGCGCGGGTCGCACGGGGCTCGGCGCCGCTGGCCGAGCGCGAGCGGTCTGGGATGGGGCGCGGATGACGAGAGGCAAGCAGGTCGCTCACGGCCGGTCCTCGGTTGCGAAAGGGGTGGTTCACCGGACCTCACGTCACGAGGAACGGATCCGGGCGCAGCGCCACCACCGATTCGCGCAGGATGTCGAATCGTCCGAGATCGTCGGCCCTGCCGATCCGGGCCCACAATTCGGCGTGGCTGTTCTTGTAGTCGATGCCGATGCGCCCCTGCGGCGCAGCGATCTCGCGGCCGAGCACCGCGGGCCGCAACAGGTCGGTGTCCATGGAATTGGTCTCGGCCACGGCCTGGCCGAAGAGATGCACCTGGAAATAGGCCGCCTCTGCGCACATGTTCGTCGACTCGCCTTCGCCGAAACGCTGCTTGAACAAGCTGACGAAACGCCGATTGGCGTCGTTCTCGACGCTTTCGAAATAGGTCGCGGCCGTGATGTGTCCGGCGCCGACATCGCTGCCCATCAGCCGGAGCTCGGCCTCGCAGGTGTTCAGGCTGCCGATCGGCATGGCCCGCGGGCTGAAGCCGGCATCGGTGTAGGCCTGGTAGAAATGCGAGATCGCCTGGCCGACGATGGTCGAGAAGATCACGTCGGGCTGCCTGTCGCGCAGATCGCGGATGATCGACCGGAACTCGTTCGGACCGGCGCCGAAGCCCAGATACTCTTCGCCGACGATGGCCCCGCCCTGGCCGCCCACCAGGTCGCGCACGATCCGGTTGGTCCGGCGGGGGTAGCAGTAATCGGTGCCGACAAGATAGAAGCGGTTGCCATAGGTCGCGGCGAGATAATTGACCAGCTCGATCGTGTTCTGGTTGGGCGAGGAACCGGTGTAGATGATGTTCGGCGAGAATTCGAACCCCTCGTAGCGTGTCGGATACCACAGAAGCGCATTCACCCGTTCCACCAAAGGGAGCACCGCCTTCCGGCTCGTCGAGGTGTAGCAGCCGAAGATGGTGGTGACGCGGTCCTCGATCAGCAGCTTGCGCGCGAAATGCGAGTAGAGCTCGTCGCGCGAGGTCGGATCATAGATGATCGGCACGATCTCCCGGCCGTTGATGCCGCCGGCGGCGTTGATCTCGGCGATGCCCAGCAGCGTGCCCTTGAGCTGGGTTTCCTCGATGGCGCCGGTGACGCCCGATTGCGAGAAGAGAACACCGACGCGCCAAGGCTCGCTCGTCGCGGCCGTGCTCAAGTGCCACCCGTGGCGGGATGAGATGCGAGCATCCGATCCTCCCTCTTGTTGCGTTCCCCGGTGGCCAGCTTGCCGGCCTGGCTGGCGCATTGTTGGCGCTCTGCCGATACTCGCCCTGTGAGGAAAGAGTTTTCATGAGCACAAGGCGGCCGGCATCATAGATCCGTCCCGGCCTGCATCACAAGCCGGCGCCCGTGCCGACGGACGCCGGTCGCCCGGCTTGCGCCCGACGAGCCGTCGCACGCCGTATGACGGAGCAGCACCCTCCGGCCCGAGCCCGGCCGCAGAATCCGGCCGATCCCGCCGCCGCCGAGTCAGGCCGCGTGGGGCGTGGGCTCGGCGCTGAGCAGCGCATGCAGCGTCGGCGCGTCGCGCGTGTGCCGCAGCGACTGCACCATCGCCGGATCGCGCAGCATGCGCGCCACGCGCGACAGCGCCCGCAGATGGTCGGCGCCCGCCGGCTCCGGCGCGAGCAGCAGGAAGATCAGGTCGACCGGCTGGCCGTCGATCGCCTCATAGTCGATCGGTCGCTCCAGCCGGGCGAACAGCCCGAACAGGCGGTTGATCTTGTTCAGCTTGCCGTGGGGAATGGCGATGCCGTTGCCGACGCCGGTCGACCCCAGACGCTCGCGCTGCAGCAGGATGTCGAAGATCTCACGCTCGCCGACGCCGGTCAGCACGGCGGCCCGTTCGGAGATTTCCTGGAGGGCCTGTTTCTTCGAGTTCACTCTCAACGCAGGAAGCACGGCGTCCGGCGCCAGAAGATCGCTCAGGGGCATAACGTCCTCACCGGATGGAAGCAGCCCGCCGCCGGAGCGGCGAGCGCCTGCGCAAACCTCGTCGATCAGGCACCCTCAACCGCAGGCGCGGGCAGATCGATCCAGCCGATATGGCCGTCGGGGCGGCGGTAAACCACGTTCACGCGCCCATGTCCAGCGTGACGAAACACCAGCACGGCCGCCCCGGTGAGATCGAGGTCGACCACCGCCTCGCTGACCGACAGGCGCTTCATGCGCGTGGTGTTCTCCGCGATGATCACGGGCGAGAACCCGCCCTCGCCCGTGTCGAGCTCGTCACCGGGCGTCTCGATCACATGTTCGGTCGCGTCCAGGCCGTTGCCCGGCTCCGCCCCGGCGACCGCGTGATGGTCGCGAATGCGCTGCTTGTGACGCTTGAGACGCTTGGCCAGACGCTCTGCCGCCATATCGACGCTGGCATGCGGATCATGCGCCATCGATTCCGACTGCAGGGTCAATCCGGTGGGCAGATGGATGAGGCAATCGGTCCGAAAGGCGCCGCCTTCCTTCTGCACGGTGACATGGCCGGCAAAGCCACCTTCGAAGAATCGAGCCAAGGCATCGCCGACCCGCGCGTGAACGTGGGTTCGCAAAGCCTCGCCGATGTCGAGATTCTTGCCGGAGACACGTAGCGTCATACTTCGCTCCGTTTCAGGCTCGGGTCACGCGACCCGCATGAACATTCGGCCAGATCGCCGAACGTTCATTAGGTAGGCCGCTCCGGTCACGGCGTCAATGTAAGCTTGGGGCGCCCCGCCGGGGCGCGGGTCAGTATCGCCGCGCGCGGTCGACCGGCGTCTCGAAACCGTGTCCCTGCTCATGCCGCTCGATCTGCCGGAGCACGAAGCGCCCGACCGCGTCCTCGTCCGAAATCGCCGCATTGTGAGGCGTCACCGTCACCCGCGGATGCGCCCACAGCCGGCTGTCCTGCGGCAGCGGCTCGGTCTCGAACACGTCCAGCGTCGCCGCACCGAGCGTGCCGTCGTCGAGCGCCGCGAGGATGTCGGCCTCGACCTGCAGGCCGCCCCGTCCGGCATTCATCAGGATCGGCGCGCCGAACACTCCGTCGCGGGCGAGCCTGGAGAACAGGCGGCGGTCGAGGATGCCGTGGGTCTGCGGCGTCAGCGGCATCAGCGCCACGAGCAGGTCGGTGCGGGCGAGGAAGGCGTCGAGCTCGTCGCCGGCGAAGGTGGCGATGCCCTCGATTCGCTTGCGCGACCGGCTCCAGCCGGCAACATCGAAGCCGATCACGGCAAGCTTCCTCACCGCGTCCTCGCCGAGCACGCCGAGCCCCATGACGCCGACGCGCAGTTCCTGCGCCGCCGGCGCCGGACGGGCGTCGTTCCAGATGCGATCGCGCTGGAACGAATCATAGAGCCGCTGCCGGCGCAGATGCATCAGCGCATGCAGCACCACCCATTCGCTCATGCGGCTGGTGAGATCGGCGTCGACCACCCGCGCGATCGGCACGTCCGGCAGGTCGGGGTCGGCGAAGACATGGTCCACCCCCGCCCCGAGCGACACGATGGCCTTCAGGTTCGGCAGCCCGGCCAGCACGCCCTCCGGCTGCTTCCACACGGCGGCATAGGTGATCTCGCTGGGATCGCCCATGTCGGGCCAGGCGCGAATGTCGCGGTCGGGCGCCAGACGACGCAGGCGCTCCAGCCAGGGGGCGACCTCCCATTGGGTGATGCACAGAAGGATGGCCATGGCGACTCGCAGCAAGGGTTGGAAGACGGCGGGACGGGCGGCTGCCGCCGGCCGCATGTCCGGGCATCCCGCCGATCCGGGGGCCGCGGACCCGACCGTAAGGGGGCCACGCCCCTGCTTAGCGTCCCGGCAGGCCCCCCGCAACCGCCGGCCATGACCCGCCCGGCGACACGGGACGTTACAAAATCACGCGGCGGCATTAAGGGGTTGCTCGTCCTGAAAGGCAGCGAGACTCGGCGGCCGCGACGATCCGTGACATGACGTTGCGGCATGGCGATCTCGGCAGGCTCGCCGTCACCGAGTGGCAATCAGACATCGCATGCACCTCGACTTTCTCACCCTCTACATCGTCATCCTGCTGAACTCCCTCACTCTCTCCATCGTCTGGGGAGCGATCTGCTGCGCCTATGCCAATTTCGGCGCCGCACGCCACTGGTTGGCCGCCTGCCTGCTGACCACGCTCGGCGGGGCGCTGCTGGCGCTCGAGGCACTTCCCCATGGCCTCGTGTTCACCACGACCGGCATCGCCCTGGTGGCGCTCGGCTTCGGCATGATGTGGGGCGGCGTCCGCGTCTTCCACGGCCGCCCCCCGCCGTGGCGGACCATCCTCGCTCTCTTCGCCGTCTCGCTCCTGGTCTGCGCCCTGGTGGCGACGAGCGACCGGGATCTGCGCAACATCGTCTATGCCGCGGTCCAGGGCGTCCCGATCATCCTGGCCGCCTGGAGCCTTCTCACCCTCGGGCGGCGCCATGTCGGCACCCTGGTCGCCGCCGGCGGTACCGCCATCGCCCTGCTCGGGCACGGCACCGAGATGGCACTGAACGCCCTGCGGTTGACGGGCGACCTCTCGACCGAGGCCTATTACGGCGTCGCCGCCTGCCTGCTGCTGGCTGTCATCTTCGGCTGCACGGTCTGGAACCTCGGCTTCGTGCTGATGGCGGTCGACCGGCTACGCTCGGAACTGGCCGAGCTGGCGGTCACCGACGAATTGACCGGGCTGCCAAATCGCCGGCAGTTCCTCGACGCGGCCGCCCGCCTCGAGGTCGGCGCCCGGCGCAGCGGCGCGAGCTTCTCGGTGCTGT
Organism: Labrys sp. Lb11; assembly: GCF_057554225.1. Taxonomy (NCBI): domain Bacteria; kingdom Pseudomonadati; phylum Pseudomonadota; class Alphaproteobacteria; order Hyphomicrobiales; family Xanthobacteraceae; genus Labrys; species Labrys sp. Lb11. The sequence continues at coordinate 781,598 of NZ_BAAJOT010000002.1, forward strand.
TGGTCGACGTCGACCGGTTCAAGGCAATCAACGACACCCATGGCCATGCCGCGGGCGACGCCTGCCTCAAGGCGTTCGCCGTCATCGCCTCGCAGCGCATCCGGGCCGGCGACATGCTGGCGCGGATCGGCGGCGACGAGTTCTGCATCCTGCTGCCGGACGCCACGGCGCGGCAAGCGGCCGATCTCGCCCGCGACCTGGTCGGGCGCATCGCGGCGGCCGGGTGCCAGTGGCGGCGCCATGCCATCCCGATCACGGTCAGCGTCGGCATCGCCGAGTGGCGGCCGGCGGCCGCCGCGTCGGTCGCCGACATGCTGGAGCAGGCGGACGCCGCCCTCTACCGGGCCAAGACGCATGGGCGCAACGGCTACAGCCTGTACGAGGTGGCGCCCGCCGCCGGGCAGCCGCGGCGGTCGAGGGGGTAGCGGCCGCCGCTACTGGGCGACCACGCCTTCCCTCGCCGTCTCGATGGAGAAGGCCGCGGCGATCAGCGCCCGGGTGTAGTCGGTCTTCGGGCGCTCGAAGATCTCGGCCGCCGGCCCCTGCTCCACCACCTTGCCCTGGCGCATCACCACCACCTGGTTGGCCAGCGCCCGCACCACCTTGAGATCGTGGCTGATGAAGAGATAGGCGAGGTTTCGTGCCGCCTGCAAGCCGCGCAGGAGGTCGACGATCTGCGCCTGCACCGACATGTCGAGCGCCGAGGTCGGCTCGTCCAGCATGACGAACCTCGGTTCCAGCGCCATGGCACGGGCGATGGCGATGCGCTGGCGCTGGCCGCCGGAGAACTCGTGGGGGTAGCGGTCCATCGCCGCCGGGTCGATGCCGACGTCGCGCAGCGCCTGCGCCACTCGCGCCCGCCGCTCGGCCGTGCCGAGCGACCGGTTCTGCACCAGGAGCCCCTCCTCGACGATGCCGGCCACCGACATGCGCGGCGACAGCGATCCGTAGGGGTCCTGGAACACCACCTGCATCTCCCGCCGCAGCGGCCGCATGGCGGCGGTGTCGAAGGTCTCGATGTTGCGGCCGAGATAGACGATCGGTCCCTGGCTGGCGATCAGGCGCAGGATGGCGAGGCCGAGCGTGGTCTTGCCCGAGCCGCTCTCGCCCACCACGCCCAGGGTCTCGCCGGCCCGCACCGAGACGTCGATGCCGTCGACCGCCTTGACGTGGCCGGTGACCCGCCGGAGCAGGCCGGTCTTGATCGGGAACCAGACCTTGAGCCCGTCGGTCCGGACGATCTCCGGCGCATCCGCGGCCACCGGGCGCGGCTCGCCCTTGGGCTCGGCGGCGAGCAGGCGGCGCGTATAGTCGTGCTGCGGCTCGGCGAAGACCGCCGCGGTCGCCCCGGTCTCGACCACCCGGCCCTTGAGCATGACGCAGACCCGGTCGGAAATCTTGCGCACGATGCCGAGGTCATGGGTGATGAACAGCATGGCCATGCCGAGACGGCCCTGGATCTCCTTGAGCAGCGCCAGGATCTGCGCCTGCACCGTGACGTCGAGGGCCGTGGTCGGCTCGTCGGCGATCAGGAGGTCGGGCTCGTTGGCCAGGGCCATGGCGATCATCACGCGCTGGCGCTGGCCGCCGGACAATTGGTGCGGGAAAGCGCCGAGGCGGCTCTCGGCGTCGCGGATGCCGACCTGCGCCAGCAGGTCCAGCGTGCGCCGGCGCGCGGCGCCGCCGCTGAGCCCGGCATGGACCGTCAGGATCTCGCCCACCTGCCGCTCGATCGTGTGCAGCGGGTTGAGCGAGGTCATCGGCTCCTGGAACACCATGGTGATGTCGGCGCCGCGCACCTTGCGCATCGCATCCTCGCCGGCCCCGAGCAGGTTCTTGCCCTTGAACAGGATCGTCCCGGAGGGATGGGAGGCAGCGGGATAATTCAGCAACTGGACGATCGACAGCGCCGTCACCGACTTGCCCGAGCCGGACTCGCCGACGATGGCCAGGGTCTCGCCCTTGTCGAGATCGAAGGAGACATGGTCGACCGCCGTCACGGTCTCGCCGTCCTGGTGGAAGGCCACGGACAGGTCCCTGACGGAAAGAAGCGGAGAGGCACTCATCGGGCGATCATCTCGGACTTGCAGCCTCGGCGCAGGTCGCGGCCTCGGAATCACTGCTCGCGCACCACTCCTACCAGCTATCAGCGCTGTGGCGAAAAGGCGACCGCTACTCCATCCCGGCCGCTCGCCCGCGGGCTCGCCGCGCCAGCCATTCCGAGGCGACCAGGGCCGCCAGCGCCAACGCCGCCGCGACCAGGGTAAGGCGCAGGGCGCCGGCATCGCCGTCCGGTGTCTGGGTATAGGTGTAGATCGCCGCTGGAATGGTCTGTGTCTCGCCGGGAATGTTGGAGACGAAGGTGATGGTGGCGCCGAACTCGCCCAGCGCCTTGGCGAAGGCCAGCACCAGGCCGGCGATGATGCCAGGCAGCGCCAATGGCAGCGTCACCGTCAGGAACACCAGCAGCGGATTGGCGCCCAGCGTGCCGGCCGCGCTCTCCAGCCGCGGGTCGATCGCCTCGATGGCGAGGCGGATGGCGCGCACCAGCAGGGGGAAGCCCATGACCGCGCAGGCCAGCGCCGCCCCGGTCCAGCGGAAGGCGAAGACGATACCGAGATTGTCGGCCAGAAAAGCGCCGATCACCCCCTTCCGGCCGAACAGCAGCAGCAGCACATAGCCGGTCACCACCGGCGGCAGCACCAGCGGCAGATGGACGAAGCCGTCGAACAGCGTCTTGCCGGGGAAGCGGGCGCGGGCCAGCAGCCAGGCCGCGGCGATGCCGAACGGCAGCGAAGCCAGCGTCGCCACCGAGGAAACCTTGAGGCTCAGCTGGACGGCGGTCCATTCTTCGGGCGTCAGGGCGAGCATCGAACATCCGGAAGCCGGCCGGAACGGCCGCCATATACCGCTGAATAGGGCGGTAGGCCCGGCCTTTCAACGCCTGTTTCGGCCGAGGCGAGGCTTGCGCATGCCTGCGCCGGACCTGCTATGATCCCGTCATGACCGAACCGGCCCTTTCCGTCCGCATCAAGATCGGCCTCGGCGGCGACGCTCGGCTCGGCCCCGGCAAGATGGACCTCCTGCAGGCGATCGCCGACACCGGCTCGATCTCCGCGGCCGGGCGCTCGCTCGGCATGTCCTATCGGCGGGCCTGGCTGCTGATCGACGCGCTCAACCAGACCTTCGAGGAGCCGTCGGTGCGGGCGGCCGCGGGCGGCGCCCATGGCGGCGGCGCGGTGCTGACCCCGTTCGGCGCTGACCTGCTGGCGGCCTACCGCTCCGTCGAGGCGGCGACGGCGGCGCAGGCACGGCAAGCCTTCGCGCCGTTCCGGCTGCGCACGCCGGATGCGGAGAAATCCGCCGAAAGCGCCTGAAGCGGCCTATTCCGCAGCCGGGTGCACCAGATGCGCCTTGGCCCGCTGCCGCTCGAGCGGCACCACGCTGCCGGACTTGCCCTTGCCGGCCTCGCGCGGCGCCATGTTCGAACGGACGAAGTCGGCGATGCGCGGGGCGATCTCGGAACGGAAGCGCGACCCGTTGAACACGCCGTAATGGCCGACGGACGCCTGGGTGTACTGCGCCTTCTTTTCCGCCGGGATGTTCGGGCAGAGCTTGTGCGCGGCATGGGTCTGGCCGTGACCGGTGATGTCGTCGTTCTCGCCTTCGATGGTGAACAGGGCGACGTTGCGGATTGCACCGGGATCGACCGGCTTGCCGCGATGGGTCATCTCGCCCTTGGCCAGGGCGTAGCGGATGAACACCGTGTCCACGGTCTGCAGGTAGAACTCGGCGGTGAGGTCCATCACCGACAGATATTCGTCATAGAACTCGCGATGCTTCTGGGCGCCGTCACCGTCGCCGCGCACCAGGTTGAAGTAGAGCTCCTTGTGCGCGTCGACGTGCCGGTCGAGATTCATGGTCATGAACCCCGTCAGCTGCAGGAAGCCGGGATAGACCTCGCGCATGAAGCCGGGATGCGGGAAGGGTACCTTGGCGATGACGTTCCGGCGGAACCACTCCAGCCCCTTCTCGACCGCCACCTCGTTGACCTTGGTCGGCGACAGGCGGGTATCGATCGGCCCGCCCATCAGGATCATGCTCTGCGGGATGTAGGGGTCGTTCTCCTGCTCCATGCGCGCGACCGCGGCCATCACCGGCACGGAGGGCTGGCATACGCCGACCACATGGGTATCGGGCCCGAGCGCATGCAGCATCGAGATGACGTAGTCGATATAGTCGTCGAGGTCGAAGCTGCCGTCGGAAAGCGGCACCATGCGCGCATCTTCCCAATCGGTGACGTAAACCTCGTGATTGGGCAGGAAGGCGGCGACCGTGCCGCGCAGCAGCGTCGCGTAATGCCCCGACATCGGCGCGACCAGCAGGATCTTCGGGTCGGGCCGGCGCTCGGCCGTGATCGCCCGGGAGAAATGCAGCAGCTTGCAGAAGGGACGCTGCCAGACCACCTCCTCGCGCACGGCCACCCGCTCGCCGCCGACCAGCGTGGTCTCGATGGCGAAGGCAGGCTTGCCATAGCGCCGCGTCACGCGCTCGAACACTTCGCAGGCCGCGGCGATCGACCGGCCCCAGGGGGTATGGGAGAACGGGTTGCCCGGGTTGAGAAAATAGGCCTTGGTCGCGTCCGACAGGGCGCGCGCCGGGCCGAGGGCCGCGTGCGTCGCCTCATAGAGGCTGTAAACCGGCATCGAAAACGCTCCGAGAGCGTTGCTGTTGTAGCCTGAACCGTTCATCGAACCGTCATACATGTCTGCACCGGCGATTGGGCCGCTGGACTCGGACACATCCCGGGACCCGCAGCATGGCCCCGAAAACGTTAACATCTTTGCAGCAAATGACTAGTCTGAGGAATGCGAGACTGAGATCCTGTTACAAAAGAGAAACAATTTTTCCCCGGACGCATCATTCGCCCATCTGCATGAGCATGCCGTGTCGCCGCGCACTGTCCAGCAGACGGACGAAAGCGAGCACCGCAACGACGAACAGCCCGGCATTGAGCGCGAAGGCGATGACCATCAGGTCCCAGCGCAGCACGTGATCGATCACCAGCGCGCGCATGCCTTCGAAGACATAGGTAGGCGGCAGCGCCCATGCAATCGGCTGGATCACGGCCGGCAGGGTCGAGACGGGATAGTAGACGCAGGCCAGGGGCATCAGCACGAACATCAGCGACCAGGCCAGCCCCTCCGCCCCCAGGCCGTTGCGCAGGACCAGGCCGGACACCAGGATGCCGACGGACCAGCTCGTCAGGATCAGGTTGATGAAGAACAGCACCAGCGCGAAGCCGAAACCATAGAGGTTGAAGCCGAAGAACAGGAACGCCATCAGCGTGACCGGCACGATGCCGACGGCCAGGCGCACGATGCTCATCACCATCAGCGCCGCGACGAACTCGATCGGCCTGAGCGGACTCATCATCAGGTTGCCGAGGTTGCGCGACCACATCTCCTCCAGGAAGGTGATGGAGAAGCCCATCTGGCCGCGGAACAGGATGTCCCACAACAGCACGGCGCCGATGAAGGTGCCGGCCACCAGCGCCGGCGCCGAGGCGTTCCTGGCGACATAGGTCTGCAGGAAGCCCCAGACCAGCAACTGCACCGCCGGCCAGTAGATCAGCTCGACCAGCCGCGGCCAGGAGGAGCGCAGGAGATAGAGATAGCGCAGCACCATGGCCGCGACCCGGCGGACGGAGAAGGCCGCGAGCCCGGCTCTCATGACCGCGCTCCTTCGCCGCGGCCGCGCGCCACGTCCAGGAACACCTCCTCCAGGTCGTCGCGGCCGTAGCGGGCCAGCAGGCCCGGGGGCGTGTCGTCGTCGACGATCCGCCCGCCTTTCAGCATGATCACCCGGTCGCACAGCCGCTCGACCTCGCCCATATTGTGCGAAGCGAGCAGGATGGTGGCGCCGCGCCGCCGGCGATAGGCCTCGATATGGCTGCGCACCCAGTCGGCGGTGTCCGGGTCGAGCGAGGCCGTCGGCTCGTCGAGCAGCAGCACGTCCGGCTCGTTGATCAGCGCCTTGGCCAGGGCGACGCGGGTCTTCTGGCCGGCGGAGAGCTTGCCCGCCGGCCGGTCGAGGAAATCGGCCAGGGCCAGGGCGTCGGCCTGGGCAGCGATGCGCCCGGCGAGGTCGGCGACGCCGTAGAGCATGCCGAACACCGTGAGGTTCTGGCGCACCGTCAGGCGGTGCGGCATGTCGACATAGGGGCTTTCGAAGTTCATGCGGTGCAGCACCCGATAGCGCTCGCGCGCCATGTCGGCGCCGAGGACACGGGCCTGGCCGGAGGTCGGAGCGATCAGTCCCATCAGCAGGCCGATGGTCGTCGACTTGCCGGCGCCGTTGCCGCCGAGCAGCGCGGTGATCGAGCCCGGACGGATGCCGAACGTCACGCCGTCCACGGCGACCTGGCTGCGATAGAGCTTGCGCAAGGCGTCGGCGGCAATGGCGGGCGACGCTTCGGGGGACAGGGACAAGGGATCTGGCAAGGGCTGCCGCTCGTTGCAGGAAGGCCGGATGCGGCCCCATGGACTCCGCCCCTCCCGGTCGGGGCGCGGGAGGGAGCTCGCGCCCAAGAATGCCCATCCTGCCGCCGAAGGTCGAGTACCCCCGTGCGGCCGCGACGAGCACGATGACGGCGCCGACCACGGCGATCCCCGAGACAACGGCTTTCGAAGCCGCGGGGGCGATAAATGGAATATACGCTGTTCCTGGACATCATTTCCTGGCCATCATTGTACCGGACGTTTCCCCGGCCCGGACTCCGCGCGAATCCGTCGCAAAGCTGTGCGGCGAATCGCCTAGCGCCTTGCCCGTCGCCCGAAACCGGAAGTCAGCCATGTCACGCATTCCCGTCGGCCTGTCCCTGCGCGAAGGCCAGCCCGATCTCTCGGCCCTGGCCCAGGACCTCGACGAGGTCGCCGATCTCGGCCTCGACCATGTCGAGCTGCCGGCCTATGCCTTTGACCTCGTCGTCGGCGGCAAGCTGCTCGAAGACCGCGTCCGCGAGCTGGAGGCGGCCTGCCGCGACCGCTCGCACGGCTTTACCGTGCACGGCCCGCTCGGCACCAACTTCATGGCCGCTCCCGGGCATCTGCCCCGCTTCCTGTCGGTGACCCAGGCCTTCGCCGAGATCGCCGCCCGCATCGGCGCACCGCATCTGGTGGTGCACGCGGGCATGCTGCTCGCCGACGAAGTCCTGCAGGCCGAGGACGCCTATGCCCGCCAGCGCGACTGGCTGCGCCGGGCCGGCGACTATGCGGCGACCCAGGGCGTGACCTTGTGCGTCGAAAACCTGTTCGTCTTCCCGCCCTATGCGGCAACGCCGAGCGTGGCGCGGCTCGCGCGAGAGATCGCCGCCATCGGCCATCCGGCGGTGCGGGCGACCTTCGACTTCAGCCACGGCGCCATCCACGCCGCCCAGGGCGGCTACGACTTCCTCGCCGAGGCGGTGGATCTGGCGCCGCACGCCCGACACCTGCACCTGCACGATTCCTTCGGCACGCCCGACCTGCCCTGGACCTACACCGCCTCCGAAGCGGCCGCCTTCGGCGCCGGCGACCTGCACCTGCCCGTCGGCTGGGGATCGCTGCCATGGGACGCCATCGCCGAGCGCTGCCGCTTCCCGGAAGGCGTCATCGCCATCCACGAGCTCAACGCCCGCTACTGGCGCGACCGCCGCGAGACGGTCGCCGCCTCGCGCGCCCTGGCCGAGCGGCTGCGCACGGCCTGAGGGACCGCATCCCGCTGCGTCCCGGTCGACCGCGCAACGTTCAGCGTGGCGTATCCGCGAAGGGCAGCGCCACGACCTGGTGCTCGTCCTCGTAGACGACATAGCCGGGACGGCGGGTCCGCAATTCCTCCACCGCGGTGCCGGCCGCCTCGACCAGCCGGGAGAGGCGCCGCAGACGCGCGACATGCTCCCGGGCCGACGCGCGGATCCAGGAGATCGCCGTCTCCTGCGCCCTGGGATAGCGCGAGGTCGTGAACCGGTCCGGCTCGGCCAGGTGAATCCGGAACCAGTCGACGAGCGCATGCAGCTCGGACCGGTCCGGCTCCGCCAAACTGCCATCCCGCAGCAGGGGATAGGCGACCTGGAACACCCCGCTGCGATGGCCATAGGGCGCATGGCGGACATGGGTGACGAATCGGATCAGTTCAGGCCTGTCCATGCCGGTGGGATAGCAGGCCTGCCTTGACGGTGCGCGCACCGACGCGCCGCCGACGTCGCAATCGGCCAACTCGCCGTCGCCGCCCGCCATGAGGACGGGCGGGGCTCGCCTAAGGTCGCTCGATCCTCGGGAGAGCATGGCCATGAACCAGGACGTCATCATCAGCTGCGCCGTGACCGGCGCGGGCGACACCGTCGGCAAGCATCCGGCCATTCCGGTGACCCCCAAGCAGATCGCGGAAGCGGCGATCGAAGCGGCGAAGGCCGGCGCGGCCATCGCCCATCTGCATGTTCGCGACCCCGAGACCGGCAAGGCCGGCCGCAAGCTGGAGCATTACCGCGAGGCGGTGGCGCGCATCCGCGACAGCGGCGTCGACGTGGTGATCAACCTCACCGCCGGCATGGGCGGCGACTTCGTCTTCGACCCGGAGAATCCCGCGACGGGCCGGGCCGGCACCGACATCGCCGACGCCGCCGAGCGCGTCGCCCATGTGGAGGAGCTGAAGCCCGAGATCTGCACGCTCGACTGCGGCTCGCTCAACTTCGGGGACGGCCTGTTCATGGCCACGGCCGACCTCCTGCGCGACATGGCGGCCCGCATCCAGGCCGCCGGCGTCAAGCCGGAGATCGAGTGCTTCGAGCTCGGCCATATCTGGCTGGCGAAGGACCTGATCAAGCGCGGCCTGATCGACGCGCCGCCGCTGTTCCAGCTCTGCCTCGGCATTCCCTGGGGCGCGGAGGCGACCACCGAGACCGTGCTGGCCATGCGCAACCACCTGCCGCCGGACGCCAACTGGGCAGCCTTCGCCATCGGCCGCATGCAGATGCCCTTCGTGGCCCAGTCCGTGCTGCTGGGCGGCAATGTCCGCATCGGCCTGGAGGACAATATCTGGCTCGACCGCGGCGTCCCCGCCTCGAACGGCTCGCTCACCACCCGCGCCCGGGAGATCATCGAGCGGCTCGGCGCCCGGGTGCTGACCCCGGCCGAGGCGCGCCGGAAGCTCGGGCTGAGGCCGGCGGCATGAGCAAGGCCCCGGACCGCGTCCGCAACGAGCGCGAGGGCATCCCCTTCGCCGGCTGGGACGAGGCGCGCCCGGTCCCGGCGCCGCTCGCCTTCCACCGCACGCCGGTGGTCGCGGCCTGGACCGACTACAACGACCACATGACCGAGAGCGCCTTCCTGCTGGTGTTCGGCGAGTCCAGCGACGCCTTCTTCCGATATATCGGCATCGACGAGGCCTATCGGGCGGCCGGCCGTTCGATCTACACGCTGGAGACGCGCATCCACAACCACAGGGAAGCCCATATCGGCGATCCGCTGCGGCTCACCCTGCAGCTCTTCGATCACGACGCCAAGCGCCTGCATGTGCTGCACGCCATGACCAACGAGGCGAGCGGCGCGGTGCTGGCCACGGCCGAGCAGATCCTGGTGCATGTCGACATGCGGGCCGGGCGCTCGACGCCGTTCCCGCCCGAGATCGCCGCACGCATCGCGGCGATCGCCGCCGCCCATGCCGGCCTGCCGGTCCCCGCCAGCGTCGGCCAGCCGCCCGGGCTGAAGAAGCAGGGCTGAGGGTCCTGCCCGTCCACAGCAAAAAGCCGGGCGATCCGCCCGGCTTTCGTTCGAGGCGCCTGGAGCAAAGCGCGTTTTGATGGAAACGCTCGTTGCTCTGACTTCTTGTTTCGACGCGCCTTTGGCTGCGTCCGGGAATAAGTGCTTCACCTCTATTTTGTGAAGCCCCCCTGTGGGCGAGATGGGCTCCATGCCGGACTGCCGCGACGCCCGCGTCTTCCCTCCCCCGGCAAGTCGGATGTTTCCGACTTGCCTTCCTTGTCTGCTCATCTCGGGAACACCCGAGATGGGTGGGGAGGGGACCGGCCGGCGTCGCGCCCGGAGCACTTATTCGCGGACGACGTCTTTGCGACTTGACGCGATTCCGTCAAATCGCAAAACGCTTTAGCGCGCGAGCTCAGCCCTTGGGCAGCTCGACCGGCGAATCGGACTTGTCGTGCAGGAACAGCAGGAGGTCGGCGCGGTCCTGCGGCTTGGCGAGGCCCGGGAACGACATCTTCGTGCCCTTGATGAAGGTCTGCGGCGACTTGATGAAGTGGAAGAAGTCCTCGGGCGTCCACTTCTCGCCCTTGTCGTGCAGGGCCTTCATCGCGTCGGAATAGGCGAAGCCTTCCATATGGCCCTTCGGGCCGCCGATGACGCCGTAGAGGTTCGGGCCGTTACCGGCCTTGCCGCCCTTGTCGATGGTGTGGCAGCTCGTGCACTTCTTGAAGACGGTCGCGCCCCTCTCGGCCGAGGCGGTCTTGAGGAGCTCGGCCAGCGACGGCTCCTGGGCCGCCGGAGCGCTGGCTTCGGAGGTCGGCGCCGCGTCGGGCAGCTCATAGCCGGGCTTGGCCAGCTTTTGCGGCTCGAAGACGATCCCGGCCAGGATGTTGAGACCGAGGGTCAGGATCAGCGTGAATCCGATCACCATCATGATCTTGTTGGTGTCGGTCGTGCTCATCCCCGATTTCGACGTATCCATTCCCGGCTCCAACCGATGCATCCAGGCCCAAGGCTGAGACCCGCTCCGACAGGTTTCGCGCCGTCATGATGACGGCGGGTCTCCCGGTTCGTCTATCCGGTTTGACCCGATGTTTGCAACTCGTATAAACCGCGCGCGCTTGCTACTTTTCGCCGCTCGCCCAGGACGCCCGTGCCCTCTCCCCTCATCCTCATTCCCGCGCGCATGGCCTCGACCCGCCTGCCCGGCAAACCCCTGGCCGCGATCGCCGGCGAACCGATGATCGTGCATGTCTGGCGCCGGGCCTGCGAGGCAAGGCTCGGCCGCGTCGTCGTGGCCACCGACACTCCCGCCATCGTCGAGGCCATGCAGGCCGCCGGCGGCGAGGCGGTGATGACCCGGACCGACCATCCCTCCGGCTCCGACCGCATCTTCGAGGCGCTCGGCGCCGTCGACCCGGACGGGCGGCACGACATCGTCGTCAACGTCCAGGGCGACCTGCCGACCATCGAGCCGGAGATCATCCGCACCGCCTTCGCCACCGTGCTGGACCCGGCCGTCGACATCGCCACCCTGGCCGCGGTGATCACGCGCGATGCCGAAAAGACCGATCCCAACGTGGTGAAGGCCGTCGGCAGCCGGCTCGAGCCCGGGCGCTATCGTGCGCTCTACTTCACCCGCGCCACCGCCCCCTGGGGCGAGGGCGAGCTCCTGCATCACATCGGCCTCTACGCCTATCGGCGTGCCGCCCTCGAGCGTTTCGTCGGCCTGCCGCCCTCCCCGCTCGAGCAGCGCGAACGGCTGGAGCAGTTGCGCGCCCTGGAGGCCGGCATGCGCATCGACATCGCCGTCGTGCCGGCGGTGCCGCTCGGCGTCGACGCCCCGCACGACCTCGACCGGGCCCGGCAGATCCTGGAAGGCAGAACCGCATGACCGCACATCCCCAGACGATCGCCTTCCAGGGCGAGCCCGGCGCCAACTCCCACATCGCCTGCGCCGACGTCTTTCCCCAGGCCAAGCCGCTGCCCTGCGCCACCTTCGAGGACGCCCTGGCGGCCGTCTCCTCGGGCGAGGCCGCCCTCGGCATGATCCCGATCGAGAATTCGGTCGCCGGCCGCGTCGCCGACATCCACCACCTGATGCCGACCTCGGGGCTGCATATCGTCGGCGAATACTTCCTGCCGATCCGCCACCAGCTCATGGCGATCAGGGGCGCGACGCTGGGCACCATCCGCGAGGCGCACAGCCATGTGCAGGCGCTCGGCCAATGCCGCAACACCCTGCGCAAGCTCGGCCTCAAGGCGGTGACCGAGGCCGACACCGCCGGTTCCGCCCGGCTGATGCGCGACTGGCAGGATCCGACCAGGGCGGCGATCGCCTCGCGCCTGGCCGCAGAAATCTACGACCTCGACATCCTGGCCCGGGACATCGAGGACGAGACCCACAACACGACGCGTTTCGTCGTGCTGGCCCGCGAGCCGGACTGGACGCGCGACGCCGACGGCAAGGCGGTGACGACGCTGATCTTCAACGTGCGCAACCTGCCGGCGGCGCTCTACAAGGCGATGGGCGGCTTTGCCACCAACGGCGTCAACATGACCAAGCTGGAAAGCTACATGGTCGGCGGCCATTTCGCCGCCACGCAGTTCTATGCCGACGTGGAGGGCCACCCCGAGGACCCGGGCCTGCGCCGGGCGCTGGAGGAGCTCGCCTTCTTCTCCACCGACATGCGCATCCTCGGCGTCTACCCGCCTCACCCGGCCCGCTGGGAACGCCTGCCGTCGGCGGAATAGGGCGAGGACGGATCATCCTCGGCTCTGCCGGCCCGGGGTCCTGGCCGGCGGAGTTGATCGACGCCAGCACCGCGCCGGAGGCTTTCCGCGCACGATCGATCCCGGGCCCGCGCGGCCCGCTGGGGCGAAGGCCCTCAGCCCCGGTCGAGCACGGCGCTGCTGTCTTCCACGAAGGCCTTCAGGAGGTGATGGGCGATGGCGAAGGCCAGCGGCGCAGCGAGCCCGCCGGGATGAGTCCCGCCCAGCATCGCCGCCACCTCGTCGCGCGAGAACCAGCGTGCATCCTCCAGCTCGTTGTGGTCGATCGCCAGCTCCTCGCTCTCGGCCTCGGCGAAGCAGCCGATCATCAGCGAGGACGGGAAGGGCCAGGGCTGCGAGGCGAAATAGCTGACGCGCGAGCAGGGCACGCCCGCCTCCTCGCGGATCTCGCGGCGCACCGCGTCCTCCACCGTCTCGCCCGGCTCGAGGAAGCCGGCAAGAGCCGAGTACATGCCCGGGGCGAAGCGGGCCTGCCGCCCGAGCAGGCAGCGCTCGCCGTCGATCGCCAGCATGATCACCACCGGATCGACGCGGGGGAAGTGCTGCGCGCCGCAGGCATCGCATTCGCGCCGCCAGCCGGCCGCGGCCACCCGGCTCGCCGCGCCGCAATTGGCGCAGAAGCGGTGCCGGGCGTGCCAGTCGAGCATGGCCTTGGCGCCGCCGAGCTCGCCGAGCGTGGCCTCCGACAACAGGCCGCGCATGGCGATGGAGCGGACGTCCGCAACCTCCAGGCCCTCGCGCGCGCCCAGCGGCTCGGCCAGCGCCTTGTCGATGGTCATGGCGAACAGCGCCGGCCCGGCCGGGTCGACGCCCAGGAACACCTCGCGGACGGTCTCGCCGAACGAAGCGGCCTCGGCCTGGGAGAACAGCGGATCGCGCCCCTCGCCCCGGACCTTCAGCACCGGCTGGTCGCCGGCCAGCACGAAGAAGCGCGTCGCCGGATCGTCCCGCCGGCCGGCGACGAAGGCCTCGTCGTCGCGCCTGTCGGACAGTCGGTCGAGCGGGTTGAGCGAAAAGCCGACGGCGGCGGAACGATCGAAGGGCGGGGTGGCATGCATGGGAGTCTCGTCCAGGTCGAGGGACAGCGTGATCGGAAAGACGGCCGGATCAAGGCGCGAGCCAGATGCGCCGCCGCAGCCGCGCCACCATGTCGGCCCGCGCCGCCTCGCCATAGGGCGCCGCCGGCACCTGCCCCCACACCGGCCGCGGCCAGGCGGCGTCGGTGCGGAAGCGGGCGATGACATGGACGTGCAACTGCGGCACGACGTTGCCCAGCGCTGCGACGTTGAGCTTGTGGCAGCCCGTCTCGGCCTTCAGCGCCTCGGCGACCGCGGTGATCTCGGTCATCAGATGCGCCCGCTCGACGGCGCCGAGCTCGGTGATCTCCGACACGTCGCGCCGGCGCGGCACCAGCAGCAGCCAGGGATAGGTGGCGTCGTCGATCAGCAGCACGTGCGACAGGGCGAGGTCGCCGAGCGGGACGGTGTCCTTGGCAAGCTGCGGATGAAGGGAGAAACCGGATTCGGGCATGGGCTATCGCGTCGCGGGGAGGCCGCACCATAGCGGGCGAGGCCGCGATGCGCGAGCGCCGATCGCGGCCCGCTCACTCCAGGGTGGTGCGCCGAGCCCGCATGCCCCCCGTCCGCGCCTTCAGGCGGCTTCGCTGCGGCCGGCATGGACGTGGTCGACGATGCCCCAGGCCAGCGCCTCCTCCGCCGTCATGAAGCGGTCGCGGTCGAGGGTGCGCTCGACCTCCTCGAGGGTGCGGCCGCAATGCCTGGCATAGAGGTCGTTCACCCGGCGCTTGGTGCGGGCGATGTTCGCGGCATGGAGCTCGATGTCGGAGACCTGGCCCTGGAAGCCGCCGGAGGGCTGGTGCACCATGATGCTGGCGTTGGGCAGGGCGATGCGCAGCCCGGCCGTGCCGGCCATCAGCAGGAACGAGCCGATGGAGTAGGCCGCGCCCATGCACAGGGTCGAGATCGGGCAGCGGACGTACTGCATCGTGTCGTAGATGGCGAGGCCGCTGGTCACCACGCCGCCCGGCGAGTTGATGTAGAGCGCGATCTCCCTCGCCGGATTCTCCGCTTCCAGGAACAGCAGCTGCGCGCAGATCAGGGCGGCGACGGTGTCGTCGACCGGACCGTTGAGAAAGATGATCCGCTCGCGCAGCAGGCGCGAATAGATGTCGAAGGATCGTTCGCCGCGGTTCGATTGCTCGACCACCATCGGCACGAGGTTCAGGGCGTTGGTCATCGATGACCTCTCGTCACGGAGTTCGGTTCAGGCGGCGCAGCGCAGGCCGCCGGGCCTGTTGCAATTGGCGGCCGGTGCCGGCTCTCCGGTCCGGCGCGTCCCGGCAAGGCCGCTATGGACGATGCGCAGATGCGTGCCGCCGGCGGCGGTGCCGGCAAGATGGAAGGTGACCGCGCTGGCCGGGCCGCGCCCGTCCTCGCCGTCGCCCCGGCTCTCCTGCCAACTGTAGCGCAGCAGCCGGTTCGGCTCGGCCGCCAGCACCGTGCAGTCGATCCGCTCGCTCAGGCCGGCCGCTTTGCCGGCAAAGGAGAACGTCGAGCCGACTGCCGGATCGAGCGTGTTCGGCAAGAGCCAGGCGGCGACCATCTCGCGCACCGTCAGGGCCCGCCAGACCGTCTCGGGCGGCGCGTCGAGCTCGCATTCGGTGACGACGGCGTCGTCGGGGCCGTCCAGGTCGCCATGCCCGGTCATTGGTCGATCTCCCTGAGCAGATGCTTGAGCTTCTCGATCCGCGACGGCCAGAAGGCCCGGTAGCGGCCAATCCAGTCGACGATCGGCGCCAGTCCGTCCGGTTCGACGCGATAATAGGCGCGGCGGCCGTCGCGCCGCTCCGCCACCAGCCCGGCCCCCCGCAGCACCGCCAGATGCTGCGAGATCGCCGGCTGGGAAATGTCGAAGCCGGCCTTCAGCGCCGACACGCTCATCTCGCCCTGGCTCAGCCGCTCGAACACGGCGCGGCGGGTGGGATCGGCCAGGGCCCGGAAGATGTCGGTTTCGATCATGCCGGAAACATAAGCAGATACTTATGAATCGTGCAAGCCCCTCCTGCCAGGCTGCCGGGCCATGCGACCCGACCGGGTGCGGAGAGGCCCGCCAAACGGCAGCGGACCTCCGCTCACGCCCTGGGCCTGGACGGAGAAGTCGGCCTTGCCGACGCCATAGACACAGGACTGGCCGCCGATCATTGTGGTTCGGCGCTTCGCCCGCCCTGCGGGCGGCGAGCCGTCCCGTGCGCCTATCCCAGCACCACCAGGAGGTCCTTGGCGTCGATCTGCGCGCCGGGAGCCACCAGGATCTCCGCCACCGTGCCGTCGCGCGCCGCGTGCAGGGCCGTCTCCATCTTCATGGCCTCGATGGTCAGCAGCACGTCGCCGGCCTTGACCGGCTGGCCCTCGCGCACCGCCACTGTCGAGATCGCGCCGGGCATGGGCGCGGCGACATGCGCCTCGTTGCCGTCCTCGGCCTTGCGGCGCGCCTTCACCTTGGCGACCGCCGAGCGGTTCGGCACGCGGATGATGCGCGGCTGGCCGTTCAGCTCGAAGAAGACGCGGACCTGCCCCTCCTCGTCGGTGTCGCCCAGCGTCAGCAGGCGGATGAGCAGCGCCTTGCCCCGCTCGATCTCGATGGTCAGGTCCTCGCCCGGCTTCATGCCGTAGAAGAACACCGGCGTCGGCAGGACCGCCACCGGACCATATTTGCGCAGCGCCCCGGCATATTCGGCAAAGACCTTGGGGTACATCAGGTAGGAGGCGAGCTCGTCCTCGTCGACGGCCCGGCCGATCTTCGCCTCGGCCTCCGCCCTCGCCTTGTCGAGGTCGGCCGCCGGCAGCAGCGAGCCCGGCCGCGCCGTGATCGGCGCCTCGCCCTTCAGCGCCTTGTGCTGCAGGGCCTTCGGCCAGCCGCCGGTCGGCTGGCCGAGATCGCCACGCAGCATCTCCACCACCGAGGCGGGGAAGGCGACGTCGCGGGCCGGATCCGCCACCTCCTGCGGCGTCAGGCCCTGCGCCACCATCATCAGCGCCATGTCGCCGACCACCTTCGAGGACGGCGTCACCTTGACGATGTCGCCGAACAGGTCGTTGGCGGCGCGATAGGCCTTGGCCACCTCGTGCCAGCGCGTGTCGAGGCCGAGCGCCCGGGCCTGCTCCTTGAGATTGGTGAACTGGCCGCCGGGCATCTCGTGCAGGTAGACCTCGGAGGCGCCGGCCTTCAGGTCGCTTTCGAAGGCGGCGTACTGCGTGCGCACCGCCTCCCAGTAGAACGAGATCTGCCGGATCGCCTCAGGGTCGAGGCCGGTGTCCCGCTCGCCATGGCGCAGCGCTTCGACGATCGAGCCGAGGCAGGCCTGCGAGGTCGTGCCGGACATCGCGTCCATCGCCGCGTCGACGGCATCGACGCCCGCCTCGATCGCCGCCAGCACCGTGGCACCGGCGATGCCGGAGGTGTCGTGGGTGTGCAGGTGGATCGGCAGGCCGACCTCGCGCTTCAGCGCCGACACTAGCCGCCGGGCCTGGGCCGGCTTGAGCAGGCCGGCCATGTCCTTGATGCACAGGATGTGGCAGCCGGCCTTCTCCAGTGCCTGGGCCGTGCGGACGTAATAGGCAAGGTCGTATTTGGAGCGTGCGGGATCGAAGATGTCGCCGGTGTAGCAGATCGCGCCTTCGGCCAGTTTGCCGGCCTCCAGCACCGCGTCGATGGCGACGCGCATGTTCTCCACCCAGTTGAGGCAGTCGAACACGCGGAACAGGTCCATGCCCGCCGCCGCGGCGCGCCCGACGAAGTGCCTGACCACATTGTCGGGATAGTTGGTGTAGCCGACCGCATTGGCGCCGCGCAGCAGCATCTGCGTCAGCACGTTCGGCGCCCGCTCGCGAATCAGCGCCAGGCGCTCCCACGGATCTTCGCTGAGAAAGCGCATGGCGACGTCGAAGGTGGCGCCGCCCCAGCATTCCAGCGACAGGAGCTGCGGCACGCCGACGGCATAGGCCGCGGCGATGCCGGCAATGTCGTGGGTGCGCATCCGCGTCGCCAGCAGCGACTGGTGGGCGTCGCGCATGGTGGTGTCGGTGACCAGCACCCGGCTCTCGTCGCGCATCCAGGCGGCGAACTTCGCCGGCCCGAGGGCCTCCAGCCGCTGCCGGGTGCCGGGCTCGGCCTTGCCGGGGAAGACCGGCGCCACCGGCGTGCGCGCCTCGGCCGGCGGCCGCGCCCGGCCGCGAGCCTCGGGATGGCCGTTGACGGTGACGTCGGCGATGTAGGTCAGCAGCTTGGTGGCCCGGTCGCGCCGCTTGGCGAACTGGAACAGCTCCGGCGTCTCGTCGATGAAGCGGGTGGTGTAGGCGTTGGTCCGGAACTTCGGATGCTTGAGCACCGCTTCCAGGAAGGGCAGGTTCGTCGCCACGCCGCGGATGCGGTATTCGCGCAGCGCCCGGTCCATGCGGGCGATCGCCTCGTTCGGCGTGTTGGCCCAGGCGGTGACCTTCTCCAGCAGCGGGTCGTACCAGCGCGTCACCACCGCGCCCGAATAGGCCGTGCCGCCGTCGATGCGGATGCCGAAGCCCATGGCGCCGCGATAGGCGGTGATGCGGCCATAGTCCGGGATGAAGTTGTTCTCGGGATTCTCGGTGGTCAGCCGGCACTGGATGGCATGGCCGCGCATGAAGATATCGGCCTGCGGCGGGATGCCCACCTCATAGGCGCCGTCCGCCACCTGCTTGCCGATGCGCCCGCCCTCGGCGATGCGGATCTGCGCCTTGACGATGTCGAGGTCGGTGACGACCTCGGTCACCGTATGCTCGACCTGGATGCGCGGATTGACCTCGATGAAGTAGAACCTGCCCGTGTCGGCATCCATCAGGAACTCGACCGTGCCGGCACCGGCATAGTCGGTGCCGCGGCCGATCTTCAGCGCCGCCTCGCACAGGGCCTCGCGCGTGTCCGGGGCGAGATAGGGGGCCGGGGCGCGCTCGATCACCTTCTGGTTGCGGCGCTGGATCGAGCAGTCGCGCTCATAGAGGTGCACCAGCGTGCCGTGCCGGTCGCCGAGGATCTGCACCTCGACATGGCGGGCGCGGCGCACCAGCTTCTCCAGATAGACCTCGTCCTTGCCGAACGCCGCTTTGGCCTCGCGCCTGGCGGTCGTCACCGCGTCGATCAGCTTGTCCTCGCTCTCGATCGGCCGCATGCCGCGCCCGCCCCCGCCCCAGGAGGCCTTCAGCATCACGGGGTAGCCGATCTCCCGGGCCATCAGCCGGATCGCCTCGGCATCGTCCGGCAGCGGCTCGGTCGCCGGCATCACCGGCACGCCGACCGAGACCGCCAGGTTGCGCGCGTCCACCTTGTTGCCGAGCGTGCGCAGGGTCTTGGGCGAGGGACCGATGAAGACGATGCCCGCCGCCGCGCAGGCCTCGGCGAATTCCGGGCTTTCCGAGAGCAGGCCATAGCCGGGATGGATGGCGTCGGCCCTGGCGTCGCGGGCGACGCGGATCACCTCGTCGATCGACAGATAGGCCTCGACCGGCCCCTTGCCCCTGCCGATCTGGTAGGCCTCGTCAGCCTTGAAGCGGTGGAGCGACAACTTGTCCTCCTCCGCATAGACCGCGATGGTGGAGATGCCGAGCTCGGTCGCGGCACGGAACACGCGGATGGCGATTTCGGAACGGTTGGCGACGAGGAGGCGGCGGAAGGGCGGACGCATGGGCGTTCGGGACTCCGGAGGGGCGGCATTCTTGTTGCAACGCAAGAGAACACGCAATCGCTTCGGCGCCAAATCTCGAGGCTTGCCTGGGAGCCGGGCGAGGATCACTTATCCTGAAGGTCCGCCGGGGAGCCCGATACGCGACGAGATGCCGCCATGGCCGACACCGCCCGGAAGATACAGCCCGCAACGCCCCGGATCGATCCGGTCGGCACCGTCGCCGCCGACATGGCCGGCCGCGATCCACGCATGATGGGACCGCTGTTCGCCGGCATGGATCAGAATCCCTTCGTGTTCTTTCGCGCCAGCGCGCCGCTGTTCATGTCCCGCCTGGTCGAGCACGGCCTGCCGCCTTCGCCGCTCGGCTGGATGACCGGCGACCTGCATGTCGAGAATGTCGGCGCCTATCGCGACGCCGACGGCGAGATCGCCATCGACCTCGACGATTATGACGAGGCCGCGCTGCTGCCGGGAGGCGTCGACCTCGTGCGTCTCATGGCCAGCATCCTGTCGGCCCTGCATAGCCTCGGCATGCCGGACGGGGAGGCGCGCAGCCTCGCCGAGGGCGCGCAGCACCGCTATGCCGCCACCCTCGCCGCGGGGGAGGCGCAGGCGATCGACGGGACCGATGCCCGCGGCGTCTATGCCGACCTGGTGACGGAGCTCCGGGCGCGGCGCCGCGCCGGCTTCATCGCCGCCCGCACCGTGGTCGAGGACGGCAGCCGCGCCATCATCACCGCCAACGGCAAGGCGCTGCCGCTCCGGGCGGACCGCGACGTCGCCCCCGTCATCGCCGCCCTGGAGGCCTTCGCCCGGACCCAGCCCGATCCCGCCTTCTTCGCCGTGCGCGACGTCGTCGCCCGCATCGCCGGCGCCGGCTCGCGCGGCACCGAGCGCTACCTGGTGCTGGTCCGCGGCAAGGGCGCCCCCGCCTCCGGCGCGCTGATCGACCTCAAGCACGCCATGCCGCCGTCCACCGCCCCGATCCTCGGCCAGGCCCAGCCGGCCTGGCCGGACGAGGCCACCCGCGTCGTCACCGTGCAGGCGCGGGCCCAGGCCTCTCCCATGGCCCTGCTCGCGTCCCTGGCCGTGGGCGACCGCTCCTTCGTCGTCCGCGAGCTCCAGCCGCGGGAGCGCCGGCTGGAGCTCGCGGACCTCGCCAACCGGCCGCGCAAGCTCGCCAGCGCCTTCAACACCATGGCCAGCCTCGCCGCCTCGAGCGCCCTGCGCACCGCCGGCTGGAAGGGTGCCGACACAGCCAAAGCCTGGCGGGCCTTCGGCCGCGACGGCGCCCGCTCGCCGGCCTGGCTGGCCGCGGCCGTGTCGCTGGAGGCCCAGTCCGCGGCCGATCACGCGGTCTTCGCCGAGGCCTGGCAGGCACACGACCCCAGGCTGACGGCCCTGACGGAGACAGCATGATCGAAGCCGACCTGCACCTCGCCGCCCGCCTGCTCGCCGGCATGGCCGCAGGCATGATGATCGGCGCCAACCGCACCCGTCACCACCGCGGCATCGGCGTGCGCACGCTCGGGCTGGTCGGCCTCGGCTCCGCCCTCGCCGTCGCGCTCTTCGACGGCGCCTCCGACGCGAACGCCGCCAGCCGCGCCGTGCAGGGCCTGCTCACCGGCGTCGGTTTCCTCGGCGCCGGCGTAATCCTGCACCGGGCCAACGAGGATGTGCCGCGCGGCCTCACCACGGCTGCCGCCATCTGGGTCACCGCCATGCTCGGCGCCGCCGCCGGCGCCGGCGCCTGGGTGCCGGTGATCAGCGGCACGGTCCTGGCCATCATCCTGCTGCTGGTCGGCGCCTATCTCGACCGGCTCTTCGGCGGCGAGGGCAACGATCCCACCGGCGGTGGCGGCAGTGGCCCGCCGCCGGCCTGAGCTCTGAGCCCTGAGCCGGGTCCTGAACGGCAGGAAGCCCCGCAGGGGTGTGCGGGGCTTCCTCGAGTGCCGAGGCCATGT
Organism: Labrys sp. Lb11; assembly: GCF_057554225.1. Lineage (NCBI taxonomy): Bacteria > Pseudomonadati > Pseudomonadota > Alphaproteobacteria > Hyphomicrobiales > Xanthobacteraceae > Labrys > Labrys sp. Lb11. The sequence goes on from NZ_BAAJOT010000002.1 coordinate 802,828, forward strand.
CCGGGCGCGACGGTGGCTCGACCCCCGATCTCGATTGGCAGCGCGTCTGCGCTGATCACGGTTCTACCCCGACGCCGCCGCGCGCGGCGTGCGCAATGGCACAGCGGACGCCGCGCCTTTCGCGATTCCCGCCGCCGGCCTATGAAGAGCCATGATCGACAAGCTCGAATTCCTGATCGCGCTGTCGCGCGAGCGTCATTTCGGCCGGGCCGCGGAGGTCTGCGGCGTCACCCAGCCGACGCTTTCGGCCGGCCTGAAACAGCTCGAGGGCGAGCTCGGCGTCCTCCTGGTGGCGCGCGGCTCGCGCTTCCAGGGCTTCACCGCGGAAGGCGAGCGTGTGCTGGACTGGGCTCGCCGCATCGTCGGCGACGCCCGCGCCATGCGCCAGGAGGTGGACAGCCTGAAGCGCGGCCTCCACGGCCACCTCACCATCTCGGTGATCCCGACGGCCCTGTCGATGATCGCCTCCCTGACCACGCCCTATCGCGCCCGCCACCCCAACGTCACCTTCACCATCCTGTCGCGGACATCCGCCGAGGTGCTGAAGGAGTTGGAGGACCTCGCCATCGACGCGGGCATCAGCTATCTCGACAACGAGCCGCTCGGGAAGGTCTCCGCGGTCGAGCTCTATCGCGAGAGCTATCGCCTGCTCACGGCGGCGGACGGCGAGTTCGGCCGGCGCGAACGCGTCAGCTGGGCCGAGGTCGGCCGGGTGCCGCTCTGCCTGCTCACGCCCGACATGCAGAACCGCCGCATCGTCGACCAGCTGCTGCGCGGCGCCGGCGTCGACGTGGCGCCGACGCTGGTCTCCAACTCCATGCAGGTGCTGCTCAGCCATGTCCGCACCGGGCGCTGGTCGAGCGTCATGCCCTCGATCCTGGTCGAGACGCTCGGCGTCGGCGAGCGGGTGCGCTCGATCCCGATCGTCGAGCCGGACGTGCACCATCTCGTCGGCCTGGTGGTGCCGCGGCGCGAGCCGCAGACGCCGCTGGTCGCGGCCCTCATCACCGAGGCCCGCCGTTTCGCCGCCAGGGCCGCCTGACACGCCAAGGGTTCGGCGGATACGGGCCGCCTCCCACCGGCATCCCCGCCTTGACGCTGCCGCCGCCCCCCCGTCATAACTCGCGCGAGGGACGGACGCAGATGACAGGACGCATGACCGACGCCGCCCGGGGCTCCGCCCCGGCGGAAAGCACCGCGATCGCCGCCGCCCGGCTGCCCAAGATCGCCTGGGGCAAGGGCGTCTATCTCGCCGACACCGCGGGCAGGCGCTACATCGACGGCTCCGGCGGCCCGGCCGTCTATTGCCTCGGCCACGGCAACGAGGAGGTCAACGAGGCGATCCGGCAGCAGCTCGACCGCATCGCCCACGGCTACCGCTACAACTTCACCTCCGATCCGCTCGAGGAGTTGACCGAGCAGGTCGCCCAGGCCTGCGGCGGCGACCTCCGGCACATGGTGTTCGTCTCCGGCGGCTCGGAGGCGGTCGAATCGGCGCTGAAGCTCGCCCTGCAGGTCCAGGCCGCACGCGGCGAGCCCTCGCGCCGGCGCTTCATCGCCCGCGAGCGCTCCTGGCATGGCAACACCCTCGGCGCCCTGGCGCTGTCGGGGTTTCGCGAGCGCCGCGCCGTGTTCGAGGGCGCGCTGGTCGAGGTGCCGCGCCTCTCGCCGGTCAACGCCTATCGCCCGCCCGCCGGCGTCGCGCCGGATGAGGTGGCGGCCCATTGCGCCCGCGAGCTGGAGGACAAGATCCTGGAGCTCGGCCCCGGGACGGTGGCGGCCTTCGTGTTCGAGCCGGTGGTCGGCGCCGCCGGCGGCGTGGTGCCGGCCCCGCCCGGCTATGCCCGTCTGGTGCGCGAGATCTGCGACCGCCACGGCGTGGTCATGATCGCCGACGAGGTGATGTGCGGCGCCGGGCGCTGCGGCACCTGGCGGGCGCTGGAGCATGACGGCGTCGCCCCGGACATCATGCCGATCGCCAAGGGCCTGGCCGGCGGCTATCTGCCACTCGGCGCCGCGGTCTACTCGGATCGCATCGCCGAGCCGATCCTGCGGGTGCATGGCGGGCCGATGACCGGCCACACCTTTACCGGGCACACCGCTGCCTGTGCCGCCGGCGCCGCCGTGCAGCGCATCGTGGCGCGCGAGCGCCTGGTCGAGCGTGTGCACGAAAAGGGGCCGCTGCTGCAGCGCCTGCTGGCGGACGCGCTGGCCGGGATCGAGTCCGTCGGCGACATCCGCGGCCGCGGCTACTTCGTCGGCATCGAGTTCGTCGCCGACCGGGCGTCGAAGCGCCCCTTCCCGATCGACCGCGGCCTGTTCCTGCGCATCCGCCAGCACGCCATGGACGGCGGCCTGATCTGCTATCCCTCCGGCGGCAATGTCGACGGCATTGACGGCGACACCGTGATCATCGCTCCACCCTATATCGCCACCGACGCGGAGCTGGCCGAGATCGCCGACAAGTTCGGGACGGCGGCGCGCAAGGCCCTCGCCGAGATCGGCGCCGGCTGAAAGGACATCCCATGGCCCGCAAAGTCATCATCTCCTGCGCCGTCACCGGCTCGATCCACACGCCGTCGATGTCGCCGCACCTGCCGGTCACGCCCGACGAGATCGCCGCCTCGGCGATCGAGGCGGCCGGGGCCGGCGCCGCGGTGCTGCACCTGCATGCCCGCGACCCGAAGACCGGCGCGCCCTCGGCCGATCCGGCCCTGTTCGCCGATTTCGTGCCGCGCATCCGCGCCGCCACCGACGCCATCGTCAACATCACCACCGGCGGCTCGGCCCGCATGACCATCGAGGAGCGGCTGCAGGGGCCGGCAAGCCTGAAGCCCGAAATGTGCTCGCTCAACCTCGGCACCATGAATTTCGGCCTCTACCCCATGCTCGACCGGCCGCGGCAATGGCAGCACGACTGGGAGGTGCCGTTCCTGGAGGCCACCCGCGCCGGCATGTTCAAGAACACGCTCGCCGATATCGAGGCCATCCTCACCACCATGGGCGCCTTCGGCACCCGCTTCGAGTTCGAATGCTACGACGTCGGCCACCTCTACACCCTGGCGCATTTCCTCGACCGCAAGCTGGTGACGCCGCCGCTGTTCGTGCAGACCGTGCTCGGCATCCTCGGCGGCATCGGCGCCAATCCCGACAGCGTCATGGACATGCGCCGCACCGCCGACAAGCTGTTCGGCCGGGACTATCATTGGTCGATGCTCGCCGCCGGACGCAGCCAGATGGCGCTCGGCACCATGGCGGCGGTCATGGGCGGCCATGTCCGCGTCGGCCTGGAGGACAATCTGTGGATCGGTCCCGGCCAGCTCGCCCGCAGCAATGCCGAGCAGGTGGCGAAGATCCGCCGCATCCTGGAGGAGCTGTCGCTCGAGATCGCCACGCCGGCCGAGGCCCGCGCCATCATCGGCATCCCGACGTGATCCGGCCGGCCGCCCTCTCGGACTGCGCCGCCATCGCCGCCATGGTGCAGGACCTCGCCGGCCAGGCCGGCGTCGTCGCCGGCACCACGCCCGCGATTCTGGCCGAGGCGGCCTTCGGCCCCCGCGCGACCATCGCCATCCTGGTGGTCGAGGAAGAGGGACGGCTGAGCGGCTGCCTGATCCACCAGGACACCTTCTCCACCTGGCGCGGCCAGAACGGCGTCTTCGTGGTCGACGTCTACATCGCCCCGGAGCATCGCGGCCGCGGCCTCGGGCGGAAGCTCATCGCCGAGGCCGCCCGGATCGGCTGGGACAAGGGCGCACGCTTCCTGCGTCTCGACGTCGAGGAGGACAACGTCGCGGCCAAGCGCCTTTATGCTCGCCTCGGCTTTCGCGACGTGGATCTGCGCTTCCTCGCCCTCGACGAAGCCGGCATGGCCCGGCTGGCCGAGCGGTGAGGCTCACAGCAGCCCGCCATCCGCCACGAAGGTCTGGCTGGTAATGACGCCGCTGTCGTCCGCCGCCAGGAACAGCACCAGCGGCGCCATGTCGTCGGGCAGGAGCTTGCGCTTGAGGCACTGGTCCTCGAGCAGCCGCGCTTCGCTCTCCGGCGTCAGCCACAGGTCGACCTGGCGCCGGGTCATGACCCAGCCCGGAGCCACGGCGTTGCAGCGGATGCCGAAGGGACCGAGGTCGCGGGCAAGGCTGCGCGTCAGGCCGATCACGCCGGATTTGGCGGCGGTGTAGGCGGCCATGCCTCCGGCTCCGACCATCCAGGAGGTCGAGGTGAAGTTGACGATCGAGCCGCCGCCGGCCGCCTTCATGTCCGGGATCACCGCCTGCGCCGCGAAGAACTGGTGACGCAGGTTGATGGCGAAGCGTTCGTCCCAATAGGCCGGCGTCACCTCCGACCAGTCGTGGCGATCGTCGCGGGCGGCATTGTTGACCAGGACCCCGATCGGGCCGAATGCCGCGCGGGCGGCGGCCACGGCTCCGGCCAGGGCGTCTGTGTCGCGCAGGTCGCAGGGCAGGAACAGCGGGGCCTCGCCATCCGCGCCGATCTCTGCCGCCAGCCTTTCCGAGGCCGGGCGATCGAAGTCGAGGAAGGCGACCCGGGCCCGCTGGCGGCAGAACGCCCTGACCAGGGCGGCGCCGATGCCGCTTCCCCCGCCGGTAACCAGCACCGCACGGCCGGCAAGGCTCGGATAGATCGTCTCGGAAGGAACGGGCATGCTGCCCCCTGCTGTGGGACGGGACTTGAAATCAGCCGACATGGATGGCGCCGGTGATCAGGCCGGTGACCTCTTCGGGCGAGGTGTCGGCGATGGCCTTGTCGGCGACCTTGCGGCCCCGCCGCATCACCACCACCCGGTCGCAGACCGTGAAGACGTCCGGCATGCGATGGCTGATCAGGATGACGGCGACGCCGGCGGCCTTGAGCTTGCGGATGAGATCCAGCACCTCGGCAACCTGGCGCACGCTGATCGCCGCGGTCGGCTCGTCCATGAGCACGACCTTGGCGGCGGCCAGCCGCGTGCGGGCGATGGCGACGGCCTGGCGCTGGCCGCCGGACATCTGCTGCACGAGGTCGCGCGGCCGCGTCTCCGAGCGCAACTCGGCAAAGAGCTCGCCGGCGCGCTGGACCATGCGCCGATGGTCGAGCCATTTCAGGCCGAGCAGGGACGCCATCAGCTCGCGGCCGAGGAAGACATTGGCCGCGGCCGTCAGGTTGTCGCACAGGGCGAGGTCCTGATAGACCACCTCGATGCCGCGGCCGCGCGCATCCACCGGCCGGCGGAACTCGACGCGCTGCCCGTCGACGGCGATGGTGCCGCCGCTCGGCGGAAAATTGCCGGCGATGATCTTGACGAGGGTCGACTTGCCGGCGCCGTTGTCGCCCATCAGCCCCAGCACCTCGCCGGCCGCCAGCGCCAGATCGACCTCGTCAAGGGCACGGATGGCGCCGAAATGCTTGCTTATGCCTGACATCTCCAGGACGGGCATGGCGGTCTCCACCGGCGTCCCGGCGGGGCGTGCGGGCGCTCCGCCGGGGAGGGCCGTCATTGCTTGCGGCAGGTCGCGGCGGTCTCGGGCGTGCAGACGTCGAGGCCGATGGTGATCGGGTCCTCCACCGACTTGCCGGCCGTAAGGTCGTTGAGGACGTACATGGCGCGGTAGCCCATCTCGAACGGCCGCTGGCCGACCTGGCCGTGGCTGAGCCCTTCGCGCAGCAGGTCCATCTGCATCGGCAGCGTCTCGACGAAAAGCATGACGAGCTGATTGTTCTTCAGCTTGTCGTCATATTTCGTCATCAGCTGCCGATAGGCCTGCGTCACCATCTGCGGGGCACCGCCTGCGTCGAGCACCGCATCGATGTCGGGATACTTGGCCAGCAGGTCGGTCAGCTGGCTCAGCGACAGCGGGAAGTCGTCATTGTTGTAGAGCGGGCAGCCCTCCACCTGCTTCCACTTGTCCTTGGGCAGGGTCTCGACCATGCCCTTGATGCGGTCGTTCATGTTGGCCGCGGCCGGGCCGCCGCTCTGGATGCAGTAGGTGCCGCCATTCGGCTTCAGCGCCATGGCGCGCTTGGCAACCTCGACGCCGACCTGCTCGTTGACCGTGCCGATATAGGAGGCGCGCAGGGCCTTGTCGGCGGGCAGGAGGTCGCTGTCCCAGGTGACGACGGGGATGTTGGCCTCCTTGGCCCGGGCCAGCACCTTGGCGATGGCCGGCGCGTTGGCGGCCGACACGCCGATACCGTCGACGTGCTTGGTGATCAGGTCCTGGATCAGTTCGACCTGCTCCTGCTCGGTGGCGTCGGCCGGGCCGATATAGAGGCATTCGATGCCGCCGATCTCCTTGGCCGCCTTCTGGCAGCCGTCGCGGGCCTGGTCGAAGAACGGATTGTTCATCGCCTTCGGCACCAGCGCGAAGACCTTGTCCTTGGCCTCGGCCGCCACCGGAAGAGCCAGGCCCATGAGCCCGGCGAGAGCCAGCATTACGGCGCTTTTCATGTCGTCCTCCCTGTCTGTACCCGCTCCGGCACGGAGCGTCGGTCCGGTTAGTCCGAACGTCGATGGCGCAGCCGCTCCAGCAGCACCGCGCAGGCGATGACCACGCCGACGAAGGTGCCCTGCCAGTAGGGATCGACCCCGGCCAGCAGCAGGGCGTTGCGCACGATTTCGATGAGGGCCGCGCCGATGATCGAGCCGTACGGCGTGCCGAAGCCGCCCATCAGGTCGGTGCCGCCGATCACGGTGGCCGCAATGACGCGCAGTTCGTAGCCGACCCCCAGCGCATTGGTGACGGCCCCGAGCCAGCCGACCATCAGGATGGCGGCGATGCCGGCGGTGAGGCTGCTGAACATGTAGACCGAGATCTTGACGGCCTCGACCGGCAGGCCGGTCATGCGCGAGGCCTGCTCGTTGCCGCCGAGCGCATAGACGTAGCGGCCCCAGCGCGAATAGTTCAGGGCCAGCACCAGCACGACGCCGAGCGCGGCCATGGCCAGCACCACCGAGGGGATACCGAACAGGCTGCCGCCGCCGATGGCGATGAACAGCTTCTCGTCCGGCCCGAACTGATAGATCATCTTGTTGTTGGACAGGACCAGCGCCTGGCTGCGCGCCACCGAGAGCATGCCGAGCGTGACGATGAACGGCGACAGCCGGAGCTTGGCCACCGCCAGCCCGTTGATCAGCCCGCACAGCAGCGCCACGCCGAGGCCGGCCGCGACGCCGACCCAGAGCGGATAGCCCGCCTGCAGCACCAGCCCGGTGACGATGCCGACGAGGCCCATCACCGAGCCGACCGACAGGTCGATGCCGCCGGTGATGATCACCACCATCTGGCCCATGGCCATGATGGCGATGAAACCGAAGTTGCGGGCGTCGTTGTAGAGGTTGTCGTAGGTGCGGAAGGCCGGCGAGATCACGCACATCACCGCCGCGATGATCACCACCGCGAGGGTGATCCAGGTCGACTGGCCGATGCCCGCGAGCATCCAGCGGGACGCGCGCGCCGACGGCTGCGCTTGCGCAGTCATTCCCGTCCTCCCGTGATCGCTCTTCTCGCCGGCCACCGCCTTCTCGGAGGCGTTGGGACCGGCCGGCATCGGCCACAGCGATCTTTCGTATAATATGTATTGATTGATTGATTGTATTGTCAAGGCACCGCAGGACGGCTAGGAGTCGGGAACCGGCCCCTCGACGGACCGCACCGCAGGAGCGCCGACCGCGGCCGGCGCGCAGCAAGCCTCAGGAACGCTCCATGACCACGCCCAACCCGCTGCGGCGGCGACTGACCGAGGGCAAGCCCGCCTTCGGCGTCTGGCTGCAGCTCGCCCACCCGGCCATCGCCGAGATGATGGGCCTGATCGGCTACGACCTCGTGCTCATCGACATGGAGCACGGCCCCGGCTCGCTGGCCGATACCGCCGACATGATGCGCGGCGCGCAGCGCACGGCTGCCGCCATGGTCCGCGTGCCGAGCGCCGACCCGGCCCTGCTCAAGCCCCTGCTCGACCAGGGGCCGGACGGCGTGATGATCCCGATGGTGGAGAGCGCCGAGGAAGCCAGGCATGCCGTCGCGGCCTGCCGCTATCCGCCCGCCGGTCGGCGCGGCTGGGCCGCCGGCGTCGCCCGGGCCGCGCGCTACGGCCTCGACGAGGCCTACACCCTCCTCACCGCCAGGGAGCTCGTCATCGCCTGCCAGATCGAGTCCGTGCGGGCGGTCGAGGCCATCGAGGCGATCTGCGCGGTCGAGGGCATCGACGTCATCTTCATCGGCCGCAACGACCTTGCCGCCGACGCGGGCCATATCCTCGACCTCGACCACCCGGACGTGGACCGCATGGTCGACCATGTCCGGACGGTCGCCAACCGGGCCGGCCTCAAGGTCGGCACCGTGCCGAGCGCCGGGCGCGGCTGGGCCGACCTGTTCCGCGACGGCTTCGACATGGTGCTGCCCTCCGGCGACATCTCGCTGCTGCGCGATGCGGCGCGGGCCGAGGTCGGAGCGTTCCGGCAGTTCCTCGCCGGGACCGGCGAGGCGTCGCAACCGGGAAGGCGGGCATCCCATGGCTACTGAGACGCGCAAGCTGCGCAGCGCCGACTGGTTCGGCAAGGCCGATCGCGACGGCTTCGGCCATCGCAGCTGGACCAAGAACCAGGGCTTTCCCGCCCATCTCTTCGATGGCCGCCCGGTGATCGGCATCTGCAACACCTGGTCGGAGCTGACGCCCTGCAACGCGCATCTGCGCAAGATCGCCGAGCATGTGAAGCGCGGCGTCTACGAGGCCGGCGGCTTTCCGCTGGAGTTCCCGGTCTCCTCCCTCGGCGAGAACCTGATGCGGCCGACGGCGATGCTGTTCCGCAACCTCGCCAGCATGGACGTGGAGGAATGCATCCGCGCCAACCCGCTCGACGGCGTCGTCCTGCTCACCGGCTGCGACAAGACCACGCCGTCGCTGGTCATGGGCGCGGCGAGCTGCGACCTGCCGGCCCTGGTCGTGTCCGGCGGGCCGATGCTCAACGGGCGCTGGCGCGGCGGCACCATCGGCTCGGGCACCGACGTCTGGCGGCTGTCGGAGGAGGTGCGCGCCGGCGCGATCTCGCTGGAGGATTTCATGGCGGCGGAGTCGGCGATGTCGCGTTCCGCCGGCCATTGCATGACCATGGGCACCGCCTCGACGATGGCCAGCATGGTCGAGGCGCTCGGGCTGGCCCTGCCGACCAACGCCGCCATCCCGGCGGTCGACAGCCGCCGCTACGTCCTCGCCCACATGGCCGGGCGGCGCATCGTCGAGATGGTGCACGAGGATCTGCGCATCTCGAAGGTCCTGACCCGCCAGGCCTTCGAGAACGCCATCCGCGTCAACGGCGCCATCGGCGGCTCGACCAATGCGGTGATCCACCTCCTCGCCATTGCCGGGCGGGTCGGCGTGCCGCTGTCGCTGCGCGACTGGGACACGCTGGGCCACGACGTTCCCTGCCTCGTCAACCTGATGCCGTCCGGCCAGTTCCTGATGGAGGACTTCTTCTATGCCGGCGGCCTGCCGGCGGTGATCAGGGAGCTCGGCGACCTCATCCACCGCGGCGTGCTGACCGTGAACGGGCGCACCATGGGCGAGAACGTCGCCGGCGCGGCCTGCCATGACCGCACCGTGATCGCAACGCTCGACCGGCCGTTCAAGCCGCGCGGCGGCATCGCCGTCCTCTCCGGCAACCTCGCCCCGGACGGCGCCGTGATCAAGCCGTCGGCAGCCTCGCCGCACCTGATGAAGCATCGCGGCCGGGCCGTGGTGTTCGAGACGATCGAGGACCTGCGCGCCCGCACCGACGACCCCGGCCTCGACATCGACGAGACCTCGGTGATGGTGCTGAAGAACTGCGGCCCGCGCGGCTATCCCGGCATGGCGGAGGTCGGCAACATGCCGATTCCGGAAAAGCTGCTGAAGCGCGGCATCACCGACATGGTGCGCATCTCCGATGCGCGCATGAGCGGCACCGCCTACGGCACCGTCATTCTCCATGTCGCCCCGGAGGCCCATGTCGGCGGTCCGCTGGCTCTGGTGGAGAGCGGCGACATGATCGAGCTCGACGTCGAGGCGCGCCGGTTGCATCTCGACGTCCCCGAGGCCGTGCTCGCCGACCGCCGCGGCGCCTGGAAGCCACCGGCCCGGCCGCCGGGCGCGGGCGCCGGCTATGCCAGCCTCTATGTCGAGCGCGTGCTGCAGGCCGATCGCGGCGCCGACTTCGATTTCCTCGTCGGCTGCCGCGGTTCGGTGGTGCAACGGGAAAGCCATTAGAGCAAAGCGCGTTTTGGGGAAACGCTTTGCTCTACCTCCTTGTTTCGGCGCGTCTTTGCGACTTGACGCGATCCCGTCAAATCGCAAAACGCTCTTGGACCGAATCCTGTGGCCGGCGCCGGCGCAGCCGCGGGGAAAGCGTATGATTGGCTTGCAGAATCTGCCGGGGAATGCTGCTTCGAACCAAGCCGCCCCCGGCCGGCCGGCGCATCTGGGACGAAAGGACCGAGGGTGGCTGTCGACACGAACGTCAGCATTCTGGAGGAGTTGCGGCGCATGGCGCGCGAACTGCCTCCCGGTTCGCGCTTGCCCACCGTCCGCACCCTGATCACCCGCTATGGCGTCAGCCAGCACATCGTCCAGCAGGCCCTGCAGCGGTTGAGCGCCGAGGGGCTGATCGCCACCCATGTCGGCCGCGGTACCTTCGTCAGCCAGCCCGCCGCCGGCCTGGCGCGCCCCGGATCGCGCCAGGTGCTGACGCTGCTGCACCACACCCATTACGAGCGCGGCGACATCATCGCCCAGACCATTCACCAGCGCCTGACCGCGGAGGGACACACCTCGGTGGTGCTGACCTACAACGACGTCGAGCACGCCATGGCCATGCTGCGCGACGGGCCGCGCTACGACAGCTGCATCCTGCAGCCGCGCTCCTCGATCGTCCCGGTGCGGCTGCTCGGCCTGCTGCGCGAGATCGGCAATTCGGTCATCGTCGAAAGCCGGGCCGTCGACCAGCTCGACATCGACGCCATCTCCAACGATCCCGGCGTGCTGTCCCGGCTGGTCCTGACGGAGCTGACCCGGCTCGGCCATCGCCGCATCGCCTGGGTGGTCGAGGATTGCGGCGACTATTTCTTCGAGCGCGCCGCCCGGCTCTTCGACGTGTTCCGCACCTGGACCGGGCGCACGGACGCCGAAGCGCCCATCCTGTTCTCGCCCTCGAAGAAGGGGCAGTTCGGCTTCGAGGACCTCACCGGCACCCTGGCGCAGGTCCTCGGCGGCCCGCGCGAGCAGCGGCCCACCGCCATCATGCTGGCGACCTATGAGAGCGGGGCCTCCATCATCAAGGCGTTCCAGACCATCGGCCTCGCCATCCCCGACGATGTCAGCGTCGTGCGCATCGGCACACCCGACATCGAGAGCGAGCATCTCGGCCAGATCGCCGTGGCCGGGCGCCCGAGCGTCCAGGCGGCGGAGACCGTGCTGGCGCGCCTGCGCTGGCGCTGGCAGAACCCGCAGGAACCCTTCGGCACGGTCTACGACCCGCCCCTGCTGCATGCCCACAGGAGCCTCGGCCCGCCATCCTCATAGGCGAGCCGGCGGCGAGCCCGCCTACACGCCGCGGGCCGCGTCCTCGATCGCCTCGAACAAGGCCGCAGGATCGATCGGCTTGGCGACATAGGCATTGAAGCCCTGGCCCAGCGCCTCGCCGCGGGCCTCGGCGCCGCGGGCGCTCAGCGCCACCACCGGCGTGGCGGCCCGCCGACCCGGCAGGGCGCGGATCGCCGCGAGGGCGGCAGGGCCGTCGAGGTCCGGCATCTCGATGTCCATCAACACCAGGTCGTGGTCGTTCCTCTGCAGCAGCCCGACGGCGGCCCGCCCGTCCGGCGCGAAAGAGACGCGATGCCCGAACTCGCCGAGGATGGCGCCGATGACGATGCGGTTGACCGGGTTGTCCTCGGCCACCAGGATGCGCAGCAGCTTGCGCGGCGCCTGCACCTTCCTCACCGGATGCAGCACCGCCTGGGCCGGGTCGACCGGCACGGCGAAGCGGAAGGTCGTGCCCTGGAGCAGGGCGCTCTCGACCTCGATCGAGCCGCCGATCCGCTCGATCGCCGCCTTGACCAGCGACAGCCCCAGCCCCGTGCCGCCGGCATGCACGCCGGCGGCGAGCTGGGCATAGGGCTCGAACAGCCGCGACATGTCCTCGCGGGCGATGCCGGTACCGGTGTCGGCCACCGAAATCACCAGCGACCGCTCGCGCTCGACCGCGCCGCTGACGGTGATGGTGCCCTCGGCGGTGTGCTTCACCGCATTGTCGACCAGGTTCTCCAGTGCGCGCCGGACCGTGACGGGATAACCGATCAGCCGCTCCGGCAGGCCGGCGGCCTGCACCACGACGCCGAGCCCCCTGGCCTCGGCGCGCGGCCTGGCCAGGCCGACGACCGACGCCAGCAACGCCGCCGGCGAGAAGGCTTCGCGCGCGCCGAGCCCGAGATCGGCTTCCAGGCGGCCGAGGTCGAGAATGTCGTTGGCCACCGCGACCAGTTGGGCCACCGCCTCCTTCAGCAGCAGGACATAGTCGCGGGTCGGGCCGGAGGCGAGTTCGCTCACGGCCAGGATATCGACGATGGTCGCGGCCCCGGTCAGCGGCGTGCGGATCTCGTGCGCGGCCGCGCGCAGGCGCCGGCGCATCGCCGACAGCTCCGCGCGGGCCTCGTCGAGCTCGGAGGGCGGGGCAGCGGCGACGGCGGGCTTGGCGAGCATGTCTGAGTCTTCGGCGGCGATGGCGGCCTCGCGACGTCTAGGGCCTGAATGCGTACAACACATTGCCGTCAGTCTTGAAATTTGGTTACGAGGCGTCAACCCTTTCGCCCGCGGCGACGAACATCTCCCCTGCCTTTTCATGTATGGCCATGCTTGAAATCCTCGGCGTTGTCGCTCCCGTCTTCGGATTGATCGGCCTGGGATTCCTCGCGGCACGCACGCGCATCGTCTCCGAACGCACCGGCGACGGCCTCGCCGAATATGTCTTCGCCCTGGCGATCCCCTTCCTGCTGTTTCGCACCATCGTCCACGCGAACCTGTCGGACGGCCTGCCCTGGGGATACTGGACCTCCTACTTCGTCGGAGTCTTCGCCTGCTGGGCCCTTGCTACCATGGTCGCACGGCGGCTTTTGGGCCGCTCCAAGGCGGAGGGCGTCATCTTCGGCTTTTCCGCCGGCCAGGCCAACACCGTGATGGTCGGCGTGCCGCTGATCCTGAGCGCGCTCGGCCACGACGCCGCCGCGCCGCTGGTGCTGCTGCTCGCCATCCACCTGCCGGTAACGATGACCGCCGCCACGCTGCTGTTCGAGATCGCCGGCCCGCAGGGCCAGCCTGTCCAGCCTCCATCCCCGCGCCGGATGGCCCAGCGGGTGCTGCGATCCATCGTCACCCATCCCATCCTGATCGGCATCGCCCTCGGCATCCTGGCGCGCCAGGCCGGCCTCGCCGCCCCCGACCCGATCGAGCGGCTCATCGACCTGATGGCCGGATCGGCCACGCCCTGTTCGCTCGTCGCCATGGGCATCGCGCTCGACCGCTACGGCGTGCGCGGCGAATGGCGCGCGGCCCTGGCCATTTCCGGCCTCAAGCTCGTGCTGCATCCGCTGATCGTCTATGTCATGGCCCGCCAGGTCTTCGGCCTGCCGCCGGTCTGGGCCGCGACCGGCCTGTTGTTCGCGGCATGCCCGTCGGGCATCAATGCCTATCTGTTCGCCACGCGCATGAAGACCGGCGAGGCGGCGGCATCCGCGGCCGTGTCGTTGTCAACCGCCCTTGCCCTGCTGACCGTCTCGGCCTGGCTGGTCTTCCTGCAGGTCGGAGGGTAGGGTGTGTGATCCGATATGGTTTGCAGCGGGATGAGGTCAAAAATGGCCAGATGCAAGTCGCGCCGCTCCTGCCGCTCGGCCAAAGTCGCTGTGTCTCACCCCGAACCGTTTCGGATCACACACCCCAGACATGCCTCATAAAGGCCATCGGTTTTCGCATAGCTTCGTCGCCATGGCTCTGATTCTGGCGGCCTGCCGCCTCTTCCTCCTTGCGACCCTGCTCTTCGCCACCGGCCCGGCCCTGGCGCAATCCACTGCCGCCGCGACGCCGCGCGACCGGCTGAACGAGGTCAAGTCGGCCATCGACCGCGTCGAGACCCCGCTCGCCCAGTCCGACCTCAGCCGGCAGACGCTGACCAGGCTGCGCGACAACCTCGAGCCCGCCCGCAACGCCCTCGCCGCCCTGCTGGCCGACATCGCCGCTCCGCGCGAAGCCTCCAAGCAGCGCCTGGAGAAACTCGGCCCCGCCCCCAAGGCGGGCGACCCCAAGGAAAGCACGGACGTCGCCGCGGCGCGCGAGCGCGAGAACGTCGTGTTCGGCGACATCGACGGCGTGGCCAAGGAAGCCCAGGTCCAGATCATCCGGGTCGACCAGCTCAACAACACCATCGTCGAGCGGCTTCGCTCGGAATTCGCCCGACAGATCTTCGAGCGCAGCGCCAGCATCCTCGACCTGTTCTTCTGGGGCACGGTGATCGCCGACATCCCCCAGGCCCTGCGGAGCCTCACCAGCGCCCTGTCGCAGCTCTGGTCGGCCTTCATCGCCGCGATCGGCTGGTCCTCGATCGCCCTGGCTCTGGTGATCGTCCTTGCCGGCGCGGCCGCCTGCCGCTTCCTGCGCTGGCGCGCCGTGCGCTGGCGGGACAAGCTGGCCGCCAAGGAAGGCGCCTCCCGCCGCTTCACCGGTTCGCTCGACGCCGTGCTCGACATCGTGCACGCCGTGCTCGGCTTGCCGATGATGGCCCTGGTGCCGCTCGTCGCCCTGAAGGTCGCCGAGCTGGTGCCTGAGCGGCTGCTGTTCGACTTCGGCATGCCGCTGGTCCTCGCCCTCCTGATACCGGCAGTCTTCGACGCCATGGCCGTCGGCGTCATGGCGGTCGGGCGGCCGCAGCTGCGGCTGCTGCCGCTCAGCGACTGGGCGGTGGATCAGATCCATCGCCGCACGCGCTGGATCGCCGTCATCATCGGCGCCGACATCCTGCTGCCCAGCATCGGCAAGGTGATCTACGCGCCGGTCTCCCTCACCGTCGCGGCGATCGGCGTATTCTCCGTGCTGTTCTGCATCGTCGGCGCCGAGCTGCTGCTGCGCCTGCGCAGTGCGCCGACCACGACGCCGTCCGGCGAGCCGATCCCCGGCGCGGAGGAGGGCAACAAGCTCGACATCCTCCGGCCGATCACCTGGCTGGTGATCGCGGTGGTGGTCGGCGCCCTGCTGACCGGCTACGTCGCCTTCGCCAACTTCATCGTCATCCTGACACTGGCGGCGCTGTTCGTCGCCGCGGCCGCCTTCATCCTGATGACGCTGGTCGACGCGCTGCTGACCGATCGCCTGGCCGCCAACGAATCGCTCGGGCGCGAGATCGCCAGCGCCCTCGGCGTCAGCCCGAAGAACGTCGCCTTCAGCGCCACGCTGCTCTCCGGCCTGCTGCGCTTCTTCATCCTGCTCGCGGCCGTCACCACCTTCGTGGTGCCGCTCGGCTTCTACTCCGTCGACATCCTGACGCTGGCCGAGCGCGCCTTCTTCGGCTTCCAGATCGGCGAGATCACCATCTCGCCGTCCGGCATCCTGCTGGCGATCATCCTCGTCATCGCCGTGCTCGGCGCCACCGCCCTGATCCGCGGCTGGATCCGCAACACGCTGCTGCCGCGCACCACCCTCGACGCCGGCCTGCAGAACTCGATCGCCACCATGATCGGCTATGTCGGCGTGTTCCTGGCGATCTCGATCGGCCTGTTCCAGATCGGCGTCAACCTGCAGAACTTCGCCATCGTCGCCGGCGCCCTGTCCTTCGGCATCGGCTTCGGCATGCAGTCGATCGTGTCGAACTTCATCTCCGGCCTGATCCTGCTGGCCGAACGGCCGATCCGGGTCGGCGACATTATCGCCGCGGCGGGCGAGGAAGGCTTCGTGCGCCGCATCAGCGTGCGCGCCACCGAGATCGAGACCTATGACCGGGCAACGCTGATCATCCCCAACTCCCAGCTCATCACCGGCGTGGTGAAGAACTGGGTCTACGGCAACACCTGGAGCCGGGTGCGGGTGGTCGTCGATGTCGGCTACGACGCCGATGTCGACGCCGTGCGTGCGGCCATGCTCGCCTCCGCGGAGGACGATCCGCGCATCCTGCCGACACCGCCGCCCCGCGTCTTCCTCGCCAAGCTCGGCAGCGCCTCGCTGGAGTTCGAGCTGACCGCGGTGGTCACCAGCGTCGAGACCATGGCCGCGGTAAAGAGCGACCTGCATCTGCGCATGCTGAAGAACTTCCGCGAAAGGGGCATCCGTGTCGCCGCCCAGCTGCCGGCGGCGCCCGCGCCGGTGGTGGTCAGCCTCGACGAGGCGCTGGGCGCGGTCGCAGCCGCCAAGCTGCGCGGCGAGGCCCCGGACGGCGCCCGGCCATAACCCGGCGCGCCGAGTTCCCAATGGTCGGAGAAAATGATATCGGCCACCGGCCACGGCCCGGCCTGCGCTGCCGGACCTTCGCCGCCGGCCGCGGCCCGCTCCCTTGCCGGACCGGTCGCGTCCCGTAAGGATCCTGCTCCACGTGAGAACCCTGCCCATCGCCAAGGCCGTCCTTCCCCGCCGATCCGCGCCGCGCCGCGCCCGCCTCGCCGGGACGCTCGCCATCTCGCTCTTGGCGCTCGCCGCCTGCTCGACACCGACGGCGCGCAAGGGCGGCCCGGTGGTTCGTGGCGACGTCGGCGCCGTCACCCTCGATCCACCGACGGTGCGCGACATGCTGTCGCAATACCGCCGCGCCAGCGGCCTGCAGGCCGTGCGCCTCGACCCTGCCCTGAACGCCATGGCCCAGGTGCAAGCCGACGCCATGGCCGCGCAGGGCGTGCTGTCGCACGATGCCGCCGGCCCCTTCGCCGCGCGCCTCAGGCAGGCCGGGATCGGCACCACCAACGCGGGCGAAAACGTCGCTGCCGGTTATTTCAGCCAGGAAGCGGCCTTCGAGAGCTGGCGCAACTCGCCGGCGCACGACAAGAACCTGCTGATGCCGCAGGCCACGCGCTTCGGCATCGCTCTCGCCAAGGCTCCGGACACCCGGTACAAGACCTATTGGGCGATGGTGGTCGCGGCCGAGCCGCCGCCCCCGCCGATCATGACCGAAGCGCCTATGCGCCGGCGCGTGGTGCGGACCGGGACGGTCGGCCAAGGCTTGGTCGACGTGGTCAAGGCGCCCTTCTCCACCCTGTTCAGCCCCTGAGCGAGGCGTGGGATGACAGGTCAGACCAAATACGACCGGCTCTATCGCGACTTCCGCTGGGCCCTGCCGGCCCGCTACAATTTCGGCGTCGACGTCTGCGACAAATGGGCGGCGATCGAGCCCGATCGCCTCGCCATCCTCTACAAGAGACGGCCCGGCGAGGCGGCGACGCCCGTCGGCTACGGTGCGTTGCGGTGGGCGTCCAACCGGCTGGCGCATGTGCTGCGCCGGGCCGGCGTCGGTCCGGGCGACCGCGTGGCGGTGCTGCTGCCGCAATCGCCGGAGGTGGTGGTCGCCCATGCGGCCGCAGCCAAGCTCGGCGGACTGTCGCTGCCCCTCACCGCCCTGTTCGGTCCGGATGCCCTCGAATACCGCCTGGCCGATGCCGCCGCCAAGGCGATCGTGCTGGATGCGGCCGGGCTGGCCAAGCTGCGCCCGATCCGCGACCGCCTGCCCGCGCTCGGCGTCATCGTCTGCGTCGACGGCCCGGACGGCGAGGCGATCGGCTACCATGAGGCCCTCGCCACCGCCGAGGCCGACTTCACCGCCGTGCCGTCGTCCCCCGACGATCCGGCGATGATGATCTACACGTCCGGCACCACCGGCCAGCCCAAGGGGGCCGTGCACGGGCACCGCGTCGTCCCGGGCCATGTCCCGGGCGTCACCTTCGCCCATCCCGATCTCGGCGAAGCCGGCAGCCTGATGTGGACTCCCGCCGACTGGGCCTGGGCCGGAGGCCTGCTCAACGCCCTGCTGCCGAGCCTGTCGCTCGGCGTGCCCGTCGTCGCCTGGCCGCATGACCGCTTCGCGCCCGACGAGGCGCTGGCCATGGTGCGCGAGCTCGGCGTGCGCAACGCCTTCCTGCCGCCGACGGCCCTGCGCATGCTGAAGGCCGCCCATCAGCCCGGCGCCAGCTACGACCTGCCGCTGCGCAGCATCATGTCCGCCGGCGAGACCCTCGGTCCCGACACCTATGCCTGGGCCCGGGACGCCTTCGGATTCGCCGTCAACGAATTGTTCGGCCAGACCGAGTGCAACCTGGTGCTGGGCTCCTGCGCCGCGCTCGGCGTCTCCAGGCCGGGCGCGATCGGGCGGCCGGTCCCCGGCCACCGCGTGGCGGTGATTCGCCCGGACGGCAGCGAATGCGCTGCGGGAGAGCCCGGCGAGATCGCCGTCGCCCGCCCCGATCCGGTGATGTTCCTGCACTACTGGAACAATCCCGAGGCCACGGCTGAAAAATTCATCGGCGACTGGATGACGACCGGCGACCAGGCGGTGCGCGATGCCGACGGCATGGTGCGCTTCATCGGGCGCAGCGACGACATCATCACCTCGTCGGGCTACCGCATCGGCCCGGGCGAGATCGAGGACTGCCTGGCCCGCCATCCGGCGGTCGCCTTCGCAGCGGCCGTCGGCCGGCCGGACGCGGTGCGCACCGAGATCGTCAAGGCCTTCATCGTGCTGAGGCCGGGCTTCGCCGCTTCCGACGCCCTCACCGCAGAGATCCAGGCTTTCGTGCGCACGCGCCTGTCCGCCCACGAATATCCACGCGAGATTGCCTATGTGGCGGCGCTGCCGCTGACCGCCTCGGGCAAGATCATCCGCAGGGCCCTGCGCGAACAGGCGTAGGAGCCTCGCACAAAGCCTGCCGGCCTCACTGCCTCATTCGGCCGGCGGACTCCCGGTGCCATCGCCGAGGGAGCGCTGCATCAGCACGCTGTCGAGCCAGCGGCCGTGTTTCCAGCCGACGGCCTCGAACGTGCCGGTGTGCCGGAAGCCGGCGCGCTCGTGCAGCGCGATCGAGGCCCGGTTGGCGCTGTCGCCGATCACCGCGATCATCTGCCGGAAGCCCCGCTTCTCGCTCTCGGCGACCAGAGTCTGCAGCAGGCGTCGCCCCAGGCCCGTTCCCTGGGCGTGGGCCGCCACATAGACCGAGTCCTCCAGGGTGAAGCGGTAGGCCGGACGCGGTCGGTAGGGGCCGGCATAGGCATAGCCCAGGATCTCGTAGCCGCGTGTCGCCACGAAATAAGGAAACCCGCCATCGACGAGGCCGCGCATCCGGCGCGTCATCTCTTCGTCGCTGGGCGGGTCCAATTCGAAGGAGGCGCTGCCGAACCGCACCGCCTCCCGGTAGATGTCGCCGATCGAGGGAATGTCACGCCCCTCGACCAGCCTCAGCCTTGTCTCATGCACGATGCTTGCCCTGAACGCACGATCCGGCGAACCGAGATCCGGTCCGCCGGGCCATGCTGGCTCAGCGGCGGTCGCCGAGCAAGCGCAGCATCATCAGGAACAGGTTGATGAAGTCGAGATAGAGGTTGAGCGCGCCGTAGATGGCAAGCTTCTGGCCCTCTTCCGCGCTGTAGGCGCCGGAATACATCGACTTCAGCTTCTGCGTGTCCCAGGCGGTCAGGCCGGCGAAGATCAGCACGCCGCCGATGGTCAGCACGAACTGGAAGCCCGAGGAGGCCATGAACATGTTGACCACAGAGCCGATGATCAGGCCGAACAGGCCCATCATCATGAACGAGCCCATCGCCGACAGGTCACGCTTGGTGGTGTAGCCGTAGAGGCTCAGCGCGCCGAAGCTCGCCGCCGAGACGAAGAAGACGCGGGCGATGGAAGCGCCGGTGTAGACGAGGAAGATCGTCGACAGCGACAGGCCGACCAGCGCGGCGTAGACGTAGAACAGGGTGCGCGCGCCCGAGGCCGACAGGCGGCCGGCGCCGAAGCTCATCCACAGCACCACGCCGAGAGGCGCGAGCATCACGACCCACTTCAGCGGGCTGCGGAAGATCAGGTCGCCGAAGGCGGTCAGGCCGACGATCTGGCCGTCGACCTGGTTCACCGCCATCATGAAGGCGCCGAGCGCGACCGCGCCGGTGATGGCGACACCCAGCGCCATATGGTTGTAGATCGCGAGCATGAAGGCGCGCAGGCCTTGATCGATCGCAGGCGCCCCGGCGCGGGCGTCGGCGACGGAGCCGATCGAGAACCGAGGATCATTCGAAGCCATGGGTATCTCCAGGAGGCGGCGGACGGCCGCCAGGACGTTTGGAACCAATGTAGTGCGAAACCATACCGGATGTAAGTGACATGACCGTAATGTAAGGTGGCGTCCGGCGCCATCCCCGGTCATGGTTGAGACCGTCATAGGTCCCTGAGATGGGCCGCCGGCTTCTGCCCCAGGATGCGCCAGGTGCCAGCGAGGCCGAACAGGATGGTCAGCATCATCGCCCCGAATGCCGCGGCGAAGGCGGCGCCGGGCAGGAAGACGAAGGAAAAATCCATCATCTGCGTCACGATCAGCCAGGCCGCGGCCGTGCCGGCGGCGACGCCGAAGACCGCGGTGGCCAGGCCCAGCAGGCCATATTCCAGGAGGAAGGCCAGAAGCAGCCGCCGGCGCGTCGCCCCGAGCACCTTGAGCACCACCGCATCGTAGAGCCGCGCCCCGTGGCCGGCCGCCAGGGCGCCGGCCAGCACCAGCACCGAGGCGACGATGGCGATGGACGCGGCGCCCCGAATGCCGATGGCGAGTTGGGCGGCGATGTCGGCGAGCGCCGTCAGCGCATCCTTGACCCGTACCGTGGTCACGGTCGGGAACGCCTCGGCAACCGCCTTCAGCAGGCCGACCTCGGTATCGACGCTGGTCCCGCCGGGGTAGCTGAGCGTCGCCAGGTGCATCACCGGCGCACCGGCGAAGGTGTTGGGAGAGAACACCATGACGAAGTTGATGCCGAGATTCTCCCATTCCAGCTTGCGGATGGCGCCGACCTTCGCGGCGATGGTCCGGCCCAGCACGTTGACGCCGATCGCGTCGCCGATGCCGAGGCCCAGGCCCTTGGCCACCCCCTCCTCCACCGACACCAGGGGCTGGCCGGCGTAGTCGGCCGGCCACCATTGGCCCGCCGTCACCTGCGAGCCTGCCGGCACGGCGGCGGAGAAGGTGATGCCGCGGTCGCCGTTCAGCACCCAGGCGATGTCGGAGGGCGGCTTGATCCGCTCGGCCGGCACGCCCTTCACCGTGACGATGCGCCCGCGCAGCATCGGCACGCGGTTGAGGCTGGCCTTGTCGGCATGGGCGCGGACGAAGCTGTCGAAGCGCGCGGCCTCTGCGTCGGGGATGTCGACGAAAAAGAAGCTCGGCGCCCGCTCCGGGATCGCCGCCGACAGCTGCCGGCGGATATTGCCGTCGATCAGGGCGAGCGTCACCAGAAGGCACAGGCCCAGCCCGAGCGAGAGCACGACCGAAGGGGTCAGCGCACCCGGGCGGTGGATATTGGCCAGCGCCAGCCGAAGCTCGGTCGAGCGCGGCCGCGGCAAGCGGCGGGCGACCGCCATCACCAGGATCGCCACCAGGCGCAGGGCCAGGAAAGCGGCGAGTGCCGAGCCGACATAGACCAGGGCGATGCGCCGGTCGGAGGCGAAGGCGACGGCAAGTCCGATCAGGCCGAGCGTGGCCGCGCCGCCAAGCAGCAGGTAGCGCCGGCGCGGCCGCCCTGCGACCGGGTCGATGCCGTCCCGGAACAGGGCCGCGACCGGCATGTCGTGCATGCGTCCCAGCGGCCAGATCGAGAAGGCGAAGGCGGTGACGAGGCCGTAGGCGAGTGCCAGCAGCAGCTCCCGCGGATAGACGGCCGGCTGCAGCGGCAGGGGCAGCAGGGCACCGGCCGTCCAGGCGGTGACGAAGGGCAGCGCCGCGCCGAGGGCGAGGCCCGCCGCCACGCCGAACAGCGCCAGGATCATGGTCTGCGTCAGATAGATGCCGACGACGGTCGCTCCCGGCGCACCGAGCGTCTTCAGCGTCGCCACTGTGTCGCGCTTGCGCTCGACGAAGGCGCGCACCGCATTGGCGACGCCGACGCCGCCGACCAGCAGCGCCGTCAGCCCGACCAGGGTCAGGAACAGGGTGAATCGCTCGATGTTGCGTTGCAATGCCGGCGTGGCGTCGTCGCGGCTGCGCACCTCCCAGGCGGCCGCGGGGGCGGCGGCATTGGCGCGGTCGGCCACGGCCTTGGGCTGGACGCCGGCCGGCAGGTCGAGGCGGTAGTGCCATCGGATCAGCGAGCCCGGCTGGATCAGGCCGGTCGCCCGCAGCGTGTCGAGCGACATCATCAGCCTCGGCCCGAAACCGATGCCGCCGGCGAGCTTGTCCGGCTCCGAGGCGAGGGAATCGGCGAGGACGACACGCGCCCCGCCGATGGCCAGCCGGTCGCCCGGCTTGAGGGCGAGCCGGGCGAACAGGGCGGTGTCGGCGACGACCCGCATCTGGCCATCGCGCGGCGAGAGCGCCTGATGGAGCGCCTCGCCGCCGGTCAGCGTCGCCTGGCCGGTCAGCGGATAGGCGCCGTCCACGGCCTTGATCTCGACCAGCGCCGAGCGCCCGTCGGCGGTGCGGGCCATGGCCCGCAGCGTGGCGATGACCGACAGGCGGCCCTCGCGCGCCAGCACGGCGCGCTCCGCCTCGGTCGCCTCCCGCGAGATCAGCGAGAAGGCGATGTCGCCGCCGTTGATGACCCGCCCCTCCCGGACCAGCCCCTCCGACAGCGAGCGCGACACCGAGCCGACGCCGGCGATCGCCATGACGCCGAGGGCCAGGCAGGCCAGGAAGACGAAGAATCCTTGGGCGCCGGTGCGCAGCTCACGGACGGCGAAGCGCAACGGCAGGGGAATGGCGGACGGCATGCGGGATCCGGATGGCTTCGTCCGCAGATAGGCACGCGCGGAAGCAGCGCAAGGCCCCGCCCGCCGCGGCGGCGGGCAGGGGGCGAGCGAGCTACGCCGCCCGTCGCTTCGGCGTCGCCGTCTCGTCGAACAGCTCGGCCAGCTTGTCGGTCATGGCGCCGCCGAGTTCCTCGGCGTCGACGATGGTCACGGCGCGGCGATAGTAGCGCGTCACGTCATGGCCGATGCCGATGGCGATCAGTTCCACCGGCGAGCGGGTCTCGATGTCCTCGATCACCCAGCGCAGGTGCCGCTCCAGATAGTTGCCGGTGTTGACCGACAGGGTGGAATCGTCGACCGGCGCGCCGTCCGAGATCACCATCAGGATGCGGCGGCTCTCGGAGCGGCCGAGCAGGCGCTGATGCGCCCAGAGCAGCGCCTCGCCGTCGATGTTCTCCTTCAGGAGGCCCTCGCGCATCATCAGCCCGAGATTCTTGCGGGCCCGGCGCCATGGCGCGTCGGCGGATTTGTAGATGATGTGGCGCAGGTCGTTGAGCCGGCCGGGACTGGCCTGCTTGCCGGCCTGCAGCCAGGCCTCGCGCGACTGCCCCCCCTTCCAAGCCCGGGTGGTGAAGCCCAGGATCTCGACGCGCACGCCGCAGCGCTCCAGCGTGCGGGCGAGGATGTCGGCGCAGGTCGCCGCCACGGTGATCGGCCGCCCGCGCATCGAGCCGGAATTGTCGATCAGCAGCGTCACCACCGTGTCGCGGAAATCGGTGTCGCGCTCGCGCATGAAGGACAGCGCCGAGGTCGGGTCGACGATGACGCGCGACAGGCGGGCCGGGTCGAGCATGCCCTCTTCCAGGTCGAAATCCCAGGCGCGGCTCTGCTGCGCCATCAGCCGGCGCTGCAGCCGGTTGGCCAGGCGAGCCACCACGCCCGACAGGCTGGCGAGCTGCTTGTCGAGATAGGCGCGCAGGCGCTCGAGCTCTTCCGGGTCGCACAGGTCGGTTGCATCCACCACCTCGTCGAAGCGGGTGGAGAAGGCCTTGTAGTCCGGGCCGTGCCGGTCGCCGCCGCGGCTCTCCGGCGGCCGCCAGGGCTGGCTCGCCTGTTCGGCATCGTCAGCCTCGCTCTCGTCCGGCATGTCGGAGGACGGCGACTCCGCCTCCTGCGCCTCGCGTTCGTCGCCCTCGTCCTCGCCTTCCTCGGCTTCCTCGACCTGGGCGGACTGGGACTGGTCCTCGGCCTGGTTCTCGCCCTCCTCGCCCTCGGATTCCTCCTGGTCCTCGCTGTCGGCCTCGGTCTTCTCGTCGTCCTGCTGATCGGCGTCCGACAGCTCGGCCATGCCGAGATGGGCGAGCAGGTCGTTGATCGTACGGGCGAAGGCGCGCTGGTTCTCGACCACCCGGTCGAGCCGCATCAGGTCGCCTCCGGCCTTCTCCTCGATCCAGGGACGCCAGAGGTCGACCAGCTTGCGGGCGGAAGGAGGCGGCTCGAGCCCGGTCAGCTTCTCGCGCACCAGCATCGCAATGGCGTCTTCCACCGGGGCATCCTCGCGGGCGCGGATGTCCTCGTACTTGCCGCCGCGGAAATAGCGGTCCTCCAGCATGGCGGAGAGGTTCCTGGCCACGCCCGCCATGCGCCGCGAGCCGATCGCCTCGCAGCGGGCCTGCTCGACGGCGTCATACACGCCGCGCGCCTGGTCCGACTGCGGCGCGAGCCGGCGGTGCAGCGCCTCGTCGTGGCAGGCCAGGCGCAACGCGATCGCATCGGCCTGCCCGCGCACGATCGCCGCCGCCTGGGCGTCGAGCTTGCGCGGCGGCTCGGACAGCCGCGCCTTGTCGCCGATCAGCGCCGGCTTCTCCGAGGCGTAGGCGACCTCGAGGCCGGGCTTGCGGGCGATGGCGCGCAGGGCGCCGGCCACGGAACGCTTGAACGGCTCGTTGGGCGCGTCCTTGGGCTTCTCGCCGGGTTTGCGGTTCGAGGACATTGCGCGCTCAGGTCAAGGCGACGTTCACCGCGCTTTCCGTCAGCTCCGAGCCGAAGGCGCGCTGATAGAACTCGGCCACCAGCGGCCGCTCCAGCTCGTCGCACTTGTTGAGGAAGGTCAGGCGGAAGGCGAAGCCGATATCGTGGAAGATATCGGCGTTCTCGGCCCAGGTGATCACGGTGCGTGGGCTCATCACCGTGGAGAGGTCGCCGTTCATGAAGGCGTTGCGGGTCAGGTCGGCGACGCGCACCATCTTGTTGACCGTGTCGCGGCCGGCGGCCGAGGCCTGGTAGCTCCGCGACTTGGCCAGGACGATGTCGACCTCCTTGTCGTGCGGCAGGTAGTTGAGCGTCGTCACGATCGACCAGCGGTCCATCTGGCCCTGGTTGATCTGCTGGGTGCCGTGATAGAGGCCGGAGGTGTCGCCGAGGCCGACCGTGTTGGCGGTGGCGAACAGGCGGAAGGCCGGATGCGGACGGATGACGCGCTTCTGGTCGAGCAGCGTCAGCTTGCCCGAGACCTCCAGCACGCGCTGGATGACGAACATCACGTCGGGGCGTCCGGCGTCATACTCGTCGAACACCAGGGCGATATTGTTCTGCAACGCCCAGGGCAGCATGCCGTCGCGGAATTCGGTCACCTGCTTGCCGTCTTGCAGGACGATGGCGTCCTTGCCGACGAGGTCGATGCGCGAGACGTGGCTGTCGAGGTTGATGCGGATGCAGGGCCAGTTGAGGCGGGCGGCGACCTGCTCGATATGGGTGGACTTGCCGGTGCCGTGGTAGCCCGAGACGATGACGCGGCGGTTGTGGGCGAAGCCCGCCAGGATCGCCAGCGTGGTCGCCCGGTCGAACAGATAGTCGGGATCGAGATCGGGGACATGGTCGCTGGCCACGGAATAGGCGGGAACCATCATGTCGGTATCGAAGCCGAACAGCTTCTTGGCCGAAACCTTGATATCCGGCAAACCGGGCGCCGGCGCAGTCGCGTCTGTCATCATGCCTACCTTGCCCCGCCGGGGTGCGGGGCTTGCGTCTGGAAGGATAGTCCGAACGCCTCCTCGGGAAAGGAGGCCGCTTGTCACACCATGCAGGATTTCCGACCGTCCCCGGAGCGGGTATGAAATCCTGCAGACCTCGAAGCCGTCGCACGCAGCCGCGCCCCGGACCCCTCGTCCGGACCGCGCCCCTGCTCCGGCTGCTCAGCCAAGCCCGGCGCTGCGAAGCGTATTATAGGCCTGGATGATCCCGCGCAATTTATCTTCGCTGGATCGGTCGCCGCCATTGGCATCGGGATGCAGGCGTTTGACCAGCGTCTTGTAGCGCGTCTTGATTTCGGCGGGCGGCGCATGCTCGGGCATGTCCAGCGTCGCATAGGCGCGGCGCTCGGTCAGGCTGAGCCTGCGGCGCTCCGGCTGCGGCACCGGCCGGGTGCGGCGCGCCCGCGACGGGCCGAACATGCCGAGCAGATCCTCCCCCGCCATGTCGAAGTCGTGGGGCGGATACTCAGCCCCGCGCTTCTGCGCCGCCGGATTGACGCCCATCGCCCAGGTCGGTCGATGGCCGGTCGAAGCGTCGCGCTGGAAGGCCGACACCGCATCGTCCGGCATGCCGGCGAAGTAATTGTAGGACTGGTTGTAGGCGCGCACGTGATCCAGGCAAAACTGCCAGAAGCGCCCCTCCTGGCCCCGTCCCTTCGGCGCGCGGAATTCGCCGGGCGCCCGGCAACCGGCATGCTGGCAGCCGGACGACGGATCGCTCTTCTCCTCCACGCGTTCGGCGCGCGGGCGGACCCGGATGCGGTCGAAAATGGGCGAGTCGAGATCCATGATGACCCACACTATGGGATCGCGGCCGCCATCCGGCAAGCACGCACTGCACAGCCTGCCGCGGCCGCACGGCGGCGAGCGCCCTTGCGCCAACGACAAAAAGGCCGCCCGGAGGCGGCCCAAGTCTAGGGAGGAAACGCCCAAGGAGGGCTGCGAAGAGAGGCCGAAATGCCATCCCTTTGCATGCCGAAAATGCTCCCGCCGACCGGGAATTTCAAGGGGAGCGGGATCACAATCCCGGGCTGCGGCGCGCAATGCGAGACGATGTGTCTTTGATGTCACAAATCGCCGCTGCAATCTGGGCGGGAACCCCTTCGGAATCAAGGACCTGCGCCGCCGTGCCCGCCCCGGGCGGCAGTCTGTCATCGTTTTGCCAAAATGCGGGGCGGCGTTGTAGTATGGCCGATCGGAACCAAGCTGGGTGGTCCCTTCGTGCGCAAGACTCTGAGCCATAACGACCTCGGCGCCGTGCAGGCCATCCGCCGAGCGGCGCTTTTCGTCGTCCTGCTGCTGGTCGTGCTCGCCCTCGCATTGAGCGAACCCTCCTGGGATCGCGACCTCGGCAGCCAGGTCCACGAGGGGATCGAGGGGTTCGGGCTTGCCCTGATCGTGCTGTGCGTGCTGGGGCGGACCTGGTGCTCGCTCTATATCGGCGGGCGCAAGAAGCGCGAGCTCGTCGATGTCGGCCCCTACTCGATCTGCCGCAACCCGCTCTATGTCTTCTCCTTCTTCGGCGCCGCCGGCGCCGGGGCGCAGTTCGGCAGCTTCACCGCGGCGATCGTCGCCCTGCTGATCACCATCGTGGTCTTCACCGTCGTGGTCCGCCGCGAGGAAGACTATCTGACCGCCAAATTCGGCGACAGCTA
Source organism: Labrys sp. Lb11 (assembly GCF_057554225.1). Classification (NCBI taxonomy): domain Bacteria; kingdom Pseudomonadati; phylum Pseudomonadota; class Alphaproteobacteria; order Hyphomicrobiales; family Xanthobacteraceae; genus Labrys; species Labrys sp. Lb11. The sequence continues at coordinate 830,445 of NZ_BAAJOT010000002.1, forward strand.
CCGCGCCTATTGCGCCAGGGTGCCGCGCTTCCTCCCGAACTTTGCGCTGTGGCGCTCGGTCCCGACGATGGAGGTGCAGATATCGCTGGTCACCCGGACCTTCCTGGATGCCTGCGTCTTCTTCGCCGCGGTGCCGCTGGCCGAGACGCTGGAGATGCTGCAGGACGCCCATGTCCTGCCGGTCCTGTGGGTCATGCCCTGAAAGCCTGCACGGCTCGCGTCCACGGTTGGCCGGATGGCCCGGGACCGCCCCACATTCAGGCCCCCCTGGCCTGAAGGGGCAAGTACCTGATGCTCGACACCGCCCATGTCCACTTCCGCCGGCAGGCAGCGGACGGAAAAGAAGGTCCGGGACCCAGGCGCCGGGCCACTCCCGAGGCGGACTGACGGCCAAGGCCCGCATGATCTGCGACAGGCTGGGCAGGCCGCCGCGCTTCATGCTCACCGCCGGCAGCGACAGCCGCTGTCGGGCCGGACAGCATGGCGCAAGCAATTTCTGCCCATATTGATAATATTTGAATTGAATTTATTCTAAATTCAACATCAGATCCGCAATAGTTGCGACAATAATTACAGGAATTGCACATAGACATACCGGCAATCATGGACCGATCTTGATCCAATGCGCACCTGATAGAGACAAAAAATGCCCAGCCGTACCGGCGATGGCAAGCCACGCGTGGACCTCTGGCAGGAAGAAGGCAGGCGGCCGGATCGATGCGACGGCCGCGGATCGGGGCATCGCGCCGGGCTTCGGCGTTGCGGATTTGCATCATGCCGGTCCACGGGCGGCGCCGGCGCCGGCTTTACCACCTCCCGGCGGTTGCATTGCGCAAGATCGTCGCAGATACCGGAAAACTGCCGCCTTTTCCGCCCGATCCGGGCGAAGTTGCCCGGGCGTGCCGTATCTGCCGTCAGGGAGCCAGGGATGACCGTTCGCACCAGCCGCGCCGCCGTTCGCCTCCATGTCGCCGCGCTCGCCGCCTTGCTGGCCCTGACCTCCGTCGCCGGGGCGCAGATGGGGCCCATGCCGGTCACCACGGCCAAGCCCGTGAGCCGAAAGGTGACCGAGACCGCCGAGTTCACCGGCCGCTTCCAGGCCTGGCCGACGGTGCAGGTGACCTCGCGCGTCAGCGGCTATCTCGACAAGGCGACCTTCCTCGAAGGTTCGATGGTGAAGGAAGGCGATATCCTGTTCACCATCGACCCCCGCCCCTTCCAGGCGGCCGTCGACCAGGCCTCGGCCCAGGTGCGGGTGGCGCAGACCAAGCTCGACCTCGCCCGCACCAACCTGACACGCTCCGAGGAACTCAAGCGCACGGGCAACGTCACCGAGGCGCTCTATCAGGCGACGCAGCAGGCCTTCCTGGAAGGCCAGGCCACGCTCGAGGCCGCCAATGCCGCGCTGGCGACCGCCAAGCTCGACCTCGAATTCTCCCAGATCAAGGCGCCGATCAGCGGCAAGATCGGCCGAAAGATGATTTCGCCGGGCAATCTCGTCCTGGCCGGCGCCGCCACGCCGCTGACCACCATCGTCGCCGTCGACCCGATCCTGTTCTATTTCGACGTCGACGAGGCGAGCTACCTTGCCTATCTGCGCGCCCGGGGCGGCAAGGGGGACAGCGGCGACAATGCCGCGGTGACGCTGGCCCTGCCCGACGAGAAGAGCTTCAGCCATCCCGGCACGCTCGACTATTTCGACAACCAGATGGATGCTGCCACCGGCACGGTGACGGCCCGGGCCAAGGTTGCGAACAAGGACGGCCTCCTGACCTCGGGCCTGTTCGGGCGCATCCGCATGAACACCACGCCGACCTATGACGCGCTGGTGGTGCCGGAAGTGGCGGTCGGCACGTCCGACCAGGGCAACTACGTCCTCGCGGCGGCAGCCGACGGCGTCGTCGCCCTCAAGCCGGTGGTGACCGGGCCGAAGTTCGGAGAATTCCGCGTGATCAGGTCGGGCCTGGCCGCCGAGGACCAGGTGATCGTCAACGGCCTGATGCGCGCCATGCCCGGCGGCAAGGTCGTGCCGCAGCTCACCGAGCTGAAGGTGCCGGAGGATCTGGCGGCCGCCCAGGCGCCGGCGGTTCCGCAATAAGAGGCGCCGCCATGAAGTTCTCGCATTTCTTCGTCGACCGGCCGATCTTCGCGGCCGTCGTCTCGATCGTCATCGTCGTCATCGGCCTGGTCGCGCTCGTCCGGCTGCCGGTGGCGCAATATCCCTCGATCGCCCCGCCGACCGTGCAGGTCAGCGCCATCTATCCCGGCGCCAATGCCGAGACCATCGCCGAAACCGTGGCGACGCCGCTCGAGCAGCAGATCAACGGCGTCGAGGGCATGATCTACCAGACGTCGCAGGCGACCAACGACGGCACGCTGACCATCACCGTCACCTTCGAGACCGGTACCGACCTCGACATTGCCCAGGTGCAGGTGCAGAATCGCGTCTCGGCGGCCGAGCCGCGCCTGCCGGCCGAAGTCCGGGCGCTCGGCGTCACCGTCAACAAGGCCGCCTCCGACTTCCTGCTGATCATCAGCCTGATCTCGCCCGACGGGTCGCAGAGCTCCTACGACATGTCGAATTTCGCGCTGGTCAACATCAAGGACCAGATCAGCCGCGTCTACGGCGTGGGCGACACCTTCCTGTTCGGCGTGCGCGAGCCCTCGCTGCGCGTCTGGCTCGACCCGAGCCGCCTGGCCGCCTTCGGCCTGACCGCGGCCGACATCGTCACCGCCCTGCAGGAGCAGAACGTCCAGGTGTCGGGCGGAACGCTCGGCTCGCCGCCGACGCCGACGGGCCAGGCCTTCGAGATGACGGTCACCACCCAGGGCCGCTTCCAGGATGCGGAACAGTTCAAGGAGATCATCGTCAAGTCCACCGGCGACGGTCGCCTGCTGCGCCTTCGCGACATCGCCCGGGTCGAGATCGGCGCTCGCTCCTACACCACGACGCTGACGCTCGACGGCTCGCCCAGCGTCGGCATCGCCGTGCAGCAGCGCCCAGGCTCCAACGCCCTGTCGGCCTCGGATGCGGTCAAGGCCAAGATGCAGGAGCTCAAGGCCTCGTTCCCCAAGGGCCTCGACTACGCCATCGTCTACAACCCGACCGAATTCGTCCAGGCCTCCATCACGGCGGTGCAGGAAACGTTCATCGAGGCGATCATCCTGGTCGTGCTCGTCATCATCGTGTTCCTGCAGTCGATCCGCGCGGCGATCATCCCGGTGATAGCCATCCCTGTGTCGCTGATCGGCACGTTCTTCATCATGAGCGCGTTCGGCTATTCGGTGAACATGCTGACGCTGTTCGGCCTGATCCTGGCGATCGGCATCGTGGTGGACGACGCGATCATCGTGGTCGAGAACGTCGAGCGCAACATGCGCGAGGGCATGAGCCCGCGCGAGGCGGCGCACCGCACCATGGACGAGGTCGGCACCGCCGTTATCGCCATCGCGCTGGTGCTCTCGGCCGTGTTCGTGCCGACCGCCTTCATCCCCGGCATCTCCGGCAAGTTCTACCAGCAATTCGCCATCACCATCGCGGCGGCGACCATCATCTCCGCCTTCAACTCGCTGACGCTGTCGCCGGCGCTGGCGGCGCTGCTGCTGAAGCCCCACAACACCGACCGCCACCGCAAGGGCATCGGCGAGCGCCTCGCCGACCTGTTCAACCGCAACTTCGACAGGCTGTCGAACGGCTATGCGGCCACGGTCGGCTTCGTCACCGGCCACCGCCTCCTGTTCCTGCTGATCTATTGCGGCCTGGGCTTTGCCACGTTCTGGGTGTTCAACAAGGTTCCGACCGGCTTCATCCCGGCGACCGACCAGGGCTACGTCATCGTCGCGGCGCAGCTGCCGAACGGTGCCTCGCTGGAGCGGACCGACGCCACCGTCAACAAGGCCCTCGAGCTGATCAAGGACGCGCCCGGCGTCGGCCACACCATCGGCGTCAGCGGCTTTTCCGGCGCGACCTTCACCGCCGCCTCCAACGCCGCGGCGATCTTCGTGCCGCTGCGCCCGTTCGAGGAGCGCATCGCCAAGGGGCTGAGCGCCAACGCCATCGTCGGCGATCTGCAGCAGCGCCTGTTCGCCCTGCAGGACGGCGCCATCTACGTCATCCCGCCGCCGTCGATCCAAGGCCTCGGCCAGGGCGGCGGCTTCAACATGATGGTGCAGGACCGCGCCAATATCGGCCTGCGCGAGCTGGAGAAACGCACGGAGAAGCTGCTGGGCGCGGCGAACCAGACCAACGGCCTGTCGATGGTGTTCACCACCTTCTCGACACGCTCGCCGCAGGTCTATGTCGATATCGACCGCACCAGGGCGCGCATGCTCGGCGTGCCGATCGGCGCGATCTTCTCGGCGCTGCAGATCAATGTCGGCTCGGCCTATGTCAACGACTTCTCCTATCTCGGCCGGTCCTACCAGGTGAATGCCCAGGCCGAAGGGGCGTTCCGCGTCGACACCAACGACCTGGTCAATATCAAGGTCCGCTCCACCAGCGGCGCGCTGGTGCCGCTCGGCTCGCTGGTGACGTTCCGCAACACCACCGGCCCGTCCTCGGTGACGCGCTACAACATCTATCCCGCCATCCCGGTGCAGGGCTCGGTCCAGCCCGGCATCTCCTCCACCACCGCCCTCGACATGATGGAGAAAATCGCGGCGGAGACGCTGGGCGAGGGCGCCGGCTTCGAATGGACCGACCTATCCTACCAGGAGCGCCATGTCGGCAACACCGCGAACTATGTCTTCGCCATCGCCGTGCTGTTCGTCTTCCTGTTCCTGGCGGCGCAATATGAAAGCTGGAGCCTGCCGCTCGCCATCATCCTGATCGTGCCCCTGGCGATCCTGGCGGCACTGGGCGGCGTGATGCTGCGCGGCATGGACAACAACATCCTGACGCAGATCTCCTTCGTGGTGCTGATCGGCCTCGCCGCCAAGAACGCCATCCTGATCGTCGAGTTCGCGCGCCAGCGCGAGGATCACGGCGACACGCCGGTACAGGCGGTGATCGATGCGTGCCGCCTGCGCCTGCGTCCGATCCTGATGACCTCCTTCGCCTTCATCCTCGGCGTGGTGCCGCTGGCGGTCGCCACCGGCCCGGGCTCGGAGCTGCGCCAGGCCATCGGCGTGGCGGTGGCATTCGGCATGGCCGGCGTCACCTTCCTCGGCCTGTTCCTGACGCCGGTGTTCTACGTCACCATCCGCGGCATCATCCTGTTCTTCACCAAGGAAAAGAAGCGCGAGACGCTGACGCCGGAGACACTGCACGAACCGCCGGGGGTCTGATCCCCGATCCGATCCGCCGCCCTGCTCGTCGCAGGGGCTGATTCGCAACAGGAAGGGCGCAGGCAGGCCCTCTCCACCGAAGGTGGGGAGGGGGGGCGCCGCGAAGCGGCGACGCGGGTGGGGGGCAGGCAGGGCTCCAGCTTCGCCGGCATGGCACGACGGTGGTGCAGGCGAAGTAAGGTCGAGTCTTGCGGACCACACCCCATCCGCCCCAACCGCGTCGGGGCACCTTCCCCGCCTCCAATCCCGGGTGTTCCCGAGATCGGCATGCAAGAGAGCAAATCGGAAACATCCGACTTGCGCGGAGAAGGCTTTTCGCGCCCCTTTCGGAACCGCACGCGCCTTATCACCTCCTCGGCGAGACTGGAATCGTGGCGTCTCGCACGGCCGCGGCGCGGCGCCGGTCGCGATCGCGTCAGGCGATCTGGCCGTGGCAGTGCTTGAACTTCTTGCCCGAGCCGCAGGGGCAGGCCTCGTTGCGGCCGACGCGGCCCCAGGTCGAAGGATCGTCCGGGTTGCGCTGCCCCGCCGGCTCCGCCGTCAGGCCGAAGGCGGCGCCCGGCTGCATGAAGGCGGCGTTGGCCAGCGCCAGCTCGTCCTCGCCCGTCGAGGGGTCGATGTGGTGCGCCAGCATCGGCGGCAGGGTCGGCTCCTGCGGCGCCTCCTGCATCACCTCGACCCGCATCATCTGGCCGGTGACGGCCTCGCGCAGGCGCTTGGTCATCTCCTCGAACAGGTTGAAGCCTTCGGCCTTGTATTCGATCAGCGGATCGCGCTGGCCATAGCCGCGCAAGCCGATCACCTGGCGCAGATGGTCGAGCGTGACGATGTGCTCGCGCCACAGATGGTCGAGCGTCTGCATCAGCACCGCCTTCTCCACCTGCCGCATGATGTCCGGGCCGAAGCGGGCGACGCGGCCGGCCGCCGCCTCGTCGGCCGCCTTGAGGATGCGGGCCCGGAGCTCCTCGTCGGCGATGCCCTCCTCCTTGGCCCAGTCGATCACCGGCAGGTCGAGGTTGAGGGCGTTGGCCACCGCCTGGTGCAGGCCGGCCGTGTCCCACTGCTCGGGATAGGCGTTCTCCGGCACGTGGGCCGAGACCAGGTCGTCCACCACCTGGTGACGGAAATCGGTGATGGTGTCGGCGACGGAGTCCTGCGCCATCAGCTCGCGACGCTGCTCGAAGATCACCTTGCGCTGATCGTTGAGCACGTTGTCGAACTTGAGGATGTTCTTGCGGATGTCGAAGTTGCGGGCTTCGACCTTCTGCTGCGCCTTCTCCAGGGCCCGGTTGATCCAGGAATGGACGATGGCCTCGCCCTCCTTGAGGCCGAGCTTCTGCAGCATGCCGTCCATGCGGTCGGAGCCGAAGATCCGCATCAGGTCGTCCTGCAGCGACAGGAAGAACTTGGAATGACCGGGATCGCCCTGGCGGCCGGAGCGGCCGCGCAGCTGATTGTCGATGCGCCGGCTCTCATGGCGCTCGGTGCCGATGATGTAGAGGCCGCCGGCGGCGAGCGCCTTCTTCTTCAGCTGCTCGACCTGGGCGCGGATGCGCGCTTCCTGCGCATCGCGCTCCGGGCCCGGCTCCAGGCTGGCCAGCTCGACCTTGATACGCATGTCGGCGTTGCCGCCGAGCTGGATGTCGGTGCCGCGGCCGGCCATGTTGGTGGCGATGGTGATGGCGCCGGGCACGCCGGCCTGGCTGACGATGAAGGCTTCCTGCTCGTGGTAGCGGGCGTTCAGCACCGCGAACACCTTCTCCGTGGTGTTGCCGTCATAGAGTCCGGCAAAAGCGTTGGGATCGGAGAAGTCGCGCTGCTTGTAGCCGTGCTTCTTCAGGAGATCGGCAAGGTGCTCCGATTTCTCGATCGAGGTGGTGCCGACCAGCAGCGGCTGGCCGCGCTGGCGGCACTCGTCGATCAGGGCGATGATCGCGGCGGATTTCTCCGCGACGGTCCGGTAGACCTCGTCGTCGTCGTCGATACGCTGGATGCCGCGATTGGTCGGGATCTCGACCACGTCGAGATTGTAGATGTCCATGAACTCGTTGGCCTCGGTCGCGGCCGTGCCGGTCATGCCCGCCAGCTTGTCGTACAGGCGGAAATAATTCTGGAACGTGATCGAGGCGAGGGTCTGGTTCTCGGGCTGGATCTGCACCCGCTCCTTGGCTTCCAGCGCCTGGTGCAGGCCTTCCGAATAGCGCCGGCCGGGCATCATGCGGCCGGTGAACTCGTCGATGATCACCACCTCGTTGTTGCGGACGATGTAGTCCTTGTCGCGTGTGAACAGCTTGTGGGCGCGGAGCGCCTGGTTGACGTGATGGACGACGGTGACGTTGCCGGCGTCGTAGAGGCCGCCGTCGCGCAGCAGGCCCGAGCCGATCAGCATCTGCTCGACGCGCTCGTTGCCCTTCTCGGTCAGGCTGACGGTGCGCTGCTTCTCGTCGAGATCGTAGTCGTCCCGCTCGATATTCGGCATGATCGCATCGATCGTGACGTAGAGGTCCGAGCGGTCGTCGAGCGGGCCGGAGATGATCAGCGGCGTGCGCGCCTCGTCGACCAGGATCGAATCGACCTCGTCGACGATGGCGAAGGCATGACCGCGCTGCACCATGGCATGCATGTCATACTTCATGTTGTCGCGCAGATAGTCGAAGCCGTACTCGTTGTTGGTGCCGTAGGTGATGTCGCTGGCATAGGCGGCATGGCGCTGGTCGTCGTCGAGCCCGTGCACGATCGTGCCCGTGGTCAGGCCGAGGAAACCGTAGACCCGTCCCATCCACTCGGCGTCGCGGCTGGCCAGGTAGTCGTTGACGGTGACCACATGCACGCCCTTGCCGGCCAGGGCATTGAGGTAGACCGCCAGGGTGGCCACCAACGTCTTGCCTTCGCCGGTCTTCATCTCGGCGATGCGCCCCTCGTGCAGCACCATGCCGCCGATGAGCTGCACGTCGAAATGACGCTGGCCGAGCACGCGCTTGGCAGCCTCGCGCACGGTGGCGAAGGCGGGAACCAGGATGTCGTCGAGCGTCTTGCCGGCGGCGAGCTGCTCCTTGAACATCTGGGTGCGGGCCCGCAGCGCCTCGTCGGACAGGGCGGCGACTTCCGGCTCGAGCGCGTTGATCGCCGCGACCCGCGGCTGGTAGCTCTTGACGCGACGATCGTTGGCGGAACCGAAAAGCTTTTTGGCGAGCGAGCCGAACATCGGGGACCTTCAGGTCTACGCGCACCGAGCGGCGCGCGGGTTGAGGGGCGACCCGGTCCCATCGCAGCGCGATGTGGCGTCAGAATGACGCGCCATCACCATGATGCGGGCGCATTCCGAGAGGATGAGGGGCGGGCCGGCCCGTGAATTCATTGTCGACGCGGCGCATCCGGCAAGCGGCACGCCTCGCCGTCACATAAGTATCGGGGTCGGGGCTTGTCAATCGAGCGGGGATGTTGCCAATGTCCCCGCGAGCGGGAAGGACCGGGCCGGAGCGGTGCTCCGAACCGGGTGTTCCGATCAAGGCATTGACAACATGCAGGATTTCCGGGCCCGCCTCTGGACAGGCCCGGATGTCCTGCCAAGGGCGCGCCGTGCGGAACGACGCAGTTTTTCCCACACACCATCGATCTCAAGGAAACGACCCATGACCTCCTCGCAACGCACGCGCCTTGTCGCATCCATGCTGAGTGGCGCCGCGCTGCTGGCGCTGACCGCCCTGCCCGCCTTCGCCGAGGACGCGGCCAAGCCGCTGGCGACCGTCAACGGCCAGCCGATCACCGAGCTCGACCTCACCCTCGCCGGCGAGGACCTGGCCGCCAGCCTGCAGCAGCAGCAGATGTCGCCGGCGCAGAAGCTCGACTACCTGACCTCCTACAGCATCGACATGAAGCTGGCGGCGGACGAGGCGCAGAAGGAGAAGATCCTGTCCCAGGCCGAGCTCGACCAGCGCCTCGACTATTACCGCCGCAAGATCCTGATGGAGCAGCTCCTCACCAAGGTCGGCAAGGACGCCGTCACCGAGGAGGCGATGAAGAAGCTCTATGACGAGACCGCCAAGTCGATCCAGCCGGAGGAGGAGGTCCACGCCCGCCACATCCTGGTCGAGAGCGAGGACGATGCCAAGAAGGTGTACGAGCGGGTCAAGGGCGGCGAGGACTTCGGCAAGGTCGCCAAGGAAACGTCCAAGGACCCCGGTTCGTCCGACGGCGGCGACCTCGGCTGGTTCACCAAGGACCGCATGGTCAAGGAATTCGCCGACGCCGCCTTCGCCCTGAAGCCGGGCGAGATCTCGCAGCCGGTCAAGTCGCAGTTCGGCTGGCACGTCATCAAGCTGGAAGAGCGCCGGCAGAAGCCGATGCCGACCTTCGACCAGGTCAAGCCGCAGATCGAGAGCTACCTTGCTCGCAAGGCCCAGCAGGACCTGATCCTGAAGCTGCGCGCCGACGCCAAGATCGAGAAGCCCGAGCCGCCGAAGCCGGCCGCTCCCGCCGCCCCGGCTGCGCCGGCACAGCCGGGCGCCGCTCCGAGCACGGACGCGCCCAAGCCCTGAGCGGCTTCCGCTTGCCGCACGCGATCCGCGGGCCGGCCTCCCCGGCCGGCCCGCCTTCTCTCCTGCCCGGCCCTGTCCCTCTCCGATCCCCTGAACCGATGGACCGTCCCCATGGCGAAGCCCGCGCCACTCTCGCCCCTTGCGCCCGCCCGCTTTCCCGACCTGCCGGCGATCGCCGGGGCTCGCCTGGCCACGGCCGAAGCCGGCATCCGCTACAAGGGCCGCACCGACGTGCTGCTGGCCCTGTTCGACCCGGGCACCACGGTCGCCGGCGTGTTCACCCGCTCGCGCTGCCCCTCGGCGCCGGTTGACTGGTGCCGCGCGGCGCTGAAGCACGGCACGGCACGAGCCCTGGTCGTCAATTCCGGCAACGCCAACGCCTTCACCGGGATCAAGGGACGCGATGCCGTGGCGATGACCGCCGACATCGCCGCCAAGGCCGCCGGCTGCCGGCCGGAGGAAGTCTACCTTGCCTCCACCGGCGTCATCGGCGAGCCGCTCGACGCCTCCAAGTTTGCCGGCGTGCTGGACGAGACGGCCGGGCGGGCCGCGCCCGGCGCCTTCGAGGCGGCCGCCCGCGCCATCATGACCACCGACACATTCCCCAAGGGCGCGACCGCCGCCGTCGAGCTCGACGGCGTGCCCGTCGCCATCGCCGGCATCGCCAAGGGCGCCGGCATGATCATGCCCGACATGGCGACCATGCTCGCCTTCGTCGTCACCGACGCGCCGATCGCCGCGCCGGTGCTGCAGGCGCTCTTGTCGAAGGGCGTGGTCGACAGCTTCAACGCCGTCACCGTCGACAGCGACACCTCCACCTCCGACACGCTCTTGATGTTCGCCACCGGCAAGGCGGGTGGAAAGCCGATCACCGACGCCGCCGACCCGCGCCTGAAGCGCTTCGCCAAGGCGCTGCAGGGCGTGCTGCTCGATCTCGCCCAGCAGGTGGCGCGCGACGGCGAAGGCGCGCGCAAATTCGTCACCGTCGAAGTCACCGGCGCCACCAGCAAGCGCTCCGCGCGCCGCATCGCCATGTCGATCGCCAATTCGCCGCTGGTGAAGACCGCCATCGCGGGCGAGGACGCCAATTGGGGCCGCGTGGTCATGGCCGTGGGCAAGGCCGGCGAGCCGGCGGAGCGCGACAGGCTGTCGATCTCGTTCGGCGACATCCGCGTCGCGGTCGATGGCGAGCGCGATCCGACCTATGACGAGCAGGCGACCACCGCCTATATGCGCGGTTCGGACATCCGGGTGAGTGTCGATCTCGGCCTGGGGCGGGCCCGGGACCGGGTCTACACCTGCGACCTCACCAAGGAATATGTCGCCATCAACGGCGACTACCGCTCCTGACCATGTCCCTCAAAGGAGAAGCAATCATGAGGGAATGCGTAAACACTTGTCCGCTAGGCTCGGAGAAGATCGCGTGAGCCGTCGCCTCGTTCTTGTCACCGCCTGCGCCCTTCTCGATGCCGACGGCCGCGTGCTGATCGCGCAGCGGCCGGAGGGCAAGGCGCTGGCAGGCCTCTGGGAGTTTCCCGGCGGCAAGGTCGAGCCCGGCGAGCGCCCTGAGGAGACGTTGATCCGGGAGCTGAGGGAAGAGCTGGGAATCGAGGTCCAGGAGGCCTGTCTCGCACCTCTGACGTTCGCGAGCCACGCCTATGACGACTTCGTGCTGCTGATGCCGCTCTGGGTGTGCCGCCGCTGGTCCGGCAATCCCGTGGGGCAGGAGGGGCAGGCTCTCAAATGGGTGTCGCCGAAGCGGCTCAGGGACTTCCCGATGCCGCCGGCCGATGCGCCCCTCATCCCCGCGCTCATCGATCTCGTCTGACCGGGATCGACGTGCACGGGGGACCGCGATGGCTGGCGCAACACGAACGATCCGACGGCAGACGCGGCGCTTCCTCGCGGACGAGCGCGGTGCCACCGCCCTCGAATACGGGCTGATCTGCAGCCTGGTGTTCCTGGTCTTCGCCGGGGCTGTCTACGCCCTGTCCGACACTCTGATGACGAACTTCTGGGACAAGATCGAGGCTGGCGTGGTCCAGGCCAACGGCGGCTGACGCCGGCGCTATCGCCTTGCGCGGCCGGACGGCCCGAGTTCCACCGTGCCGAGCGCATCGGCCAGCCGCATCCTCGCCGAGCCCGGCTTCAGCGGCTGCTGCTGGCTCTGGTGCGGCGCCCATCCCGACAGCCAGACGACCTCGAACGTGGCGCGGATGCGCCCGTCGGCGTCGGAAAAGCGCTCGCGATAGATCTCCGCCATGCGCAGCAGCGTCGCGCGCCTCGCCGGTGTCCGACGGCGCTGGGCCAGGATGTTGGTCGCCGCCATCGCCCGCAAATCCGCCATCAGGGCGAAGGCGTGATCGTAACGCACGGTGAGCACCTCGCTGTCGGTGACCGGCAGGGCAAAGCCGGCCCGCTGCAGCAATCCGCCCATGTCGCGCACGTCGGCAAAGGGAAAGACATGCGGACTGGCGCCGCCCTCGACCTCGGCCTCCGCCGCCGTGAAGGCCTGGCGCAGCTCGGTCAGCGTCGTCCCGCCCGCCAGCGCCGCCAGGAACAGGCCATCGGGCCGCAGCGCCCGGCGGATCTGCACCAGCACGCCCGGCAGGTCGTTGACCGCGTGCAGCGCCAGGCCGGAGAGCACGAGATCCGTGCTGCCGGGAGCCAGAGGCAGCATCTCCTCGTCCGCCACCACCTGCGGCGCCGCCGCCGCCGGCCCGAGCCGCAGCAGCGTCCCGACCACCGGCGCGACGGCGTCGGCGACCGCCGGCGACAGCGAGCCGACCTCCACGGCGCGCTCGAAGCGCCGCAGCACCGTCGACAGGCGATCGGCCATGTCCGCGGCGACGTGGCGCAGCAGGAAATCGGCCGGCGCGGCAGCGGCCCGGCGGTGGCGCTGGGCCAGGAGATGGCGATCGAACAGGCGAGGCGCTGTCATGGCGTCTCCATGGTGCGGTCCGCCGGCCAGGGACGGAGGGAGTTGGACCGGCGCGGGATGACAGCACCCCGCCGCGCTGTCTATCACTGCAGCCGGCGGGCCGCGACCCGTCTCGGAGCCCGTGCGACATCGATGAAGACCGTGTTCACCTCCCGCCATCTCGGCCATGCCGGCCACGTCGAACTGAACAATGGCCGCATCGTGCCGGCCTTCGAGAAACCCGAACGCGCCGAGATGATCCGGGCCGCCGTCGAGGCACGCCGCCTCGGCCCGGTGGTCGAGCCCGAGGCCCACGGCCTCGATCCCGTCCTGCGCGTGCACGAGGCCGGCTATGTCCGCTTCCTCTCGCAGGCCTGGGATCTCTGGATCGCCGACGGCCGCGACGGCCCGGCCCTGCCGAGCTTCTGGCGGGCGCCGGGCATGCGTGCCATCGAGCCCGAAACGCTCGACGGCAAGCTCGGCCATTTCTCCTTCGACGCCGGCTGCTGCATCGTCGCCGGCAGTTTCGATGCGATCCGCGCGTCCGCCGACGTCGCCCTGACCGGCGTCGCCCTGGTCTCGTCCGGCGAAAGCTCCGCCTTCGCCCTCTGCCGCCCGCCCGGCCACCACGCCCATGCCGGCACCATGGGAGGTTATTGCTACGTCAACAATGCCGCGGTAGCGGCGCAGGCCTTCCGGGACCGTGGCGCCACGCGCGTCGCCGTCCTCGACATCGACTATCATCACGGCAACGGCACCCAGTCGATCTTCTATGGCCGTTCCGACGTGCTGGTCTGCAACATCCATGCCCATCCCGGGCAGGAATACCCCTATTTCCTCGGCTATGCCGACGAGACCGGCTCCGGCGAAGGCGAAGGCTTCAACCTCAACCTGCCCCTTCGCTGGGGCGCGGCGTTCGACGCCTGGAGCGCAGCCCTGGAGGCCGCCTGCGGAAGGCTGGCGGCCTACGCGCCCGACGCGCTGGTGGTGTCGCTCGGCGTCGACACCTACAAGGAGGATCCGATCTCGCAGTTCCGGCTGGACAGCCCGGACTACCTGGCGATCGGTGCCCGCATCGCCGCCCTGCGCAGGCCGACGCTGTTCGTCATGGAGGGCGGCTACGCGGTGGAGGCGATCGGCGTCAACGTCGCCAACACGCTGGAAGGCTTCGCCGGAGCCTGACGCCATGCCCCGCCTGATCGCCGTCGACGATCCGTCCGATCCCAGTGTCGAACCCTATCGCGACATTCGCGAGCGCGACCTCAAGGGGCGCGGCGGCCGCTTTGTCATCGAGGGCGAGGTGGTGCTCGCCGCCGCCCTGAGGCTCGGGCGCTTCGCAGTCGAGTCCCTGCTGCTGGCGGAGAACCGCGTCGAGCCGTTGGCGCCGCTGCTGGCGCATGTCGACGAGACCGTGCCGGTCTATGTCGCCGGCCGCGCCGTGCTCGACCGCATCGCCGGCTTCCCGCTGCACCGCGGCGTCCTGGCGATGGGACTGCGCGGCGAAGCCCTGGCACCGGCGGCGCTGATCGCCGGACTGCCGCGGCGGGCGCTGGTGGTCGTGCTCTCGGCCATCGCCAACCACGACAACATGGGCGGCCTGTTCCGCAACGCCGCCGCCTTCGGCGCCGACGCCGTGCTGCTGGACGAGGCCTGCTGCGATCCGCTCTACCGCAAGAGCATCCGCGTCTCCGCCGGCGCGGCCCTGGTCACGCCCTTTGCCCAGGGCCCGTCCGCCGTCGCGCTCTGCGATGCCCTGCTGGCGCAGGGCTTCGACGTCCTGGCCACCAGCCCGCGCGGCGCCGAGCGCCTCGGCGAGGTCGCGCCGCCAGCCAGGGCTGCGGCGCTGTTCGGCGCCGAGGGCCCCGGCTTGCCCCAGGTCCTGCTCGACCGGCTGCGCAGCGTGCGCATCGACATGGCCGGCGGCTTCGACTCGCTCAACGTCGCCACAGCCAGCGGCATCGTCCTGCATCATTTGCGGGCCGGGTGAGCCCGGCCCGCCGCCCGCTCAGCCCTTCACCAGGTCGCCCAGGAGATTGGCCGCCACGGTGAGCTTGGCCAGGGTCAGGCCGCCGGCCGCGATTTCCTCCACCGCGCGGCGGATGCGCGCCGCTTCCGGATGCGCCCCCAGCCAGGCATCGACAGCCGCCGCCCCCGCCTTGCCGCTGCCGAGCATGTCGGCGACCAGCCGCCGCTCGGCCGCCGCGATCTGGTCGACGGCGCGGTCCACGGCCAGGCGCTCGTAATAGTCGCTGGCCGAAATGTCGCGCGCCGCCCCGGCCAGTCGGTCGAGGCGAAACACGGCCTGTGCCGCATAATTGGTCGCCGCCGCATCGGCGAGCGGCATGCCCGTGCGCTCGGCCACCAGCACGATGTCGGGCGCGGCGGCGAGCGCATCGAGATCGGCAAGGCGCCGGGCGGTGTCCGCCGGCACGCCGGCCGCCTCGAGATCCTGCCCGGCCTTGGCGCGGACGGCGGCGGCCTCGGCCGGCAGGGCCGAGTCCAGCGCCGCGGCGATCTGGTCGATACCGGCCCGGAACCTCGGAACGACCACGTCCAGGCCCGCGCTGAAGTCGACATTGCGCACGAACCAGACCACGCGCGAGAGCAGAAGGTCCTGGATGCGGGCATAGAGCTGGAGCTGCAGGGCGCCGTCGATGCGGTTGTCGAGCACATCCAGCGCCTCGTTGAGGCTGCTCATGCCATAGGCGTCGCGCACCACGGCGAAGGCCATGGCGAGGGTGGTGAGGTCGGCACCGGTCTCGTCCATCAGCCGCACCGCCGCCGCCGGGCCGGCCCGGTTGATCGCCGAGTTCGCCAAGCCCGTGGCGATGATCTCCCGCCGCAGCCGGTGATTCTCGATCGCGTCGGGGAAACGCTCGCGCAGCGCCGACGGGAAGTACCGCACCAGTTCGCGTGCGAGATAGGGGTCATCCGGCACGCCCGTGGCGAGCAGGTCGTCCTTCAGCGTCAGCTTGGCATAGGCCAGCAGAACGGCCAGCTCCGGCCGGGTCAGCGGCTGGCCGCGCCGCGTGCGCTCGGCCAGCGCCAGGTCGTCCGGCAGATACTCGACCGCCCGGTCGAGCAGGCCCCGGCTCTCCAGGCTCTGCATCAGCCGGGCGAGGAAACCCGTCTCCGCCACGCCGCGCCGCTCGGCGAGGGAGAGGGACAGGGTCTGCAGGTAGTTGTTGCGCAGCACCAGCCCCCCCACCTCGTCGGTCATGGCGGCGAGCAGGGCATTGCGGTCGGCCGTGGTCAGCCGGCCGTCGCGTTCGGGCCGGGTGAGTGCGATCTTGATGTTCACTTCGACGTCGGAGGTGTTGACGCCGGCCGAATTGTCGATGGCGTCGGTGTTGAGCCGCACGCCCGCCTGGGCCGCCTCGATGCGCCCGCGCTGGGTGACGCCGAGATTCGCGCCCTCGCCGACCACCTTGGCGCGCACGTCGGCGCCGGTGATGCGGATCGGGTCGTTGGCGCGATCGCCGACCTGGTCGTCGGTCTCGCTCGAAGCGCGGATATAGGTGCCGATGCCCCCGAAGAACACCAGATCGACCCGGGCCTTGAGGATTGCCGTCATCACCTCCGCCGGCGTCGCCTCCGCCTTGTCGAGGTCGAGCATGGCCCGGACTTGCGGCGTCAGCGGGATGGCCTTGAGCGAGCGCGGGAACACGCCGCCGCCTTCCGAGATCAGCGCCCGGTCGTAGTCCTGCCAGCTCGAGCGCGGCAGGGCGAACAGGCGGACCCGCTCGGCATGGCTGCGCGCCGGGATCGGATCGGGGTCGAGGAAGATGTCGCGATGGTCGAAGGCGGCGACCAGCCGGGTCGCCTCGGAGAGCAGCATGCCGTTGCCGAACACGTCGCCGGACATGTCGCCGACGCCGGCGGCCGTGAAGGGCGTGGCCTGGATATCGGTGCCGAGCTCGCGGAAATGCCGCTTCACCGCCTCCCAGGCGCCGCGGGCGGTGATGCCCATGCCCTTGTGATCGTAGCCCTGGCTGCCGCCGGAGGCGAAGGCATCGCCCAGCCAGTGTCCCTTCTCGGCCGAGATGGCGTTGGCGACGTCGGAGAAGGTGGCCGTCCCCTTGTCGGCGGCGACGACGAGATAGGGGTCGTCCCCGTCATGGCGCAACGTGTCGGCCGGCGGCACGATCCGGTCGCCGTCGATGTTGTCGGTCAGCTCCAGCAGCGAGCGGATGAAGATGCGGTAGGCCTCGGTGCCCTCGGCCAGCCAGGCATCGCGGTTGGAGGGCGACGGCAGCAGTTTCGGCACGAAGCCGCCCTTGGCCCCCACCGGCACGATCACCGCGTTCTTCACCTGCTGCGCCTTGACCAGGCCCAGCACCTCGGTGCGGAAGTCCTGGGGCCGGTCCGACCAGCGCAGGCCGCCGCGCGCCACCTTGCCGAAGCGCAGATGGATGCCCTCGACCTGCGGCGAATAGACGAAGATTTCATAGAGCGGCTTGGGCGCCGGCAGGCCCTCGACCTTCTGCGATTCGAACTTGAAGCTGATCACGCCGCGCGGCTGGCCGTCGGGGCCGACCTGCCAGACATTGGTGCGCACCGCCGCCTGGATCAGGTTGGTGAAGCGGCGCAGGATGCGGTCCTCGTCCAGCGAAGTGACCGCCTTCAGATCTTCCTCGATCGCCGCGACGAGCATGGCCTCCCGGGCCGCCCGTTCGCTCGGCGTCAGTTGCTGGCGCGGGTCGAAGCGAGCCTTGAACAGGTCGACCAGCTTGCTGGCGATGCCGATGTTGCGCGTCAGCGTCGCCCACATGTAGTCCTGGCTGAAGCGGGCCCGGATCTGGCGCAGATAGAGGGACAGCGCCCGGATCACCGCGACCTCGCGCCAGCCCAGCGCGCTGCGCAGCACCAGCGCGTTGTAGCCGTCGGACTCGGCCCGGCCGCCGACCACGGCCATGATCGAGGCTTCCAGACGCCCGACCAGCTCGTCGGTGATGTCGACGGCCCCGCCGTCGGCCGTCTCGATGGTCATGTCGTGCAGCCAGACCTGCGGCACGGCCGGGGCGCCGTGCGGCGCCACCCGGTAGGTGCGCTCGTCGACGACGCGCAGGCCGTGGTTCTCGATCACCGGCACGCGGTAGGACAGGGTCAGCGGGTTCTCGCGGGCGAAGACGCGCAGGCCGAAGCGGCCGGGGCCCTCGTCCTCGGCGGTCCTGTGGACGCTCATCGCCACCGGCCGCTCCGGGCTCAGCCGTTCGATGATGCGGATGTCGGCGATCGCCTGGGCCGGGCCGAAGGCTTCCTGATAGGCCTGGGTGAAGGCCGGCGCGTAGCGGGCTGTGAGGAAGCGAGCGCCGTAGCCGTCCGTGCTCGCCCCGAGCGCGGTCCTCAGCTTGTCGGCCCAGGTCTCGGCGATGGCGCCGAGCGCCGCCTCCAGCTCGGCGCGGGGGATCAGCGGCGTGGCGTCCTCGTAGCGGCCGATGATGTAGTGAACGCGCGCCAGCGGCCCCTCGGGGAAGGAGGCATAGGCGGCCGAGAGCCGGCCCTTGTAGACGGAGGCGAGATAGTCGCCGATGCGCGCGCGCACGTCAGTGTTGAACTTCTCGCGCGGCAGGAACAGCAGGATGGAAACGAAGCGGTCGAACTTGTCGGGCCTGGCCAGCGCCCGCAGGCGCGGGCGCTCGTAGAGCATCAGGATCTCCATGACGAAGCCGAACAGCGTCTCGACATCGATCTGGAACAGCTCGTCGCGCGGATATTCCTCCAGGATGTGCAGCGCCGCCTTGCCGGAATGGCTGTCGGATTCGAAGCCGGCGCGGCGCAGCACCTGCGCCACCTTGTGACGGAGATAGGGGATCTGCCGCACCGAGCGGGTATAGGCGGTGGAGGTGAGCAGGCCGACGATGCGCAGCTCGCCCTCGAGCCTGCCCGACGGCGCGTAGAGCTTGACGCCGACATAGTCCATGTGGATGCGCCGGTGCACCCGGCTCTTCACATTGGCCTTGGTGACGATCAGCGCCGTCGGCTCGCGCAGGAACTCGCGGATCTCCGGCGTCATCACCACCAGCTCGGCGCCGCGGCGCAGGATCTTGACCGAGGGATCGCGCAGGATGCCAAGGCCCGGCCCTTCCACCACCTCGGCCGTGGCCATGTCGGCGGAGGCGAAGCGGTATTCGCGCAGGCCCAGCAGCGTGAAGTTGTTGGCGGCGAGCCATTGCAGCAGCTGGCACGCCTCCTCCACCTCCTCCTCCGGCAGCGAGGGCGGCGCCACGCGGAAGGCCTCCACCGCCTGCTCGACCCGGGCGCGCATCTCGCGCCAGTCCTTCACGGCGGCCCGCACGTCGTTGAGCGTGCGGTCGAGCCCATCCACCAGCGCCGCGCGGATCTCGGGGCTGTCGATGCGGTCGATATGGACGTGGATCAGGCTCTCGCGCCCGCCCCGCCCCTGCGGATCGGCCGCGGCGTCGCCGTAGAAATGGGTCAGCCGGCCTTCGCCGTCGCGCTCGACCGACAGGATGGGATGCGCGACGAGCTGCACCTCGATGCCCTGCTCGGTGAACTCGGCCATGGTCGAGTCGAACAGGAAGGGCATGTTGTCGTTGATGATCTCGACCACCGAGATCTCGCGTCCATCCGGCATCACCGGGTCGACGATGCGGATGTCGTGATGACCGGGCGTGCGCTTGGCCACATGCTCCCAGGCCTGCGCCGCCAGCACGGCGAGCGAGGCGGCATCATGGGTCGAGAGGTCTTCCAGCGTGGTGCGGCCGAACAGCAGCTCGGTAAAGGAAGGCGGAGCCCCACCGGGAGCCATCGAATCCGCCGCCTGCCGGATCAGTGCCGTCCGCGCCTCGTCGTCCCGCCACGCCATCATGTTCTCCCATCAGCACGCCGTCTGGCCCGCGGCGATTGCCCCCGGAGGTTAGCGGAAAATACGCCGGCCGGCAGCGTCTATCCGCCATCTCCCGCCATCTTGGCGCGACATAATGACGGCAGCGCGAATAATATCGCCGCGTCCGTGTTCACCGGCGAGGACGTCCCCCAGCCCGGACCGGAGTTTCCATGCCGCGTGCCCGCATCCTCGCCCTCGCCACCGCCGCGCCGCCGCACATCCTCGACCAGGCGGAGGTGGCGCGACAGGCCGCCCGCATCTTCGCGCCGCGCATGCGCGACTATGGCCGGCTCGAGGGCATTTTCCACAACGCCGGCATCCGCCGGCGCCGGGCGGCGCGGCCGATCGCCTGGTATCTCGACGCACATGGCTGGCCGGACCGTTCCGCCGCCTATCTGGAGGTGGCGGGAGACCTGTTCGCCGAGGCCGCGGGCCGCGCGCTCGACCAGGCCGGCCTCGCAGGCCGCGACATCGACACCATCGTCACCGTGTCCTCGACCGGCGTCGCCACGCCGAGCCTGGAGGCGCGCGCCGCGGCGCGGATGGGCTTCCGCGCCGACGCCTCGCGCATCCCGGTCTTCGGGCTCGGCTGCGCCGGCGGCGTCACCGGCCTGTCGCTGGCCGCCCGCCTGGCCGAAGCGCGGCCGGGATCGGCCGTGCTGCTGGTGGTGGTCGAGCTCTGCACGCTGTCGGTACGACTCGACAAGGCCGACAAGGCCAACCTCGTCGCCGTCGCGCTGTTCGGTGACGGTGCGGCCGCCGCGGTGCTGCGCGCCGGCCCGGGCGGCCTGCTCGCCGTCGAGGGAGCGGGCGAGCGCACCTGGCCGGGCACGCTCGACATCATGGGCTGGTCCGTCGACGCCGAGGGGCTCGGCGTCATCTTCGACCGGGCCATCCCGCCCTTCGCCGAGCAGCATCTTGCCGCCGCCGTCGACGCGATCCTGGCCGCCCAGGGCCTGTCGCGAGCGGATGTCGGACGCTTCGTCTGCCACCCCGGCGGCACCAAGGTGCTCACGGCGATCGAGACGGCCCTGGATCTGGAAGGCGGGTCCCTGGTCGAGGAGCGCGCCGTGCTGGAGGATTTCGGCAATATGTCCGCGCCCACCGCCCTGTTCGTGCTCGAGCGCGTGCTCGCCGCCCCTCCGCCCGGCCGCATGGCGCTCACCGCGCTCGGGCCGGGCTTCACCCTCAGCTGCGCCAGCCTGGTTCCGGCATGACCGCGCCCGACCCGCTCGCCGCCGCCGTCCTCGCCTTCGTCACGGCCGAGCGGCTGGCCGAGCTCGCTTTCGCCCGCCGCAACACGGCCCGGCTGCGGCGGGCCGGCGCCGTCGAGCATGCCGCCGGCCACTATCCGCTGATCGTCGCCCTGCATGCCGCCTGGCTCGCCGGCCTGTGGCTGCTCGCCTGGTCCAGGGCCCCGGATCTCGGCTGGCTCGCGCTGTTCGGCCTGTTGCAGGGGCTGCGGGCGTGGACATTGGCGAGCCTCGGGCGGCGCTGGACCACGCGCATCCTCGTCGTGCCGGGGGAGAGGCTGGTCAGCCGCGGCCCCTACCGCATCCTGCGCCATCCCAACTATGCGGTGGTGGCCGGCGAGATCCTGGTGCTGCCCCTCGCCTTCGGCCTCGCGGGCTATGCCGTCGCCTTCAGCCTCGCCAATGCCGGCCTGCTCGCCATCCGCATCCGCGCCGAGGAGCGGGCCCTCGGCAGGTCTCCGGAACCCGCCCGCAGTTGCGAGCCTGAGCAGCCCCGGCAGGCCTGAACCACAGCCGGCGATTGCCGCTGCGGCGAAATGGGCTATACCCCGGCGGTCTCTTCCGAAGGACGATGGGTCATGTCTGGGAATGCGAATGCGGCGGCAGGTTCCATCGACGCCGGCGAGATCGACCGGTTCGCCCGCCTCGCCGCCGACTGGTGGAACCCGCGCGGCAGCATGAAGGCGCTGCACCGGCTCAACCCGGTGCGCCTGGCCTATATCCGCGACCGGATCGCCGACCGGTTCGGGCGCGATGCCCAGGCGCTGGACGGCCTCGCCGGCCTCGCCCTCGCCGACATCGGCTGCGGCGCCGGCCTGCTCAGCGAGCCGCTGGCGCGGCTGGGCGGCACCGTCACCGGCCTCGACGCCGCCGCCGCCAGCATCGAAGCGGCGCGGCTGCATGCGGCGCGCTCGGGCCTCGCCATCGACTATCGCTGCGCCGCAGCCGAGGAGATCGCGGCCGCCGGCGAGCGCTTCGACGTGGTGCTGGCCATGGAGATCGTCGAGCATGTCGTCGACGCCGCCGCCTTCCTCGCGACCTGTGCCGGCCTGGTCAGGCCGGGCGGCCTCCTGATCGTCTCCACCCTCAACCGCACGCTCAAGGCGCATGCGCTGGCGATCGTCGCGGCCGAATATGTGCTGGGCTGGCTGCCCCGGGGCACGCATCGCTGGGACAAGTTCGTGACGCCGGCGGAGATCGAGGCCGCGACGACCGCCGCCGGCCTCGAGACCGTCGACCGTCGCGGCGTCGTCTACGACCCGCTGCGCGACCAGTGGCGGCTCGGGTCGGACCTCGACGTCAACTACATGATGACGCTGGCGCGGCCCTGAGAGCCGGACGACCTTCGGCTCAGGCCCCGGCCGGTCAGTTGCGCTCGTCCGGCACGCCCGGCAGCGGGTAGAACTCCACCCCGTCCTCGATCAGGGCGCGCGCATCCTCGGCTGTCGCCTCGCCATGGATCGAGCGGTGCTCGATCTCGCCGAAATGCATCTTGCGGGCTTCGTCCGCAAAGCGCTTGCCGACATCGTCCGAGTTGCGGATCAGGGTGCTGCGCAACTCCCGCAGCTTCTCGCGCAGCTCCGCCTCCTGCGGCGAGACCAGCGCCACCGGCTGTTCGGCTCCCTCCGGGCCCGCCGCCGGCTCGGCACGGCGCTGGGCGCGATCCTTGCGGGCCACCTGCGGCGCCATGATCGCCTTGCTGACGCTGTTCGAGCCGCAGGTCGGGCAGCTCAGGAACCCGCGCTCGGCCTGCGCGTCATAGGCGGCGGCATCGCGGAACCAGCTTTCGAAGTCGTGGCCCTTGTCGCAGGCCAGGGCATAACGGATCACTCGGCCGCCCTCATCACAGTGCTTTCGGCAAACTCGACCTCGAACGGCCGCGCATTCCTCAGATTGGGGATCTTGCCGCGCGTCGCCGCCACGGCGTGGACGTCGATCTCCGCCATGATCAGGCCCGGCTCCTTGCCGGCATCGGCCAGCACCCGCCCCCACGGATCGACGATCAGGGAATGGCCGAAAGTCTCGCGTCCGTCTTCGTGCAGCCCGGCCTGGGCGGCCGAAATCATGAAGGCGCCGTTCTCGATCGCCCGCGCCCGCTGCAGCACGTGCCAATGCGCCTCGCCGGTCTGGCGGGTGAAACAGGCGGGAGCCGAGATCACCTCGGCGCCGGCGTCGCCATAGGCCCGGAACAGCTGGGGAAAGCGCACGTCGTAGCAGATGCCGAGGCCCAGGCGCGCAAACGGCAGATCCGCCAGCACGGCCTTGCCGCCGCCATCATAGGAGTTGGACTCCCGCCAGCTTTCCCCGCCGGCGAGATCGACATCGAACAGATGGATCTTGTCGTAGACGGCGAGGATCTCGCCCTGCCCGTCGATCACGAAGGCGCGGTTCCGCGCCTTGTCGCCGACACGCACCGCCATGGAGCCGACATGCAGCACCAGCCCGTTGTCGCGGGCGATGGCGCGGAAGGCGTCGAGCTCGGGATTGACCTGGTCGTCGCCGATCACCGCCATCAGGGCGGCCCGGTCCCGCTCCACTGCGGTGGTCATCTCCGGCGTCTGCAAATAGGCGACGCCGGCCGCCTTGGCCTCGCGCGCCGCCCGGGCGACGGTGTCGACATTGGCAGCAGGCTTGCGGGTCGAGCGCATCTGCAGGCAGGCGGCGACGAAACGCATGATGTCCTCCTCAGGCCGCGAGCAACGGATCGAGTCTGCCGGCGGCGTCGAGATCATGGAGATCGTCGCAACCGCCGACATGGATCTCGCCGATGAAAATCTGCGGCACGGTGCGGCGGCCATGCGCGCGCACGCTCATCGCGGCCTGCTCCTGCGGCTTGCCACCGACGTCGATCTCCTGGAAGGGAACGTTCTTCCGACGCAAAAGGTCCTTGGCCGCATCGCAATAAGGACAGGTGGACTTGGTGTAGATCACGACCGGTGGCATGGGGCACCCAGAGTATTGGATACACAGAACATATAGGCTTTTGCCCTCGCCTCACAAGGCACCTACTCGACTCCGCCGCGCATGGCCCGGGCAAAGGCAAGCACGTCGACATTGGCCGCGCCGGCGCGCAGCAGCGTCCGCGCCGCCGCCTCCACCGTCGCGCCGGTGGTGATGACATCGTCGACGAGCACGATGCGCCGCCCCTTCAGGTCCGGCCGCCGCGTCTCCGGCACGGCAAAGGCGCCCTGGACGTTGCGGGCGCGCTCGTTGCGGCTGAGCCCGACCTGCTGGACCGTACGCCGCCGGCGCACCACCAGGAAAGGGTCGTAGGCCACGCCGGAAAGGCGGGCGATCTCCTGGCCGAGCAGGCCCGACTGGTTGAAGCGCCGCCGCCACAGTCGCCACCGGTGCAGCGGCACGGGCACGACCAGGTCCGCGCCATGCAGGATATCCGCGCCCGCCCGTGCCATCAGGCCGCCGAGCACGGGCGCGATGTCGACGCGGTCGCCATATTTCAACCGGTGCACGAGGTCGACGGCGACGCCGTCATAGCGCGCCGCCATGCGCGCCTTGCCGAAGGCCGGCGGATCGGCGATCGCCTCCGCCGACAGAGCGCCGTCGCCGTGATCGAAGGCGAAGGGAATGCCGAGCCGTTCGCAATAGGGCCGCTCGATCAGCGGCAGGGCGGCCCAGCAGGCAGGGCAGAGCGCGCGATGCGAGCCGGTCGGGACAAGGCAGGCCGGGCAACGCGGCGGCAGCAGCAGATCGGCGGCACGCCCGGCAAGGCGCCGCAACGGTTCGGCCCAGGTGAGGTCCGCGATGACCATGCTCATGCCGCGCTCAGCCCGGGCACGAGTGAAGCACTGCGCGGCGGCCTTGAACAGTCCGTCCGCGCTCGCACGCAAATCCCATGGCCGGGCCGGTCCTGGCCACCCACATGCGCCTGCTCGTCGCGGGCGGACTACAACCGTCGCATGCGGATGGACAGGACGAGCCCGGCCGTGAGGGAACGCCGCGCGCCGCGGTCCTGGGCGCGTGGACAGGGCTGGTCCGGAGCGGCGAGGTCACGGACGCAAGGCATGCCGCCCCGGCCGCAAGGCTGACGCAGGCGGCGTTTTCGCGCGCGCCCGGATCGGCTTCACCCCTTCCAGCCGGCCTCCTTCGAGCAGGACTCCTGCTCGGCCGGATGAGTCTTCTCCCATGCGGTGATCGACAAGGTCTCGTCGGACGACATCTTGTTGTTCATGCACGTGCAATAGACGGCGACGGTCTGCGCCGACTGGTTCTGGTCGGCATTGTCGGAGACGCACTTCTTGATCCAGGCGGCATCGTCGGAGTTGGCGGACGCGGGACCCACCGCGATGAGCGCCGCAAACGCCGATGCCACGGCGGCGGCCTTGAAGAAGACGGTCATGACACATTCCCTGCGCTGATCCCGACGAGCCCGTGCCGCCCTGCCGCCGACGCCGCCAGCGCTCACCCGCGGCGATCGGTGCCGCAGATTGGCCCGCGGCGGCCGCGCCTGTCGTCTCAATGCCTGCGGAAGACGTCTCGATTTGCGCAAGACGACATGGCGCGTCCTAGCTTCGCGACCGGCGCAGGAAATCCCGCGGCGCCACGCCGTAGACCGCCTTGAAGGCCCGGTAGAAGGTGGCCAGGCTGTCGAAGCCGCACGTGAAGGCCGTGGCGGCCACCGAAGCGTCGGCTCCCTGCTCCAGTCGCTGGCGCGCCAGGGCGACGCGGCGCAGCGTCACCGTGCGCGAAAAGCTGACGCCGGTCGGCTCGAACAGCGAATGCAGTTGCCGCTCGGAGATGGACATGAGGCCCGCCACCTTCGAGACCGACAGGTTCGGGGAGCGAAGATGCCTGTCGATCAGGCGGCTCGCCAGTTGCAGGCGGCCCTCCCGCTGAGCGGCGAGCGTCCGCTCGTCGGCCGGCCCGCCCTGGCCGCGGGCGCCGAGCGCCAGCCAGGCCAGCGTCTCGATCGCCACCTGCGCCGCCTCGCCGTGCAGACGCGGCGCCTGCTGCACGAAGCTGGCGAAGCAGGCGGCCAGCATCGGCGCCAGGCCGGTGTCCTCGCGCACCAGCCCCGGCGTCATCCGCCGACAGTCGAACAGCGGCTTGCAGACGGAGAACGGGATCTTCACGATCCGGAAATGATAGCCGCCGCGCGTGGTCGGCCGGGTGAGATAGGGCAGATCCGAATAGCTGGCGGCGAGCCCCCCGCTCGGCACGATGAACTCGCCGCCGCCGGTCTCGAACCAGCCGCCGCCATCGGTCTGCTGGTAGATGCACAGGCTGTCGCTGGGCGTCCGCTCGATGTCCGCCGCGTGGCGCATCACGCGATAGGGCGAGGCATGCACCTCCACCACGCTGGCGGGCCCGACCGGCAGCGCCGAGAACGAGCCCCGGAACGATGCATGCGCATCGCGTTCCAGCTCGGCGGTCACGCCGAACAGGTTCTTCGCCCGCACTTCCCGCCAATAGGCGAAGCGCTCGGACTTGGGCACGATGTCCGTCGACCAGGTCGGCATGGCACGATGACGTGAAGGATCATCGACCGGGATAGCGCATCGCGGGGTTGTCGTACAACGGCTTTGTCGCCCCGCTTCGGCCCGGCCGGCGCCTCCGGCGAGGCGTCGCAGCGGCTCGGTCCGGCTGATATCCGCGACGGCCATGCCCGTGCGCGCCAGCCCGCGGCGGCGAAGCATCGAGCCCAGCGCCGGCATCACGGCCTCGATACGCCGGGTCCCGCGCCGGGATGCCGATTCAAACGAGGACGCGGCGAATTTCCATGCTTCCTCGAACGCTGCGCACCACGCGCATCCTGCATCGACGGGGACGAGAGAGAGGGGGCCGGCCCCGCTCCACAGCGTCCAGGGGACCGTACGATGCATGCCATCCGCAACAGCATCCTCGACACGATCGGCGATACTCCCGTCGTTCATCTTGCCCGCATCGGCGGCGGCTCCGCCTCGCTCTACGCCAAGGTCGAGGCGTTCAACCCCGGCGGCTCGGTCAAGGACCGGCTCGCCATGGCGATCGTCGAGGAGGCGGAGCGGACCGGCGCGCTGCGGTTCGGCCAGACCGTGGTCGAAGCGACCAGCGGCAATACCGGCATTGCCCTTGCCATGGTCTGTGCCAGGAAGGGCTATCCGCTTGTCATCGTCATGCCGGAAAACGCCAGTCTCGAACGGCGCAGGCTGATGCGTTTCTTCGGCGCCAAAGTGGTGCTGACGCCCGCCGTCGAACGCGCCAGCGGCGCGATCGCCAAGGCGGCCGAACTGGCGCAGACGCACGGATGGTTCCTCTGCCGGCAGTTCGAGACGCCCGTCAACGCGGATATCCATGCCCGGACGACGGCTCGCGAGATCCTTGCGGCCTTCCACGACCGCCGCCTCGATTGCTGGGTCACGGGCACGGGGACCGGCGGAACCCTTGCCGGCGTCGCCCGCGTCCTCAGGCGTGAGCGGCCGGAAACGCGGATCGTGGTGTGCGAGCCGGACAACTCGGCGCTGCTGTCGAGCGGCATACCACAGGCTTTCGACGAACACGGCCGGCCGGCGCGGGCGCACACGCGCTTCCGGCCGCACCCGATCCAGGGCTGGAGCCCGGACTTCATCCCCCGGATCGTCGGCGAGGCGATGACCGATGGCCTCGTCGACGAGATCCTGCCCATTTCCGGCGGTAGCGCCCTGAGCGCGGCCCGCAGGCTCGCGGAAGAGGAGGGAATCCTGGTCGGCATCTCCGGCGGCGCCACTCTCGCCGGCGCGCTCGAACTGGCCCGGCGGCCGGGACCGGCGCAGAACATAGTGTGCATGCTGCCCGATACCGGGGAGCGTTATCTCAGCACGGTCCTGTTCGACCATGTCAGCGAGGAGATGACGCCTGAGGAGGAGCACATCTCCCGCTCGACGCCCGGATATCGCTTCGACCGGCCGCCGTCCTTTGCCCAGCCCGCCACGCCCCCCGGCGACATTCGGATCGATCCGGCGGCCGACGCCCTGATCGACCGAACGATCCACGACCACGGGCATGCGGTCGTCGTGTTCGCATTGGCCTGGTGCGAATTCTGCTGGACGGTGAAAAAGCTGCTCGACCACGCCGGCATCGCTCACCGGTCGATCGACATCGATGCGCCGGAGTTCAGAAGGAACGGGATGGACGGCGAAATCCGCAAGGCCCTGAGGGCCCGGGTCGGGTCGCCGACCATCCCCCAGGTCTTCGTCGGCGGCGAGCATGTCGGCGGCTGCATGGAGACGCTTGCCGCCTGGCGGGACGGCACGCTTGCCGCCCGTCTGGACTTGATCGGTGCCCCGCACCGCAAGGGCGCGTGCCCGAATCCCGAAAGCCTGCTCCCCCGGTGGATGCAGTCCAAGGCGTCACGCCCGCCCTCCGAGGGGTGACCGGCAGGTCCGGGAGAGCCCGTTTGAACATGAGAGAGCCGCGCCGCCTCTCATCACCCGGCGTGACGAAAACACGCCATTTCCACTGCCGTTCAAACGACGCGTTCCACGCCGGCGGCGCAGACATCGGGTCGGCCCGGGGCAAAGCCCGGCCACGCCCCCACCCCAGGAGAGTGACATGCAAGACGACACGATGACGATCGACAGGCCCGCGGGCAGGAAAGCACCGCCGGCGCCGCGCAACGGCGTCGACACGCCGGCGCTGTTCGCCACCATCAACGCCGTTGCAGGGCAACCCGATCTCGCCCGGTTCAGGTTTCGGGCCAGGAACCGCTGGGTGTCCGGCACGCACAGCACCAGCACGATGGCGCATTTCTTCGGCGCAGGCGCGGAGCACGCGCATGCGCTCTCCCATCAGGCCGAAGCCGACCACCCCGCCGTGCTTTGCGGACAGGATCAGGGCCCGACGCCGGTCGAATACCTGCTTCATGCGCTCGCCTCCTGCCTGACAGCAGGCATCGCCAACATCGCGGCAGCCCGCGGCGTGACGCTGCACGAGGTGGAATCGACGGTCGAAGGCGACATGGACCTGCGCGGCATCCTCGGTCTGTCCGAGGAGGTCCGCAACGGCTACCAGGGCGTCCGCGTCAGCGTCTCGGTGAAAGGGGACGCTCCGGCGGAAAAGCTCAGGGACATCGTCACGCAGTCGCGCGCCCGCTCCGCCGTGTTCGACGTCCTGACCAACGGCGTGCCCGTCACGGTCAGCATCGACGCCTGAGCCATCGTTCCGGAACAGCCGCATCGCCGCCTCGACCGGATCGAGGCCCGCGATGCGGCCCGAGCCGCGTTGCCAGCCAGATGAAGCGCACGGATGTCGTTGTTGTCGGTGCCGGCCAGGCCGGCCTTGCCATGAGCCGATGCCTTGCCGTGCGCGGCATCGACCACGTCGTGCTGGAGCGCGGCCGGATCGGCGAGCGCTGGCGCAGCGAGCGGTGGCATTCGCTTCGCCTCCTGACGCCGAACTGGATGACTCGCTTGCCGGGAGGCGGCTATCGCGGCCCGGA
This sequence comes from Labrys sp. Lb11, assembly GCF_057554225.1. Taxonomy (NCBI): domain Bacteria; kingdom Pseudomonadati; phylum Pseudomonadota; class Alphaproteobacteria; order Hyphomicrobiales; family Xanthobacteraceae; genus Labrys; species Labrys sp. Lb11. Next base: position 859,705 of record NZ_BAAJOT010000002.1, read on the forward strand.
TCCGCACGGTTTCATGACCGTGGCGGAGACGGTGCGGTTCCTGCGGGACTATGCGCGCCTGGTCGGCGCGCCCGTGGCATGCGATGCGAACGTGCTCTCCGCCAGCCGGTCCGGCGGCGGGTATCGTCTCGTGACCACTCAGGGCGAATGGACGGGACGCGTCCTGGTGATCGCGACCGGATACTGCGACATTCCCAGCGTGCCGGCCATGGCATCGAGCCTCTCGCCGCGCATCACGCAGGTCGTGCCTTCGGACTATCGCTGTCCCGGCCAGCTCGCGGATGGCGGCGTCCTGGTGGTCGGCGCTTCCGCGACCGGCGTGCAACTGGCCGAAGAGATCAGCGCCTCGGGGCGACCGGTCACCCTGTCCGTCGGCCGGCACACGCGCGTGCCCCGGCGCTATCGCGGCAGGGACATCATGTGGTGGCTCGACCGGCTCGGCAGCCTGAGCAGATCCAGGACGGATGTACCGGACATTCTCGCCGGCCGCACGGAACCCTCGCTGCAGCTCGTCGGCAGCCCGGACCACCGCGTGATCGACCTTGCCGTCCTGCATGGCGCGGGCGTCCGACTGGCAGGACGCGTGTCGGGCATCGACGGGTCGCATGTCCGGCTTGACGGCGACCTCGCGCAGACGACAGCCGCCGCCGACCGCCGGCTGGCTCGCATCCTCGGCGGTATCGATGCCGCGGTCGAAAGGGGCGGATATGGGCAGGCAGACAGGGAGGAGGTTGCCAGGCCCGTCCTTCTCCAGGCCGACTCCCTCGGGCTGGATCTCGCGAGGAAGGACATAAGGACGGTGATCTGGGCCACCGGCTATCGCCGCAGCTATCCTTGGCTGACCATGCCGGTCCTCGATGCACGGGGCGAGATCATGAACGAGGGAGGCACCTGCCCGATGCCCGGCCTCTATGTGCTCGGGCTCAATTTCATGCGGCGGCGCAATTCCAGCTTCATCGACGGCGTCGGGCGCGACGCGGAAGACCTTGCCGCGCACATCGACGGCTACCTCGCTGCCCGCTGTCGCGGCCGGGAAACGAGACCACGGCGATCAGCGTCACCGGGATTGCGGTAGCTGCCCCCGCCGCCGTCGCCCGCTCAAATCGCAGCGCGCGGTCCGCCAAGCCGAGACCATGGCGCAGCGGCGGCGCGGGCGGCAACCGGAACACCGGTATCGAGGAAGCTGTCCCGCAGCCGCATCGCGCCGAAAAGCGCCGCGGCCTCTTCGAGGGTCGACGCCGCGGCGGCCATACTGGCGCGATGCTGCGCCGATCCCAGGGCGCGGAGGGACCGCGCAAGCTCCGGCCGCAGGTCCCGCGCCCGCGCCAGCGCACATGCCTCCTCCAGCAAGGCCAGGGAGGCCTTGGACGATCTGAGCTCGGCAAGCCCCCTCAGAGCCAGGACCTCGCTCCAGGGATCCGCGCGCCGCCGGGCCAGGTCCAGGGCATGGGCGAGATTCGCCGCCGCCTCCGGTTCGCGCAGCCGCGCGCGCAGATAGGCCAGCATGGTCCTCGCGTGGCACTCCCAATGCGGCAAATCCAGCCGCTCCGCCTCGATGATCGCCGTCTCGAGGGTCGCATAGGCCGCTTCCGTCTCCCCGAGCATGAACTCGGCGTGGCCGAGGATGGTGAGAAGCCAACGCTGCACCAGGAGCACGCCGTCGGCTTCCGCCGCCTTGGCGCAGTCACGCAGGCTGGCGACGAGGTCCGGGTCGGGACCGCGCAGCACACCGACGAAGCCGGAGAAGAAGGCTGCCCCGCACGTGTCGAGCGGCCTGGCGACCTCGCCGGCGACGCGTTGGAGTTCGGCCAGGGCCCGATCGGCATCGCCGAAACGGCCCAGGAGCGCCGCCGCCTGGGCGCGGCATCCCAGATACCAGACGGCGCGCGCGCCGATCTGGCCGAACCGCTCATGGCGCCATCGGCTGGTGAAATTCTCCTCGTGAGGAGCGAGCCGTGCCAGCACCTGCCGCGCTTCGCCGCGCAGGACATGGGCTTGCGAGGCGGCCAGGTCGGACTCGCCGATGCAGAGATCCATGCCGGCCGCCGACGCGTCTCGGTTCAGCGTCTCGGCCGGTTCGAGCGCCTCCTCGTAGCGGCCATGGCAACTGTTGAGGTAACTCAGATGCAGCAGGACGTCCGATATGCGCTGGCGATCGCCCAGTTCCGCCGCCAGGCCGCGCGCTTCCAGCAGGGGTTCCAGCGCCTTGCGATAGGCCCCCAGGACGCCATAGGCGGTACGCATCCTGACGCGCAGGTCTATGGCCTGCGCGATGGTCTCCGGCGTCCGCGGCAAGGCAGCCACCGCGCTGCGCGCGTTTTCGAGGAACTGCGCCGCCGCGGCATAGGCGGAGCGCTCCTCCGCCCGCTGCGCGGCGGCAAACAGGCAGCGGGCGGCCGTCTCCCACCGTTCGGCCCGGACCGCATGCTCGGCCAATTGTTCGATGTGATGGGTGAGCGAGTCGGCGTAAAGCGCTTCCATCGCCGCCAGCACGCGTGCGTGCAGCGTCCTGCGATCCTCCACAAGGAGGGAAGCATAGGCGACGTTCAGCGTCAGCGCATGCTTGAACGTGTACTCGACATGCGGGTAGCTCTGCACCTCGAAGAGGAATTCCAGGTCCTTGAGCCTGTCCAGCGCCGTTTCCAGCCCGGTCTCCGGTGCAAGGCGCCGTATCAGGGGGGCCGGGACGTTTCTGCCGATCACGGATGCGATCTGCAGGACCTGCCGCTCGATATCGCTGAGCTGCCCGATGCGCGCGGCGATCACCGACTGGATCGAGGACGGGATGACGACGGTATCGATGGCGCCCACGGGGCGGAATCGCCCCGGCTCGCCGGCAAGCGCGCCGCTTGCGGCGAGTGCGCGCACCATCTCCTCCAGGAACAGCGGGGTTCCTTCGGCGCGTTCGGCAAGAAGAAGGCGCAACTCGCGCAGGCTGGAATCGGGGCCGAGCAGTTCGCACAGGAACCGATCCGCGTCTTCGCGAACGAAACGCTCGAGCCTGATCTGCTGGAAATAGCCGCGCCTGCCCCAGCCGTGCCGATATTGGGGCCTGTAGGTCGCGAGGAGCAGGATGCGGTTGGCGCCGACGGTCTCGACCAGCCGGTCCAGGACTTTCTCGCTCTCCGCATCGATCCAATGCAGATCCTCCACCAGAACGGCGACGGGCGATACCCGACTCATCGCCACCAGGAACGTGGTGACGGCCTCGCGGATCAGCCGCGTCCGTTCCCGTGCATCGATCTGTCGCCAATCGGCATCCTCCACAGGCAGATCGACAAGAAAGGAGAGCGGCGCGATATGGCGGGAGTCGAGGCCCAGCTCCGCGTGCTTTCGCAAAAACCGGCCGCGCGCTTCAGGCAGCGCGTCCTCGCCGCGAATATCGCAGGCGGACAGCAGCAGCTTCTTGATGACGCCCAGCGAGACGGCCGAGTCGAACTCGAGGCCGCCGCTCTCGAGCACGGTGAAGGCGGCCACCTCGCCGATAGCCAGGAACTCGTGCGCGAGCCTCGACTTTCCAAGTCCGGCATCGGCGACGATGCCGACGACCTGCCCCTGGCCTTCCCTGACCCGCCGCCATGCTGCGAGCAGGCTCTCGAGTTCCGTATCGCGTGCGGTGAGCTTGGTCAGCCCGCGATTGGCCCTGAGATGCCAGCGCGAAAGCGCCTGATTCTCACTCAGGAGTTCATAGACGTGCTCGTCGCGGCCGAGTTGTGGATACTCGGAGTGTGTCATGCGCTGCATCTGCGCGTAGCCGCCGGCCGCCGTGCGGGCCCGGGCTGTGGCTGCAATTGTTGCCCGGTGCAGCGCCCGCATCAGGCGGTTGGCCGCACGCGGCGCGAGGCCGTTCAGCTCCGTGCGGTTGCCGTCGGCGGTCCACTGATGCCGAACGATCACTTCACCGGTATCGATGCCTGCCCTCACCTGGGAGGTTCCCCGCGACGCATCCTCCACGGCAAGCCTGGCGGCAAGGGCCGCGCGACAGGCGAGGAACGCATGGTCTTCGGTTGCTCTCGCCAAGCCGAAGGCTGCCGTGACGGCGCCGTCCATGCCGGCCGTCACGACGCCGCCATGCTCCTCGATCACCTGGATCAGCCGATCATGGACAGGCTGGAGCTGGCGGATCGCCACTTCCGGATCGGCCGTCTCGAACACGTGCATGGGAGACACCACCTCCGCCGCGAGCACGGTGACGTACTGGCGCGAGCGGTCGATCCCGAGCTTGGTCCGCGGCAGGGCGAGCTGCCGCGTCTCTTCCGGGTCGGTCAGGAAACGGTGCGCCTCCTCCACGAGCGTGGCGAAGGCCGGTTCATGGGCCAGCAGCACATGGTTGGCGCTGTCGAGCGCCAGAAAACGCGCCCCGGGAATCCCGGCGGCTATCGCCTGCCCCAGCTCGAACGGAACGGCGGCGTCGCGTGTCGCGTGCGCGACGAGCGTCGGCACGCGGATCCGGGGCAGGAGCGCCTCCACGTCGATGTCGGCAACTTCCTCGAATATCCGATGCGCGACGTCGGCGGAGGTCGTGGCACGCTGCAGTTCGTTGTACCATTCCTTCTGCTCGGGCGTTGCCTCCGGGATGTACATGGATGTGAACATCTGGCGGAAGACCGGATCGTCCTGCCCCCACCCCTCCCGGATCAGCGCGCTCATGGCTTGGCGCCGGGCAGCCCCGCGCGCATCCGCCCTCTTGCGCCAGCCCCGGGCGAAGCCGCCGTACAGGACCATGCCGGCCACACGCTCGGGGTGACGCGCGGCATAGGCGATGGACACCGCGCAGCCCTGCGAAATGCCGAGCAGGAACACACGGCGAGACCCGGCTGCGTCGACGACGCTCTCCAGGTCGGAGACCATCGCTGCGAAGGACAGATCGGCGGGATCGCGGTCCGACAGGCCGTTTCCCCGCTGGTCGTAGCGCACGAACCGGAAGCGTGCCGAAAGCGCTTCCATCCAGTGCTTCCAGATGGGGCTGTCCCAGTCGCGTTCCAGGTGCGACATCCAGTGGGACGCCTTGACCAGGGGCGGACCGTCGCCGCTCAGCGCGTAGGCGAGCCGAACGCCATCGGGCGTCACGCATCCGCGGATTTCCTGGACGAGGAGAGGCTTCTCCGCGGCGGGAAGCTGCGTCCCTCCGACCTGGGGTGGCTGTTCTCCGGTCCGGACCGTCCCTCTGTGCGCATCGTCCTCCGCAGGCCTGCGCTGAAGCAGGACCGACTGCCGGGCAGCGTCGCACAGCCTCTGGATCTCGGCGCGAACGCCGTGGTCATCGGGTTCCAGTGCCTGCAATGCGTGCGCATGCGGCAGCGCACGAGACGGCTCGTCGGCGAGGCGATCGATCAGCGTGCGCAGAAGGCGAAGGCGCGTCACGCCGAGTTCATCGCCGATCGCCACCCGCCAAGCCTCGAATTCCGGGCAGCGGGGCAGCGACAGGTCATCGAGAAAGCCGCCTCGGAAGAGGCCGACGAGTTTCTCCAGTGCTTCGGTGTCGAGAGCCTCGATGTCGCGATGGCCCAGCTCGCGCAACGGCTTGATGTCGACAATGATTCGGCTGGTGTCCAGGCCCACGACATTGCGGTCGGCCTTCAGAATGCCGTCGCGCCCCGACGGGAGAATTTGCCGTATCTTGGAGAGGCTCCAGCGGAGTGCGCCGCGCGGGTCGTCCGGAATCTCCCAGAACATCTCGCACAGACGCTCGCGCCGCTGCGGCCGGTCGACAAGCGCCAGATAGGCAAGAAGCGCGCGGGTCTTCCTCGAGGGCGGGAGCAGGACGGCCTCGCCGCCGCGAAAAGCGGTCAGGCTCCCGAGAACGCGAATCTCCAACGACACCCCGGCGAGCCTCCCGTCCGCCTTCGAATCTAGCAGCCCGGTCCCATCGCGGAAAGTGCCTGTCTCCGCCACCGGACCGCGTCGATTCGTCGAAACGGCGGATTTTCAACGTCGATTTCAACGCTCGTCTCCACGGTGCGCCGCCAGTGACGTCGGGATCGCGGTGCCGCCGTCAGGCCGTCCGGCACGAGGCCGGCACCGAAGCCATCAACCAGGAGACGCAGGCATGGCAAACATCAGGGGGACCGACGGCGCCGACGACATCGGCGGCACTGTCGATATCGACTTCATCTTCGGACTGGATGGCGACGACACACTATACGGCCGCGGGGGCGACGATGTTCTCATCGGCGGCGCCGGCGCCGATGTCCTCAACGGCGGCATCGGCGTGAACACTGCGTCCTATCAGGATGCACTGGCCGGCGTGGCGGCCGATCTCCTGTTTTCCGCCGGCAATACCGGCGACGCGGCCGGCGACACCTATATCGCGATTCAGAACCTCACCGGTTCCGATCTCGACGACGGCCTGGGCGGCGACGACGGGACCAATGTCCTCATCGGCAATGACGGCAACGATCTGCTCGGCGGGCGCGGAGGCAATGACGAGCTTTTCGGCGGCGGCGGTGACGACCGGCTCAGCGGCGACGCCGGAGCCGATCGGCTGAGCGGCGGAATCGGCATCGATACGGCCGACTATTCGAGCGCCGGTGCCGGGGTGACGCTCGACCTCGATGTCGGGGGCACCGGCGGCGACGCGAACGGGGATACCTTCGACAGCATCGAGGCCGTCTCCGGCTCCAGGTTCGGGGACGGCCTGAGGGGCCGGGAGGCTGCGGCCGACATGATTTTCGGCATGGACGGCGACGATGTCCTGCACGGCAAGAGCGGCGACGACAGTCTTTTCGGAGGCAGCGGCAACGACAGGCTCTTCGGAGGCTCGGGGGCCGATGCGCTCGTCGGCGGAGCGGGCGTCGACATCGCCGACTATACGGATGCGAAGGCTGCCGTGGTCCTCGACCTCGATACCGGCGGCACCGCGGGAGACGCCCGCGGCGACACCTATGACGGCATCGAGGTCGTCGTCGGCTCCAGCTTCGGGGACACGCTGCGCGGCCGCTCGACGGCGAGCGACGTGATATTCGGATTGGACGGGAACGATGTCATCGTCGGCGAGGGCGGTTCCGACGAGCTGCGGGGTGAAGCCGGCGACGATGTTCTCCGCGGTGGCGCGGACGACGACATGCTGATGGGCGGGACCGGCCAGGACAGGCTGGTCGGCGGCACGGGCGTGGACTGGATGCGCGGCGACGGCGGCGACGACACCTATTTCGTCGACGATGCCGGAGACACCGTCGACGAGACCACCGGCGACTCCAACGACGACCTTGTCGTCGCCTCGATCAGCTTCAGCCTCGCCAACACCGCCTCCGTCCTCGGGCAGGTCGAGAACCTCATGCTCACGGGTACGGCCGCCCTCGCCGGCACCGGCAACGATCTGCGAAATCAGATCACCGGCAATGGCGCCGCCAATGTCCTCGACGGCGGCGGCGGCGATGACCGTCTTTTCGGCGGCGCCGGCAACGACACCCTGATCGGCGGGGCGGGCTTCGACAGTCTCGACGGCGGTTCGGGGGCCGACATCATGCGGGGCGGCGCCGGCGGCGACCACTATGTCGTCAACAACGCCGGCGACGTGGTCGACGAGGCCTCCCCCGGTTCCGGAGGCAATGACAGCGTGACGTCGTCGATCAGCTTCAGCCTGGCCGACACCGCCGCGGTGCGAGGCCTGGTCGAGTCCCTGTCGCTCGCGGGAAGGGCCAACATCAACGGCACCGGCAACGATCGCGACAACTACATAACCGGCAATGACGGCGCCAACATCCTGAAGGGTGGCGGCGGCAACGACTATCTGTCGGGCAATGCGGGCAATGACCGGCTCGATGGCGGCAGCGGCGCCGATTACATGAGCGGAGGCTCCGGAAACGACGTCTATTTCGTCGACAACGTTGGAGACACCGTCGACGACAACGGCGTTTACGAGAAATTGGCCGGCGTCGACACCGATGGCCTCGACACCATCATCTCGACGATCAGCCTCAGCCTGTCGAACACCGCTCGCGTCACCGGCGTCGAGAACCTGACGCTGTCCAACGTCGCAACGGCGCTCGACGGCACCGGCAGCGCCGTCGCCAACGTCATCACCGGCAACAGCTTCAGCAACGCGCTCGCCGGCATGGCCGGCAACGACACGCTGAGCGGCGGTGCCGGCAACGATACGCTCAACGGCGGCGGCGGCAACGACCAGCTCCGCGGCGGCACCGGCGTCGACGCCCTGACCGGCGGCACGGGCGACGACAGCTTTGTCTTCGACACGGCGCCGAACGCCACGGCAAACCGCGACGCCATCCGGGATTTCTCCAACGTCGCCGGCAACGACGACACGATCTGGCTGGAGAACGCGATCTTCACCAAGCTCGGGGCCGGAGCCGCGCACGCGCTGGACCCAGCCTTCTTCCACGTCGGCGCGGCGGCAGCCGATGCCGACGACTACATCGTCTACAATCCGTCGACGGGCGCGCTGTTCTACGATTCCAACGGTAGCGGCGCCGGCGGGGCGATACAGATCGCGACGCTCGGCAACCATGCAGCGCTCACGGCGGGCGATTTCCTGGTGACCTGACGGTCGAGCCCATGGTCCGCGGTCGGCCGCCGGGCGATCGGCAAGGGCGAGGAAGCCTCGCCCTCCCTTCCGTCGTGCGGGCCGCCGTGCCCCCAACATGGTCGGACCACGCGCCGGCCGGCCGCACCGTCCCCGACGGCTTTGGCCCGGCCGGCCCCTCGGTGTAGGCTGCCGGCCGCCTCGCTCAAGCTACCCGGGAGACGCCCGCCATGCCGCAGACAGACGCAAAGCCGACCATCCGCATCGGAATCGGCGGCTGGACCTACGAGCCCTGGCGCGGCCCGTTCTATCCCGACGGCCTGCCGCAGAAGCGCGAGCTCGAATATGCCAGCAGCAAGCTGACCTCGATCGAGATCAACGGCACCTTCTACGGCTCGCAGAAACCCGAGAGCTTCGCCAAATGGCATGACGAGACCCCGGACGACTTCGTGTTCTCGCTGAAGGGGCCGCGCTTCACCACCAACCGGCGCGTGCTGGCCGAGGCGGGCGAATCGGTCGAGCGCTTCCTCACCAGCGGCGTCACGCAGCTCAAGCGCAAGCTCGGGCCGATCAACTGGCAGTTCGCGGCGACCAAGAAGTTCGACCCCGCCGATTTCGAGGCCTTCCTGAAGCTCCTGCCCAAGAGCGTCGACGGGCAGGCGATCCGCCATGCGGTCGAGGTGCGCCACGACAGCTTCCGCTCGCCCGACTTCGTCGCCCTGGCGCGCGAGCACGGCGTCGCCATCGTGGTCGCCGCCGATTCGGACTACCCGCAGATCGCCGACGTCACCGCTCCCTTCGTCTATGCCCGCCTGATGGGTACGCGCGAAAGCGAGGAGAAGGGCTATTCCGACGCCGAGATCGGCGCGTGGGTCGAGCGGGCCCGCCAATGGTCGGCGGGGACGGCGCCGGCCGACCTTCAGACCGCGGCACCGCCGGCAACCGGCGGCGGCGGGGCGCGCGACGTCTTCCTCTATGTCATCAGCGGCTTCAAGGTGCGCAACCCAGCCGCGGCGATGACGATGATCGAGCGCCTCGGCTAGAAGCTCGGGGAGCCCCCGCAGCCTCTGGACAAGGGCCGCTCGGCGCGGCGCTTGAGCGTTACATTTTCGTGACCGGGCGGCCGGGGATTTGCCGTTCGGCCGCCTCGGCTGCATAGTGCCGCCCCGCCTTGCCAGTTCCCCAGCCGAGTGCCCATGACCACGCCGCTTCGCGCCGCTCTCGCCCGCCTCGAACTGTTCGCGCAAGTCAGCGAGGCGGATCTCGACGCCGTCGTGGCCCTGGCCGTGGAGCGTCGCTATGCCGACGGCGAGACGCTGTTCCTGCGCGGCGATCCCGGCGAAGGCATGATCGTGCTGCTGCAGGGGCGCATCCGCCTTTCCATCGTCTCGGCCGAGGGCCGCGAACTGATCCTGCGCGAGGCCGAGGCCGGCGACGTCATCGGCGAGATCGCCGTCATCGACGGCGGCCGGCGCTCGGCCGATGCGGTCGCGGCTTCGCCCGTGGTCGCCGGCTTCATCGGCCAGCCGCCCTTCGCCCGATTGCTGGCCGAGCGTCCGGCCCTGCACATGCCGATCCTGCAGGTGCTGTGCGCCCGCGTGCGGGAGACCACCGACCAGCTCGAATCGATCGCGCTCTATCCGCTCGAGGCGCGCGTCGCCCGCTTCCTGCTCTGGCATCTCAAGCGCCACGGCCGCACCCGGCCCGACGGTGCCCGCATCGCGCCGCTGACCATCTCGCAGGGCGCCATCGCCAGTTTCGTCGGCGCCAGCCGCCCCAAGGTCAACCGCCTGATCGCCGCCTTCGAGGCGGCGGGCGCCATCGAGCGGCGCGGCGCCATCATCCAATGCGACGTGCCGGCCCTGATGCGCCTGGCGCAGACCAGCAGCGAGCACGCCTCACGCGACAAGGCCGAACGGCGTGGCTGATCCCGGCCACCGCCCGGCGATCGCGGCGGGGCTCGTCGCCTTCGGCCTGGGCATGGCCTTCCTCCTGACCGATCCCGGCGGCGCGGCGACACGGCTGCGCGAAAACGCCTTCGACCTGATGGGTATGCTGGTGCCACCCGCCCGCAAGCCGGAGGGCGTGGTGGTGGTCGACCTCGACCGGGCGAGCCTGGCCGCCAAGGGCTCCTGGCCCTGGCGGCGCGGCATGCTGGCCGCCCTGGTCGAACGCGTCCAGCAGGGACAGCCCGCCGTCGTCGGCCTCGACATCCTGCTGCGCGGTGCCGACCGCCGCGCGCCGGCGCCGGTGCTGCGCGCCGTCGCCAAGGAGGCGCGGCGCGAGGATCTCGCCGCCTTCGCCGACACGCTGCGCGACGACGACACCGACCTTGCCAACGTCATCTCCCGCAGCGATGTCGTGCTCGGCCTGGTGCTGGACGACGTCAGCCGCGACGCCGCCCCCTTCCCCGCGCCGATCGTCGTCAACGGCAAGCCCGGCCAGCAGCGCCTGCGCGAGGCCGCCGGCGTGGCCGCGCCATTGCCCCAGCTCGCCGACAGCGCCGCAGCCGTCGGCGTGCTGTCCCTATCCGCCGGGCCGGGAGCGCGGGTGCGCGACGCGCCGATCTTCGTGCGCGGCGCCGGCGAAATCTATGCCGGCTTCGCCTTCGAGGTGGTGCGCGACGCCGAGCAGGCCTCGACCTTCGTGCTGGAAGACGACGGCGAGGCGGTGTCGATCGGCCCGCTCAAGCTGCCGCTGCGCGAGGGCGCGACGATGCGCCTGCATCTGGCTGCCGCTTCGACCTGGCCGGCGCGCACCGTCTCTGCCGCCGACGTCATGGACGGCAAGGTGCCGGCCGGCCGCTTTGCCGGCCGCATCGTGCTGATCGGGACCAGCGCGCCGGAGGCCGGCGCCTTCTTCGCCACGGCGGCCGACCCGCTGACGCCGACCGTGCAGCTCCAGGCCGAGATCGTCGAGAACATCCGGGCCGGCCGGGTGATCCAGCGGATCGACCTGCCCGGCGTGGTCGAACCGGCGGTGGCGGCGGTGCTCGGGCTGATCGCCCTGGCCTCGGCCCTGATGCTCGGGCCGATGGCGGCTGCCGGTGTCCTGGCCCTGATCATCGTCGCCTGGATCGCCACCTCCCTTGCCCTCTTCGCCCGGATGGACCTGCTGGTCGACCCGGCCGGACCGCTGATCCCGGCCGTCGCCACCTTCAACGCCGGGGCGCTGGTGCTGTTCGCCCGCACCCGCAAGCTGCGCAGCGCCATCGAGCGCAAGTTCGGCCGCTATCTCTCCCCCGCCATCGTACGCCGCCTCACCGCCGCGCCCGAGGAGCTGAAGATCGAGGGCGAGTTGCGCGAGGTCACCGCCCTGTTCTCCGACATCGAGGGGTTCACCACCATGTCGGAGACCGCCGAGCCGCGCACCCTGGTCGGCGCGCTCGACGCCTATTTCGAGGGGGTCTGCGCCATCGTCATCCGCCATGGCGGCATGGTCGACAAGATCGTCGGCGATGCGGTGCACGGCCTGTTCAACGCGCCGCTCGACGTGCCCGGCCACGCCCGGGCGGCCCTGGACTGCTCGATCGAGATCGGCCGCTTCACCGCCGCCTTCCGCGAGCGCGAGGATGCCCGGCGCCTCGGCTTCGGGCGCACCCGCATCGGCTTCGAGACCGGGCCGGTGATCGTCGGCGACGTCGGCGGCCTCGGCCATCTCGACTACACCGCCCATGGCGACGCCGTGAACTCGGCGGCGCGGCTCGAGGCCATCAACAAGCAGTTCGGCACCACCATCTGCCTGGGCGCCCGCGCCGCCGGCGCCATCGGCCAGCCCGAACGCCTGCGTCCCCTCGGCACGGTGACGCTGCGCGGCCGGGCGGCGGCGACCGCCGTCTACAGTCCCTGGCCGGACGACGCCACCGATGATCGCCGGCGCGCCTATGACGCCGCCTATGCGGCGATGCAGGACGGTGCGCCGCAGGCCCTCGCGCTGTTCGAGGCGCTGGCGCGCGACTGGCCGGACGATCCGGCCACGGCCTATTGGGTGCGGACGCTGGCGGCCGGCGGGGCGGGACCGGCGGGGACCGGCAGCTCCCTCCCGCCCCCTTCGGCCTGAACCGTCACCACTCGCGCTGCGGCAAGGTCCAAATCCCGTTTTGCCGTCTGCTGCGTCTTCTTCCGGAAGGCGTGCAGCCCGTAGACGGCATCTCGTCGTCATCACGCAAGATCGCCACGAGCGATGCCGCGGGCGGCAGCCTGTTCAACCCCACGGTCCCCTGCGCGGCTCCGAAGCCCCCTGCCCGCCCCAGGGATTGTGCCGTCCGCCGGGCTCGCGGCCGATATCGTCGAGCGTCACGCCGTCGACGAAGCCGGGGCCTGCCGGCCGCCGCGGCGGGCCGGAGCGACGCGCGATCTCCTCGAGCGCGGCGATGCGGTTCTCGGTGTCGGGATGGGTCGAGAACAGGTTGTCCATCCGCGCGCCCGACAGCGGATTGATGATGAACATGTGCGCGGTCGCCGGATTGGCCTCCGCCGCCTGGTTGGGAATCTGGTGCGCGGCGTTGTGGATCTTGGCCAGCGCCGAGGCGAGCGCCAGCGGCTGGCCGCAGATCTCCGCACCGAGCCGGTCCGCCTCGTATTCGCGCGACCGCGAGATCGCCATCTGCACGATCATCGCCGCGAAGGGCGCCAGGATCATCATCAGGATGGTGGCGATCGGCCCCATGCCGTTGTTGTTGTCGCGGTTGCCCGAGAAGAACATGCCGAAATTGGCGAGCATCGAGATGGCGCCCGCCAGCGTCGCCGTCACGGTCATCAGCAGCGTGTCGCGATGCTTGATATGGGCGAGTTCATGCGCCACCACGCCCGCGACCTCGTCGCGGGTCAGGATCTGCATCAGGCCGGAATTGACGGCGACGGCGGCCTTGTCGGGGTTCGGTCCGGTGGCGAAGGCGTTGGGCTGCGGGTCGTCGATGACGTAGAGCCTGGGCATGGGCAGGCCGGCACGGCGCGCCAGCTCCGCCGTCATCGCATGCAGGGCCGGCTCCGACGCCGGGCTCGCCTCGCGCGCGCCGTACATGCCGAGCACCATGTCGCCGGAGCGGAAGAAGGCGAACAGGTTGGTGGCGACCGCCACGGCCAGCGCGATCAGCATGCCGCCCGAACCGCCGATCAGGAAGCCGACGCCCATGAACAGCGCGGTCATGCCGGCGAGGAGGATGGCGGTGCGAAAATAGTTCATGTGACATCCCGTTGCGGCCCCGTCGCGGGGTCACGCATAAGGATGGTGGGATTTGCGCCGCTTGCAAGGGCCTGCCGACGGTCCCGCGACGCGAACCGCCGATCGCCCGATCTAGGCACGCAGCCTCGCATTGCTTGCCGGGACGGACAACCCCGGCTCCTTGCGGGATGCGCCCGTCAGGCCGGCGGTCCCGCCCGGGAACGGCGACCGGTCACTTCCGCAGCGCCGTTCCCCTGCCGCATACCGACGCGGCTCCCTGCGGGCCGTTGCCGCCCCTCAGATCCAGGGGCGCGCCTCGGCGGTCTTCTTCTCGAAGGTCGAGATCGAGGGCGCCTTCTTCTCGATGGTGAGGCCGATGTCGTCGAGGCCGTTGAGCAGCTTCTCCTTGCGGGCCGGGTCGATGTCGAAGGTGACCACGCCGCCGTCGGGGCCGCGGATCTCCTGCGCCATCAGGTCGACGGTCAGCGTGGCGTTGGCGCCGCGGCCGGCGTCGTCGAGCAGCTTCTCCAGATCCTCGGGCGAGACCACCACCGGCAGGATGCCGTTGTTGAAGCAGTTGTTGTAAAAGATGTCGGCGAAGGAGGTCGAGATCACGCAGCGGATGCCGAAATCGAGCAGTGCCCAGGGTGCGTGCTCGCGCGAGGAGCCGCAGCCGAAATTGTCACCGGCGACGATGATCTTGGCCTGGCGATAGGCCGGCTTGTTCAGCACGAAGTCGGGGTTCTCGCTGCCGTCGTCCTTGAAGCGCATCTCGGCGAACAGGCCGGCGCCCAGGCCCGTGCGCTTGATGGTCTTGAGATATTGCTTGGGAATGATCATGTCCGTGTCGACGTTCATGATGTCCAGGGGCGCGGCGACGCCCGTCAGTGTCGTGAATTTGTCCATGGCCTGGGAGCCCCACGGTCTTGAAGCTTGATCGGCGCACCTTTTAGGGGTTCCATGGCCCGTCGGCAAGGTCGCTGGTGGCGCGAGGGATAGGAGTCATGTCGGGATTGCTGCGCCTGAGCGAGGCGGCGCGCCGCACCGTGGTGAAGGCCCTGCAGCCGGCCGAACCGATCGTCTTCGTCACCATGCCCGACCCGCGCGAGGCGGCGCGCCAGGCCTGGCCGACCGCCGTGGCCGGCGGGCTCCTGGCGACGCTGGCTGCGCCGATCGCGGTCCTGGCGCTGCAGGCGGTGTGGGGGGCTTTGCGCTTCGGCGGCGCCCTGGCCTTTCCCATCGCCATGGCGCTGATCGCCGTGCCCGTGGTGCTGATGGGCTGCTACCTCATGCTCACGCCGCACGCCGCGGCGCGCCGGGCTCGCGACACGGTCATCCTCGTCACCGACCGGCGGCTGATGACGCTCTCGCTGTCGGGCAGGCCGGTCCGCACCCTGCCTGCCAACGCCATCCTCGGCGTCGAGCGCCGCAAGGTCGAGCGTGGCTACGGCACACTGGAAGTCCGCCACGAGGCCGCCGATCCCGGCCGCGGCGACACGGCCGAGACCATCCTCACCGGCATCGACGACGTGCTCGAAGCCGAGACCGCCATCCGCCGCCTCTCGTCCGAGCGCTCGGTCACCCTGATCGAACCGGTGCACTGAGGGCGCTCAGTTCAGCGCCACGATCGTCCCGTTCAGCATGCTGACGAAGCCGACCCAGGCGAGGCAGGGCAGCATCAGCCGGCCGGCGGCGCGGTCGAGCCGCCAGAACGCCGCGGTCGTGGCTGCCGCCGCCGCCAGCAGGAGGACGCTGGTGAGCAGGCCGGCCTCCGGATTGTTCCGGCCGAAGAACAGCAGCGACCAGACCACGCTCAGAGCCAGCTGAACCGCGAACAGCACCAGCGCCTCGCGCCGCAGCGGTGTCCCGCGCGGCAGGGTGGCGACGCGGCCGGCGGCGAGCGCCATCACCCCGTGCAGCAGCGGCCACGCCGCCAGCACCATCCAGTCCGGCGGCGCGAAGGCCGGCTTGCGGAGATTCGCATACCAGCTTGCGATCTCCGAGGCTGCGATCCAGGCGTCGAGCGCAGCCACCGCGGTGCTCGCGGCCAAGGCCAGCGGAAAGGCCACCCACGGCGAGACCGTGTGTGGCCTGGTGAGGGCGAAGGACAAGGGCCTCTCCGATGTTCCGTATTTGTTCAGGCTATTGTGATTTCACCGCCCTGTCAAATCGGCCGGGGCGGCTGCCGCGCCGCAACGGCGGCAGGAAACGTCGCCTGCAGGCCACGAAATGTCCGTTTCCGGTCTTTCGCCCGTTCCCGCGCCGATAGCATGGCCGGGATGCGGGAGAGATCGGCCATGGCGCCCGAGGCGGAGACGACGGCACGGCGGGGACGCGGCGGGCGGGAGGCCAGGCGGAGCGGGCGCGGCGGCCTTGCCGCGCCGGCCTGCATCACCCGGCGCATCCCGCCCTACGAGCTCCTGTCCGAGGAAGCCCTGGTGCTGGTGGAGGAGCACGCCGACCGCATCCTGGAGGAGGTCGGGTTCGAGATCCGCGGCGACCAGGAGGCGGTCGACCTGTTCCGCGCCGCCGGCGCGCAGACCGAAGGCTGCCGCATCCGCCCGCCGCGCGGCCTGGTGCGCGCCATCATCCGGAAATCCTGCCCGGCGAGCTTCGTCCAGCACGCGCGCAATCCGGCGCGCTCGGTGGTGATCGGCGGCGACCACACCGTGTTCGCGCCGGCCTACGGCTCGCCCTTCGTCACCGACGCCGACCGCGGCCGCCGCTACGGCTCGCTCGAGGACTTCCGCAACTTCGTCAAGCTCGCCTACGCCTCGCCCTGGCTGCACCACTCCGGCGGCACCGTGTGCGAGCCGGTCGACGTGCCGGTGAACAAGCGCCATCTCGACATGGTGCTGGCGCACATGACGCTGAGCGACAAGGCCTTCATGGGCTCGGTCACGACCGCGCCGCGGGCCGCCGACTCCATCGAGATGTGCCGCATCCTGTTCGGCGCCGATTTCGTCGACGCCAACTGCGTCATCCTCGGCAACGTCAACACCAATTCGCCGCTGGTGCTCGACGGCGAGGCCAGCCGGGTCATCCGCACCTATGCCGCCGCCAACCAGGCGGCGGTGTGCGTGCCCTTCATCCTCGGCGGCGCCATGGGGCCGGTGACCACCGCCGGCGCCCTGGCGCAGTGCTTCGCCGAAGCGATGATGTGCGTCGCGCTCACCCAGCTGGAGCGTCCCGGCGCGCCGGCGATCCTCGGCAATTTCCTGTCCTCGATGTCGCTGAAATCGGGCGCGCCGACCTTCGGTACGCCCGAGCCGGCGCTGGGGTACCTGGCCATCGGCCAGCTCGCCCGCCGGCTCGGCGTGCCGCTGCGCTGCGGCGGCAACCTCTGCGCCTCGAAGATCCCCGATGCCCAGGCCGCCTACGAGAGCGCCAACTCGATGTGGCCGGCCTTCCTCTGCGGCGCGCATTTCATCCTGCACGCCGCGGGCTGGGCCGAAGGGGCGCTGGCCATGTCCTACGAGAAGTTCGTCATGGACGCCGAGCAGTGCGGCGCCTTCCACACCCTGGCCGCCGGCCTGCCGGTCGACGACAACGCCTTCGCCCTCGACGCCTTCCGGGAGGTCGGCCCCGGCAAGCATTTCCTCGGCTCGGCCCACACCATGCGCAACTACGAGACGGCCTTCTACGATTTCCCGCTGTCGGACAACAATTCCTACGAGCAATGGTCGGAGGAAGGGTCCAAGGACATCGTACAGCGCGCCAATGCCCGCTGGAAGGCCATGCTGGCCGCGCACGAGCCGCCGCCGCTGGAGGAGGGTGTCCGCGACGCGCTGGCCGACCATGTCGCGCGCAAGAAGGCGGCGGCGCCCGACGCCTGGTACTGACTCTCAGGGCTTCAGCCCGCTCGGCACCGGCGGCGGGCTGTCGAGCAGCAGGATGGAGACGCGGCGGTTCATCGCCATCGACGGGTCGTCGACCATGGCCGGCTCGGCATCGGCCTTGCCGACCACGGCGGCGAAGCGGTCGTCGGCCACGCCGCCGGCGGCGAGCACGTCGCGCACGGCCAGGGCCCGGTCCGAGGACAGTCGCCAATGCGCGGCCGAGCCGCCGTCCGTCTCGCCGCCGGCGAGGCCGCTCCAGGCGGTGTGCCCCGTGACCTCGACGCGGTTGGGCAGGCGCACCAGCACCGGCGCGATGCGCGACAGCATGGCCAGCGCCCGCGTGTTCGGGTTCGGCGAGCCGGGGGCAAACATCGAACGGCCGTCCTGGTCGACCAGCTCGATGTTGAGGCCCTTCGGCGTCTCCGTCACCCGCAGATTGCTGACGAGGTCGGAGAATTCCGGGCTCGCCTGCAGGGCCTGGCGGATCGAGGCGGCGGCGCTGGCGCGGCGCTGCTCGATCGCCGGGTCGACGACGCCCTCGACCTGGACGTCGCGCTTGCGCGGCGCCGGCCGGTCGGTCGCCTGCGAGACGTCGATATTCTCCACATGCTTCAGGTTCGGGCGGGTGGGCACGCCGTCGATCTCGACCACGCCGGCGAAGCGGCTCTCCTTCAGCGTGCCGAAGGCCTGCGCCATCGAGCCTGCCACCATCTGCAGCTTCTTCTGGTCCATGGTGGAATAGGCGGTGAGCATCACGAAGAAGCTCATCAGGAGGCCCATCAGGTCGGCGAAGGTGACGAACCAGCCATGGCCCCCGGCATGTCCCTTCTTCTTCCTGGACATGAGCGGTCCTCAGGCGAGCGCTTCGTGGCGCGAATGCTCGGGCAGGTAGGCCATCAGCAATTCGCGCACCAGGGTCGGGCTCTTGGATTCGCGGATCGCCAGCACGCCGTCGATGATCAGGGTCGAATTGACCTCCAGATCCTCGGCCTTGAGGCTGACCTTGTCGGCGATCGGCATGCAGACGAGGTTGGCGAGCACGGCGCCGTAGAGCGTGGCCAGCAGGGCGGTCGCCATGAACGGGCCCAGCTTGGAGGGATCGTCCATGTTGGCGAACATCTGGACCATGCCCACCAGCGTGCCGACCATGCCGAAGGCGGGGGCGCAGTCGCCGATGGCGCGGTAGACCTTCTGGGCCTCGTCGAGGCGGAACAAGGTGTTGTCTCGGTCCCGCTCCAGCGTGTCGCGGATGAAGTCCCGGTCGTAGCCGTCGGCGACCATGCGCATGCCCTTGGCCAGGAACTCGTCCTCGATCGCCTCGTTCTCCAGGGCGATCGGCCCGCTCTTGCGCACGATCTCGGCCAGGCGCGTGATCTCGTCGACCACCTCGCGCTGCGACAGCCGTCGCGAGGTGAAGGCGTATTTCATCGCCAGCGGCAGGCCGTGCGCGATGGTGGAGAAGGGAAAGCGGATCATCGTGGCGGCCGTGGCGCCGCCGAAGATCACGATGCCGGCATGCTCGGAGATGAACATCATCAGCCCGCCGCCGTCCATCATCAGGAAGATGAAGACGGCAAAGCCGAAAACGAGGCCGATTCCGGTTGCGATATCCATCTGGGAACCCTGACGCAGCACGCGGCGCGAAGCGGCCGGACGACCGTCGAACCTCGCCGCATCTTGGCCGGGGAAGATGAGCGCCGCGTTAACGTTGACGGCGAGGCAGACCCCCGGAGGCGCCCCGCCGCTGCGTCGTAAAGCCGCCACGGCGTGATTGCACCCACGGGCGCTTCGCGCTAAAGCCTCGGAGACCGAGCCTGCCGAGGATGCCCATGGCCGACCATACCGAAAGCACGATGACCGCCGGCGACTTTGCCGAGCACCAGCGGACCTATGACGGCTTCATGCGCCTGAGCGCCATCGCCCTGGTCTGGGTCCTGTGCGTCGTGGTGACGCTCGCCATCGGCGGCACCACCCATCGCTGGGTCCTCGGCGGCTTCTGGCTGGTCGTCGCGACCGTCGCTTCGGTTCTCGGCCTCGCCATCAAGAGCCTCGACTGGAAGCCGGGCGTGGTCGTCCTCGTCGTGATGCTGGCGACGCTGCTGATGGTCACGCACTGACATCGTTCCTGGATTCGACCCCGCGCCAAGCGCGGTCCCAAGCAGCGTCTCGCGGCCCTCGCCACGATTGACTTTGCGCTTTTGAAGCAAGGTCGGCGCTGCTCGGATTCACAAGTGGAAGCAGGTTCGAGAGACCCTGCTTGGAGACACGAGCCGGCAGAATCCGCCGCGCGAACCGGAGCGGAAAGGGGCGTCCGCGACACGGATAGCCATGTCTTCGCACCGACGAGCGGGCGCGATCGCCGCACAATTGCGGAGACGGGAGCCATGCGTATCGCCATACCCGCGGAGATCGAGGCGGGGGAACCACGCGTCGCGGCGACGCCCGAGACGGTGAAGAAGCTCATCGGCCTGGGTGCCGGCGTCGCGGTGGCGGCGGGCGCCGGCGACCGCTCCGGCATCCCCGACGCCGACTATGAGGCCGCCGGGGCTCAGATCGGTTCCGACGTCGTCCGCGACGCCGACATCGTGCTGAAGGTGCGCCGCCCGGCCGCCTCCGAGCTGGCGGGCTACAAGGCCGGCGCCCTGGTCGTCGCCATCATGGACCCCTACGGCAACGAGGCCGCGCTGGGCGAGCTCGCCGGCGCCGGCGTCAGCGCCTTCGCCATGGAGCTGATGCCGCGCATCACCCGTGCCCAGGTGATGGACGTCCTGTCCTCGCAGGCCAACCTCGCCGGCTATCGTGCCGTGATCGATGCCGCGGCCGAGTTCGGCCGGGCCCTGCCGATGATGATGACCGCGGCCGGCACCGTGCCGGCGGCCAAGCTCTTCGTCATGGGCGCCGGCGTCGCCGGCCTGCAGGCGATCGCCACGGCCCGGCGCCTCGGCGCCATCGTCACCGCCACCGACGTGCGCCCCGCCGCCAAGGAACAGGTCGCCTCGCTCGGCGCCAAGTTCGTCGCGGTCGAGGACGAGGAGTTCAAGCAGGCCGAGACATCAGCCGGCTACGCCAAGCCGATGTCGGCGGAATACCAGGCCAAGCAGGCGGCGCTGGTGGCCGACCACATCAGGAAGCAGGACATCGTCGTCACCACGGCGCTGATCCCCGGCCGCCCGGCGCCGCGCCTGGTCTCCGCCGCCATGGTCGCCGGCATGCGGCCCGGCTCGGTGATCGTCGACCTTGCGGTCGAGCGCGGCGGCAATGTCGAGGGCGCCGTGCCGGGCGAGGTGGTCACCACGGCCAACGGCGTCAAGATCGTCGGCCACCTCAACGTGCCCGGGCGCCTCGCCGCCTCCTCCTCCAGCCTCTATGCCCGCAACCTCTACGCCTTCGTCGAGACTCTGGTCGACAAGAAGGAGAAGGTGCTCAAGCCCAACTGGGACGACGAGCTGGTCAAGGCGACGCTGCTCACCCGCGACGGCGCCGTCGTCCATCCCGGCTTCCAGCCCAAGACCTCGGGTGCGTGATCGGATATGGTTTGAAAGCCATATCGGACCACCTCCCAACCGGGGCAGCGGACGCTACCCATCCCTTGCCATCGGCGGCTTCCGCGCCGCTCCCATGCACATCGGGGCCCACCATGCCGGAATCTCCTGAGAAACTGCTCGAACATGCCCGGCAATCCGCCGAGATGGCGCGCCAGGCGGCCGATTCGGCCCAGCAATATGCCGACCAGATCGCCGCCGCCGTCGGCGGGGCCGCGCACGCCGTCACCGGGGGGGCGATCGACCCCTTCGTCTTCCGCTTCGCCATCTTCGTGCTGGCGATCTTCGTGGGCTACTACGTCGTCTGGTCGGTGACCCCGGCGCTGCACACGCCGCTGATGTCGGTGACCAACGCCATCTCCTCGGTGATCGTGGTCGGCGCGCTGCTCTCGGTCGGCGTCGCGGTCGGCGACGGGCTCGACACCGGCCCGCTCTGGGCCCGGGCGCTCGGCTTTCTCGCCCTGATCCTGGCCTCGATCAACATCTTCGGCGGCTTCCTGGTCACCCAGCGCATGCTGGCGATGTACAAGCCCAAGGACGGCGCCGCGCCGTCCAAGAAGCACTAGGAGCGGACGATGTCGGTCAACCTCGTCCAGTTGCTCTACCTCGTCGCCGGCGTGCTGTTCATCCTGGCGCTGCGCGGCCTGTCCTCGCCCGCCACCTCGCGCCAGGGCAACCGCTACGGCATGATCGGCATGGCGCTGGCCATCGTCACCACCCTGGCCGTCGCGCCGCCCTCGGGCGTCTCCGGCTGGCTGCTGGTGGTGCTGGGCATCGCCATCGGCGGCGGCATCGGCGCGGTGATCGCCCGGCGCGTCGCCATGACGGCGATGCCCCAGCTCGTCGCCGCCTTCCATTCCGGCGTCGGCCTGGCGGCGGTGTTCGTCGCCGCCGGCGCGCTCTACGCGCCGGTCGCCTTCGGCATCGGCGAGTCCGGCGCCATCCACGGCGCCTCGCTGGTGGAGATGTCGCTGGGCGTGGCCATCGGCGCCATCACCTTCACCGGCTCGGTCATCGCCTTCGCCAAGCTCAACGGCAACATGTCGGGCAAGCCGATCATGCTGCCGAGCCGCCACCTCATCAACATCGCCCTGGCGGTGCTGCTGGTCGTGCTGATCGTCGCCTTCGTGACGAGCGAGAGCCACGCCCTGTTCTGGCTGATCGTACTGGTGTCGCTGGTGCTCGGCGGCCTCATCATCATCCCGATCGGCGGCGCCGACATGCCGGTGGTCGTGTCGATGCTGAACTCCTATTCCGGCTGGGCCGCTGCCGGCATCGGCTTCACCTTGGGCAATCTCGCGCTGATCATCACCGGCGCGCTGGTCGGCTCCTCCGGCGCCATCCTCAGCTACATCATGTGCAAGGCGATGAACCGCTCGTTCATCTCCGTGATCCTCGGCGGCTTCGGCGGCGACACCGCCGCCGGCGCCGGCGGGGCGGTCGAGACCCGGCCGGTCAAGCAGGGCTCGGCCGACGACGCCGCCTTCATCATGAAGAACGCCTCCAAGGTCATCATCGTGCCGGGCTACGGCATGGCCGTGGCGCAGGCCCAGCACGCGCTGCGCGAGATGGCCGACCGGCTCAAGGCCGAGGGCGTGGACGTCAAATACGCCATCCACCCCGTCGCCGGCCGCATGCCCGGCCACATGAACGTGCTGCTGGCCGAGGCCAACGTGCCCTATGACGAGGTGTTCGAGCTGGAGGACATCAACGCCGAGTTCGGCCAGGCCGACGTCGCCTTCGTCATCGGCGCCAACGACGTGACCAACCCGGCCGCCAAGACCGACCCGCAGTCGCCGATCTTCGGCATGCCCATCCTCGACGTCGAGAAGGCCAAGACCGTGCTGTTCATCAAGCGTGGCATGGGCTCGGGCTATGCCGGCGTCGAGAACGAGCTGTTCTTCAAGGACAACACCATGATGCTGTTCGGCGACGCCAAGAAGATGGTGGAAGAGATCCTGAAGTCCCTCTGACGAAGACGGGGACCGGATCACCCGCCCGGACGGAACCTGAGGTCCGGTCCGGGCGCTTTGCTGGAATGGGACTATCCGCGCGATGCCGGATTCGCCGCCTCGGCGGGTTCCGGCATCCCGCCCGGGGAGCGAACCGATGGGCGAACTGATCCTGCTGGGCGATATCGGCGGCACCAACAGCCGGTTCGCCCTGGTGCGACGCGGCGAGACGGCGCCGCGTTCGGTGCGCCACTACAAGAACGCGGCCTTCCCGACCTTCCAGGCGGCGATCGAAGCCTATATCGCCGAGGTCGGCGAGCGGCCCGATGCCGGGGTCGTCGCCATCGCCGGCCCGGTGGCGGGCGAGGTCGTCGGCCCGACCAACCTGGCGCGCTTCCGCTTCCGCCCGCCGGAGCTCACCGCGGCACTGCGCTTCTCCCGGCTGGACGTGATCAACGATTTCGAGGCGGTCGCCCGCGCCCTGCCGCACCTGCAGCGCGACGAGCTGCAGGTGATCGGCGACGTGGCCGACGGCGTCCCGGACGGCAATGTCGCCGTGCTCGGCCCGGGCACGGGCCTGGGCGTCGGCGCGTTGGTGCGCGGCGGCGGCCACTGGACGGCCGTGCCCTCCGAGGGCGGCCATGCCGAGATCGGCCCGCCGGACGGACGCTGGGCCGCGGCGCACGACCTCATCCGTCGGCAGGTCGGGCGCGTCTCCGGCGAGCACGTGCTGTCCGGCCCGGGCCTGGAGCGCATCGACGCCGCCCTGCGCGAGCTGGCCGGCGACATCAGACGGCTGAACGCCGCCGAGATCGGCACGCTGGCCCTCGCCGGCGGCGACGCCGTCGCCCGCGACAGCGCCGACCTGTTCCTCGACTACCTCGCCCGCTTCTCCGGCGACGTGGCGCTGATGTTCGCGGCCAAGGGCGGCGTGTTCCTCTATGGCGGCGTGGTGCAGAAGCTGTCGTCGCTGATCGCCCCCGACCGCTTCCGCGCCACCTTCGAGGCCAAGTCGCCGATGGAGGCGTTCCTGCGGCCGATCCCGGTGCGCCTGATCACCAGCCCGACGCCGGGTCTCGCCGGCTGCGCGGCGGCCGCGGCCGACTGGTAGGGCGGGGACGGACCGGACTGCCCGAACGCGAGCCCAAATGGCATGCTGCACCATCTGTCCTTCGGGGTCTCGAACATCGAGCGCGCGGCGGCGTTCTATGATGCCGCCCTCGCCCCGCTCGGCTATGTCCGCGTCTGGGAAGACCTGAACCCAGGCGATCCGAACCAGGCCGTCGGCTACGGCCCGCCCGGCGGCGGCGACAAGTTCGCGATCAAGCTGCGGGCCGAGGGATTGCGGCCTCCGGGGCCGGGCTTCCACCTCGCCTTCGCCGCGCCCAGCCGCGAGGCCGTCGCCCTGTTCCACGCCGCCGCCCTAGCCCATGGCGGCACGGACAACGGCCCTCCGGGGCTGCGGCCGCACTATGGGCCGGATTATTTCGCGGCCTTCGTCATCGACCCGGACGGGCATCCCATTGAGGCGGTCTGCAAGTCGGCGGGATAGGCTGCGCGGAGGCATTCCTGACGTTCAATCTGATCCATGTCGCGCCCTGACGATTTGCTTCGCTTCGACGACAAGTTGATCCGGTTTAGGCCACAATCCCAAGCTACGGACTAACGGGAAGACAGATAATTCCAGAGAGTTCGGGCGTCATCATGGACCCTCGGATAGGCAGCCAAACCTGGTGGAAACAAATATTTTCCTATTCAATCGTTTCTACACTTATATATTTTCCTAACTTTCTATTCTATAAACTTGGTATAGATACAATATTTCCAAATTCGATGCATAGTGAATACGTGATCTATTATATAATATTATTAATGTCAGGAGACTTGATGATCGAACTTGGGCACCGAGAGTCGAGGTATTGGACGATCATTTTCACGTATATCTCTGTAATCCCCTCATTCGTCGTCGTCATGCTGGCCGGAATTCCTCAATCACCTCTCTTCCGTGAAATTCTCGTGTCTGGGGCCCTAGCGTCGGCCGGCGCGAATTTCATCGTCGGCTTCGTAATCCTCCACCGGAACCAGAAGCGCTCCTGACCCGCACGGCCTCGTCGTCGGGGCGCTGCGATCGGTCAGCCGGGCCGCCGTCCGGCCGATGTCCCGATTGAACCCAAGGCTCGACAGGATCGTCACAAGCATCGGGTTCTTCCATCGCAGGGTGGAGTCACCCAACTTTGTGACGCAATCGGATACTACCATAGATCAACGGAAGAGGCGGAACAGTTCGTAGGCAAAAGCGGACCACGCATGAACGTATCTCCGTGGAAGGCGGGACTCGTGATCGCGATTTTTTATTATCCAGTATTTTTGATGGCGAAACTTGGCATAGAGAAATTATTCCTCAACCCACTGCATAGCTTTGCCGCCGCCTTTTTTTGTCGCATTCATGACAGTCGGCGAAACATTGATTATGACATTTAACTAGGACTGGGCATCTTCGTTTATTTTGCATCTTACTTGACATTCACTCCTTCTTTTTTTGTCGTTCTGCTGGCTGGCCCTTCCCAATCATTGCTTGTTCGGCAGCTTCTCGCATTCGGTGCCCTCGTCCCGGCAGGAGCGATTTTCATCCCCGGTCTGGTCGCGCTCTGGCAAAGCCGCCTACACTTAGCCCGTCTTCGCGGATTCGCGCGCGGAAACGTCGATTTCGAGGTTTTTTGAGCGCGTAAGTATTTGATCTGATTGAGGCGAGGTTCGCATGTTCTACCGGAATCGGCTGTAGTGAAGACCTAGGCTATTTCCAAGATACGGTTTGGCGTGCATAGATTCATGTCGCCATGTTTCTGCGACGAACCGAGCGAAGGAAGGACGGCAAGACGCATACCTACTGGAACATCGTCGAGAACAAGCGTCTCGACGATGGCCGGGTGGTGCAGCGGCAGGTTTTGTATTTGGGTGAAATCAACTCTTCTCAGGCCGCCGCCTGGCGCAAAGCCATCGAGGTGCTCGATACCGACACCGGCGATCGACAGACGCTGGCTCTGTTTCCGGAGGATCGCTGCCAAGCCGTCGCGGCCGATGCCTCAGTGGTGCAGCTTCGCTTGTCGGAGCTCCGGCTGTGCCGGCCGCGCCAATGGGGTGCCTGTTGGCTGGCCGGGCTCCTATGGCGCGACCTGCACCTCGATCGGTTCTGGGCCGACCGCCTGCCGCCGAGCCGCAAGGGGACACGCTGGGACCAGGTGCTTCAGGTTCTGGTGACCTATCGCCTGATCGCACCGGGCAGCGAATGGCGCCTGCATCGCGAATGGTTCGAGCGTAGCGCCATGGCCGACCTCTTGGGGGCGGACTTCGGGTTGGCCGAGGCGCACAAACTGTATGCCTGCCACGACCTGCTCCTGGCGCACAGGCAGACCCTGTTCGCTCATCTGGCGGAGCGCTGGCGCGATCTGTTCAACGCCCGCTTCGACGTGCTGCTCTACGATCTGACCAGCACCTATTTTGAGGTCAACGCCTCGGATCTGCCCGAGGGCGACAAGCGCCGTCACGGCTATAGCCGCGACAAGCGGCCGGACTGTCCGCAAGTGGTGATCGCCCTGGTCGTCACCCCGGAGGGCTTGCCTTTGGCCTACGAGGTGCTGGCCGGCAACACCGCCGACAGCAAGACGCTGGGGATGTTCCTCGGCAAGATCGAGCAGCAATACGGCAAGGCGCGGCGCGTCTGGGTGATGGATCGCGGCATTCCCACCGAGGCGGCCCTGGCACAGATGCGGGCCAGTGACCCGCCGGTCCAGTATCTGGTGGGAACGCCCAAGGGACGGCTGAACCGCCTGGAAAAGCACCTGCTGGACAAGCCCTGGCAGGAGGCGCGGCAGGGCGTTCAGGTGAAGCTGCTGGCCGAGGATGGCGAACTCTATGTCTTCGCCCAGAGCCTCGACCGCGTCTCCAAGGAACGGGCCATGCGGCGGCGGCAGTTGAAATGGCTGTGGAAGCGGCTCCGGCAGATCGCCGCCATGGCGGTCTCCCGCGAGGAGCTCCTGATGAAGCTGGGCGCCGCGCGCTCCAAGGCGCCGACCGCCTGGCGCCTGGTCGATGTCGACATCGACAAGAACGGCGGGCTGACCTTCCGCCTCGACCGCAAGAGGCTGCGAACCATCAGACGGCGTGAAGGGCGCTATCTGCTGCGAACCAATCTCACCGACAACGATCCCGCCCTGCTATGGCAATATTACATTCAGCTCGTCGCCGTCGAAGAGGTCTTCAAGACCCTGAAAGGCGACCTGGCGATCCGCCCGGTCTTCCACAAGGATGAGAGGCGGATAGAAGCCCACATCTTCATCGCCTTCCTGGCCTATTGCCTGCAGATCACCCTGACCCGCCGCCTCCACGCCCTGGCCCCGGGACTGACCGCTCGAAGTGCTCTGGAAAAGTTCGTTGCCATCCAGATGATCGACGTCCACTTGCCCACCACCGATGGTCGCGAGATCCAGCTGACCCGCTACACCCAGCCCGAGCCCGAACTCAGCCTCCTCATCAGCCGCCTCAAGCTCCAATTGCCGCCACAGCCCCCGCCCAGAATCACCTCCTCCGTCCTCGCCCAAGCCAGTCGACGTAGTGAAGACCTTTTAGCCTAACCCATTGATCGCCAACCGCGGGGATGCCTCAATCTGCCCCCAATCCGCGAAGACGGGTTAGAGCGCGGCGGCCACGGAGGCCCCCGACCTCCGCGATAACCCCCATTAGGCCCGCGGTGAAGCGCGACGCTGCGCCGAACTTCGAGACCGCCGCGCTCGCCCCCCCTCTCCTACCCCCGATAATCCAGCCCGATGTCGAGGATCGGCGCGCTGTGCGTCAGCCAGCCGATCGAGATCAGGTCGACGCCGGTGGCGGCGATCGCCGGCGCGGTCTCGCGCGTCACCCGCCCCGACGCCTCGGTGATGGCGCGGCCGCCGACCATGGCCACGGCCCGGCCGAGTTCCTCCGGCGTCATGTTGTCGAGCAGCACCGCATCGACGCCGAGGCCGAGCGCCTCCTCCAGCTGGGCCATGGTGTCGACCTCCAGCTCGATCTTGACGAGGTGGCCGACGCCGGCCCGGGCCCGCTCCACCGCCGGCCGGATGCCGCCGGCGATGGCGACGTGGTTGTCCTTGATCAGCACGGCGTCGTCGAGGCCGAAGCGGTGGTTGCTGCCGCCGCCGGCCCGGACCGCATATTTCTCCACCGCCCTGAGGCCCGGCGTGGTCTTGCGGGTGCAGACGATCCGCGCCTTGTGGCCGTCCACCGCCGCGACCACGGCGGCCGTGGCGGTGGCGATGCCGCTGAGCCGGCAGAGGAAGTTGAGCGCCGTGCGTTCGGCCGTCAGCAGGCCGCGCGCCGGCCCGGCGACGGTGGCGACGACGTCGCCCGGCGCGACCGCGGCGCCGTCGCCGCGCAGGGCGGCGACCGAGATCGCCGGGTCGATCAGGCGGAAGGCGAGCGCCGCCAGGTCGAGCCCGGCGACGACGCCCGGCTGGCGCGCAGCCAGCACCGTGGTCGCGCGGCAATCGGCCGGCACGATCGCGTCGGTGGTGAGATCCCCGGCCCGGCCGAGGTCTTCCAGCAAGGCGGCCCGCACCAGCGGCTCGAGCATGATCTGGGGCAGCGGCGACAGGGTCATGGCTCAGGCACTCCTGGCGAGCGGCAGGACGGGGGATGCGAGGTCTCGGGCCGCGGCCAGGGCCTCGCCGAGGGTGAGGCGCGAGCGGCGGGCCACCGCCGCCGGCCGCGGAAAGTCGGTGCGGTGATGGGCGCCACGGCTCTCGCGGCGGCCCAGCGCCGCGACGGCGATCATCAGCCCGACCGCGGCCGGGTCGGCCGCCGGGCCGGGATTGGCGGCGAGCGGCAGCAGCGCGTCCACCGCCGCGCCGAGGCCGGCCGCGTCGCGCAGCACGCCGACCCCGCGCGACAGGATCGGCCGCACCGCCGCCGGATCCGCCGCCGGCGGCAGCGGCTGGGCGGCGAGCCGCCGGCCGCGGCCGGGCGCCGCCGCGGCCACGCTCCCGGCGACGCGGCCGGCGCAGACGACCGCCTCGGTCAGCGAGTTGCTGGCCAGCCGGTTGGCCCCATGCAGGCCGGTGCTGGCCACCTCGCCGCAGGCCCATAGGCCGGCGACCGAGCTGCGGCCGGCCTCGTCCACGGCGATGCCGCCCATGTGGTAGTGCACGGCCGGCCGGATCGGCACCGGCTGGGTGGCCGGGTCGAACCCCGCTTCGCGGCAGAGGGCGGCGATGCCGGGAAAGCGCCGGGCGAAATCCGCCCCGGGCCGGCGCCGCGCGTCGAGGAAGACCTGGTGGCCGGCGGCGAGATGGCGCCAGACGCCGCGCGCCACCGCGTCGCGCGGGGCGAGCTCGGCGCCCGGCATCCCGGCGAGGAAGCGCCGGCCGGTCTCGTCGATCAGCACCGCGCCTTCGCCGCGCACCGCCTCGCTGACCAGCTTCATCGGCCGCGACGGCCCGTCCAGCGCCGTCGGGTGGAACTGGATGAATTCGAGGTCGGCGAGCACCGCCCCCGCCCGCGCCGCCAGGGCGAGGCCCTGGCCGAAGCAGGCCAGGGGATTGGTGCTGTCGAGGAACAGGCCGCCGATACCGCCGGTGGCCAGCACCACCCGGTCCGAGGCCAGGGCCACGGCGCCGGCGGATCCTGCGGCGAGCACGCCGGCCACGGCGCCGTCCTCCACCAGGATCCGCCGCGCCTCGACCCCTTCGACCACGACGATCGACGGGGTGCGGCGCACCGCTTCGATCAGGGCGCGCATCAGCTCCCGGCCGGTGCCGTCGCCGGCGGCATGGACGATGCGGTTGCGGCTATGGGCGGCCTCGAGGCCGAGCTGCAGCGCGCCGTCGGCCGCCCGGTCGAAGCGGGCGCCGAGCCGGGCGAGCTCGGCGATCGCCGCCGGGGCGGCGTCGAGGATGCGCCCGGCGGCCGCGGGGTCGCAGAGCCCGTCGCCGGCGGCGAGGGTGTCGGCGAGGTGCCGAGCCGGGTCGTCGTCTTCGCCCAGGCTGGCCGCGAGGCCGCCCTGGGCCCAGGGGCTGGAGGCGTCGGCGCCGAGCGGCGCCTTGGAGAGCAGCACCACCGGCTCGGGCGCCAGCCTGAGCGCCGTCATCAGGCCGGCGAGGCCGGCGCCGATGACGACCGGCCGCCCCGCGAGTTGGGAGAGGGTCATATCGCCAGCATCCTTTCGACCGCCAGCCGGGCCCGCCCGGCCACGGCCGGATCGATGGTGACCTCGTGCCGGTTCTGCTCCAGCGCCTCGCGGATGGTCTTGAGCGTGATCCGCTTCATGTGCGGGCAGAGGTTGCAGGGGCGGATGAACTCGACGTTCGGGTGCTGCACCGCGACGTTGTCGCTCATCGAGCATTCGGTGAGCAGCACGACGCGGGCCGGCTGGCGGGTGCGGACATAGTCCGACATGACCGCCGTCGAGCCGGAGAAGTCGGCCTCGGCCACCACCTCCGGCGGGCATTCGGGATGGGCGAGCACGGTGACGCCGGGATGGTCCTCGCGCAGCTGGCGGACCTCCGCGGCCGAGAAGCGCTCATGCACCTCGCAATGGCCCTTCCAGGCGATGATCTCCACCTTGGTCTCGGCCGCGACGTTCCGGGCGAGGAACTCGTCCGGGATCATGATCACCCGGTCGACGCCGAGCGATTCCACCACGGCCTTGGCATTGCCGGAGGTGCAGCAGATGTCGGATTCGGCCTTCACCGCGGCCGAGGTGTTGACATAGGTGACGATCGGCACGCCGGGATAGCGCTGGCGCAGGAGCCGCACGTCCGCGGCCGTGATCGAATCGGCCAGCGAGCAGCCCGCCCGCATGTCGGGGATCAGCACGGTGCGGTCCGGGTTGAGCAGCTTGGCGGTCTCGGCCATGAAGTGCACGCCGGCCAGCACGATGGTGTCGGCCTCGGTGTCGACGGCCATGCGCGCCAGCGCCAGGCTGTCGCCGACGAGGTCGGCGACGCAGTGGAAGATCTCCGGCGTCTGGTAGTTGTGCGCCAGGATCACCGCATTGCGCTCGCGCTTCAGGTCCAGGATGGCGTCGACGTCCCCGGCGAAGACCGGCCATTCCATCGGCGGGATCACCCGCCGCACCCGATCGTAGAGCGGCGCCGTGCGCGCCAGGGCTTCGTTGAGGCTTGCCATGTCTTATACTCTCTATGAGCATATTGTGGCCATATGCTGATCCTGAGCATAAGAGATGTCAAGCCCGCGTGAGCGGCAATTTCGTGCCGGCCACGGCCCGCTCGGCCAGCACCGCATGGCGGAAGCGGAACAGCTTCGCCGGCCGCCCGCCGGTGTCGGCGGTGGTGGCGCCGGTCTCCTCGACCAGGTCCTGCTGCTCGATCAGCCGGCGGAAGTTCTGCTTGTGCACCAGCCGCCCGGCCAGCGCCTCGACGCTGCGCTGCAGTTGCAGCAGCGTGAAGGTGGCGGGCATCAGCTCGAACACCACCGGCCGGTACTTGATCTTGGCCCGCAGCCGGGCGATGCCGGTGGCGAGGATGCGGCGATGGTCGACGGTCATCGGCCGGCCGGCGGCCGGCACCACCGCCCCTTCCGGCCGGCCGCGCAGCGCCTCGGGCACCAGGCCGGCCTCGTAGAGCAGCTCGTAGCGCTGCAGCACCAGCTCCTCGTTCCAGTCGCTGCCCTCGAGGCCGAAGGCGATGGCGACGCGCTGCCGGCGCTCACTCCGCGCCGCCTCCGCGCCCGCCTCGGCCCAGGCCCGCAGCCGCGCCACCAGCCCGTCTTCCAGGCAGGCCGGCGCCCCGGCGCGATGATCCTCCCAGGGGAAATAATCGTACCAGTTGCGCCAGCCCGGCGCCTGCTCCCGCGCCGCCCCCTCGCGGGTCAGGCCGAGATAGCTGACCGAAATGACGCGCTGCCCGTCGCCGTCTCCCGCCCGGTCGAGGTCGGCGAAGGTGTAGAGCTGCTCGACATAGCCGACGGGATGCCCGGTCTGCCGCTCGACCCAGGCGCGCAGGCCCGATTGCAGCGAGCGATGGCCGGCCTCGAGCGGTCCGGACGGCAGCGCCGCCGCGTCGCGAATCGTCAGCACCCGCGGCTCCCCGGCCGAAACCGCCACCAGCACCGCGATCAGATCCGCCGCCACGGCGTTCCCCGCAGCCTCCTGCGCCTGCTGCGATGCGGTCATTCCCTCTCCGTTCGGCTGTTCCCGACGGGAATGACATAGCGCATCGCCCCGTCACGGCGCAAAGCGGCCCGGCCCCCCGGGGCCGGCCCCATAGGCGCTAAGGGGCCGTTCGCGAACAAGCGAATCAACGTGGGCGTCATGGCCGGACTTGATCCACGGCTGTCCGGTTCATGTTGGGAGTAAGTCCAGATGGACTTGGCGAGGGTCGCTTTTTGGGATGGTGGGCGGCTTGAGCAATTGGTCGATGCTGCGACGGTGCATGATGTTGGCGCGGACGAGCCTGGCGAAGGCGAGTGGGCTGTCGACGATTTTGACGGCGTCGTTGGCGATGCGCAGCAGCAGGTAGGCGATGAGGGCGACGGCGATCTGGATGCGCACGGCGTTCTCCGATTGCCCGATGAAGTGCTTGATGCGGAGGGTCTGCTTGACCCATCGGAAGAAGAGTTCGATGGCCCAGCGGCGCTTGTAGAGGTCGGCGATCTCCTGGGCTGGGGCGTCCAGGTCGTTGGTGAGGATGCGCAGTGTTTTGCCGTCATCGAGAACGACGCCGATCTCGCGCACGGGATCCTGGAAGGGGTTGATGCGCGTCGTCGTCAGGCGTTCGGGCAGGTGGCCGATCCGATCATAGAGCAGGGTCGATCCGGGCGGCAGAGGCTGTTCGGCGACCGGAGCCAGGGGCGTATTCTTCTTGAGCCGGGTGACGATCCGGCAGCCGGCTGCGTTCAGGCGCTCCCACCAACCGTAATGATAATAGCCGAGATCAAAGACATAAGTGGCGCCGGGCTCGATGGGCATGGCGTGCGCGGCCGTGATGTCGTTGACCTTGGCGGGCGTGACTTCAAGGTAGAGCGGCCGGTCGGCGTCCGGGTCGTAGATGATGTGCGCCTTGGCGCCGACGGCGCTGCGGGAGAAGCGTGCCCAGGCCGCAGCAATCCCCGACAGCCGCAGGCTCGTCGAGTCGATCAGGCGCACCACCTCGGCGCTCGACCGACGAAAGCCCCGGCTGGTCTGGGCCGCCATATGGGCGAACAGGCCCGAGAAGACCTCGTGCGTTCTCAGGGCGTTGGCGTCGGCCAAGGTCGAGCGCGACACCTGACGCACGCCCAGGTGATAGAGCCTGCCCGCGTGGCTGGACATCGCCGTTTCGATCTCGCGCAGCGAGGCGGCGCCGGAAAGCTGCGCGTAAAGCAGCGCCACAAACTGACTCTTGGTGCTCAGCCGCCGAACCCGGGCATCCGTTCCCTGTTCATCCACAAGCCGATCGAACACCGACCACGGCACATGCTTCAGAAGCCCGTGCAATACGCTATTGTGGTGACGCATGGCGTTGGCTCCTTCTCGTGTCCAAAACACCGGCAAGTGCTTGGAAACAAGTAGAATCAATGCCATGCAACCTGTCTACCAAAACCAACCGGACAGCCGTGGACTTGATCCGGCCATCCACGCGCACGCAACGACACAGGATCGGGTGGCGGCAGCTCTGCAATCGTCACGTTCCCTTACGAGATCGCATGCGATCTCGTCGAGATGGGGGATCAAGTCCGGCCATGACGCGATGGAGCGGGCAAGCCCGTGTCTCCCACGATCACTTATCTTAGGCGTCGTCCGCGAATAAGTGTTCCAGGCGCGACACCGGCCGGTCCCATCCCCCTTGCGGAGGGAAGACGCGGGCGGCGCGGCAAGTCCGGCATGGAGCCCATCTCGCCCACAGGGGGGCTTCACAAAATAGAGGTGAAGCACTTAGTCCCGGACGCCGCCTTAGCGCCTATGGGGGCCGGCCCTGTGTGCGCATTCACCTTGGGGGGCGTTCGACGATGTTGCGGCAGCTTGAAAGACCATCCCCGGATGCGTTCACTTGGCGCGACCGGCTGTCAAGAGAGGCGCGAGCCCCCTCTCCCTGCGGGAGCCAGCCCGGAGGGAGAGGGGTCCCCACGCCTATTGCTCCGGTCCGGGAGGGTCCTGCGGGACTGCATCCCGGCGGTCAGCGGTGGATGGCGATCGCCCGCGCCGGAAAGCCGGAGCCGTCCTTGGCCTTGGGCCAGGTCGCCATGATCAGGGCGCCGGCCTCCGGCACCTTGTCGAGATTGGCCAGGAGCTCGATCTGCCAGCGGTCGATCGACAGGACATAGTGCTCGAGCCGGTAATCGCCGGCGGAGATGGCGATCCCGGGGTCGGTATCGATCTGCTCATGGCCGATCGCGGTGACGCCGCGCTCCTCGAACAGTTGCGTCAGCACCGGCTGCGACCAGCCGGGCGTGTGCGACACGCCGTCGGCCGAGCGGTTGGAGAAGCGCTCGGCGTCGGGCCAGCGCGAGGCCCAGCCGGTGCGCAGCGCCACGAAGGACTTCTCCGGGATGCGGCCGTGCCGGGCTTCCCAGGCGGCGACATCCTCGAGCGTCGGCATGGCGTCGGGGTCGGCCGCCGCCCGGGCGGCGATGTCGAGCACGACCAGCGGCAGCAGCATCTCCGTCACCGGGATCGCGTCCAGCGTCCGCCCGCCCTTGATGAAGTGGATGGGCGGGTCGACATGGGTGCCCCACTGGCCGACGAAGCCGTAGCGGTGAACCTGGAAGGCGTCCCCCTTGGCGAAGTCGAACACCATGCTGCGCTCCTCGTCCGGGAACGCCGCGAAATGCGGCTGCCCCGGCTGGAAGGGGTGCGTCAGGTCCGTGAAGGTCGCGCCGGCCAGATGCGAGCGAAACAGGTCCCAGAGTACGTTGCCGCCGGCCATGTCACGGCTCCGCGACGAAGGACGGGGCGGCTTCGCCGGCCAGCATCAGCTTGCCGTCCTTGACCCCGATCACCGACACCGACTTGTCCGGCACCGAGATGCCCGGGCGGTAGCTGATGGTGCCGGTGACGCCGGCCAGGCCGGAGGTGGCGGCGAGGGCGTCGCGGATCTTGGCCGGGTCGGGCTCGCCGGCGCGCTTGATCGCATCGGCCATCAGCTTGACCGCGTCGTAGCCGAGCGCCGCGAAGGCGTTCTCGGGCACGTTGCCGGTCGTCTTCTTGTAGGCGTCCATGAAGGCCTGGACATTGGCGCTGGCGCCGTCGCCGATATAGGCATGGGTGGTGAAATAGGCGTTGTTGGCCGCGTCGCCGCCGACCTGGAGCAGCAGCGGCGTGTCGTAGCCGTCGCCGCCGACCACCGGCAGGTCGATTCCCGCCTGCCGCAACTGCTTGAGGATGAGGCCGATCTCCTCGGCATTCGAGGAGGAATAGATGAAGGCGGGCTTCTCGGGCAGCGCCTTGATCTTGGCGATCTGGGCGGTGAAGGTCTTGTCGCCGATCTTGTAGCTGTCCTGGCCAAGGATCTTGCCGCCGCCGTGCTCATAGGCCTTGACGAAATAGTCGGACAGCAGGGTGGTGTATTCGGTGCCGATGTCGGTGAGCAGATAGGCTGTCTTGGCGTTGAGCTTGTTCAGCGCGAACTCGGCGCCGACCGCCGCCTGCACATTGTCGCCGAAGGCGGCGAGGAAGATTTCGTTGCCGAGCTGGCCCGGCAGCTTGGGCGAGGTGGCGCCGGGGGTGATGAAGGGGACCTGCGCCTTCTGCACCTGCGGGCCGATGGCCAGCACGCTGTCGGAATCGGCAAAGCCGATGATGCCGACCACCTTGTCGCTGTCGATCAGCTGGCTCGCCACGGTGGAGATGACGGTGGCGTCGCTCTTGGAATCGTAGATCACCAGCTCGATCGGCCGGCCGAGCACGCCGCCGGCGGCATTGATCTCGGCCGCGGCGAGCTTGGCGCCGTTCAGCATCGGCCCGTCCAGCGAGGCCTGGACACCGGTGAGATTGGCGGAATAGCCGATCTTGATCGGGTCTGCGGCCTGTGCGGCGCCGGCGGCGCCGAAGACGACGGCCGCGCAAAGACCCAGGTGCAGGGCTCCGCGTCGTGTCAGCGTGATCATCTGTCTTGTCCTTCTGCCTGGCGGTGTGATGCCGATCGTGCGGAGAGCCCGAAGGTGAACTCGCGCTCGCCCATGATCCCCTTCGGCCGGAAGATCATGATGAGGATGAACAGGAAGCCGAGGACGATCT
Source organism: Labrys sp. Lb11 (assembly GCF_057554225.1). Classification (NCBI taxonomy): domain Bacteria; kingdom Pseudomonadati; phylum Pseudomonadota; class Alphaproteobacteria; order Hyphomicrobiales; family Xanthobacteraceae; genus Labrys; species Labrys sp. Lb11. The sequence goes on from NZ_BAAJOT010000002.1 coordinate 895,908, forward strand.
GGCTGGCGCCGAACAGCGCCGGAACCTTGAGATCGCCGATCGAGAAGCCCCGCTCCACCGAGCGCAGCAGCTCGGACAGGATGGTGACGCCGACCACGCCGACGATGGCGCCCGAGAGCGAGCCCATGCCCCCGAGCACCAGCATGGCGATCAGGTTCATGGTCATGGCGAAGTAGAAGGTGGTCGGCGAGAACGAGCCGAGATAGTGGGCATAGAGCGAGCCGCCGACGCCGGCGAAGAAGGCGCCGACGGCGAAGGCGATCAGCCGGGCCTTGAGCACGTCGACGCCGATGGCGCTCGCCGCGATGGTGTCGTCCCGCACCGCCTTCAGCGTCCGCCCGAACGGCGAGCTGATCATGCGGGCGAGCACGATCAGCGTCACCGCCAGCCAGCCGAACACCCAGGGCAGCGTCGTCTCCAGCGGCACGCCGGTGAAGGTGCGGGCGCCGCGGGTGAAGTCCGAGGCGTTGATCAGCACGACGTTGACGATGATCAGGAAGCCCATCGTCGCCACGGAGACGAAATAGCCGGAGAGGCGCATCAGGGGATAGCCGACGATCACCGCCAGCACCGCGGCGAACAGCCCGGCCGCCAGCGTCGCCGGCAGGAAGGGCAGGCTGAAGCTGCCGAGGAAGGCCGGCAGGTGCGGCAGCAGCGCCGCCTTCTGCTGCACGGTCAGCGACAGGATGCCCGAGACATAGGCTCCGGCGCCGATGAAGCCGACATGGCCGAGCGAGAACACGCCGGTGAAGCCGTTGCTGAGCGAGAGCGACAGCACCAGGATGCTGTTCAGCGCCATCAGGAGCAGGATGCGGACGAAGTAATCGCCCATCACATGCGGGGCGCCGAAGGCGACCGCGGTCGCCACGATCAGCGCCGCCGCCACGGCGAGGGGAATGCGCGCCGGCCTGCTCACAGCTTGATCTCCCGGTTCGGCTGCAGCAGCCCGCCCGGCCGGAACAGCAGGAAGGCGATGAGCAGGGCGAAGACGATCGCGTCGCGATAGGGCGACACGGCGTCGGGCAGGAAGGCGACGATGAAGATCTCCAGCGCCCCCAGCATGTAGCCGCCGACCAGCGCGCCGGCGATCGAGCCGAAGCCGCCGATGATCGCCGCGACGAAGGCTTTCAGCAGCGGCGTGAAGCCCATCTGCGGCTGGACCACGCCGGCCTGGGCCGCCCAGAGCACGCCGGCGAGCCCGGCATAGGCGGAGGCCACCAGGAAGGCGATGATCACCAGGCGGTTGACGTCGAGGCCGACGAGCTGGGCCGCCGCCATGTCCTCGGCCGCCGCCCGCATGCCGAGCCCCACCGTGGTGCGGGTGATGAACCAGCCGAGCAGGATCAGCGACACGAAGGTCAGGGCGATGGTCAGGAGATTGATGCTGGTGAAGGTGATCGCGCCGGCGCCGACCTGCCAGGAACCGTTCAGCAGGTCCGGCAGCGGGAAGTTCCGCGGCGAGGAGGTGAAGAGGAGGATGCCGAGATTCTCCAGGATGTAGGTGACGGCGAGGCTGGTCAGCAGGCGCGTCACGTCCGGTGCGCTGCGGATCGGCCGGTAGGCGATGCGCTCGATCAGGAACCCGGCGATCGCCGCGCCGGCGACGCCGCAGACCAGCGCCGGCACGAAGGGCAGGCCGAAGCCGCTCAGCACCACCGTGGTGAAGGCGCCGACCATCATCACGTCGCCATGGGCGAAATTGGTCAGGCGCAGCACCCCGAACACGATCGACAGGCCGACGGCCACGAGCGCGTAGAGGCTGCCGAGGCTGATGGCGTTGATGATCTGCTGGATGATGTAGTCGAGGCTGGTCATTCCGCCCCCAGATAGGCCTGAGCGATGCGGTCGTCCGACCGCAGGTCGGCGGCAAGACCCGACAGGGCCACCGCGCCGGTGCGCAGCACATAGGCCCGGTCGGCGAGGTCGAGGGCCAGGGCGATGTTCTGCTCGACCAGCAGCATGGTCATCCCCTGGCGCTTCAGCTCGGCCAGCGCCGCGAAGATGTGGCGCACCAGCAGCGGCGCGACGCCGAGAGAGGGCTCGTCGAGCAGGAGCAGGCGCGGCGCCGCCATCAGGGCGCGGGCCAGCGCCAGCTGCTGCTGCTCGCCGCCCGACATGGTGCCGGCCAGCTGGTGCCAGCGCTGCTTGAGGATGGGGAAGAGCGCGAACATGCGCTCGACGTCCCGCGCCACCGCCGCCTTGTCGCCGCGGGTGCAGGCGCCGAGCCTGAGGTTCTCGGCCACCGTCAGGCTGCCGAACAGGCGCCGGCCTTCCGGGCTGTGGGCGATGCCGCGGCGCACGATCTGGACCGGCGGCAACCCGGCGATCGAGGCGCCGGCGAAGACGATGGCCCCGGATTTCGGCCGGGCGAGGCCCGATATGGCGCGCAGCGTCGTGCTCTTGCCGGCGCCGTTGGCGCCGACCAACGCCACCACCTCGCCCTCGCGCACCTCGAGCGTGATGTCCTTGAGAGCCCGCACCGCGCCGAAGCTGACGGCGAGCCGGTCGATACTGAGCAGGGACTGGCTGGCGTCAGGCATGGCCGAGATAGGCCTCCCTTACCCTGGGGTGGCTGCGAACCTCGTCGGGCGTGCCGAGGCAGATCGCCTCGCCGGTGGCGAGCACCTGGATGCGCTCGCACAGGTTCATGATCAGGTCCATGTCGTGCTCGACCACGACGATGGTGGTGCCGAACAGGTCGCGGATGCGGCGGATCAGGACGGTGAGCGCCTTCGTCTCGCCGGAGTTGAGCCCGGCCGCCGGCTCGTCCAGCAGCAGCAGGCTCGGCTCGGTCGCCAGCGCCCGGGCGATCTCCAGCCGCCGCTGGTCGCCATAGGGCAGGTCCACGGCCGGGCGGCCGGCCTGGCTCGCCAGGCCCATCAGGTCGAGCAGGCGGTCGGCGATGGCCTGCGCCGCGCCGACATGGGCGCGGTAGCGCGGGCCCCGCAGCACGGCGGCCAGGGGGCCGACACGGTGGCGCAGTTGCGCCGCCGCCAGGACGTTCTCCGCCACGGTCAGCGAGCCGAACAGCCGCGATCCCTGGAAGGTGCGGGCCATGCCGAGCGACACGATCCGCGCCGGCGTCGCGCCGACGATCGAACGGCCGCGGAATTCGATCTCGCCGGAATCCGGCCGGGAAAACCCGGTGATCAGGTTGAAGAACGTGCTCTTGCCCGAGCCGTTCGGGCCGATCACGCCCATGATCTCGCGCTCGCGCAGCTCGATCGCCTGGGCGCGCAGCGCCACCAGCCCGCGAAAGGACTTGGTGAGCCCGGACGTCCTCAGGACGACGGGCCGGGCCTTCTCCCCGGTGGTCACGGCGTCCGCCATCTCAGTCTCCCGCAAAGGCCGCATGGGCGCGGCGCAGGACGCGCGCGACGATGCCCGCCCAGAGTTCCTGGCCGGCGGCATCGCCGATCAGGTCCTGCCGGATCTCGAATTCGACATAGGGCAGGCCTCGCTCCTCGCCATGCACGGGGATCGAATAGCTGTGGTCCATGTCGACACCGTAGGGCTCGTTGCGGCCGACGACCAGGCCCGGTTCCGCGTCCAGCGCAGCGAGCACCGGGCGGGTGAAACGCTCGTCGGCGCCGTAGCACAGCCCGACATGCCAGGGCCGCGGCACCGGCCGCGACCGAAGCGAGGGGGTGAAGCTGTGCATCGACACCAGCACCGTCGGCAAGTCCCGGGCGGCGCGGTCGTCGAGCCGGGCGACGATCTCGCCGTGATAGGGCGCGACGATCTCGGCAAGGCGGCTCTGCCGCTCGGCCGGGCCGATGGCATGATTGCCCGGCACATGCGTGCCGTCGGAGACCGGCGCGATCAGGTCCGGCGCGTCGTGGCGGCGGTTGCACTCGACCACCAGGCGCGAATAGCGCTGGAACACCAGCGGCGCGCCGACGAGGTCGGCGAGGCGCTCCGACACGCCGAGGATGCCGATGTCGATGCCGATATGCCGGTCGAGCTCGGCCCGGTCGAGGCCGAGGCCGTCCAGCGCCGCCGGGACGGCGTTGCCGGCATGGTCGCAGATCAGGAGGAACGGCGACTGCGCCTCGCCGTTGCGCACGCCGACCGGGGCGGGATCGGCGGCGCCGAGCAGGGTCTTGCGGGTGGCTGCGGCGACCATGGTCAGTAGGCCCTGGCGTAGAGGCGGCACAGCTCCTCGATGTCGGTGCCGGCCGCCATGGAGATCTCGCCGCGCTTGTGCACGAGATAGGCCTGCCCCAGCACCGGCCCGAGCCAGCCCATGGCGTCGGGATCGGCCTCAAGGGCGTCGAGCGCTTCCGCGAGGCTGCGCGGCAGGTCGCGGACACCGAGGCCGGCGCGCTCCTCGGCCGTGAGCTCGCCGGGATCGCCGGTCGTGATCGCCGGGCATGGCAGCTTGCGCCGGATGCCGTCGAGGCCGGCCCGGACCAGCATGCCGAGCTGGAGATAGGGGCTCGCGGCCGCGTCGGCGCCGCGGTACTCGAGGTTGTAGCACCGCGCGACGTCGACACCCTCGACCTCCGGCACCGGGCAGATGCGCAGCAGCGCCTCGCGGTCGCGGTCGGCCAGGTTCGCATAATAGGCGGACCAGGAATGCGGCTTCAGCCGCTCATAGGAAACGATGCTGGGTGCCGTGACCGCGCACAGCGCCCTGGCATGGTCGAGGATGCCGGCCGCGAAGGCGCCCGCCACGACGCTGAGACCGCCGGGCCGGCCGGCATCGCGGCATATCGGCGCGCCGGAGAGGTCCGTCAGGCTGAAATGGATGTGCACGCCGTTGCCGGCGACGCCGCGCGTCACCATCGGCGAGAAGCTGATGCGATGGCCGTGCCGGCGTGCGACCGACCGGGCGATCTCGCGCAGCTTCACCGCCCGGTCGGCCGCCTCGAGGCCGGGAGCCGGATCGACCGTGATCTCGAACTGCCGCGGCCCGTATTCCGACAGGAAGGTGTCCGGCGCCAGGCCGTTGGCCCGGAGCGCGCCGATGAAGTCGCCGATGAAGGGCTCGAAGCCGCGCAGCTTGTTGGCGGCATAGGCGTCGGCCGGCCGCTCCTCGACGCCGTCGCTCCAGAACTCGTGCTCGAAGCTCGCCACGAGCCGCAGCCCCGCCTCCTCCAGCGCCGCGAGTGACCGCTTGAGAAAGCCGCGCAGGCAGCACTCCCACGGCTCGCCCGCCATGGTCAGGACGTCGCCGAGGATGAACTGCTCCACCGGGCTGCCGTCGCCGTAGTCGAGCGTGACGTCGCCGTCCGGGCTCGGCACCAGCATCAGGTCGCCGCGCGGCCCGAAGGGCGTCGCGGGGATGCGCCCGAAGCAATTGATCATGATGTTGGTGGGCGTCCAGCCGACGCCAAAGCGGCGCCGGCCTTCCAGGTCGCGGCCAGGGAAGCCCTTGCCGCGCACCTGGCCGGCGATGTCGCTGCAGCAGACGGTAACGATCCGCTCGCGTTCAATAGCCATTCCCCCTCCGGAAAGGGACTGGAAGCACGGCCCGGCGCGGGAGGCCCGAATCGCCGGGTATGGTCGTGATGGAGCCGCACGGTCTTTTCGGAGGCGGCGAGCCGCCGGCCATGTCAGCCGGCGGGGACGCTAGCATGCATGATGAAAAATTTACAAGACTCGCCATTGGGCAACGATGTTGTAATTTTCAGCAACATGCCCGCCCATTGGGCCCGCTACGGCAGCAGCTTGACGCGCACCGCCTCGATCGCCTCGAAACGGGCCCGCGCCGCCGCCCATTGCCGCGCATCGATGGCCAGGGCCAGCGCCTCGACCAGCGCGATCACGCCGATCAGGCTGTCCCAGGGCGAGGGCACGTTGACGCGAGCCCGTAGCACGATATCGGCGATCTCCGCCACGTCCGACATCCACTGGTCGGTGAACAGCGCGATCACGGCCTGCCGGTCGCGGGCCGCCTGGGCGGTGCGGATCGTATCGGCCTGGTAGCGCCGGATATCGAACAGGATGACGACGTCGCGCCGCCTGATCTCCGTGATCTCGTCGGCCCGCCGCAGCAGGCCCGGCGACAGCACCCGCACCTTGCCGCGCATCTTGCGCAGGTGGAATTCCAGGTGGCGGGAAGCCGGCTCGGTGAAATCGCCGCCGAGCAGGAAAATCTGCCGCCGCCCGTCGCTGAGCAGGTCGGCGAGGCGCTCGATGTCGCCTTCGGCTGCCATGGCGATCGACCCCTGCACGGTCTCGGCCAGGCTCTGGCCGAAGGCCGTCAGGGTCGAGGGCCGGCTCGCGCCATGCGAGCGCATCAGCGGGTTCTCGGCCTGCGCCTCCATCTCCTCGCGCAGGGCCCGGCGGAACTCGGGATAGCCGGCGAAGCCGAGCTTGGCCACGAAGCGCAGGATGGTCGGCGCGCTCACCTTGGCCCGCTCGGCGAACAGCGCCACCGTTTCCATGCCGGTGGTGGGATAGCGCGCCAGCAGCGCCCGCGCCGCGCGGCGTTCGGCGTCGCTGAGCGAGGCCATGCTGGCGGCGACGCGGTCGGCCAGGGTCGCAGCACCGGGGTCGGCGGCGGCAGGGGCGCCGGTTCTCTCGGTCATCCGTCGTCACCTCGATGAGGCGGACAGGTTATGCGAAGTTCGCGGCAGGGAACAGCGTCCCGATTCCGGAATCCTGGTTACGCCGGCGACGGAAGCCTCGCCGGCGGAACCGCCATGCCCCCGCCGCCGACGCGCCGGCCTCCCGTCAGCCGGTCGAGCCGGGCCGGCCTGCAGGCGCGGGCGGCGGCGCGCCAGGAACGGCGAAGCGACCTTCCTCGGCCTTGTTGATATATTGGCTGGCGACGAGAATGCCCTTGAAGGGACGCAGGATCGGGATGCAGGCGAGCAGCAGGAACGGCAGGGTGGTGACCAGGTGCACCCAGACCGGCGGCTCGTAGGTCAGCTCGATCCACATGCCGAAGCCGGTCACCGGGAAGGCCATGGTCATCATCACGAAGAAGGCCGGACCGTCCGCCGGATCGGCGAAGGAATAGTCCAGGCCGCAGGCATTGCAGCGCGGCGCCAGCCGCAGAAAGCCGTTGAAGAGCTTGCCCCGGCCGCAGCGCGGACAGGCGCCTCGCAGCCCGACCCGGACTATCGACTGCGCAGCCGCTGACATCTGTTCCATCTCGCCCACCTTGATCCGCGTGAATCGGCTATTTGTATGCATTGCAAATCCATACAAAACACCCTAAATTCATCGCTCTTCAGCTTGAGAGTCCCGCCATCTCAGCGGAAAGCCGAGCGTCTCGATGCCGTTCGTATAGTATTGTAGGCATACAAATGCAAGACAAAAATACCCAGTTGGCCTGGTCGCCGGAGCTGCGCGAGGACGGCACGCCGAAATATCTGGCGATCGCCCGGGCGCTGGCAGCCGACATCCGGTCCGGCCGGCTGGCCCCCGGCGACCAGTTGCCGCCGCAGCGCAACCTCGCGCGGGCGCTCGGCGTGGACCTGACCACCGTCACCCGCGCCTTCGGCGAGGCGCGCCGCCTGGGGCTGGTGGAGGGCACGACCAAGCGCGGCAGCTTCGTGCGCCTGCCGGCGACGGCGCGCTATGCCGAGCCGCCGCCCGACGCCTCGCCGGTCATCGATCTCAGCATGAACATGCCGCCGCAGCCGGCCGACGGGCTTTTGCGCGAGAGCATCCGCGACGGGCTTGACGCGTTGCTGCGCTCGCCCGCCGGCCTGATGCAGTTGCACTACCAGGACAGCGCCGGCGCCGGCGCCGACCGGGCCGCAGGCGCCCGCTTCCTCTCCGGGCGTCTCGACGGCCCGCTCGTCGACCGGCTGACCGTGACGTCCGGCGCCCAATGCGCCCTCGCCGGCGTCCTCGCCGCCGTCCTGGCGCCGGGCGACGTGCTGGCCACCGGGGCGGTCACCTATCCGGGCGTGCGCTCGGCCGCCGGCAAATGCGGCATCGAGCTTGCGGGTGCCGCGCTCGACCGGGACGGCATCGTTCCCGAGGCGCTGGAGGATCTGTGCCTACGCCGCAGGCCCAGGGCGCTCTATGTCGTGCCGACCATCGACAACCCGACCACGACGACGCTGCCGCTGCGCCGGCGCCAGGAGCTGATCGCCGTCGCCCGCCGCCACGGCCTCGCGATCATCGAGGATGATGCCTATGGCGCGCTGCCGCTCGATGCGCCGCCGGCTCTGGCCGCCCTGGCGCCGGACGTCACCTGGCACGTCGCCACCCTGTCGAAATGCGCCATGCCGGCCCTGCGCGTCGCCTATGTCGTCGCCCCCGACGTCGGCGGCGCATTCCGCCTGGCGGCGGAGATGCGGGCCGGCACGCTGATGGCGCCGCCGCTGATGACCGGCCTGGCCACGCGCTGGATCCTGGACGGCGTCCTGCCGACCCTCACCGCCGCGATCCGGCGCGAGAGCGCGGCGCGCCAGGCGATCGCCGCCCGGGTGCTGGCCGGCTTCCGCTTCGAGGCGCATCCGCAGGGCTACCACCTCTGGCTCGCCCTGCCGCCCGGCCGGCGTCAACACGATGTCGGCGCCGACGCCCGCCGCGCCGGCCTCTCCGTCGTCGGCAGCGACGCCTTCGCCGTCTCCGACATTCCCGACGCCGTGCGCATCTCGCTCGGCGCGCCGCCGAGCCGCGAGGCGCTGGAGCGCGGCCTCGCCGTCCTGGCCGCCGTGCTCGACGGCCCGTCCCGGGCCGTGCCGGCCATCGTCTGAGCGCCCGACGCACTCGCCGGCGGCCGAGGCGGAAAAGACTCCAGGGCGGGCGACCGGCAGTGAATCCGTAGAATGACGGGGTTCGCATCAACGACTTACATACCGGCGAGAGAGGTAATAAGCTCCAGGCTCGCGGCGGACCGCGCCGGAATGCGGCGCCGCCCTTGTCCAGCGCAAGGGTCTGCAGGGACGTGCCAGTGGCGGTCGACGAAGGTGAGGGTGCCCCGGTCGGGCGGGCGGATCGCATGGAGGGTATCGGCACGGCTGCGGCGCAACGGCCCGTCCCCGAATCCATCGTCGGGACATGGCGCGGCTTCCTCGGCACGCTGGCGGAGATCGCGGCCGTCCCCGCCGCCCTGATCGTCCGCCTCGACGGTCCCGGCTTCGAGCTCCTCGCCACGCCCGACGGGCGCGACCAGCCCGTGACGCCGGCCGCTGCCGCCTTCTGCCGCCGGGCGGCGACGGGCGGCCGCGACGGCCTCGCCGTGGGGGACGGCCTCGGCTTGCCCATCCACTGGCCCGACGGCAGCCTCTTCGGCGCGCTTTGCGCGCTGGCGCCGGCGGCAGGAGCCTGGCCGGCGCCGGTCCGGCGCCTGGCCGGGCAGTTCCGCGCCATGGTCGAGGAGCACCTGGCGAACCTCGGCGCGCCCGGCGCCGGCGAGCACGACGGCTTCGAGGAAGAACGCTACCGCCTGCTGGTCGACAATTCCGCCGACGAGTTCATCCTGCACGATGCCAGCGGCCGGATCCTCGACGCCAACAGGATCGCCTTCGAAAACAAGGGCTATTCGCGCGAGGACCTGCTCGCCCTGCGCGTCTCGGACTTCTCGGCCACGCTCGGCCAGGCCGACCTCGAGCAGATCTGGGCCGTGGCCCAGCCGGGCGCCAGCTTCACCGCCTACAACACCCAGCGCCGCCGCGACGGCACCACCTATCCCGTCGAGGCCCGCGTCTCCTGCCTGATGGTGCGGGGACAGAAGCTCTTCTTCGCCATGGCGCGCGACATGACCGAGCGCGCCGAGGCCGACCGGCGCCTCCGGCGGCTCAACGCCGAGCTGGAGCAGCGCGTCACCGAACGCGCCCTGCAATGGCGCAAGTCCTCCGAGTTGCTCCAGACCGTCATGGACGGGGCGACGGACGGCATCTTCATGAAGGACCGCGACGGCCGCTTCCTGTTCTTCAACGAGGCGGCGGCGCGGTTCATCGGCCGCGGGCTCCGAGAGATGCTGGGGCGGGACGCCACGCAGCTCTACGATCCGGCCACCGGCCTCGCGATCCGCCGGGCCGAGGAGCAGGTCGTCGACAGCGGCGAGCCGGTCACGGTCGAGGAGACGTACACGATCAACGGCGCGACCCGCACCTTCCTGACCACGCGCACGCCTCAACGCAACGAACGGGGCGAAGTCGTCGGGCTGATCGGCATCGCCCGCGACATCACCGAGCGCAAGCGCGAGCTGGAGGCCCTGCGCGACGGCCAGGCCCGCTGGCAGTTCGCCATCGACGGCACCGGCGACGGCATCTGGGACTGGGACCTGGAGACCGGCCGCGTCTTCTTCTCCACCGGCTGGAAGGCCATGCTCGGGCATGGCCCCGACGAGATCGGCGACACGGTCGAGGAATGGTCGACCCGCGTTCATCCCGACGATCTCGACCGCTGCTGGCAGGTGGTCGAGCATCATTTCAAGAGCCAGACGGCCGACTTCGTCATCGAGCACCGCATGCGGGCCAAGGACGGCTCGTGGAAATGGGTGCTGGACCGCGGCCGCGCCATCCGGCGCGCGCCGGACGGACGGCCGCTGCGGGTCATCGGCACCCACACCGACATCACCGCCCGCAGGGCGGCCGAGGAGGAGCTTCGCGTCGAGCGCGAGCGCCTGACCCTCGCCGCCGAGGCCAGCCGCATCGGCATCTGGGACGTCGATCTGGAGAGCGGGACGGCGGTCTACGATGCGCGCTGGCACGAGATTTTCGCGACGGAGCCGGGCCGCATGCACGCGGGGCGCGACGTCTTCTGGTCGCGGATCCATCCCGACGACGCCGAGCGGATCGCGCGCCTCGACCGCCAGGCCCTCGAAGCCGGCAGCAAGACCGTCCAGAGCGACTTTCGCATCATCCTGCCGTCCGGCGAGGAACGCTTCATCGCCTCCTCGGCCTGCCTGATCGGCGGCGAGGGGCAGGCGCCCCGCCGCATCGTCGGCATCGTCATGGACGTGACGGAGAGCCGGGCCGCCGAGGTCCGCCTCCAGCGCAGCTACGAGGCGCTGCGCCAGGCCGAGAGGCTGGCGCAGATCGGCAGCTGGACCCTGGATTTCGCCACCGGCCGCTTCTCCGGCTCGGACATGTTCCATGAGATGACCGGCGTCGCCCCGGTCACGCGCGCCCTGATGCCCTCCGACCTGCCGGCCCTGCTGGCGCCCGATCATCGCGAGGAGATCGGCGCCGCGGTGGCGCGCTGCCTGGCCGAGGGCGAGCCCTGGGGCATCGAGATCCGCCGCGGCCGCCCCGACGGCTCGCGCCTGATCGCCCATCTGCGCGGCCAGGCCAACCGCGACGCCGTCGGCACCATCGTCGGCCTGAGCGGCACACTCCAGGACGTCACCGAACGCGAGGAGGCGCGAGCCCGCCTGGCGGCCCTGGCCGACAACCTGCCGAACGGCGCGATTTACCGGCTGGAGCACAAGGCCGACGGCCGGTTCGGCCTGACCTATGTCAGCGGCGGCATCCAGGCCATCCTCGGCGTTCCGGCGGCGGAGATCGTGGCCGACCGCCGTACGCTGCTCAGCACCATCCACGTCGACGATCTCGACCGCTACCAGGAGGCGGTGGCGGCGTCGCTGGCAAGGCGCGAGGTGTTCGACTGCGAATTCCGGGCCTGGCGCCGCGACGGCCGGATGATCTGGATGCATTGCCGATCGGCGCCGCGCGTCCAGCCCGACGGCACCACCGCCTGGGACGGCATCATGTGGGACATCACCCGGGAACGGCAGGCGGCGCAGGCCCTGCGCGAGGCCAAGGAGGCGGCCGAGGCGGCCGAGAGCGCCAAGAGCGATTTCCTGGCCACGATGAGCCACGAGATCCGCACGCCGATGAACACCGTCATCGGCATGACCCGGCTGGCCCTGCAGACGGGCCTGGCGCCCAAGCAGCGCAACTATCTGGAGAAGATCGACGCCTCGGCGAAGATGCTGCTCTCGATCATCAACGACGTGCTCGACTTCTCCAAGATCGGCGCGGGGAAGCTGGAGCTGGAGGACACCGAGTTCACGCTCGAATCCGTGCTGGAGACGGTCTCGGCCGTGGTGGCCATGCGGGCGGAGGAGAAGGGACTGGAGATCGCCTACCGGATCGCGCCGCAGACGCCGCGCCACCTGCGTGGCGACCCGCTGCGCCTCGGCCAGATCCTGACCAATCTGATCGGCAATGCGGTGAAGTTCACCGCCCAGGGCGAGGTCGTCGTCAGCATCGAGCACGCCGGCGAGGACCAGTTGCGCTTCGCCGTGCGTGACACCGGCATCGGCCTCGACTCCGGCCAGATCGCCCGCCTGTTCCAGCCCTTCGCCCAGGCCCAGGCCCAGACCTCGCGGCGCTATGGTGGCACTGGCCTCGGCCTCGCCATCTGCCGCCAGCTCGTCGAGGCCATGGGCGGCCGCATCTGGGTCGAGAGCGCGCCGGGCCGGGGCAGCACCTTCAGCTTCACCATCCGAGCCGGGCGGCCGCAGGAGAGCGCGCCGCTGCGCTCGGCCCACCTGGAAGGCCGGCGCGTCCTGATCGTCGACGACAATGCCAGCGCCCGCGACATCCTCTCGGCGATGGTGCGTTCCTTCGGGCTGATCCCGACCACGGTGGAATCGGGCGCCCGGGCGATCACCGCCCTGCGCGCCGCCGCTGCCCGCGGGACGCCCTACGACATCGTGCTGATGGATTGGCGCATGCCGGTCATGGACGGGCTGGAGACGGCACGGCGTATCCGCGCCGATGCCGCACTGCCCGACATGCCGGCCGTGCTGATGGTCACCGCCTATGGCCGGGAGGAGGTGCTGCGCAGCGCCGAGCGGCTGGGGCTGCAAGGCGTGCTGATCAAGCCGATCACGGAATCGGTGATGTTCAACACCATCCTGGACATCCTGGCGCCGCCCGGCGCGATGCCGGCTCGCGGCGACGCCGCACCGGCAACCGCCGAGGACCCGCTCAGCCGGCCGGAGGCCGGGTTGGCGGCGCTGGCCGGACGGCGCGTGCTGGTGGTGGACGACAACGCCCTCAACCGCGAGGTCGCCGGCGATTTCCTGGCCGCAGCCGGCATGGCCGTCGACACGGCCGTCAACGGCGTGGATGCGCTGAGCCAGATGGAACGTCGCGCCTACGACGTCGTTCTGATGGACATGCACATGCCGGAGATGGACGGCCTCAGCACCGCACGGGCCATCCGCCGGGAGGCGCGCTGGGCGACGCTGCCGATCATCGCCCTCACGGCCCAGGCCCGGGTCGAGGACCGCAGCGCCAGCCTTGCAGCCGGCATGACCGCCCACCTGACCAAGCCGATCGACGAGGCCGCGCTCTACCGCACCCTCCTGGAGGTGCTGGCGCCGGGGGCGGAGCCCGACGGCATCGGGACAGGACCGGTCGAGCCTGCTGCCGCAACGGCGGCGATCGACCTGACGGCGGCGCTCCGGCGCCTCGGCGGCAATGCCGCCCGGCTCGAACGCCTGCTGCAGGGCTTCCTGCGCGACTTTGCCGATGCCCCCACCCGGCTGGACGAGCATCTCCAGACCGGCGACGCCGACGCGATCGCCACCCTCGCCCACAAGGTCAAGGGCACCGCCGGCTATCTCGACGCGCACGCGGCCTGCGCCGCTGCCGAGGCGCTGGAGGAGGCGGCGCGGCAGGGCGACGACACCGCCATGCGGCGCAGGGCGCCGCTGTTCCGCGAGCGGCTGGAAGCCGTGCTCGGCCTCGTCGCCGACGGGCTCGCCGATCCCGCCGAAGGCGGGACGGCCGGTCCCTTCGATCCCGATGCCGTCCTCGCCCTCGTCGCCCAGGCCGAGCCGCTGATCGAGCACGGCGACTACGCCGCCCAGCCGCTGCTGGAGCAGGTCTGCCGCAGCCTCGCCGGCCGGCCGGCCGGCCGTCTCGCCCTGGAGGCCCGAACCTATTACGAGGAACTGGAGCTGGACGCCGCGGGGGCCGTCCTGCGCCAGTTGAAGGCCAGCCTCCGGGAGGAGGGCAAGGCCCTGCCGTGAGCACGACCGACCCGCCCACCGTCCTCATCGTCGACGACGACCGCATCAACCGGACGGCGCTGGCCGAGTTGCTGCAGGGCGAATGCCGGCTGGTGCTGGCCAAGGACGGTCCGTCGGCCTTCCGCCGCATCGCCGAGGAAACGGACATCGCCCTGATCCTGCTCGACGTGTCGATGCCCGGCATGGACGGCTACGAGATCCTGCAATTGCTGCGGGCGGACCGGCGCACCGCCGACATCAGCGTCATCTTCATCACCGGCCAGACCGACGAACGGGACGAGGAGCGCGGCCTGCTGCTGGGCGCGGCCGACTACGTGCCCAAGCCGATCCGGCCGGCCATCGTGCGCGCCCGCATCCGCAATCACCTCAAGCTGGTGACGCAGCGCCGGGAACTGGCCCGCATCGCCGAGCAGGACGGGCTGACCGGGCTCGCCAACCGCCGCCATTTCGACCTCGCCTTCGAGCGCACCTGCCGGCGCGCGGCCCAGATCGGCGAGCCCTTCGGGCTGGCGATGGTCGATGTCGACCACTTCAAGCAGTACAACGACCATCACGGCCACGGCGCAGGCGACGACGCGCTGCGCCGGATCTCCCAGGTCCTGGCCGGCATCGGCCGACGTTCCAGCGACGTGGTGACACGCTATGGCGGGGAGGAGTTCGCCCTGCTCCTGCCCGGCGTGGTCGATCTGGAAGCCCTGCTGGAGCGGCTCCGCCGCGACGTCATCGCCCTCGGCATCCCCCATCACGGCCTGGGCGGAAACGGCATCGTCACCGTGAGTTCCGGGGGCATCGTGGCTGATCCGGCCGCCGCGCTCGATCCGCCCGGCCTGCTGCAACGGGCGGACGCGCTGCTCTACAAGTCCAAGCAGCAGGGCCGCAACAAGGTCAACGTCGAGCAGTGAGCCACGAAATGGCGATGTGACGGATCGCACACCGGCCGCCGCACGCCTGTCCGCTTTCGTCCCCGCCGGGAGCCTGCGGCTCCCGGTGCCCTGCCCGGGTCAGGCCGCGCGCCTGGCCCGGCAATGGCCGCATTCCCCCGCGATCTCGATCACCTGGGCCCGCGGGTGGAAGCCGGCCCCGCCGGCCGCCTTGGCCAGCGCCGCGCCGACCGCGTCCGACACCGCTTCGCCGACCGCGCCGCAGCTCTCGCAGATCAGGAACATGACGACGCCGCCCCCCTCATGGTCATGGGCGCAGGCGACGAAGGCGTTCTTGCTCTCGATGCGGTGCGCGAGCCCCTGCTCCAGCAGGAAATCCAGGGCGCGATAGACCGTGATCGGCGCCGGCCGCCGGCCGTCCCCGTCCTCGAGACGCTCGATCAGCTCATAGGCGCCGATCGGGGTGTGGGTCGCGGCCAGCGCCTCCAGCACCTGGCGGCGGATCGGCGTCAGCCGCACCCCGCGCGCGGCGCAGAGCCGGTCGGCCCGCGCCAGCGCCGCCTCGGCGCAATGCGCATGGTCGTGCTCGGGCGCGGCGAACACCGGAGCATGGGGGTGGTCGTGCGAGTGGCTGTGGCCCATGCCCGGAATGTAGCAATCCGGCGGCCGGTTTGCTACCCGGCGGCAAACGCTCCGCCTCGAGCGGCCCGCTCCGGCAAATGCCGGAACCAGGCAGCTACGGGCGGATCGTGCCCTGGCCGCGCACGCGGTACTTGAACGAGCAGAGCTGGTCGACGCCGACCGGGCCGCGCGCATGCATGCGGCCGGTGGCGATGCCGATCTCGCCGCCGAAGCCGAATTCGCCGCCGTCGGCGAACTGGGTCGAGGCATTGTGCAGCACGATGGCGGAATCGACCTCGGCCATGAATCGCGCCGCCGCCGCCGCGTCGGCGGTGATGATCGCATCGGTGTGGTGCGAGCCGTAATGCTCGATATGGGCGATGGCCGCATCGAGTCCGTCCACCACCTTCACGGAGATGATGGCGTCGAGATATTCCGTCGACCAGTCCGCTTCGACCGCCGGCTTGACCCGGGCGTCGACTGCCTGCGTCGCCGCGTCGCCGCGCACCTCGCAGCCGGCTTCGAGCAGCGCCGCGACCAGCGGGGCGAGATGGCTGCCCGCCACCGCCCGGTCGACCAGCAGCGTCTCGGTGGCGCCGCAGACGCCGGTTCGCCGCATCTTGCCGTTGACGACCAGCGTCCGGGCCATGTCGAGATCGGCAGCCGCATGCACATAACTGTGCACCAGGCCGTCGAGATGGGCGAACACCGGCACGCGCGCCTCGTCCTGGACGCGCGCCACCAGGCTGCGGCCGCCGCGCGGCACGATCACGTCGAGATTGCCGTCGAGGCCGGCCAGCATGGCTCCGACCGCGGCGCGGTCGCGCGTCGGCACCACCTGCAGCGCCGCCGCGGGCAGGCCGGTGGCGGCGAGGCCCTCGTGCAGCGCCTCGGCGATGACGGAGCAGGTGCGCAGGCTCTCCGAGCCGCCGCGCAGGATGGCGGCGTTGCCCGCCTTCAGGCACAGGGCGCCGGCATCGGCGCAGACGTTCGGGCGGCTCTCGAAGATCACGCCGACCACGCCCAGCGGCGTCGCCACGCGCTCGAAGTCGAGCCCGCTCGGCCGGGTCCAATGGGCCAGCACCTTGCCGACCGGGTCGGGCAGCTCGGCGATGGCCTCGACCGCATCGGCCATGGCGGCGACGCGCGCTTCGGTCAAGGTCAGGCGGTCGAGGAAGGCGCCGGTCAGGCCGGGGGCGCCGGCGACGTCCTCGGCATTGGCGGCGAGGATGGCGGCCGAACGGGATCTCAGCGCGGCGGCCATGGCGCGCAGCGCCGTCGCCTTGGCCTCGCTCGTCGCCAACGCCAACGGTCGCGCGGCCGCGCGGGCGTCACGGCCGATCCGCGCCATCAAGGCGGCGACGTTGTCGATGCTGCGGCTGTCGTCGGGCATGCCCGGCTTCCCTTTCGAAAAATCCCCGCCGAGTTACGCCTTCGGCCGGACCGGTGCAAGGCTTTCACGCCCGCGGCTCAGTGCCCGCCGCCTGCGGCCCCTCCGGCCATCTGCGGCCGTCGCACCAGGAACACGGCAAAGCCGAGCGCGACGAACAGGATGGTCAGGAGCAGGAACACGTCGGCGAAGCTCATCACCAGGGCCTCGCGCCGGAGCATGCCGACCAGCCGGCTGGTGGCCATGGCCTCGGCATTGGTTCCGAAGGTGCCAAAGCCCTGCTGGATCTTGTCCATCGTCTCCAGCGCCGTCTGGCTGCCCCAGCCGACGCTCTCGCGCAGGCGCTGCAGGTGCAGATCGTCGCGGGTGTTGAGGGCGGTGTTGATCACGGCGAGGCCGACCGCGCCGCCGAGGTTGCGCGTCAGGTTGAACAGGCCCGAGGCGTTCTTGATGCGCTGCGGCGGCAGCGTGCCGAGCGCGATGTTGGTGATCGGCACCATGCAGATCATCAGCGACACGCCGCGCAGGACCTGCGGCACGAGGATCTCCCAGAAATCCCAGTCATGGGTCAGGCCGGACATGATCCATGTGCCGGCGCCGAAGCCGACGAAGCCGAGGAACAGCATCACGCGGGGGTCGAGGATGCGCATCAGCCGGCCGGCGACGGGCGCGGTGAAGAACATGCACAGGCCGGTGACGAACATGGTCTCGCCGATCATCAGCGAGTCGTAGCCGCGCACCCGCCCCAGATAGATCGGGAAGAGATAGGTCAGGCCGTAGAGGCCGATGCCCATGACGAAGGAGAACAGCGAGCCGGTGGCGAAGTTGCGGTCGGCGAAGGCGCGCAGATCGACGATCGGCTCCTTCACCGTGAAGGCCCGCCAGAAGAACACCACCCCGCCCACAGCCGCCACGATGGCCAGCACCAGCACGGCCTGATCGTCGAACCAGTCGTTGTTCGGCCCCTCCTCCAGCACATATTCCAGGCTGCCGAGGAAAGCCCCCATCGACAGGAGGCCCCACCAGTCGAAGTGCTGGAACAGGGCGAAGTCCGGCTTGTCGAAGTCGATCATGGTGAAGGCCATGATGGTGACGACGATGCCCGGGCCGACATTGATGAAGAACAGCCAGTGCCAGGACAGGAGCTGGGTGAGGTAGCCGCCGACGGTGGGGCCGATGGTCGGGGCCAGCGTCGCCACCAGGCCGATCATCGGCGAGATCACCGGCTGCTTGGAGCGCGGGAAGATGGTGAAGGCCGAGGCGAAGACGGTCGGGATCATGCCGCCGCCGATGAAGCCCTGCAGGGCGCGATAGACGATCATCTGGTCGATCGATGTCGCCGTGCCGCACAGGAAGCTCATCAGCGTGAAGCCGCCGGCGGAGATGGTGAACATCCAGCGCGTCGAGATCACCCGCGACAGGAAGCCCGACAGCGGGATCATGATCACTTCGGCGATGAGGTAGGCCGTCTGCACCCAGGAGATCTCGTCGGCCGAGGCGCCGAGGCCGGCCTGGATCTCGGACAGCGAGGCCGACACGATCTGGATGTCCAGGATCGCCATGAACATGCCGAACACCATGCCCAGGAAGGTGATCAGCTTGCGCTTGTCGATCGCTTCCTCGGCGGGGGCGGCGAAGGGCGGGGATCCGGCGGTGACGGCGGCCATGGCGGCCATCCTTTCGAAAGGGCGCTCGACGGTTCAGGAGAACGACCTGCCCCGCCGCCCGCCGTCACGCCTCGCGGCGGCAATCGGGCAGTCTGGAGGGCAGGCTCGCGCGGCCGGTCACGACTTCGGGCCGGTCCGGGTGTCGACATAGGCGGTCACCGACAGGCCGGGCCTGAGCACGCCGAGGGCCGCCACGTCTGCCGGCACCTCGATCCTGACCGGCACGCGCTGGGTGATCTTGGTGAAGTTGCCGGTGGCGTTCTCCGGCGGCAGCAGGCTGAAGGTCGCGCCCGAGGCGGCCGAGACGCTCTCGACCCGGCCCTCGAACGTGCGGCCCTTCACCGAATCCACCTCCAGCTCGACGGACTGACCCGGGCGGATGCTGCCGAGCTGCGTCTCCTTGAAGTTGGCGGCGACGTAGACGCTCTGCAACGGCACCAGCGCCATCAGCCGCGAACCGGGCGCCACATACTGGCCCGGCTGGGCCGCGCGATTGCCGATGACGCCGTCCGCGGGCGCGCGGATCACGGTGAAGGCAAGGTCGCTCTCGGCCTTGGCGACGGCAGTGTCGAGCTCCTTGGCCACCTGCTCGGCCTCGGCCTTCTGGGCCTGGATCACGCCGAGATTGGCCTGGGCCGCCGCAAGCGCCGCCTGGGCGGAGGTCACGGCCGCGGCCGTCTGGTCGCGATCGGCGGTCGCCTGGTCGAGCGTCGCCTTGGAGGAGAAATTCTGCTGTGCCAGCGCCTTTGCCCGGTCATAGGCGGCGACGGCCCGCACCGAGGCGGCCTCGGCCGAGGCGATGCCGGCCCTGGCGCTCTCGATCTGAGCCTGCTGGGCGACGACCTGCTGCTGGATGCGGTCGATCGTGGCGGCCTGGGTGTTGCGCTTGGCCTTGGCGGCGTCGAGGGCGAGGCGGTAGTCGGTATCGTCGAGCGTGGCGACCACCTCGCCCGCCTTCACGGCGGCGCCGTCCTTGACCGGAACGGTGGCGATGTAGCCGGACACCTTGGTGCCGAGCGTGGCGACGTCGGCCTGGACATAGGCATCGTCCGTGGAGACGAAGAAGCGGCCGTCGGTCCACCATTTGTAGCCGTACCAGCCGCCGCCGCCCAGCAGGGCGACCAGCAGGATCGGCAGCACGCCCCGGGCGCGCGAACGCTTCTTCGCCGGAGCGGCGGGGGCGGCCGGCGCTTCCTTTGCCGGGGCTTCCTGGGTGCGCTTGGCCACCGGCTCCTCGGCCGGCTTCGGCTCGGACTTGGCCTCGCTGCGCGGGCGGTCGAGCAGCACGACGTTCGTGCTCTCGTCGGTCGAGTCGGCTGCAGCCGTGTTGCGGGCAGCGTCCATCGCGGCATCTCCATCGTCGCGCCCTGCGCGGAGCGGGGGCGTACTCTGCAAAAGGCCGGGCGATGGCCGCTCGCGACGGCCATCGCCCGCAGAACCGCTGGGACCCCGGCTGGGGAGGGGGCGTTGCCAGGATCGAACCGAACGGTTCAGTCATTTGAACGTTGACTAGCACCGAATCTTTCGATAGGCAAGAGAGAACTGAACCGTTCGGTCAACAAAATGTCAGCCGCCGCCGCTCCCTCCATCGCCATCGAACCCGCCCTCGACAGCGCCAAGCGCCGCCAGATCCTCGACGGCGCCCGCCGGGTCTTCCTGGCGCAAGGTTTCGAAGGCGCGAGCATGAACGACATCACCCGCGCGGCCGGGGTCTCCAAGGGCACGCTCTACGTCTATTTCGAGAACAAGGAGCGCCTGTTCGCCGCCATCGTCGCCGAGGAGCGGTACACGCACGTGGCCGAGGTCTTCGCCATCGACGATACCGATCCCGACATCGAGAGCGTGCTGACCCGGGTCGGCACCAATCTGATCGGCTTCCTGATCAACCCGCGCATCCTTTCCGCGATGCGGGTGGTGATGGGCATCTCCGAGCGCATGCCCGACCTCGGCAAGGAGTTCTACGAGAACGGCCCCTGCGTCGGCCGCAGGCGTCTCGCCGCCTATCTGGAAAGCCGCGTCGCCGCCGGCCAGCTGGAGATCCCCGACCTGATGCTGGCCGCGGCGCAGTTCCTGGAGCTGGCGCAGGCCCCGGTCGTCAAGCCGATGTTCTTCGGCAGCACCGAACTGCCGACGCCCGAACGCATCCGCACCGTCGTGGACTCTGCCGTTCACATGTTCATGGCGGCCTATGGCCGAAAGGCCTGAGCCGGCACAGGGTCAGCGCCAGGTTCCGAGGAGCTTTCCCCGCACGAAGGACCACAGCAGGAACAGCAGCGCCCAGAACAGCAGGCGGCCCAGGGCTTGTCGCCCGCTGATGTGCCGGGGCTTGCGCATCGATCGGGCGAGATAGGCCGATCTCGCCGCCTGGTCCGGGAAGAAGCGGCGATCGGCCTGCAGCAGAACACGATGGCCACTGCGGATGATGGCGCGATAGCCGAAGGCGCCGCACCACAGGTGGACGGCAATAAGCGGCGCGAGGACGAGCAGATCCGCGCCGCCTCCCCGCAGTCCCGCCGACACCAGGAGCGAGTTCAAATACACGCAGAGCATCGCGGCCGCCAACCAGATGCCGGCATAGACGGGGACCCGGTAAACGAGGGCCCAGAATGGCGCGAGCAGGAAACAGTTCCATTTCCAGGCGATCGGCCAGCGCCCGCTTTGCGAGGCCCGCTTGATCAGCGCCAGATAGCGCTTGTCGTCAGCGCCGAACAGCAGCGTCGCATCGGACGGAGCGATGACGGGTATACCGTGGTCGTCGAGGCGCCGCGCTCCCTCCCCTTCTCGCGTCGCCAGCAGGGAGCCGAGGCGCCACATGAACGCATCGGCCTCCCGTCGGCTGGGAAGCGCGGCATAGACCCTCCTGTCCGCGCGCCTCCAGCCGAACTCTTCGTCGAAAGCGGCCACAAGATCGGCCAGCGAGGTGTCGCGCAGAAAGGCGTCGGGGTCCGGCAAGGCCTCACCCCGGAACAAGCTCAGCGGCTCATGCCACCTGGGCGAGCGCGTGCGCGCGCTGGCGGTCGCGAGGATGCGCCCGAGAAGGCGCACGACCACCGGCTCTCGCGCCCGACGCTCGGCATCCGACAGGTCACCGAGCGCGCGCAGCAGGTCGTGCCACGCCGCGATGTCCGGATCGGCGGCATCGGCGTCGGCCAGACGGGCGAGCAGGGCGTCTGTCGCCGTCGCCGCCCTGTCCGGTGAAAACTCCAGATGCGGCCGTGAGCCCCGATACTGCCCCGTCGATGATTGCGATGGCTCGGCTCGGGCCTCCGGCAGCGGCAACTCGACATGGATTACGGAGGAGAACCAGGCCGGACGGAGCTGCGACGGCGACAACTCGCCGTGGAACAGCGGCAACGGATCGGCCTGCGCCTCCGGCGGGACCAGCTCGATATGGACGTCGGGCGATGGCCAGTGGGCCTGCAGCGGTGGCCACTCGGGCGGCCCCGGATCAAACCCATCGGCAAGATTGTCCGCGTCGTATTCGCTCTCGTCCGCCTCCGTCTCCCAGGTGCGGCGCCGTTCGGCATGGCGCAGAGCGTAGTCCCGGGCCGCAACCAAGGCCTGGAACGCCGCCGCATCGTCGTCGGGCCGGGTGACCTTCAGCTTGCGCGCATAGGCCCGGCGGATCGCCGCCACATCGGCATCCGGCCGGAGGCCAAGCAGCGTCCAGGGCTCGGCAGTTACCATTTGAAGCCGTTGCGCTCGAACGCATCCAGGGCTCCCGCGAACGCAGCCTGGAGAGCTTCGGGTTGCGCTTGCTGGTCCTCGATGTCGTGCTCGAACCGATGCAGCAGCGAGCGCAGCTCATCACGCCGTTCACCCAGGCTTTCCGCATAGAGGCGCTCGGCCCGGGCGATCAGGGCGCTGTTCTCCACCCGGTCGCGCGGGTGCAGCTTGATCTCAGCCAGTGCCGCGAAGCGCCGGTCCAGCTCGTCCTGCGACAGGCCGGCACTGTTCTGGAACACCTCACGATGTCGCGTGCCGGTCGAAAGCGCGGCGACCTCGACCTCCAGCGCCCCGTTGATGTCATAGGTGAAGCGTACCTCGATCGCCTCGCTGCCAGCCGGAGCCGGAGGGACCGCGACATCCAGAGAGCCGACATGGACGTTGTCGTCGGGCCGCAGGTTCTCGCCCTGGTAAACCTGCACCCTTATGGAGCGCTGGTTGTCGGCGACGGTGTGGTAGCGATCCGAACGAGAGACCGGCACGATGGCGTTACGCTCGATCAGCGGCGAGATTTCCAGCCGGTCGTCGCTCGGGCTCGTCTGGACTGCGATGCCGAGCGTGTGCGGGCAAACGTCCGTCATCACCACGTCGTCGAGCGCAGTCGCGCGCTGGACCAGGCCCGCCTGCACCGCGGCGCCGAGCGCCACGGTGGTGTCCGGATCGACATGGATGAAGGGCAGGCGGCCGAACAGCCGCGCCACCAGCGAGCGCACCATCGGCATGCGCGTCGCCCCGCCGACCAGGATGACGGCGTCGAGCTCGCTCGGCTTCAGGCGTGAATCGGAGATCGCCCGCTCGACCGGAGCGCGGAGGCGCCGGAGCAAGCCTTCGCCGAGCTGTTCGAAGACCTCGCGCGACAAGTCCCCCTCGACGGCCCGGGCGGCAAGCGCGATGCGGTAGGACGCCCCCTGCTCCGAGGTCATCGCCAGCTTGAGGCCTTCGGCACTGCGGCGCAGCAGCGCCGCCTCGGCCGGGCTCAGCCTGTCCGCCTCCAGCTTGTGGGCGGCCAGGATATGCCGCTCCACGGCCAGGGTGAAGTCGTTGCCGCCGAGCTGGGTGTCGCCGGTGGTGGCGCGCACCTCCATCACGCCCTCGTACTTGTCGAGGATGGAGACGTCGAAGGTGCCGCCGCCGAGGTCGAAGACGAGGTACTTGCCCTCGGAGGCCTCGCCGAAGCCGTAGGCCAGAGCCGCCGCCGTCGGCTCGTTCACCACCCGATCGACCCTGAGGCCGGCCAGGCGCCCGGCATCCATGGTCGCCTTGCGCTGGTGAACATTGAAATAGGCCGGCACCGAGACGATCGCCTGCTCGACCGTCTCGCCGAGCTCGGCCTCGGCATCGGCCTTGAGCGCCCGCAGCACGAAGGCGGAGAGTTCCTCCGGCCGAAAGCGCTGCCGGCCGAGCCGCGTGACGCGGTCGGTGCCCATGAAGCGCTTGAAGGAGGCGACGGTCCGGTCGGGATGGGTCAGCAACCGGTCGCGGGCCGCCCGCCCGACCAGCATGGTGCCGTCCTCGTGCAGGCCGACCACGGACGGCGTCAGCATCTCGCCATGCACATTGGCGATCAGCTTCGGCCCGGTCTCCGTGAAGACGGAGACCAGCGAATTGGTCGTGCCGAGATCAATCCCGAGTATGGCCATGAGCGCGGCTCTCTCACCCCCGGTGTCGTGGTCCCAGTGCTCCAGTCCGATCGCCGTGACGGAACCACGACACAAGGCATTGAATCAGCCAGGATTCCGGGCCGGTGGCCGGGTGCGGGCCGTCGGCGTCGGAGCACTGGTGGGCCGCGGCGGCCCTCCCCGCATGGATGCCGCGACGGCGCCCGCCGTGCAAGCATTGCGTAGGGGCAGCCAGGCGGCGCATGCTGGTCGTCCCAGCTGGAGAGGTTCAATGCGCCGTACCGTCCGCGCCGTCCTGCTGGCGGCTCTCCTCGCCGCCGCCACGAAGCCCGGCACCGCAGGGACGGTGCATGATTCCTTCGATGCCGGGCCGCTCGACACGACGATCTGGGCCACCGGCCAGATCGAGCCCCGGCAGATCCTCTTCGCCGCGCCCGGGCGCTGCGGCGCAGGCGCCGTCACCATCCTCACCCGCGACAGCGACGGCGGCGAGGATTGCCCGGCCGAGGAGAAGGGACGCTGCCAGCGGGCGGAGCTTCGCGTCGACAGGACGCTGCAGCCGAATTACGGCGACGAGGTCTGGTTCGCCTTCTCCTTCCGCATCGACGCCGACGTGCCCTCGATCGGCAGCGCCCGGACCGTGATCGGTCAATGGAAGGCCCCCGGCGACGACAGCCCGTTCCTGGCCCAGCGCTTCGACAACGGCGTCTTCCACATCACCGTCGAGGACAATGGCGTGCGCCGTGTGGTCGCCCAGGCCTCGGACGGCTTCGACCGGACCCTGGCGGCGCAGGACCTGCTCGCCGGCCTCGACCCGGCCAACCGCGAGACGGCCGAAGGTGTGCAGGCGCTGCAGTCGCTCTATGCCATGCGGCGCAGCCAGCCCGGCCTCGCCGGCCGGCTGTTCTCCGGCGACCTGCTGCGATCGCTGGACGACCCCGGCGCCAGGCTCGAGGCAGCCGATGTCGCCAGGCTGCTGCATCTCGGCCGCGGCGATCTCGTTCCCGCCTTCCGCGCCATTTCCTTCGTCGCCGAGCCCGAGCGCTATATCGGCCCGGCCGGCATCCGCATCCTGCCGCAGGACGGCGGGCTGCTGCCCGACCCGCGCAAGGACTGGGTCGACATGGTGTATCGGATCAGGGGCGGCCGCACCGACAACGAATACGGCCCGCAGCAGCAGGGCGAGATCGAGATCTGGGCGAACGGCCGCAAGATCGTGCGCGTGGAGGGCAATTTCGGCAACCGCCTCGTCCGCCCCGCCCGCGTCGATCTCGCCGGTCCCTATTTCAAATTCGGCCTCTACCGGCGGAAACAGCCCGGAGTGTTCGCTTTCCACTTCGACGAGTTCTCCCAGGCCGCCGCCCGGGACGACCTGGTCCTCTCCTGCCTGCGCGCCCGCTGAGGCGCCGGCCGCGGCGTTCAGAGCCCGGCCGACTTACGGTCCGCCTCTCAGCCGTGCTTGTGGTCGTGGCCGCAGCCGCAGGCGCCGCCGTGATGGTCATGATGATGATCGTGGCCGTGATGATGATCGTGGCCGTGATGGTGGTCGTGGCCGTGATGGTGGTCGTGGCCATGCGCATGGTCGTGGTGCTCGCAGTCATGCCCGTGGTGGTCATGGCCGTGCCCGTGGTCGTGCCCGTGATGATGGTGGCCCGCATGGTCATGGTCGTGCCGGTCCTGGGCGCGGGCTTCGCCGTCGGGCTGGAACGGCCCCTGGATCTCGGCCACCTTGGCGCCGAGCCGCGTCAGCATGTCGGCAATGGCGCTGTCGCGGCGGATGCGCAGCCATTTCGGCCCGATCTCGGTCTCCACCAGATGGCTGCCCAGGTGCCAGGCCAGGCGCTGCAGGTGCTGCGGATCGCGGCCGCGCACCTCCAGGAGGTCCTCCGCCTCGGCGACGACCTCGACCAGCCGGCCATCCTCCAGCTCATAGGCGTCGCCGTGGACGAGGACGGGCGTTTCCGGCAGCTCGACCTCGACTTCGAGCCCGCCCAGCGTCGTCACCGTGCCCCGGCGGCGGCGGCGTTCGGCAAAGCTGAGCACGACGCTGTCGGCGAAGGGACGCTGGCCGATGGCGGCGGCGGGAACGAAAGCACGGGCGTGGGTCATGGACGGCACCGAGGACGAAGGACAGGGAGCGGGACCCTAGATCAGAATACGGCGCGGCGCCATTGCCGGCCGGCCGCGGGATTTCCGAAAATCCCCCCTTGAAAGCTGAAAAACCTGCCCCCATCTCCCGGTCAGCGCAAGCCCATGCGGGGTGCGCGATCGGGTCCCGGCCCCTTTGGCGGGACATCCACTGCATGTCGCTTCAGGAGGATATGCCATGCGTCAGTTTGATCTTTCCCCCCTCTATCGTTCGACCGTCGGCTTCGACCGCTTCTTCTCGCTGCTCGACCAGGCTCCCGGGTTCGACAGCCCGTCCGCGCCGACCTACCCGCCCTACAACATCGAGCGCACGTCCGAGAACGGCTATCGCATCACCGTCGCCGTCGCCGGCTTCTCCGACAAGGACCTCACCATCGAGGTGAAGGAGAACGCCCTCAGCATTCGCGGCGAGAAGGCCGAGGACAAGAGCGTGTCCAAGGGCGAAATCCTGCATCAGGGCATCGCTGCCCGCGCCTTCGAGCGCCGTTTCCAGCTTGCCGACGGCGTGCAGGTGACCGGCGCCGAGCTCGCTCACGGCCTGCTCCATGTCGATCTCGTCCGCGAGGTGCCGGAGGCCAAGAAGCCCCGCCTGATCCCGATCAACGCCAACGCGGTCGAGACCAAGGTCGTGGAGGCCAAGCAAGCCGCCTGAGCCGGTCATCGGTTGAAGGCATGGAGGGCGTTCCGGGAAACCGGGACGCTCTTTTCGTTTGGCGAGGAACGAGAAAGCTGTCCCGGCTCCCGCAGCCCGGCCTGCCGCATTCGGGCGGCGGTCCCTCAGCAGCCGGCGGGATAACCCATCCGGCAGCGCAGCGGCGCCCGTGTCCACGCCGGCGTGCCCGGGATCGGCACGGTGCCGATCGGCTGCACCTGTTGCGGCGGCTGGTAGTAGGACCGCGGCGGGATCGGCGTCTTGTCGACGGTGACCTTGGGCTCGGCCGGCAGGGCGACGCTGCTCTGGGCCGGCGTCGGCGCGCCGGCGCCTCGCGGCAGGGCCAGGACGCTGACGATCGCACCGGTGCGGGCATCGACCGTGACGCGCACCCGCTTGCGCTCCGGGCTGACCGCAGCGGCGAAGTAATAGGGATCGTTGTGGGTCACGCCGCCGATGCCCCAGTAGCCGGCCTTCTGCATGATCTGCATCGCCTGGCGCGGCGTGATGTCCGCAGCCTCGGCGGCCGGGGCCGCCGGCAGCAGGGCAGCCAGGCCGGCTGCGATCGCGATCACGCTTCGACGTCTCATAGAGAATAGATAGCGCATCCCCGGCGCTTCGCCAGGGCCGTCCGCAGCACCGTCACGGCCGCCAGGTGTCGTTCTTCTCCAGGATCGGCTTCGTCGCCTGCCCCTCGGCCAGGCGGGCGGCCTCGATCACCTCGAACAGGCGCCGCAGCGCCTCCTGCACCCCCTCCCCGGCGATCGAGGACAACACCAGCGGCGCCCGCTTGGCCGCCCGCTTGAGCCGCGCCACCTGTTCCTTGAGCAGTTCGGGCGAGAGCGAGTCAGCCTTGGACAACGCCACGATCTCCGGCTTGTCCGCCAGGCCGTTGCCATAGGCCTCCAGTTCCTTGCGGATGATCTTGTAGGCCTTGCCGGCATGCTCCGAGGTGCCCTCGACCAGATGCAGCAGCACCCGGCAGCGCTCGACATGGCCGAGGAAGCGGTCGCCGAGGCCGTGGCCTTCATGGGCGCCCTCGATCAGGCCGGGGATATCGGCGAGCACGAATTCGCGGCCGTCGACCCGCACCACGCCGAGCCCGGGATGCAGCGTGGTGAAGGGATAGTCCGCGATCTTCGGCTTGGCCGCCGTGACCGTGGCCAGGAAGGTCGACTTGCCGGCATTGGGCAGGCCGACCAGCCCGGCGTCGGCGATCAGCTTCAGCCGCAGCCAGATCGTCTTTTCCTCGCCCGGCAGCCCCGGATTGGCGTGGCGCGGCGCCTGGTTCGTCGATGACTTGAAATAGGCATTGCCGAAGCCGCCATTGCCGCCCTTGCACAGGACGACGCGCTGGCCGACCTCGGTGAGGTCGGCGATCAGGGTCTCGCCGTCCTCCTCGAAGATCTGCGTGCCCTGCGGCACCTTCAGCACGACATCGGGCGAGTTGGCGCCGGCCCGGTTGCGGCCCATGCCGTGCACGCCGGTGCGTGCCTTGAAATGCTGCTGGTAGCGATAGTCGATCAGCGTGTTGAGGCCGTCGGCGCATTCGGCGACGATGTTGCCGCCACGCCCGCCGTCGCCGCCATCCGGCCCGCCGAACTCGATGAACTTCTCACGCCGGAACGACACGGCTCCGCCGCCGCCGTCCCCCGCCTTGACGTAGATTTTGGCCTGGTCGAGGAACTTCATGATGGCGCCGGGTCAGCTCAGCAACAGGAGGGAAGAAGGAGCCTTACACCGGATCGCGCCGCACCGCGACCGTCATGCGCGGCGCGTCGGGCGGAAGACCGGCCCGGAGGCGGAGGTCGCCGCTCCGATCCGTGAGCCGGGCCGTCGATGACCCCGGGGAGCATCGCCATGCCGATCGCCCGGACGCGCGCATCCTGGCCGACATGGTCGAGCCCGAACCCGCCCGCCGTGGTCGCAGACCGGTGCCGGCGGCGACGTCCCCGTCCCGCCGCCGAATAAATCGTCCCCTGGGGTGTTCACCGCGCATCCACAATGCAGGAGAGACACCCATGTCCAGCGATCGGCACGTCGGAAGAGGGCCGCGCCGCGCCGTCTCCATCCTTGTCCTGGCCGTCGCCCTGGCGCTTGCGCCCGCGACGGCCTTCGCCGCCGGCGGAGGGGGCGGAGGCGGAGGCGGGGGCGGAGGTGGCGGGGGCGGCGGAGGTGGGGGCGGCGGGGGCGGCGGCAACGGTGGCGGCCGGACCACCGACATGACCACCTGCCCCAAGGGCCAGGTCTGGAGCACTGCCAAGCGCCGGTGCCTGAAGGCGACGAGCGGCATCCTGCCGGACGACGCCCTGGCCGACTATGCCTTCGCCCTGGCCAAGGCCGACCGCTACCAGGAGGCGCTCGACACGCTCGACCTCCTGAGCAACCCGAAGACGGCCAAGGCGCTCAACTATCGCGGCTACGCCACCCGCAAGCTCGGGCGTACCGAGGAAGGCATCGGCTACTATCTCCAGTCGGTCGCCCTGGATCCGACCTATGCGCAGGTCCGCGAATATCTCGGCGAAGCCTATGTCGTGCAGGGCAAGCTCGACCTCGCCCGCCAGCAGCTCGACACGATCAAGGCTCTCATCGGCACCGAGACCGAGGAATATGAGGACCTCGCCCAGGCGATCCAGACCGGCAAGGTCTGACATTGGCCTTGGGGCTCCGCCCGCGGCATGACCATGGACAGGCTCGCTCCCCTTGCCGCCCTGCCGGCGCGGCTGCTGCTCGCCCAGATCTTCCTGATCGAAGGCTGGGGCAAGATCACCGCCTATGCCGATGTCCAGCAATATATGGCGGACCACGGCGTGCCCGGTGCGTTGCTGCCCCTCGTCATCCTCACCGAAGTCGGCGGCGGCCTGTGCATCGCCGTCGGCCTCCTGACCCGTCTCGCCGCCCTGGCCCTGGCGGGGTTCTGCGTCCTGACCGCGGTCTTCTTCCACACCGACTTCGGTGACCCGGAGCAGGTCATCAACTTCTACAAGAACCTGGCGATGGCGGGCGGCTTCCTCGCCCTCTTCGCCCTCGGGCCGGGCGGCCTCTCCCTCGACGCCCGGCTGCGGCGCAAGCACGGCGCTCCGCCGCGGTGATTCCCTTGCCGTCGCCGCCGGCGTAGACTCCGGTGAGAACCCGGGACCGCGCCGATGCCGCAGATCGCCCTCGTCCTGTTCGACATGAACGACGTGCTCTGCCGCTATGACAGGGGCGTGCGGATCGCCGGACTTGCCGCCATCACCGGACGTCCGCCGGACGCCGTCGCCACGGCGATCTGGGACTCCGGCTTCGAGGACGAGGCCGATGCCGGCGCCTTCGATGCCGAAGACTATCTCCGCGGCTTCGGCGAACGCCTGAATCATCCTCTGACGCTGGCGGGCTGGGTGGCAAGCCTGCGCGCCGCGACGACGCCGCTGCCGGCGGCGCTGGCGCTGGCCCGCGCGGTCGGACAGCGCGCGCGGGTCGCGGCCCTGACCAACAACAATCTCCTTGTCGCCCGCGAGATCGGCGGCATCGTCCCGGCGCTGCCGCCGATCTTCGGCGATGCCTTCCACGTTTCGGCCGAGTTTCGAGCCCGCAAGCCCGATCCGGACGTCTACCGACGCTGCCTCGCCCGGCTCGGGACGTCGCCGTCGGCCACCCTGTTCGTCGACGACAGCCCCGCCAACGTCGCCGGCGCGGAGGCGGCCGGGCTGATGGCGCACCATCACACCACGGTCGAGGCCCTGGCCGGCCTCTTCCGACGGCTTCGGCTCCTGGCTCCGGAAAAGCCATAGGGCGGCGGCGAACAGCCTCTCCGGGCTCTCGTCACCATTGATTTTGCGGTTTCAATGCAAGGTCAACACCGCTCGAACTTGCAGGTGCGAGCGGGTTCGGAAGGACGTGCTCAACGACCGCCGCCGAAAAAATCCTCCAGGAACAGCCGGAAGTCCTGCTCCAGCCTTTCCTGCAGCAGCGAGGGCACATGGGCCCGGTTGCGGATCATGTAGACGTAGCACGGCACGCCGGGTTCGAAATCCTTGATCGCGATGGCGCCGCGCCAGCGCTCCGCGGCGAACCGGTCGACGATCGAGATCCCGAGGCCGTTGACCACGAGCGCGCAGGCACTGTCGGCAAAGTAGGTCTCGAAACGCACCGACACCGACACGCCCGCCTCGTCCAGGCTGCGGTCGACCGCCTGGCGCGAGCCGTCCTCACGCCCCAGCGCGATGAAGGTCTCGCCCTCGATGTCGGCCGCCTGGATCACCTCCCGGTCGGCCAGGGGATGCGTCAGCGGCAGCACGCAGACGGACGAGGTCTTGAAGATCAGGTCGCAGGTCGTCGCCGGGTCGATGACGGGCATCGCCGTCAGGCCGACGTCGATCTGCCTGGCCGCCGCCATCTGGGCGATCGTGACGGAGGCTTCCGGCAGCAGCGCCAGATACGCCTTGGGATGCCGTCGCGCGAAATCGCCGATGAAGCGCGGCACCACGAAGCTCGACAGCGCGGGATAGACGCCGACCGTCACCTTCCCGGCCTCGAGCTGCTGGATGTCGCCCGC
The DNA here is from genome assembly GCF_057554225.1 of Labrys sp. Lb11. NCBI lineage: Bacteria > Pseudomonadati > Pseudomonadota > Alphaproteobacteria > Hyphomicrobiales > Xanthobacteraceae > Labrys > Labrys sp. Lb11. The sequence goes on from NZ_BAAJOT010000002.1 coordinate 927,052, forward strand.
GAGCCGCTTGAGCCGCGCCATCCCCCGCACGACCTGATCGGCCTGGCCGTTGAGCAGCATCGCCTCGGCGGTCGGGACGAGACGCCCCGAGCGCCGCACGAAGAGCTGAACCTTCAGGATATGCTCGAGATTGGCGATATGCACGCTGACCGAGGGCTGGGAGATGTTGAGCAGGTTGCTCGCTCCCACCACCGTTCCGGTCTCCATCACCGCCCGGAAGGCTTCGATCTGTCGATAGTTCATGGCGCTTCTCATCCGCCTTCACGGCATAAGCTATAGCCCCAGACTATAGGAGTCGCAGCTTTTCGTATTTGTGTTTCGACCGGGGTTGGCCTCCGATCGGTGGCCGAATTCGGTTCGCCGTCACGGCCGGCGGGCCTGACTTCGCAAGAACTCCATTGGGGAACGATAATGCTGAAGAGGATAGCCGCCCTGGCGGTTGCGCTCGCCCTGGGCATGACCGGCAGCGCGCCGCTCATGGCGCAGGAACAGAACTGGGATACGATCAGGATCGCGACCGAAGGCGCCTATCCTCCCTGGAACTTCATGACCGCCGACGGCAAGATCGTCGGCTACGAGGTCGACCTCGCCGAGGAGCTCTGCCGGCGCATGCACGCCAAGTGCGAAATCGTCGCGCAGGACTGGGACGGCATGCTGCCCGCCCTCAACGCCGGCAAGTTCGACGCCATCATGGCCTCGATGGGCGTGACCCCCGAGCGCCAGAAGGTCGCGGCCTTCTCCGAATCCTACACCAAGGCCCCCAACACCTTCATGGTCATGAAGGACAATTCCCTGGCCAAGGACCTCGGCCCGCAGCAGGACTTCAACCTGCGCACGAATCCCGACGGAGCCAAGGCGGCGATCGCCGCCATGGCCGGGGCGCTCAAGGGCAAGGTGCTCGGCGTGCAGGGCTCGTCCACGGCGGCCATGTTCGCCAATGCGATGCTCAAGGACATGGTGACGATCCGCGAGTACAAGACCGTCGACCAGCACAACCTCGACCTGGCGTCGGGGCGCATCGACCTGGTCATGGCCAACATCACCGTGCTGAAGCAGTCGCTCACCTCGCCCGATCTCGCGGACGCGACCCTCGCCGGACCGACCTTCGTCGAAGGCGTGCTCGGCAGCGGCACCGCGAACGTCGCCATGCGCAAGCAGGACGTCGCCCTGAAGGAGAAGTTCGACAAGGCCATTCGCGAGGTCAACGCCGACGGCTTCAACCGCAAGCTCGTCGAGAAATGGTTCGGGGCGGACATCACCCCCAAGGACTGACCAACGGGCGGGCCGCGCCTGCGGCCCCCTCCTGCAGCATCGAGGCCATTCCATGAGTCGCATCATCGTCGTCGGCGCCGGCATCGTCGGCGTCTCCGTCGCCTATCGCCTGGCCGAGGCCGGGCACGAGGTCCTCGTGCTCGAGCGCGACCATCCGGCCGCGGGGACGAGCGGCACCAGCTTCGCCTGGACGAACGCCAACGAGAAGACGCCGGAGAGCTACCACACGATCAACCGGCTCGGCATGTGCGCGCATCTGGCGCTCGAGAACGAGTTCGGTTCGCGGCCCTGGTACCATGGCGGCGGCGCGGTGGAATGGCGCGCCGATGCCGCCGAGGCTGCGGAGCTCGGCGAACGCGTCGCCCGCCTGCAGGGCTGGCGCTACGACGCACAATGGATCTCGCGCCGCGATCTGCAGGATCTCGAGCCGTCCCTTGCGCCACAGGCCGCCCGGGATGTCGACATCGCCTATTTCCCGGCCGAGGGCTGGGTGGATCCGGCCATCTACATCGCCTTCTTCCTTGAACGGGCGCGCCGGCTCGGCGCGCGCCTGCAGCGCGGCGCGGTGGCCGGGCTCGTCGTCGAGAGGGACAGCATCCGGGGCGTCCGCACCGCGGCCGGCGAGACGATCGGGGCCGATCTCGTCGTCAACTGCACGGGCCGCTGGGCCCGCGACCTCACCGACGACGACAGGTTGCGCTTTCCGCTTGCGCCGACCATCGGCCTCCTCGTCATCGCCCGTCCCTCGGCATCCGGCGTGCGCCGCATCATCCGCACCAGCGGCTGCAACTTCCGTCCCGACGGCGCCGGCCGGCTGATGCTGCAGAGCGAGCACGACGAAGCGCCGCTGCATCTCGACAGCCGCCCGGAGGAAATCGCCCCGGTCGCCCGGACCATGATCGCGCGGGCCGCGGCGCTCTATCCCGACCTGGAGGGCGTCGCACCGGAGGCCATGAAGCTGGCGCTGCGCGCCATCCCCGGCGACGGGCTGAGTGCCATCGGGCCGATCCCCGGCTTCAGCGGCTACTACGCCGCCGTCACCCACAGCGGCGTCACCCTCGCGCCCTGGATCGGCCGGAGCGTCGCCCGGGAGGTCGCCGGCGCGTCCGTGGCGGAGCTGGACGATTTCAGGCCGGCGCGCTTCTTCGCCTGACCCGGCCCCGCAACGCATCCGGCGAGCTTCAGCATGTTCCGACGCCTCGATACCGCCGCCGCCACGGTGACGATCCATTTCGACGACCGCCCGGTCGCCTGCCGCGCCGGCGAAAGCGTCGCGGCGGCGCTTCTCGCCGCGGGCATCGTCCGGTTCCGGCAGACCCCGGTCAGCGGCGCCACGCGCATGCCCTATTGCATGATCGGCAATTGCTTCGACTGCCTCGTCGAGATCGACGGCCAACCCGACCGGCAGGCCTGCCTCGTCCCCGTCCGCGAGGGCATGCGGATCAGGCCGCAGGCGTTCGTCATCGCGGGCGCCGCGTCATGACGGGGCGCAGCGCGTGCGAACTGGCGATCGTCGGCGCGGGGCCGGCCGGCCTCGCCGCGGCGACGCTCGCCGCGGAGATCGGCATGGAGGCCGTCGTCTTCGACGAGCAGCCAGCCCCCGGCGGGCAGGCCTACCGCAACGTCGAAGCCGCCGCAAGCAACCCCGGCAAGCGCGCGGGGGCCTATAGCCCGCCGCTGGCACAGGGACTCGCCCTGGCGCAGGCCTTCCGCGGCAGCCGCGCCGGCTATGAGCCGGGAAGCGCGATCTGGCAGGTGACGGCGACCGGCAAGCTCGGCGTCTCGCAGGCCGGCCGGGCCTATCTCACCCAGGCACGGCGCGTCATCCTGGCGACGGGAGCGATGGAGCGGCCCGTGCCGATCCCCGGCTGGACCCTGCCCGGCGTGATGGGCGCCGGGGCGGTCCAGACCTTGCTGAAGGGCTCCGCGATCGTGCCCGACCGCCCTGTGGCGATCGCCGGCAGCGGACCGCTGCTCTATCTCGTCGCCGTGCAGCTCCTGCGTGCGGGCGTGACGGTCGCGGCGGTACTGGACACCTCGGCAAGGCCGCTGCTGCGTGCCGCCCGGCATGCGCGAGCCATGCTCGGGGCTTTGCCGCAGGTCCTCGGCGGGCTCGCCTGGCTGGCGGAGCTCAGGCTGAAAGGGGTTCCGCTCATTCCCGCCCGCGCCCTGCGGGCGGAAGGGAGCGAGGCGCTCGAAGCCGTCTCCTTCGAGACCGGGGGGCAGCGGCGCAGCCTCGCGGTCGGCCTCTTGCTGCTGCACGAGGGCGTCATCCCCAACATCCAGATCACGACCAGCATCCGCTGCGCCCATCGCTGGAACCCCGTCCAGGCGGCCTGGCAGCCCGCCTGCGACGAATGGGGCGCGACCAACCTCGAACACATCGCCGTCGCGGGCGACGGCGCCGGCATCCGCGGGGCGGTGGCCGCCGCGGCCCTCGGGCGCCTGGCCGCGCTCGACGCGGCCTGCAGGCTGGGCCGGATCAAGCCGGGAGAGCGGGACGCGCGCGCCGGCGCCGAACGCGCCGCGCTGGCGCGGCAGGAGGCATTCCGCGGCGTTCTGGACGCGCTCTACCCGCCGTCGGAATCGGTGGCGCCGCTCGACGATGCCACCATCGCCTGCCGCTGCGAGGAGGTGACGGCCGGCCGGCTGCGGGCCCTGGTTGCCGAAGGCTTCAGCGATCTCAACCAGCTCAAATCCTACAGCCGCTGCGGCATGGGTCCCTGCCAGGGACGCATGTGCGCGCCCACGGCTGCACGCCTCCTGGCCGAAAGCTCGGGCCGGACCGTCGAGGAGGTGGGCCATTATCGCCTGAGGCTGCCGGTGAAGCCGCTGCCGATCCAGGAGCTTGCCGGACTCGGTAACGCCGACCGCAACTCCAGGCCTGTCCTGCCGGTCGCGGCCGGCGACCCCAGCCAGCGCATCTGAGCCTCCGGCGAATGGCCCTCGAAAGGTCGCAGTACGATGAAGACTGATGTGATCGTGATCGGCGGCGGCATCCACGGCTGCTGCACGGCCCTGCATCTCGCCAGGAAGGGGCTGCGCCCGATCGTCCTGGAGAAGAACATTGCCGGCCGCCATGCGTCCGGCGTCAATGCCGGCGGCGTCCGGCAATTGATGCGCGACGTGGCCGAGGTGCCGCTCTCCGTCGCCGCCATGGCGGCATGGGAAAGGCTGGACGACATCCTGGGACCCGAGCTTGCCGCCCATTGCGCCTTCATCGGCGGCGTCGGCCAGATCGGCATCGCCGAAACCCCGCAGGAGCTCGCCTGGTGCGGGCAGCGCGTCGCCGAGATGCGCGCCCTCGGCCATGACTTCGAGGAGCTGATCGACGCGGACGAGCTCAGGCGGCTGGTGCCGGCCGTATCCGACATCTGCCGGGGCGGCATCATCTCGCGCCGGGACGGGCATGCCAATCCGTTCCGGACGACGCAGTCCTTCCGCCGGCGCGCCGAGCAGCTCGGCGTCCACATCTTCGAGCGCGTCCGCGTCACCGGCCTGCACCACGGCGCCGCCGGCTGGACCGTCGACACCACGGCCGGCCCGTTCCAGGCGGAGCGGATCGTCAATTGCGCCGGCGCATGGGCCTGGCAGATCGCCGAGATGGCCGGCGAGGCCTTCCCGCGCTCGCACTTCGCCTCGACGCTGATGGTCACGACGCGCATGCCGCGCTTCATCGACCCGGTGGTCATCGGCATCGAGCGCGTGCTGTCCTTCAAGCAGACGGAGGAAGGCACCGTGGTCATCGGCGGCGGCATCCTCGGCGATCCGGACCTCGAGGCCGAGACGGCCGACACGGTGGCCGACCGCATGGTGGAGAGCGCCCTGACCGTCTGCGACTTCTTTCCGATCCTGCGGCAGGCGACGATCGTGCGCAGCTGGGCGGGGCTGGAAGCGCTGATGCCCGACGTCATCCCGGTCATCGGCCGCAGCCGGCGGCACGAGACGCTATGGCATGCCTTCGGCTTCTCCGGCCACGGCTTCCAGCTCGGCCCCATCGTCGGCTCCGTCGTCGCCGATCTGATCGTGGGGGGCGCGAGCCCGATCCCCATCGCGCCGTTCTCGCCCGAACGCTTCGACGAGACCGGCGCGCTCCGCTCCGCGCGGTCCTGACGTCCCGGCGCGCATTGGCATATCCCGTTCCCGGAGCCCGTCCATGTCCTTCACCCTCGATATCGCCCGCCCCGGCAAGTCCATCCAGATGCTCGCCCGACCGGAGGGCCCGGGTCCGGCCGCACAGACCCGGATCTGCGTCGTCAACAACGGCGACGGCCCGCACGTGCTCGTCGTCGCGGGCATCCATGGCGACGAGTTCGAGGCGCAGCTCGCCCTCCAGCGGCTGATCGACGAGACCGAGGCCGGCGCCGTGCGCGGCCGGCTCGTCATCATCCCGCAGGCGAATTTTCCCGCCGCCGTCGCGGGCGCCCGCGTCGCCCCCTCCGACGGCCTCAACATGAACCGCACCTTCCCCGGCGATGCCGACGGCAGCGAGACGCAGCGCCTCGCCGCCTTCCTCTTCGGCGAGGCGCTGGCCGGCGCCGATCTCTTGATCGACGTCCATTCCGGCGGGCCGACCTACAAGGGCGAGGCCATCGGCTTCTATTTCCACTCGCCGGCCTGTTCTGTTCCGGCAGGGCGGCTCGCCGCCGCGATGGAGGCGTTCGGGCTGCCCTACATCACCCACCAGGACGGCATCGACACGACCTTCGTCGGCGCGGCGGCGAAGGCCGGCATCGCTGCGATCGAGCTGGAGGGCGGCGGGACGACGCTGCTGGAGCGCGACGTCGCCGAGACGCTCCTGAGGGCGGCCCAACGCGGCCTGCACGGATTCGGCGTGCTCCGCGAGGCGCCCGCGGCGGGCCGGGCCTGCGTCAGCCGGCACCTCGACGTGCTCCCCGCCAACATGTTCGAGGCGCCCGCGGCCGGGCTCCTTGAACATTGCGTCAAGATCGGCGATGCGGTCGCGGTCGGAGACTTGGTGGCGCGGCTCTACCCCCTCGACGCCCTCGGCGGCCCGCCCGTCCCCGTCACCGCCAAGGCCGCGGGCATCGTCATCAGCCAACGCTCGCTGCTGGCCGTCCGGCCCGGCGATGCGCTCGGCAACACCGGCACGCTCCGCGCCGCGACCTGAAGGGCTCCGCACCATGCCTCGGCCTTCGCACCCGGACCATCCGGCGCATCCCGCCGACGACGATCGCCGCGACCTCCCACGGGCGCAGCGCGCGGCTCCCGCCGCCATGCGGCGGTCGTCGGCGTGGCGGCGGTGATGGCGGTGCGGGGTGCCGCGGCGCCCCGTCAGGTCCCGCACCACGTGCGGGCAACGGTGGGGCTCGCCCTGCCGCTGATGCTCAGCAACATCGCGCCGAACGCCTTCGCCGCCATCAATCTCAGTTTCGTCGGCGAGCTCGGCGCCACCGAGCTGGCCGGAGCGGCGCTGGCGCTCGGGCTGCTCAATCTCGCCCTCGCCGTGCTCGGGGGCCTCGACGCCGCGGCGATGGCGCTCATCAGCACGGCAATGGGCGTACGAAGAGGCCGGTTGCGGCGGACGCGCCGCATCGTCGACCACGGCATGGTCAGCGTCGCGCTGTCCGGCCTCGCACTCGCGCCGATGCTGTGGAACGTCGACGCCGCCTGCCGGCTGCTCGGCATGCCGGACGAGGTCACCCTCGCCGCGCAGGAGACGATGCGCTGGCTGATCTGGGCGCCCATCCCCTATCTCGCCTTCAAGATCCTGCGCGCCGTCTCCAGCGCCGCCGGCCGTGCCGGCGCGAGCCTCGCCGTGGTGGCGCTGGGCGTCGCCGTCAATTCCGCACTGGGCTGGCTCCTCATCACCGGCCGCTTCGGCGCGCCGCGCCTCGGCGTCGAGGCCGTCGGCCTCGCCACCTTCGCGGGCTCCCTCGCCATGGCCGCGGGCATGGCCCTCTGGATCGCCCTGGACCGCAAGCTCGTCCGCCTGCTCTGGCGCCATCGGTCCGCGCGGCCTGACCTGACCGATTTCTGGCGGCTCTGGAGGCTCGGCATCCCCATTGGCCTCACCATCTTCTTCGAGGCAGGCATCTTCTACGCCGCGATGCTTGCGGTCGGCCGCTTCGGGGTCGAGCAGCTCGCCGCGCATTCCATCGCCATGCAGGTCGTCTCGCTCGCCTTCAAGGTCCCGATCGGCCTGGGGCAGGCCTCGACGATCCGGATCGCCCGGGCGCGGGCGGCCGGCGACGGCATCGCTGCCGCGCGCGCGGGCTGGACGGCCTTCGGCCTGGCGACGGCCTTCGCCTGCGCCACCGCGGCCCTGCTGCTCGCGGCTCCCGAGGGCATCATTGCCCTCTATGTCGACCCTGCCGGCCCGGACGCCGCGGTCGTCACCGCCTATGCGCGGCAGTTCCTGCTCTATGCCGGCCTCTTCCAGATCGCGGACGCCGCGCAGGGCGTTCTCGGCGGCATGTTGCGCGGCCTGCACGACACCTTCGTCCCCATGGTGCTCGCCGGCTTCGGCTATTGGGGCCTGGGCCTTCCCATCGGACTCGCCCTGGCCTTCGGCCTCGACCTGCAGGGACAAGGCATATGGATCGGGCTTGCGGCAGGGCTCGGCGTGGTGGCGCTGCTTCTCACCCTGCGCTGGATCACCCGGATCAGAACGACGACCAGACCCCAGGGGAGGCTCGCAGAGCCATGACGACGTCCTCGCTCCCGCCGATCGTCCCGCAGCCGCGGGCCACCTCTTCCACCCCGAAGGCCGGCCCCCTCCCCCCGCCACGGCGCCGGCGGGGCGGCCCCGGATCCGCAAGCCCGCCGTCCGGGGACGGGGCGGCAGCCGGAGCGGTGTGCTGATGGACGGCCTCTCCTTCCTTGCAACCCTCGGCTTCGGCCCCGGCGGCTGGGGCCCGGCCATGCTCACGGCGACCGCGATGACGATCGCCGTCGCCGTCACCGGCTTCACGTTCGGCGCCTGCATCGGCGGGCTCGGGGCCTGGGCGAAGATCGCCGGCGGGCGCACGACACGCGCCGTCGCCGACGCCTACACCACGGCGCTGCGCGGCATCCCCGACCTTCTCGTCATCTACCTGTTCTATTTCGGCTCGAGCTCGGTGCTCAGCCCGATCGGCCGGCTGTTCGGCGCGACGGGCTTCATCTCGCTGCCGGGCTTCCTGGCCGGCGCACTGGCGATCGGCGTCGTCGCCGGCGCCTATCACACCGAGGTCTTCCGCGGCGCGTTCGCCGCAGTCTCGCCCGGCGAGATCGAGGCGGCACGGGCGACGGGGATGTCCAGGGCCCTGATGTTCCGCCGCATCGTGGCGCCGCTCGTGCTGCGCTTCGCCATGCCGGGCCTCGGCAATGTCTGGCAGCTCACCCTGAAGGAGTCCGCGCTGATCTCCGTCACCGGCCTCGTGGAGATTCTCCGCCAGTCGCAGATCGGCGCCGGATCCACGCGCCAGCCCTTCACGTTCTACTTCGCCGCCGCGATCCTCTACCTCGTCATCTCGTCGGCCAGCGGCTGGATGCTCGCGCGGGGCGAGCGGCGCTTCACCCGTGGCCTGCGCAGGGTGTGAACCATGGATTTGCCCTTCCTCTATCAGACGCTTCTTACTCTCCTGCCCGGCGTGCCGCTGACACTGCAGCTCGCCATCAGCTCCGTGGCGCTGGGCGCGGTGCTCGCCGCGGCCCTGGCGCTGATGCGGGTCTCGGGCGTCGGCGTCCTGTCGCTCCTCGTCCGTGGCTATGTCTGGTTCTTCCGGTCGACGCCGCTGCTCGTGCAGATCTTCCTGATCTATTACGGCCTCGGCCAGTTCGTCGCCATCCGGCACAGCCTCTTCTGGCCGATCCTGCGCGAGCCCTACTGGTGCGCTGTGATCGCCCTGACCCTGAACACCGCCGCCTATGGCAGCGAGATCATCCGCGGCGGCCTGCAGTCCGTGCCAGCCGGGCAGGTCGAGGCGGCCCGGGCCTGCGGCATGAGCCGCTTCCAGGTCCTGCACCGCATCGTCCTGCCCATCGCCCTGCGGCAGGCGTTGCCGGCGTACGGCAGCGAGATCATCCTGATGATCAAGGCGACGGCGCTCGCCTCCATCATCACGCTGCTGGAAATCACCGGTCTCGCCGCCAGGCTGATCTCCGAAACCTACCGGGCGATCGAGGTGTTCATCGTGGCGGGCGCCATATACCTCGCCCTCAACTTCGTCGTCACGCGGCTGGTCCAATATCTCGAATACCGCATGACCCCGCATCTGAGGCCGGCTCCGGCCAGCCTCGCCGGCCAGGGAGACGCCGCATGACCGAGCCTCGGCAGCCCGCGGTGCGCATCGCCGACCTGCGCAAGTCCTTCGGTGCGCTCGAAGTGCTGAAGGGCGTCAGCCTGGAGGCTCGGCAGGGCGACGTCGTCTCGATCCTCGGCTCGTCCGGTTCGGGAAAATCGACGCTGCTTCGCTGCGCCAACCTGCTGGAGGTGCCCGACAGCGGCGAGATCGCCATCGCGGGCGAGGCCATCGGCCTGCGCTCCTCCCGTGGCCGCACGGTCGCGGCCGACCGCCGTCAGGTCGAGCGCATCCGCGCGCATGTCGGCATGGTCTTCCAGGGCTTCAATCTCTGGTCGCACATGACGGTGCTGGAGAACGTGATCGAGGCGCCGGTCCATGTGCAGAAGCGGCCCAGGGCCGACTGCATCGCCGAGGCGGAGGCGCTTCTGGCCAAGGTCGGCATCGCCGAGAAGCGCAACCACTATCCCTCGCAGCTGTCCGGCGGCCAGCAGCAGCGCGCCGCCATCGCCCGGGCGCTCGCCCAGCGGCCGAAGGTGATGCTGTTCGACGAGCCCACCTCCGCCCTCGACCCCGAGCTGGTCGGCGAGGTGCTGCGCGTCATGCGCGCCCTGGCGCAGGAAGGGCGCACCATGCTGGTCGTCACCCACGAGATGGGCTTCGCCCGCGACGTGTCGAGCAAGGTCGTGTTCCTGCACAAGGGGCTGGTGGAGGAGGCAGGCCCGCCGGCGGAGGTCTTCGCCAACAGCCGCTCGGAGCGGTTCCGGCAGTTCCTCCGCGCCTGAAGCGTTTTGCGATTTGACGGAATCGCGTCAAGTCGCAAAGACGCGTCGAAACAAGGAGCTGGAGCAAGGCGCGTTTCCACCAAAACGCGCTTTGCTCCAGCCGTCGGCCGCACCGACGGCGGGCCGCCCTATCGCTGCGCCGTCTCCCACCCCTTCGCCCGGTACACCGGGGCGTTGGACGGCGGCAGCGGGTCGCGGCCGAGGATATGGTCCGAGGCCTTCTCGCCGATCATGATGGTCGGGGCGTTGAGGTTGCCGTTGGTGATCTGCGGCATGATCGAGGAATCGGCGATCCTCAGCCCCTCCAGGCCGACGACCCGGTTCTGCGGGTCCACCACGGTCGCCGGGTCGCGCGGGTCGCCCATCCGGCAAGTGCCGGACGGGTGATAGGCGCTCTCGACGTGGCGGGCGATGAAGGCGTCGATCGCCTCGTCCGTCACCACCTCGGCGCCCGGCTGGATCTCGCGGCCGCGATAGCGGTCGAAGGCCTTCTGGGCGAAGATCTCGCGGGTCAGCCGCACGCAGGCCCGCATCTCCACCCAGTCGTCGGGATGGCTCAGATAGTTGAAGCGAATGCTCGGCGCTTCGCGCGGATCGCGCGATTTCAGCCGGACATGGCCGCGGCTCTTGGAGCGCATCGGCCCGACATGCGCCTGGAAGCCGTGCTCGGAGGCCATGGAATTGCCGTCATAGCGCACCGCCACCGGCAGGAAATGGTACTGGATGTCGGGATAGGGAATGCCCGGCCGTGAGCGGATGAAGCCGCAGCTCTCGAAGTGGTTGGTGGCGCCGAGGCCGTCCTTCCAGGCCAGCCAGCGCATGCCGATCAGCGCCCGGGGGACCAGGCCGAGCGCGGAATAGAGCGTGATCGGCTCCTTCGAGGCGACCTGGAAGTAGAACTCCAGGTGATCCTGCAGGTTCTCGCCCACCCCCGGCAGATGCTGCACCGTCTCGATGCCGAGCGCCGCCAGCGCCGCGCCGTCGCCGACGCCGGAAAGGTTGAGCAGCTGCGGATTGTTGATCGGCCCGGCGGCCAGGATCACCTCGCGCCGTGCCATCACCCGCTCGGTGCGCGGGCCCCGGACATATTCGACGCCGACGGCGCGCCGCCCCTCGAACAGGATGCGGGTGGCGAGCGCATGGGTCTCGACCGACAGGTTCGGCCGCTTCATCGCCGGCTTGAGATAGGCATTGGCGGTGGACCAGCGCCGGCCCTTGTGGACCGTCATGTCCATCCGCCCGAAGCCTTCCTGCTGGTAGCCGTTGACGTCGTCGGTGGCGGGATAGCCGGCCTGCCGCGCCGCCTCGATGAAGGCGCCGTAGAGCGGGTTGCGCATCGGGCCGTAGCTGGTCCTCAGCGGCCCGTCGGCGCCGCGATAGGCGTCGCCCCCCTCCTCGCGCCCTTCGGCCCGGCGGAAATAGGGCAGCACCGCCGCATAGTTCCAGCCGCGGGCTCCGCTCTCCTCCCAGCCGTCGAAATCCATGGCGTTGCCGCGGATATAGACCATGCCGTTGATCGAGGAGGAGCCGCCCAGCACCTTGCCGCGCGGGGTGTGCAGGCTGCGCCCGCCCAGCGCCGGCTCCGGCTCGGCATGGTAGCGCCAATCATAGCGCGGCGAGTTCATCGGGATCGACAGCGCGCTCGGCATCTGGATGAACACGGAGGAATCCGAACCGCCGAACTCGAGCAGGCGCACCGTGTGCCGGCCGTCCTCGGTCAGGCGGCTCGCCATGACGCAGCCGGCCGAGCCGGCGCCGACGATGACGTAGTCGAAGCTGTCCGCCACGGCGCGGCCTCTCAATACGGGGCTTCGATGTCGCCGAGCGCCACGTAGACGCTCTTGAGCTGGGTGTAGTGCTCGATCGCCGCGCGCGAATTCTCGCGACCGAGGCCCGAGAGCTTGACGCCGCCGAACGGCAGCTCGATCGGCGTGACGTTGTACTGGTTGATCCAGCAGGTGCCGGCCTCGAGCCGGGCGATGACCCGGTGGCCGCGCGCGAGGTCGGTGGTGAAGACGCCGGCGGCCAGGCCGTATTCGGTGTCGTTGGCCCGGGCGATCACCTCCTCCTCGTCGTCGAAGTCGAGCACGGTCATCACCGGCCCGAAGATCTCCTCGCGCACGATGCTCATGCCGTCGCTGCAGCCGTCGAACACGGTGGGCGCGACGAAGGCGCCGTTGGCGAGATTGCCGACGACGACACGCTCGCCGCCGGTGAGGATCCTCGCGCCCTCGGCCTTGCCCTTCTCGATGTAGCCGAGCACCTTCTCCATGTGGTCTTGGCTGATCAGGGCGCCGACATGGGTGCGCGGGTCGAGCGGGTCGCCCACCAGCATCTTCTCCACCCGCGTCCGGAGCTTGTGGAGGAACAGGTCCTTGACCTTGCGGTGCACGAAGACGCGGGTGCCGTTCGAGCACACCTCGCCGGCCGAATAGAAATTGCCGAGCAGCGCGCCGGAGACGGCGTTGTCGAGCTTGGCGTCGTCGAACACGATCAGCGGCGACTTGCCGCCGAGCTCGAGCGTCACGTGCTTCAGCGTCGCGGCCGCCGCGCCCATGACGATGCGGCCGGTGCCGGCCTCGCCCGTCAGCGACACCTTGCGGATGCCGGGATGGGCGACCAGCGCCTTGCCGGTGCGGGCATCGCCCTGCACCACGTTGAACACGCCGTCCGGCAGCCCGGCCTCGCGGAAGGCCTCGGCGAGATAGGGCGCAGTCAAGGGCGTCAGCTCGGCCGGCTTGAAGATCATGGCATTGCCGCAGGCCAGCGCCGGCGCCGATTTCCAGCAGGCGATCTGGATCGGATAGTTCCAGGCACCGATGCCGGCCACCACGCCGAGCGGCTCGCGCCGGACATAGCCGAAGGCCGACGGGCCGAGGTCGACATGCTCGCCGGTCATGGTGGCGGCGATGCCGGCGAAATACTCCAGGCAATCGGCCCCCGAGAGGATGTCGACCGCCACCGTCTCCTGGATCGGCTTGCCGGTGTCGCGCGTCTCGATCTCGGCCAGGGCGCCGTTCTTCTCGCGCAGGATGTCGGCCGTGCGCTTGAGGATGCGGCCGCGCTCGGCCCCGGTCATGCGCGACCAGACGGCAAAGCCGGCCCGGGCGGCGGCGACGGCACGGTCGATGTCCGCCTCGCCGGCGTGCTCGATCTCGGCCAGGACCTCGCCGGTGGCGGGATCGACCGTGGTGAAACGTTCGCCGGAGAGCGCATCGACGAAGCGCCCGCCGACATGATGCTTGACGACACCGTAGCGGCTCATGGCGAGGATTCCTGTGGGAGGGAGCGAAGGGATTCGAACCGGAGATCGACGTAGGCGCCGGCGGTCGCGCGCGCGGCGCGGCCGTCCTGCGTGCCGGAGAGGGTGGCGCGCAGCCAGACGCCGTCGATCATGGCGGCCATCGACTCGGCCATGGCGAGCGCGACCTCGCGCGTGGCCAGCGGCTTCAGGGCGAAGGCGATATTGCCGGCGATGCGCCGGTGATAGGCGCGCTGCACCCGGGCAAAGCGCGGCGAATGGGGCACCTGCCCCCAGAACGCCAGCCAGACCGTCGCAATCCCCCGGGCGAACTGCGCGTCGGCCAGGTTGGCATCGATCACGGCCTGGATGCGTCCGCGCGGCGTGGTCGCCTCGCGCATCTGCAGGGCGGCGGCCCGGGACAGCTCGCGGGCGAGATGGCGCAGCGTCGCCTCCAGGAGACCGTCCTTGTCGCCGAAATAGAACGACACCAGCCCGGTCGAGACCTCGGCCCGATGGGCGATCTCGGCGATGGTGGTGGCGCTGAAGCCGAGCTCGGCGATCGACCCGATCGTCGCCTCGATCAGCTGGCGGCGGCGCACATCCTCCGCGTCGGCGCGGCGCAGCCGCACCGGACGCGGGGCATGACGGGAGTTGGTGCGCGAGGTCACGGGCATGGCTGCAGAATATTTTGAACGTTCAATCAGTCAAGTCGTGCGGCAACTCGCGGGCGCTGCCGATGCCGCCTCGCATCATGCCGCGCCGACGCGGCGCCGCTCTCCGGAACGCGACGGCGGCCGTCCGGCCGGCGCCCCAGGCGGACAGCAAGCCGGGATCACCAAGCGCGGATGTCGGGGAGTCGGCCGGAGCGCCCGGCCCGGGGCTCTCAGCCCTTGGCGGCGGCGGTCTCCCGCCCCTCCAGGGCGACGGCGGCGACGACCGCCGCCAGCACCAGCGCGCCGCCGGCGAGCTGGGCCGCCGTCAGGCTCTCGTCGAGCGTCAGGGCCGCGAGCAGCGTCGACGTCACCGGCTCGATGCAGAAGATCAGGCCGAGCGCCGCCGGCGGGGCCAGCCGGGCCGAGGAGAGGTGCAGGCCGAAGGCGATGACGAACAGGCCGCAGGTGATGCCGACCGGCACGGCCGCGGCGAGCAGGGCCGAAGGCGGCACCGGGCCGCCGACCATCAGGCAGGCCGCCAGCGCCACCGGCAGCAGGGCCGCCTGCGCCCAGAAGCCGGCCACCACCGGCTCGACCAGCCGCGTCGCCCGGGCCGCGAAGAAGAACTGACCGGTCGCCCCCAGCGCGGCCATCGCCGCCAGCACCAGCCCGCGCGGGTCGAGCGCGGTGAAGGCAGGGCCGATCGCCACGAACAGCCCGGCGAAGGCGAGGCAGAAGATGCCGATGCGGGCGAGCGTGACCGGATGGCCGTCGATCAGCGGGCTCGCCACCAGGATCAGCAGCGGGAACGTGTAGTAGACGATCGTGGCGACGCCGACCGGGATGAAGGCGACGCTGGAGATGTAGCACAGCCCGACGACGGCGGTGGTGAGGCCGAGCCCGAGCACCGGGCCGCGTGCCGCGCCGGCCAGCCGCAACGAGCCGCCGCCGACCCGGACCACCGGCAGCAGCACCGCCAGCATCAGGAACGAGCGGTAGAAGATGATGTCGGGACCGCTCACGCCCGCCTGCGCCGACAGCTTGGCGTAGGGGACGTTGGCGCCGTAGGCCATGGCCGCGCCCAAGGCCATGCCGAGACCAAGGAGCACGGTGCCGCGATTCATGGCGAAGGGGTGCGCGCCTGCGGGTTCGAGGTGTCGCCCGATATCCTCAGGTTGCGGGCGGCTGCGGCTTCTTCTTGGCCTTGGCCGGACGCGGCGCCGGCAGCGGCACCGACTCGGCCTTCGCCGCGCCGGCCGCCTTGCCGCGCTGCTTGGCGGGCTTCTTGTCGACGGGCAGCGGGTCGGAGGCCAGGTTCTCCAGCGGATTGGCGTTGGCGCGGCGGATCTGGCCCGGCAGCGGCGCCTGCGGTATGGCCGGCGTGGCGCCGGGGCGGATGGCCCCCAGCGCGGCGCCCGGCGCTGCAAAGCTGGTGACCGGGTCGGGCGCGACCTTGGCCGGCCGCTTCGGTCCCTTGTAGGGGCCGACCGGAACGGGCGGGGCCATCACCCAGTTGCTGAGCAGCAGATCCTCGGTCGAGGGCGGAGCTTGCGGCTGGGCCTGCGGCGGCTGCGGCTGGGCGACCAGCGCGGCATAGACGCTTTCCTGCCGGACATTCGGCGGCGTGATCGGGGCGGCAGGCGGCGGCTTGATCTCGGCCATGTCCTCCCGTTCCGCCTGGTCCTCGCCGCCCTTCTTGCGGCCGCAGGCAACGTCACGGATATCCGGCGGCGTCGCATAGGCCGAGGCCGGCAGCTGGCTCAGCGTCGCCGAACCGCCGCTGCCGAAATTCGCCTCGAACAGCCCGGCCGCCTCGATCGTGCGCGCCTTGGCCGAGGGCGAGCCCATCACCACGGTGATCAGCCGCTGGCCGCCGCGCGAGGCGGTCGCCACCACGTTGAAGCCGGCGGCGCAGATGAAGCCGGTCTTCATGCCCTCCGCGCCGGGATAGCGATAGACCAGCGCATTGTGGGTTCGCATCACCCGCTTGCCCGACTGGATCGCCTGGATGCTGTAGAGCGGCGCATATTGCGGAAACTCGACCAGCAGGGCGCGCGCCAGCACCGCCATGTCCCGCGCCGAAGAAACCTGGCCGGGATCGGGCAGGCCGTTGGGATTGACCCAATGGCTCTGGCCCATGCCGAGCGCCTGCGAATTGGCGTTCATCTCGGCGGCGAAGCGCTCGACCGACCCCGAAACGCCTTCGGCCAGGGCCACGGCGATGTCGTTGGCCGAATGCACGATCAGCATCTTCAGCGCATTGTCCACCGTCACCTGCGTGCCCGGCGGATAGCCCATTTTGGAGGGGGCCATCTTCGCGGCGCGGGCGGAGATGGTGATCGGCGTGTCGGCGCTGATCCGGCCGTCGCGAATCGCCTTGAACACGACATAGGCGGTCATCAGCTTCGACAGCGAGGCCGGGTACCACGGCCGCGTCGCATCCTCGTTGTGCAGCACCCGCCCCGAGGACGCATCGACGACGATCGAGGTGCCCGCCATGGCCGAAGACTGCGCCAGGGTCAGCGCCAGGCCCGCCAGGGCGACATTCAGCAATCCACGTCCGGTCATCCGCATCCGTCTCATTCCCGAAGCAAGTCCGCCGCACACATCACTGTGGCTGGACGATTTCATGGCGCGACGAAACCTTCCTCGCCCAGCCTGTGGACAGGCCGTTCGCACCGGTAGCAGCACGCCCCTGTTTAAACGGCGCGCGCCGATTTGGAAAGGAAGCCGTCGCCTGCGGCATTTGCACCGGGCGCGAAATTTGCCACAGTGCCGGCGCGCAGCGACGAATCGTCCTGCCGTGGGGGCCCCGGGGTAGAAGTCTAAGGCAAGGCGGCCGCCGTCAGGCGCCGAAGGGTTCCATGTTCCTGATCAACTTCCCGCTGATGCTGGTGCCGTTCGCGGTCTACAACTTCTTCATCATCGGCGCGGAGGTGAACCCCTGGGAAGATCTGGCCCTGCGGGTCGAGATGATGTCGGGCGCCAGCTTCTCCATGACCATGGGGGAGGCGCTGATCGTGCTGAGCCTCGGGCTGCTGTTCGTCGAGATCCTCAAGGCCACCCGCACCGGCACCTCGACCATCATCGACCATCTGCTGTCGACCCTGGTGCTGATCGCCTATCTCGTCGAGTTCCTGCTGATCGGGCGGGCGGCGAGCTCGACCTTCTTCATCCTGATGGTGGTGACGCTCGTCGACGTAATTGCCGGCTATTCCGTGTCGATCCGCAACGCCGCGCGGGATCTGACCATCGAGCGGTGAGCCGCCCACGCGCGGTTGCGTGGTCCGGCCGGGATGTCCCCGAGGAACGTCAGGCCGGCGAGAGCGCCGCGGCGAGCAGCGGCAGGGCGGTGACGCTGAGGAACGACAGGCTGAGGACGATGTCGACGATGACGGTTTTCATGGCATTGCGCCCCGTTTGACCTGTTCGCAGCCTAGCCGCGGGCACCGGCCTCATCCGTGCGCGGCGGCACGCGCCGACCGCCGCACAGGGATGCCCTCCTCATAGCCTCCCCTAAGTCCGCCTTAACGCATCCGGCGGAGAATGGACCGTGGCGAATAGGAGACGGTCCGAAGCTTCCGGCCCGGCCGGACGGGCCGGCAATTGACTGGAATGCCGGCCTCGTCGAAACTCGACGTCGTTCCGCGGCGGCACCTGCGCCCCGGAGAGGCGGATGACACCGCCTCGAAAATGTTTGGAAAGGCCGGCCGCCGGATGACCCTCGAATACACGCTTCCTCGGCCACGCCTGTCCCCGCCCCGACTCGCGGTGATTGCGGCCGGGCTCGCGCTTCTCCTCGGCAGCACTGCCGTCCAGGCGGCGGACGAGGCCACCCCGGCTTTCCCCACGGGCTGGACCATCACCGTCACCGGCACCATCGGGGTGGCACCGCTGTATGACGGCGCCCGCCGGTACGGGCTGGACGGCATGCCCGGCATCAGCTGGCGCAGGATCGGCGAGCCGGACGAGTACAGCGCTCCCGACGACAGCTTCGACCTCACGCTGTTCGATGCCGGCCCCTTCAGCGTCGGTCCGGTCGTGAACCTGCGATCCGGCCGCAGCCGCAGCGACGACAGCAACCTGACCGGCCTGGACTCCGTGCCCTGGACCGTCGAGGCCGGCATCTTCGTCAATTACTGGCTGCTGGAGGATAAGCTGCGCGCCCGCGTCGAACTCCGGCAAGGCCTGCGCAGCGAGGCCGGCTTGAGCGGCGATCTCGCCATCGACTGGGTGCAACGTTTCGGCGCCTTCACCCTTTCGGGCGGCCCGCGTCTCACCTTCGGCAACGCCACCTTCATGGACACGAACTTCGGCATCACCCCGGCCGAGGCCGCGGCCAACGGGCGGGTGAAGCCCTATGATCCGAGCGGCGGCGTGCAGGCGGTCGGCGTCATGACGGCGCTCGGCTACAAGTGGAGCGACACCTGGACGACCACGGTGTTCGGTCGCTACGACCGGCTCGTCGGCTCCGCCGGCGACAGCCCGATCTCCACCACCCTCGGCAGCCGCGACCAGTTCGCCGTCGGCGTAAGCGTGGCCTATTCCTTCGACTGGGTCACCAACTTCCCCTGAGCCGGCGTTGGCGCCGCCGCGTCGGCTGCGGCACGGCGAGGCGAATCAGGACCTGCCGTGAGCGCCGTGCAGGGGAGCGAGCCGCACGGTCAGGCCGCCGCCGGCCTCGGGTGTCGCCAGTCCGATCGACAGGCCGTGCCGCTCGGCGATCGAGCGGGCGATCGCCAGGCCGAGGCCGCTGCCCTCGATCTCGGCGGGGGCGGCGCGGAAGAAGCGCTCGAAGACACGCTCGCGCAGCTCTTCGGGTATGCCGGGGCCGCTGTCGCTGATCTCCAGAAGGCTTCGGCCGTCGCCGGCCCGGGTCGAGCGGACGATGACGCGCCCGCCGTCCGGGGTGTAGCGGACGGCGTTGTCCAGGAGGTTGGCGACGAGCACGCGCAAATCCGCCGCCCGGCCGCGGACGGGCAGCCTGGCCTCGCCCTGGAAATCCAGCGCGATGCCGGCATCGGCCGCCACCGGCGCGATCTCGGCCACGCAGGCGCGCGCCAGGGCCGCGAGGTCGACATCCTCCGCCGGCCCGGAGCCGGCGTCGGCGTCGTAGCGGGCCAGCCGCAGCAGTTGGTCGACCATGCTGGCGGCGCGGTGCGCGCCGGCCTCCACGTCGGCGAGACGGGACAGCGCTTCGCGTCCCCTGGCCACGCGCCGGAGATTGCCGATCTGCAGCAGCAGCGCGGCGAGGGGCGTCCGAAGCTCGTGGGCGGCGTCGGAGACGAAGCGGCGCTGGCGCTCCATGGCCTGCCCCAGCCGCTCCAGCAGCTCGTTCATGGCCCGTACCAGCGGCGCGATCTCCGTCGGCACGCCCTCGAGCGGGATCGGCTCGCGGCTGCCGGCGTCGCGGGCGTCGACGATCGCCGCCAGGCGGTCGAGGCGGCGCATCACCCGGTCGATGATCAATCCCAGCAGCAGCCATGCCAGGGGGATGAGGACGAGGATGGGCAGGGCGGAGCGCAGGGCCGCATCGGCGGCCAGCTCGTCCCGTACCACCAGCCGCTGCGAGATCTGCACCGTGCGTTCCGGCGTCACATAGGCGAAGGTCCGCCACGCCTCCCCGTCGACCGTCTCGTTGGAGAAGCCCGTCGCGGAGCGGCGGGACAGGGCGACGCCGGGATCGGACGTGAGGACCGATGCGCCGTCGGCACGCCAGATCTGCACCAGGAAATCGTCTTCCGGATCGTAGAGCGGCTCCTCCGGCACCGGCCGGCGCGGGGTGCTCGGCGTGTCGTCGACATAATAGGCGATCTGGCGCAGCTGGCTGTCGAGGAAGCCGCTGGTTTCCCCCTGGGAGAACACGTAGGAAGCGGCGGCGCTGGCGAGGCCGACCGCGGCCAGCAGCCCGGACAGCCACAGCAGCGCCGTGCGGCGGAGCGACGTCATGAAGCGGCCTTGCCGATGGCCCAGCCCGCGCCCCGCACGTTGCGGATGACGTCCCTGCCGAACTTGCGCCTGACATAGTGGATCAGCACGTCGACGGCGTTGCTCTCGACCTCCTCGCCCCAGCCGTAGAGCCGCTCCTCCAGCTGGCCGCGGGACAGGATCGCGCCGGGACGCTCGATCAGGGCGCGCATCAGGGCGAACTCCCGGGCCGGCAGCACCAGGGTCGTGCCGCGATAGGTCACCTCGTGGGTTTCGAGGTCGAGCGACAGCTCGCCGGCGCTCAGCGTCGAAACGGCCTGGCCGCCGTGGCGGCGTCGGAACACGGCCCGCATGCGGGCAAGCAGCTCCCGGAGCTCGAACGGCTTGACGATATAGTCGTCGGCGCCGAGATCGAGGCCCTCCACCCGGTCGTCGAGGTCGTCGCGCGCCGTGATGATCAGCACCGGCGTGGTGTCGCCCCGCCCCCGGCAGGCGCGCAGCAGCGCGATGCCGCTCTGGCCGGGCAGGCCGAGATCGAGCAGCACCAGGGCATGGCCGCCGTTCTGCAGCGCCGCTTCGGCGTCGTTGCCGTCGCGCACCCAGTCGACCGTCATGCTCTCGTCCCGCAGCGCCTGCGCCAGCGCCTTGCCGATCATCGGGTCGTCTTCGATCAGGAGAACGCGCATCGCCTTCGGCCCCGTGGTCGACGGGAGTTCTACTCCCTTTCGGGGCACCGTTCCCTCTCATTCGCTGCTAATTCTTCGCCGCCAGGATCATCGTGCGCAGTGCCCAGCCGCCTGTGCCTCCCGGCGGTTTCCGCATGTCCCTCGGCCTCAACCAGTCGCTGTTCCTCGCCATCAATGCCGCCGCGGACGCCGACCCCGCCATGATCGACCTGGCGAGGATCGTCGCGACCTATGCGATCGTGGTCGTGCCCCTCGCCCTGGTCTGGTCCTGGCCGCGCGGGAGCGAGGAGGACAGGCGCACGGCGCTCACGGTCTTCCTGGCCATACTGGTCGCCCTCGGCATCGCCCGGCTCATCGGGATGTTCACCTTCTTTCCGCGGCCGCAGATGGCCGGGCTCGGGCATGCCTATCTCGATCACGCCGCCGACTCCTCCTTCCCGAGCGACCATGCCACCGTCCTGTTCGCCGCCGCCATCGCCTATCGCATCGCCGCCCGCCACGGCCTGGCGCTGCTGATGGCGACCACGGGGATCGCCGTCGCCTGGTGCCGCATCTATCTCGGCGTGCACTTCCCGGTCGACATGCTCGGAGCGCTCGCGGTCTCGGCCGTCGGAGCGGCGATCGCCGCCGCGGTGATGGCCGTGGCGGGCCGCCATGTCCTGCCGGTGGCCACCGATCTCTACCGCATCCTGTTCGCCCCGCTGATCGCCAGGGGCTGGGCCCGGCCCTGAGGCGTCATTCGCGAAAAATCGCTCCAGGCGCGACGCCTAAGCACCTCCTAAATCTCCCGGTCTACCAAGATTGCCGCTAGGGGCAGTCCTTCGTGGAGAGACGTGCGATGCCGCGACGTTCCAAGCCAGGCGTCCTTGCCCTGGGCCTCGCAGCCTGCCTGTCGGCGCCGATCATGCCCGCCCCTGCCGGTGCGGAGCAGCCCGTCGCCGCCGAGCACAATCCGCCCGGCGACATTCCCGACAGCCAGGTCTTCATCACCTACGCCTCGCCGGACGGCTATGCCGTCAAGACGCCGGAAGGCTGGGCTCGCAGCACGACGGCGCACGGCGTGCGCTTCGCCGACAAGTACGACGTCATCTCCCTCGACATCGCGGCGGCCGCGCAGGCCCCGACCGTCAAATCCATCGAGGCGACGGAGATCCCGCAGCTCGCCCGCGACGGGCGCGCCGTCGAGATCAGGACGGTGGCGGTCATCGACCGGCAGGCCGGCAAGGCCATCCGTATCGTCTACCGCTCCAATTCCGCCCCGAACCCGGTGACCGGCCGCCAGACCCGGCTCGAGCACGAGCGCTACGTGTTCTTCCGAAACGGCAAGCAGGCCAGCCTCGACCTCGCCGCGCCGCTCGGCGCCGACAATGCCGACCAATGGCTGCTCATCTCCAACTCGTTCCGCTGGCGGTGAGACGATGGCGATGATCGAGGGCAAGGGCCTCTATCGCATCTTTCGCGCCGGAGACGACGAGGTGATGGCGCTGCGCGGCGTCAGCCTGTCGGTGGCGTCGGGCGAGACCGTCGCGCTGGTCGGAGCCTCGGGCAGCGGCAAGTCCACCCTGCTTGCCTGCCTGGCCGGCCTGGACGAGCCCAGCGCCGGCCTCGCCGCCATCGCCGGCGACCGCATGACCAACCGTCCCGACGCCGTGCGCGCGAGGCTCCGGGCCCGGCACATCGGCCTGCTCACCCAGGCGGGCACGCTGCTCGACAACCTGACCGTCCGCCAGAACATCCGCCTGCAGCAGCAGATCGCCGAGCGGGGCGACGAGGCCGCCATCCCGCAGTTGCTCGAGGTTCTGGGCATCGCCCCGCGCGCCGACGCGCTGCCGCGCTCGCTCTCCGGCGGGGAGACGGCCCGGGCCGGCCTGGCTGTCGCCTTGTGCACCGACGCTCCGGTCCTGCTGTGCGACGAGCCGACCGCCGAGGTGGACGCCTCGACCGAACGCGGCATCCTCGACGAGCTGCGGCGACGGTGCCGGCACGGAGCCGCAGCGCTGATCGCCACGCACAGCCGCGGCGTCGCCGCGGCGGCGGACCGGGTGATCGAACTCGTCGACGGCGAGCTGGCCCATGGCTGACGCCGCGCCCCCGCTGGTCCAGGCCGACCGCATTCAGCGGGCCTACGGGGCCGGGCAGGCCCGGACCCTTGCCCTCAAGCCTGCCAGCTTCCACATCCCGAGGGGGGCGCGGATCGCCCTCATCGGCCCGTCCGGCAGCGGCAAGTCGACCCTGCTCGGCCTGATCGCCGGCCTCGACGCGCCGGATCGCGGCTCGCTCGCCTGGCCCGGCCTGCAGGTCCGCGCCGGCCGCCCGGCCGATGTCGCCGTCGCCTTCCAGGCCCCCAGCCTGATCCCGGCCCTCAGCGTCGCGGAGAACGTCGCCCTGCCGCTGCTGCTGAAGGGCAGCGCGCCCGCACAGGCGCGGGCGCAGGCCGGAGCGGCCCTCGCCAGGTTCGGCCTGGAGGGCCTGGCCGACAAGCTGCCGGACCGCATCTCCGGCGGGCAGGCGCAACGCGCCGTGCTCGCCCGCGCCGTCACGGCCGGCCCGCGCCTGCTGCTGGCCGACGAGCCGACCGGCCAGCTCGACCACGCCACCGGCCTTGCGGCCATCGATGCGATCCTGGCCTGGTGCGAGGAGCAGGACTGTTCCCTCGTTGTCGCCACGCATGATCCGCTGGTCGCCGAGAGGCTCGGCAGCCGCTGGACCATCGACCGCGGCCAGCTCGGCATTCCCGGCGAGCCCGCCACGCTGGGGAATGCCGCATGAGGCATGCGCACGCTCGCATCGTCCTGCTGCAATCCGCCTGGTGGATCGGCGGCATGCTGCGCACGCGCCCCTGGCGGACGGCCGGGACCGTCGCCGGCATCGCGCTCACCATGACGCTGTTCGCGCTGCTCGGCGTCTTCCTCGAGGCCAGCGAAGCGTCGATGACGGCGCGGGCCATCGCGTCCGTGCCGGTCGACTGGCAGGTCGAGCTCATGCCGGGCACGCCTCTGCCGGCGGCCGACGCCGCGCTCGACGCCGCCGCCCGGATCGCCCGCCGGGAGCGCGCGGGTTATGCTGCGGTCGACGGCTTCGAGGCGGCCACCGGCGAGACGGTGCAGAACACCGGAGCCGGCAAGGTCCTGGGCCTCGCCCGCTCCTATGTCCGCACGTTCCCGGCCGAGATCCGCGTCCTGCGCGGCACGTCCGACGGCGCGATGATCGCCCAGCAGACCGCCGCGAACCTGCATGTCGGCGTCGGCGACACCGTCGTCATCCATCGCCCGGGCGGGTCCGACGCGACGACGACCATTGCCGGCGTGGTCGACCTGCCCGATGCCGACGCCCTTTTCCAGGCGATCGGCGTGCCGCCGGGCGCGGCGCCCCAGGCCCCGCCCGACAACGTGCTCATCCTGCCGCTCGACCGGTGGCAGGCCCTGTTCGCCGACCAGGCCGCGCAACGTCCCGGAAGCGTGCGCTGGCAGGTTCACGCCCGGCTCGACAGGGCCGCCCTGCCACGCGACCCGGTGGCCGCCTTCCAGGCGGTGACCGTGGCCGGGCATGCCCTCGGCCTCAGGCTGGCCGGCCAGGCGATCCTCGGCAACAATCTGGCGGCCCGCCTGGACGCCGTCCGGGCCGACGCGCTCTATGCCCGCCTGCTGTTCCTCTTCCTCGGCGCGCCCGGCGTGGCCCTCGCGGCATTCCTGACCATCGGCGCGGCTCTCGCCGGCGAGGATCAGCGCCGGCGCGGCCAGGCCCTGCTGCGGCTGCGCGGGGCATCCTTGGCGATGCTGATGCGGCTGGCGGCCACCGAGGCCCTCGCGGTCTGGCTCGCCGCCGCAGCTCTGACCGTCGCGCTGGCGGACATCGCGGCCCGCATGCTGCTCGGGATGCCGATCCTCGCCGCGCCCGGCCTGCGCGTCCTGGCCTCGTCCCTGCTCGCCGGCCTCGGCCTTGGCCTCGCCGTCGTCCTCGTCCCGGCCTGGCTGGACGCGCGTGCGCTCACCGTGGTCGGCGCCCGCCAATCCCCCGATCCCGGACGCCGCCCGCTCTGGCTCCGCATCCACCTGGACGCCATTCTGCTCGGCCTCGCCGCGGTCCTCTTCTGGCTGACGGCCGCCTCGGGCTACCAGGTCGTGCTGGCGCCGGAGGGCGTCGCCGGCACCGCCATCGACGCCTGGGCCTTCCTGCCGCCGCTGCTGACCTGGTGCGGCATCGGCCTGCTCACCCTGCGCCTCACCGTCCTGCTCGCCGGACCGGGGCGCGCCCTGGTCGCCTGGGCGTCCCGGCCGTTCGCCGGCGTTCTCGCCGGTACGGTCGCCTCGGCCCTGTCGCGCCAACGCCGGCGCCTGGCAGCCGGCGTCGGGCTGACCGCGCTGGCTTTCGCCTTCGCCGCCTCCACCGCCATCTTCAACGCCAGCTATCAGAGCCAGGCGCTGGTCGACGCCCGGCTGACCAACGGCGCGGACGTGGTGGTTGCGGGCGACGCGTCCGCTCCGGCCGGCGCTGTGCTCGGCCGTCTCTCCGCCCTCCCCGGCGTGGCCGCAGCCCAGCCGCTGCAGCATCGCTACGCCTATGTCGGCACCGATCTCCAGGATCTCTACGGCATCGACGCCCGGCACATCGACGAGGCCACCACGATGTCGGACGCCTATTTTGCCGGCGGCGACGCCCGCGGCCTCCTCGACGAGCTCGCCCGGACGCCCGACGGCCTCCTCGTCTCGGAGGAGACCGTGTCGGATTTCCAGCTCTCGCCGGGCGACCGCATCAATCTGCGGCTCCTGAGCGCCGCCACCCGGGCCTATGAGAGCGTACCGTTCACGCTCGTCGGGGTCGTGCGCGAGTTCCCGACCGCCCCGCGCGACTCCTTCCTCGTCGCCAACGCCGCCTATGTCGCCAAGGCCACCGGGACGGACGCGGCCGAGACCGTCCTGATCCGGGCGGACGGGGAGCCGGCAGCGGTGCGCGAGGCCGTGCAGGCCGCCCTCCCCGACATGCCCGGCCTGCGCGTCCGCGACATCGACCAGGAGGTGCGCCTGATCGGCTCCAGCCTGACCGCCGTCAGTGTCCGCGGCCTGACCCAGGTCGAGCTCGGCTTCGCGATCCTCGCCCTCGTCGGGTCCACCGGCCTGGTTCTCGCTCTCGGCCTCGCCGACCGGCGGCGCAGCTTCGCGATCCTGGCGCTGCTCGGCGCCAGCCCGCGCCAGGCCGCCGCGTTCCTCTGGGCCGAGGGCATCCTCGTCTTCGGGCTCGGCGGCCTCATCGGCCTTGCGGCCGGCTCCCTCGTCGCCTGGATGCTGGTCAAGCTGCTGCAGGGAGCGTTCGATCCGCCGCCCGACGCCGTCACGGTGCCGTGGGCCTATCTCGCCTGCGCCGTCGCGGCCTCGCTCGCCGCCACGGTCGTCGCCATCGAGATCGGACGGCGCGACGCGACGTCCAGGCCCCTGGAAAGGCTGCGCTGAGCCCGGGTTCGGGGCCTCACCCGGCGGCCTGGGCCGCAGGCGCGGGCGCAAGGGTCTTCCTGAAGAACGGCACCATTTTGCCGATCGCCGCGAGAGCGCCGGCACCGTCATAAAGGTCCATGTGCGCCGCGCCCTGGCTACCACCTCTACTACCCCGGTCGCCGGCACGCCTCCCCGGCGTTCAGGCCGCTCGTGGACGCCCTGCGCTATCGGCCTCCGGTCCCAGTGTCGCAGCTCGATGATGATGTCTCAGACATCATCAATCATACTTGAAATCATACTATCTTTCTGACAAACTCCACAAATCATAGTTCTGATGTGGGTTTTGATGGTCCTGCCATGATCACGGCGGCACAATTGCGGGCGGCCCGGGCTCTGCTCGGCATCGACCAGCGGCGAGTCGCCGAGCTGTCGGGCCTCTCCGTGCCGACGATCCAGCGCATGGAGGCCAGCGACGGCGTCATCCGCGGCACGGTCGATTCGCTGATGAAGCTGGTCGGCGCCCTCGACGCCGCCGGCATCGAGCTGATCGGCGAAGGCGCCGTCAGCCAGGGCGGGGGACGCGGCGTGCGGCTGAAGGAGCCTGCCGTCACCTCCAGGCCGTCCGGCACGGACGCGGCGGAGGGCTAGGCGCCATGACGGCTGTCGGGCTGTGGTGCGTGGCGGCCCTTCTCGGCCTCGCGGCCCTGGCCGTCCCGGCGTCGCGCCGCCGCGGCGGCAGCGCCGCCATCTACGCCGCCTGTCTCGTCGTCTCGCTGGCGGGCCTCCTCGCTGCTGCGGCCCAGCTCCTCGCCGGCGCCGTTGCGTCCGAGGTCGTGCTGCCGCTCGGCCTGCCCTGGCTCGGCGCGCATTTTCGCATGGACGCGCTCGCCGCCTTCTTCCTGGCAGTGATCAATCTCGGCGCCGGCGCCGCCAGCCTCTACGCGGTCGGCTATGGCCGGCACGAGCACGAGCCGCAGCGCGTGCTGCCCTTCTTTCCCGCCTTCCTCGCCGGCATGAACCTGGTGGTGCTGGCCGCCGACGCCTTCGGCTTCCTGCTCGCCTGGGAGTTCATGTCGCTGGCGTCCTGGGCGCTGGTGATGGCGCATCACCGTGATCCCGGCAACGCCCGGGCCGGCTTCGTCTACATCGTCATGGCCAGCTTCGGCACGCTGGCTCTGCTGCTCGCCTTCGGCCTCATGGCCGGCGCGGACGGCTCCTATGCCTTTGCCGCGATCCGCCAGGCCAGGCCTTCGCCGCTGCTCGCCGGCACCGTGCTCTGCCTCGCCCTGGTCGGCGCCGGCTCGAAGGCCGGTCTCGTGCCGCTGCATGTCTGGCTGCCGCTCGCCCATCCGGCGGCGCCGAGCCACGTCTCGGCGCTGATGAGCGGCGTCATGACCAAGGTCGCCGTCTACGCCTTCATCCGCATCGTCTTCGACCTCATCGGCCCGCCTGCCCTGTGGTGGGGCGCCCCCGTCCTGGCGGTGGGCGGCGGCACCGCCGTGCTCGGCGTGCTCTGCGCCCTGATGCAGGACGACCTCAAGCGCGTGCTCGCCTGCAGCACCATCGAGAATATCGGCCTCATCTTCGTCGGCCTCGGCCTGGCGCTCGGCTTCTCCGCCAGCGACCTGCCGGCCCCCGCCGCCCTGGCCCTGACCGCGGCGCTGTTCCACGCGCTCAACCACACGCTGTTCAAGAGCGCCCTGTTCTTCGGGGCCGGCGCCGTCCTGAGCGCGACCGGCGAGCGCGACATGAACCGCCTCGGCGGCCTGATCCACCGCATGCCCGTCACCAGCGTGGTGATGCTGGTCGCCTGCGCCGCCATCTCCGCCCTGCCGCCGCTCAACGGCTTCGCCTCCGAATGGCTCGCCTTCCAGGCGATCCTGCTCAGCCCGCAGCTGCCGCAATGGGGCATGAAGCTCCTTGTCCCGGCGGTCGGCGCCCTGCTCGCCCTGTCCGCGGCGCTCGCCGCCGCCTGCTTCGTGCGGGTCTACGGCATCGTCTTCCTCGGCCGGCCACGCACCCCGGCGGCCGGAGCCGCCCATGAGGTCGATCGCTGGTCGCTCGGCGCCATGGGCGCCCTCGCGGGCCTGTGCGTGGTCGCCGGTATCCTGCCGGGCCTGGCGATCGACGCCCTGGCCCCCGCCGTGCGCCTCGTCATCGGCCATGCGATGCCGGCGCAGGCCGGCGTGGCCTGGCTGTCGATCGTGCCGGTCGCCGAAAGCCGCAGCTCCTACAACGGCCTCCTGGTCTTCCTCTTCATCACGGCCTCCGCCACCCTCGCGGCCGCGGCCATCCACCGCCTCGCCTCCCGTCGCCTGCGCCGTGCCCCGCCCTGGGACTGCGGCTTTCCCGATGCCGGTCCGCTGACCCAGTACGGCGCCGGCAGCTTCTCGCAGCCGATCCGCCGCGTCTTCGGCGCGGTCGCCTACGGCATGCGCGAGACGGTGGAGATGCCGCCGCCCGGCGCCACGACGCCGGCCCGCTTCCGGCTCGAGCTCGCCGATCGGGCCTGGGATGCGATCTACGCCCCGCTGGCCGCCGCGGTCGGCTTCGCCGCCGACCGGCTCGACCGGCTGCACTTCCTGACCATCCGGCAATATCTCAGCCTGGTGTTCTATGCGCTCATCTTCCTGCTGACGGTGCTGGCGCTATGGCAATGATCGCCGGCCTCGCCGTCCAGGGCGCGCAGATGCTGCTGGTGCTGGCGCTGGCCCCGCTGCTGCTCGGCTTCGTGCGCAAGGTGAAGGCCCGGCTGCTGCGTCGCCGCGGGCCGGCCCTGCTTCAGCCCTATCGCGACCTCGTGCGCCTGATGCGCAAGGAGGTCGTCCTGGCCGACAACGCCTCCTGGCTGTTCCGGACCGTCCCCTATCTCGTCTTCGCCGCGACCTGGGTCGCCGCCGCCCTGGTTCCGACCTTCGGCGCCGGCCTGCTGTTCAGTTGGTCGGCCGACCTGATCGTCGTCACCGCCCTGCTCGGCAGCGTGCGTTTCTTCCTGGCGCTCGCCGGCATGGATGTCGGTACCAGCTTCGGCGGCATCGGCTCGAGCCGCGAGGTGATGATCGCGACGCTGGCCGAGCCGGCGACGATCATGATCGTCTTCACGCTGGCCCTTCTCGCCGGCTCGACCCAGCTTTCCGGCGTCGCCGGCTTCATGGCCTCGCCCGCGGTCGGCCTGCGCGTCTCGCTCGGCCTGGCGCTGATCGCGCTGGTGATGGTGGCGATCGCCGAGAACGGCCGCATCCCCGTCGACAACCCGGCCACCCACCTGGAGCTCACCATGGTCCATGAGGCCATGGTGCTGGAATATTCCGGGCGGCATCTGGCGGTGATCGAACTCGCCGCCGCCCTGAAGCTGGTGCTCTACCTCTCGCTGATCGGCTGCGTCTTCCTGCCCTGGGGCCTGGCGCCGCCCGGCGCCGGCATCGTCGCTCTCTGCGCCGGCGTCCTCGCCTATGTCGCCAAGCTCGCCCTCGGCGGTTTCCTGCTGGCGCTGTTCGAGACCAGCGTCGCCAAGATGCGGGTGTTCCGCGTGCCCGACTTCCTCGGCGCCGCCCTGATGCTCGGCCTGCTCGGCACGCTGCTGCTCTTCGTGTCACGGAGCCTGTGAGATGGCAAACCTGGCCTTCGACCTCGCCCACCTGTTCGCCGGCAGCCTGGTGCTGCTGAGCTTCATGATGCTCTACCAGGACCGCCTGCCCGCCCTGCTCAACGTCTTTGCCCTGCAGGCGGTGATGCTCGCCCTGTCCGTCGCCTGGCAGGCCTACGTGCAGGACGCGCCGCACCTGTTCATCACCGCGATCATCGCCCTGGCCTTCAAAGCGATCGTCATCCCGGTGGCGCTGCACCGCATCGTCGCCCGCCTCGGCATCCATCGCGAGGTCGAGACCATCGCCGGCATCGGCCCCGTCATGCTGGCCGGCATCGGGCTGGTGGCCCTGTCCATGGTGGTGATGCTGCGCGTCACCGCCGATGCCGACCCGCTGGCGCGCGAGGACCTGGCCTTCGCGCTCTGCGTCGTCCTGCTCGGCCTGCTGATGATGGTGACGCGGCGCAACGCCGTCAGCCAGGTCGTCGGCTTCATGTCGCTGGAGAACGGGCTGATCCTGGCCGCCACCGGCGCCAAGGGCATGCCGCTGGTGGTGGAGATCAGCGTCGCCTTCTCGGTGCTGGTCGCCTTCGTCGTGATCGGCATCTTCCTGTTCCGCATCCGCGAGCGCTTCGACACCGTCGACGTCCAGGCGCTCGACCGGTTCCGTGGCGAGCAAGGCGGGTCATGATCGACGGCCTCACCCTGATCCTGGCGATCCCCGCCGCCTCGGCCGCAGCCCTGGCGCTGCTGCCGGACTATCGCCTTTCGGCCCGCCTCAACGCGGCTTCGGCCTTCCTGACCCTCCTCGCCGCCCTGTCGCTGTTCGTGCACGCGCCCGAGCCCGGCGCCTATCTCCTGGTCGACGACCTCAACATCATCTTCATCGTCCTCAACACCTTCGTGGCCTTCACCACCAGCGTGTTCAGCGCCAGCTACATCGCCCACGAGGTGGAGACGGGCCGGCTCACCCCGGCACATCTGCGCTTCTACCATGCCATGTACCAGGTGCTGCTCTTCGCCATGAACCTGGCGCTCTCGGCCGACAATATCGGCCTGATGTGGGTGGCGATCGAGATGGCCACCCTGACCACGGTGCTGATGGTCGGGCTCTATCGCACCCACGAAGCGATCGAGGCGGCCTGGAAATACTTCATCCTCGGCAGCGTCGGCATCGCGCTGGCACTGTTCGGCACCATCCTGGTCTACATGGCGGCGCGGCCTGTGGTCGGCGAAGGGCTGGACGGCATGGTCTGGACGGTGCTGATCGCCCGCGTCCCGGCCTTCGATCCGGCCCTGCTCAACGTCGCCTTCGTCTTCCTGCTGCTCGGCTACGGCACCAAGGTCGGCCTCGTGCCGGCCCATGCCTGGCTGCCGGACGCCCATGCCGAGGGGCCGACGCCGATCTCGGCCGTGCTCTCCGGCCTGCTGCTCAACGTCGCTCTCTATGCCGTGCTGCGGTTCAAGATGCTGCTCGCCGCCAATGCCGGGGCGATCGCGCCGGGGCCGCTGATGGCGACGATGGGGCTGGCGTCGCTGCTGTTCGCCGGCATCATGCTGTATCGCCGCCGCGACATGAAGCGCTTCTTCGCCTATTCCTCGATCGAGCACATGGGCATCATGGCCTTTGCGTTCGGCATGGGCGGTCCCCTGGCCAATTTCGCCGGCCTCCTGCACATGACCATGCACAGCCTGACCAAGTCGGCGATCTTCTTCGCCGTCGGCCATGTCGCCCAGATCAAGGGCACGCAGAAGATCGCCCGCATCCAGGGACTGACCGCGACCCACCCCCTCCTCGGCTGGGGCCTGGTGCTCGGCGTCCTCGCCATCGCCGGCATGCCGCCCTTCGGCATCTTCATGAGCGAGTTCCTGCTGGTCAGCTCCACCTTCGCCCGCGAGCCGCTGCTGGCGGTGCCGCTGGTCCTCGGCCTGCTCGTCGCCTTCGGCGCCCTGCTGCTGCGCCTCCAGGGCCTGGCCTTCGGCGAACCGAGCGGCAGCACCGCCCCGGCGCAGGCTTCCCATGCGCCGATGTTCGCCCACATCGCTTTGGTGCTGGCCGCCGGCCTCTATCTGCCGCCGCCGCTGGTCGCCTGGTTCCAGCACGTGGCACGCCTGCTGGGATGAGCGGAGACACCGGGATGCCGACGCTCGCCGAAATCCTCGCCTCCGGCGGCCCCGCCGCACAGCGGCCCGGGCCGCGGACCCTGGTCGACGCCGAGGCCTGGCGAACGCTGGCCGAGGGGCTCGCCGCCGGCTCGTGGCCGCTGCTCGGGCTGTGGGGCGAGGACGCCGCCGTCCACATGGCCTTGCACGACGCCGGGGCTCGTGCCGTCCGCGTCGCCAGCCTCCCATGCCCGGACGGGCGCTTCCCCTCGGTCGGCCGGATGCATCCGCCGGCCATCCGGCCGGAGCGCGCCGTGCACGACCTCGTCGGCCTCGTCCCCGTCGGTCTGCCCGACCCGCGCCCCTGGTTCGATCACGGCCGATGGGACCGGCGCCATCCGCTGGCGGCTGCGCCCTCGGCGCCGACCGGCCCCGTCGCCTACGCCTTCCTGCCCGTCGAAGGCGAGGATCTGCACCAGATCCCGGTCGGCCCGGTGCATGCCGGCATCATCGAGCCCGGCCATTTCCGCTTCTCGGCCAACGGCGAGACCGTGGTGCGGCTGGAGCAGCGGCTGGGCTACACCCACAAGGGCGTCGAGGCGCTGATGGCCGGCGCCCCGCTGGAGCGGGCGGCGCGCCTGGCCGGCCGCGTCTCGGGCGACAGCACCGTCGCCTATGCCTGCGCCTTCGCCCGTGCCGTCGAGGCGGCGCTCGGCGTCGAGGCGCCGCCGCGGGCGGTCTGGCTGCGCGGCCTGATGGCCGAGCTCGAACGTCTCGCCAACCATTTCGGCGACATCGGCGCCATCTGCAACGACGCCGCCTTCGCGCTGATGCTCGCCCATTGCGGCGTGCTGCGCGAGCGGGTGCTGCGTACCGCCGCCGCCTGCTTCGGCCACCGGCTGATGATGGACGCCGTCGTGCCCGGCGGCGTCGCGGCCGACCTGCAGCCGGAAGGCGCCGGCCATGTCCGCGCCCTCCTCGTCGCCGCCGGCCAAGCCTTCCCGCCGCTGGTGGAGCTCTACGACCGCACGGCCTCGCTGCAGGACAGGACCGTCGGCACCGGACGCCTGCGCCCGGAACTCGCCCGGCACTATGGCTGCGGCGGCTATGTCGGCCGGGCCTCCGGCCGCGACTTCGACGCTCGCCGCGACTTCGCCTATGCCCCCTATGATGCGCTGCGCTTCGAGGTGCCGGTGCTTCAGGCCGGCGACGTCGATGCGCGGGTGCGCATCCGCATCCGCGAGGTCGAGCAGAGCCTGGCTCTGGTCGGCGAGATGCTCGACCGTCTGCCCGACGGCCCCCTCGCCGCGCCGCTCGCCGGCCCGGGCGTGCCGGCCGAGGGCCTGGCCCTGGCCGAAGGCTTCCGCGGCGACATCCTCGCCTGGGTGCGCCTCGACGGCGAGGGCCGGGTCGAGCGCTGCCACCTGCGCGACCCCTCCTGGTTCCAGTGGCCGGTGCTGGAAGCCGCGATCGAGGGCAACATCGTCGCCGACTTCCCGATCTGCAACAAATCCTTCAACTGCTCCTATTCCGGGCACGACCTGTAGGTCCGGTCATGCGCAAATTCCTCCTCCAAGGCCTGGTTTCCGCGCCGCTCACCGAGCCCGGCCCGAGCCTCCTCGATCCCGGCCTCGCCGCGCTGGCGGCGGAGATCGACCATGCCGCCCGGGCGAGACTCGGCCGCAGCCTGTCGATCCGCCAGGTCGATGCCGGCTCCTGCAACGGCTGCGAGCTGGAGATCCATGCCCTCGGCAATGCCTTCTACGACCTAGAGCGCTTCGGCCTGCGCTTCGTCGCCTCGCCGCGGCACGCCGACGTGCTGCTGGTCACCGGCCCCGTCACCCGCAACATGGCCGAGGCGCTGCGGCGCACCTACGAGGCCACGCCCGCGCCGAAATGGGTGGTCGCGGCCGGGGGCTGCACCCGCGACGGCGGCGTCTTCGCCGGCAGCTACGCCTGCCTCGGCGGCGTCGCGGCCGTCGTCCCCGTCGACCTCCACATCCCCGGCTGCCCGCCGACGCCCGAGGCCCTGCTGCGCGGCCTGCTGGCGCTGATGGTGCGGGACGGGCGCGGCTGACCCCCGTCCCGCTTCACATTTCTTTACATTCCCCTGATCGTTCCGAAACCCGGCCGGCCTAGGCTTCGTCCGCCGCCGGGTAGCAACCCGGCGGCGGAACCGGTAGACCTCTTCCCGAGCGATCCGCGTTCGAAGCGAGCCCGGCCGGGCTCACACGGCGGCGATCAGGGAGTAGAGACGTGCGTTTTCTGCCGCAGAGCGAGGCAGCCGGAGGCAAGTCCCGAGCCGGCACCGGCTTGCGGCTCGCCGCCGTCTCCGGTCTCGGCGCCATGGCCGCAGCCTGCGTCACCGTCGCGGCGCCGGCCCCCAATCTCGATGTCCCCGCCCGCTACCGGCAGGCCGCGACGAGACCAGACGCGGCGCCGCCGTCGCCCGACTGGTGGCGCGGCTTCCGGTCCGCGGAGCTGACGCGCCTGGTCGAAGCCTCGCGCACCGGCAATCTCGACATCGCCGCCGCCGTCGCCCGCATCCGGCAGGCCGACGCCCAGGCCGAGATCAACGGCGCCGCCCTGCTGCCGACGCTCGACGGCGCCGCCGACGTCTCGCGCGCCCGCGGCGCCCGGCTCGCATCGTCCGGTCCGCGCCGCGGCCGCGCCAGCTACGGCCTGTCGCTCAGCGCCAGCTACGAGATCGATTTCTGGGGCAAGAACCGGGCATTGCTCGACGCGGCCCTGGCCAGCGCCCGCGCCAGCCGCTTCGACCGGGACACGGTCGAGATCACGGCCCTCGCCAGCACGGCCACCACCTATTTCGACATGCTGGCGACGCAGGATCGCCTGCGCATCGCCCGCGGGAATGTCGTCAACGCCGGCCGGGTGCTCGACGTCATCCGGCAGCGCCTTGCCGCGGGCACGGCCACGGCCCTCGACGTCGCCCAGCAGCAGAGCCTGGTGGCGCAGCAGAAAGCCTCGATCCCGCCGCTGGAGCAGGAGATCGTCCAGGACCAGGCGACGCTGGCGGTGCTGGTCGGCCACGCCCCGGCCCGGGTGTCGATCCCCGGCGGCAGCCTCGACCGTCTCGCCAGCCCGCGCATCACGCCCGGCCTGCCGTCCGAGCTCCTGACGCGGCGGCCGGACATCCGATCCGCCGAGGAAAGCCTCGCCGCCGCCCATGCCGACGTCGTGGCGGCGCGGGCGCAGTTCTTCCCCTCGATCCAGCTCACCGGCCAGGGCGGGATCGAGAGCCTGGCGCTGAAGAGCCTGTTGCAGCCCTCCAGCACCTTCTATTCGATCGCCGCCGGCCTGACCCAGCCGATCTTCGACGGCGGCACCCTGCAGGGCCAGTTCGATCAGGCCAAGGGCGCGGAGGCCGAGGCCCTCGCCAATTACCGCAAGGCCGTGGTCTCGGCCTTCGCCGATGTCGAGAAGGCGCTGGTCGCCATCCGCCAGCTGACGCGGCAGGAGGCGCTGCAGCGCGACGTCGTCACGAGCGCCAGCCTCGCCTACCGGCTGTCGGAACAGCAGTTGCGCGAAGGCACGATCGACATCACCACCGTGCTGAACAACCAGACCACGCTGTTCCAGGCGGAGAACACCCTGGTCGAGGTACGGCTGTCGCGCTTCCAGGCCATCGTCGCCCTGGTCCAGGCGCTCGGCGGCGGCTGGGACAAGCCCGACGCCGCGCCGGGACGGTCGTGATGAAGCGGCTCGGTCGCAACCTGACGGCGCTCGTCCTGGTCGGTGCGCTCGGCACCGGCGCCTACCTCACGCGCGACCGCTGGCTGCGCGCGCCGGCGCCGCAGACCGCCGAGACGACGCAGCAGCAGCCGGCGCCGCGCCAGGCCGGCCGGCGCGGGCGCTTCGGCGGCGGGCAGCAGGGACCGGTCGCGGTGCTGGTCGCCCCCGCCGCGATCGCCGACGTGCCGGTGCATGTCGACGGGGTCGGCACCGCCCAGCCGCTCAACACCGTGACCGTGCGCCCGCAGGTCGACGGCCAGCTCCTCGCACTCAGCTTCCGCGAGGGCCAGGACGTCAGGAAGGGAGACGTGCTGGCCCGGATCGACGATCGGACCTATCGCGCCCAGTTGGACCAGGCCCTGGCCAAGAAGGCGCAGGACGAGGCGACGCTTCAGAACGCCAAGCGCG
This sequence comes from Labrys sp. Lb11, assembly GCF_057554225.1. Taxonomy (NCBI): domain Bacteria; kingdom Pseudomonadati; phylum Pseudomonadota; class Alphaproteobacteria; order Hyphomicrobiales; family Xanthobacteraceae; genus Labrys; species Labrys sp. Lb11. Next base: position 963,145 of record NZ_BAAJOT010000002.1, read on the forward strand.
ACCTCGAGCGCTACACCGCCCTGGTCGCGAGCAATTCGGTGACCAGGCAGCAGGCCGATACCCAGCGCGCCGTGGTGGCGCAGACGCAGGCCCTGCTGCAGGCCGCCGACGCCGCGATCGAGGCCGCCCGCGTCACCCTCGGCTACACCGTGATCACCGCGCCGATCGACGGGCGCACCGGCATCCGCATGGTCGACGAGGGCAACCTCCTGCAGGCCGGTGACACCACCGGGATCGTCACCGTCTCCCAGATCAGGCCGATCGCCGTGCTGTTCACCGTGCCGCAGCAGCAGCTCGGGCGCATCAACAAGGCCAGCGCGGCCGGGCCGCTGCCGGTCGAGGTTCTGGACGAGGCCGGCGGGGTCGCCGGCCGCGGCACGCTGGAGGTGATCGACAATCAGGTCGACCAGACCACCGGCACCGTGCGCCTCAAGGCGGTGTTCCCCAACGAGGACCTGGCGCTGTGGCCGGGCGCCTTCGTCAATGCCCGGCTGCTGGTCGACACGCTGAAGGGTGTGATCGTGGTGCCGACCATGGCGATCCAGCGCGGCCCGGACGGCACCTTCGTCTACCGCCTCAAGCCGGACCAGACGGTCGCCGTCCACCCCGTCACCGTAGGCCAGCAGGACGATCGCCGGGCGGTGGTGACCGCGGGGCTCGCCGCCGGCGACCAGGTGGTGACCACCGGCTTCGCCCGCCTGACCGACGGAGCCAAGGTCCAGGTCTCCGGCGCCGACGAAGGCGAGGGTGAGCCCAGCGACTCGACGGCGGCGCCGGCATCCGCGGCGGAGGGAGGCCGGCATCGCCGCCAGCCGGCCGCGGCGCCGCCATGAGCGGCGTCTCCACCCCCTTCATCCGGCGCCCGGTCGCCACCTCGCTCCTCGGCATCGCCGTGCTGCTGGGCGGCCTGCTCGGCTATCTCTCCCTGCCGGTCGCGCCGCTGCCGCAGGTCGACTTTCCGACCATCCAGGTGACGACCCAGCTGCCCGGCGCCAACGCCGGCACCATGGCGGCGCTGGTCACGGCGCCGCTCGAGCGCCAGCTCGGCCAGATCCCGGCCCTGTCGACCATGGTGTCCTCCAGCGCCTTCGGCATCAGCCAGGTGACGCTGCAGTTCGACCTCGACCGCGACATCGACGGCGCCGCCCAGGACGTGCAGGCCGCCATCAACGCCGCCGGCTCGACCCTGCCGCGCACCCTGCCCTACCCGCCGACCTATGCGAAGGTGAACCCGGCCGACACGCCGATCGTCACCCTGGCGCTGCGCTCGGACACCTATTCCATCCGCCAGCTCAGCGACATCGCCGACACGCTGCTGGCCCAGCGCCTGGCCGAGGTCAGCGGCATCGGCCATGTCGAGGTGCAGGGCGGCGTGCGGCCGGCCTTGCGCATCCAGGCCGACATCGCCCGCCTCGCCGGCTACGGCCTTGCCCTGGAGGACGTGCGAACCGCCGTGGCCAATGCCAGCGTCGCCGGGCCGAAGGGCTCGCTCGACGGCACGCACCAGTCCTACACCATCGCCGCCAACGACCAGATCACCGACACGCAGGCCTACCGGCAGATCATCATCGCCCAGCGCAGCACCGGCCCGGTGCGCCTCCAGGACGTGGCCGACGTCATCGACGGGCTGGAGAACACCCGGGTCGGGGCCACCTATCAGGGCCGGCCGGCAGTGGTGATCGACATCCTGCGCCAGCCCGGCGCCAACGTCATCGATACGGTCGAGCGCATCTTCGCCACGCTGCCGCGGCTGCGCGGCGCCATTCCGGCGGGCGTCTCCCTGGAGGTGGTGCACGATCGCACCGAGACCATTCGCGCCTCGATCCACGACGTCGAGATGACGCTGGTGATCAGCATCGCCCTGGTGATCCTGGTGGTGCTCCTGTTCCTGCGCACCCTCAACGCCACGCTGATCGCCGGCGTGACGCTGCCGCTCTCGGTGATCGCCACCTTCGGCGTGATGCGGCTTGTCGGCTTCAGCCTCGACAACCTCTCGCTGATGGCGCTGACCATCGGCGCCGGCTTCATCGTCGACGACGCCATCGTCATGATCGAGAACATCGTCCGCCACATCGAGGAGGGCGAGACCCCGTTCGACGCCGCCCTCGCCGGCGCCCGCGAGATCGGCTTCACCGTGATCTCGCTGACGGTCTCCCTGGTCGCGGTGTTCATCCCGCTCCTGTTCATGAGCGGCATCGTCGGGCGGATGTTCCGCGAGTTCGCCCTGACGCTGACCATCGCCGTGGTGGTCTCGGCGGTGGTGTCGCTGACCCTGACGCCGATGATGTGCGCCCGGCTGCTGCGCACCACGCCCGCTCGCGGCCGGGGGCCCGTGCGCTGGCTCGACGCCGGGCTCGACCGCGTCGTCGCCTTCTACCATCGCACCTTGCTCCGGGCCCTCGACCGGTCCGGTCTGATGCTGGCGCTGACTGCGGCGACGCTGGCCACAACCGTGGCGCTCTACGTCGCCATCCCCAAGGGCTTCCTGCCGCCGCAGGACACCGGCCTGATCACCGCCGTGGTCCAGGCCGAGCCGACGGCCTCCTTCGAGGCGATGAACCGGGCCCAGGCCGAAGTGGCCGGTATCGCCGGCCGCGACGCCGACGTGCGCGGCGTCGTCACCAGCACCGGCGTCAGCCCCACCAACCTGACCTCGAACACCGGCGCCCTGACGCTGGTGCTGCGGCCCCGGGCCGGGCGCGCCGGCACCGCTTCCGACATCATCCGCCGCCTGCAGGCGCAGACCGCCCACATCCCCGGCGTCTCCGTCACCTTCCAGGCGACGCAGGACATCCAGATCAGCACCCGCGCCAGCCGGGCCGCCTACCAGTACACGCTGACCGGCACCGATACTGCCGAGGTCGCGGCCTGGGCGGAAAAGCTGGCGGCGCGCCTGCGCCTGGAGCCGGCCCTGCACGACGTCGCCTCCGAGGCGCAGGACGGCGGCGGCGAGATCTTCGTCGACCTCGACCGCCAGACGGCGGCGCGGCTCGGCGTCTCCATGCAGTCGGTCAGCGACGCCCTCAACGACGCTTTCGGCCAGCGCCAGATCGCCACCATCTACGCCCAGGCCAACCAGTACCGGGTGATCCTGGAGGCGCAGCCGCGCTATCTCGGCGACTCCGCCGCCCTTCGCAGCCTGCATGTCGCCGGCGCCGGCGATGCACAGGTGCCGCTTTCCGCCGTCGCCGCCATCACCCGCCGCACCGCGCCGCTGGTGATCGAGCATGACGAGCAGTTCCCGGCGGTCACCGTCAGCTTCGACCTCGCGCCCGGCGCCTCGCTCAGCGACGCGGTCGAGGCCGTCGACCGGGCGCAGGCCGAGATCGGCCTGCCCGGCTCCGTCTCCGGACGCTATTCCGGCGACGCGGCGGAGTTCGCCCGCTCGCTCGCCAACGAGCCCTGGCTGATCCTCGCCGCGGTCGTCACCATCTACATCGTGCTCGGCGTGCTCTACGAGAGCGCCATCCACCCCGTCACCATCCTCTCGACCCTGCCCTCGGCCGGCGTCGGCGCCCTGCTGGCGCTGATGGCGCTCGGCATCGACCTTTCGGTCATCGCCCTGATCGGCATCGTGCTGCTGATGGGCATCGTCAAGAAGAACGCGATCATGATGATCGACTTCGCCCTGGAGGCGGAGCGGACCGAGGGCCTCGCGCCGCGCGAGGCGATCGTCAAGGCCTGCCTCAAGCGCTTCCGGCCGATCATGATGACGACGCTGGCGGCGCTGTTCGGCGCGTTGCCGCTGGCGCTTCAGCACGGCACAGGCTCGGAGCTGCGCATTCCCCTCGGCGTCACCATCATCGGCGGCCTGATCCTCAGCCAGATTCTCACTCTCTACACCACGCCGGTGATCTATCTCGGCCTGGAGCACCTGCGCGCCCGCTTCGCCCGCGCCAGGCCGCCGGCCCTGCCCGCCTCCATCGGCCACGGGACGGTGGAATGAACATCTCCGCCCCCTGCATCCGCCGGCCGGTCGGCACGACGCTGCTGGCCATCGGCGTGATGCTGGCGGGCCTGATCGCCTACCACGTCCTGCCGGTGGCGAGCCTGCCGGCGGTCGACCTGCCGACCATCATGGTCACCGCCAGCCGGCCCGGCGCCGACCCCGCCACCATGGCGGCCAGCGTCGCCGCGCCGCTGGAGCGGCGTCTGGGCGCGATCGCCGGCGTCACCGAGCTGACCTCGACCTCCTCGCTCGGCTCCAGCCGCATCATCGTGCAGTTCGACCTCAGCCGCGACGTCGACGGCGCTGCGCAGGACGTGCAGGCCGCCCTCAACGCGGCCGCCACGGACCTGCCCGGCGACCTGCCGACCCTGCCCACCTTCCGAAAATTCAATCCTGCCGCGGCGCCGGTGCTGATCCTGGCCATGACCTCGGACACGATCGCACCGAGCGCGGTCTACGATGCCGCCGACACGGTCGTCGCCCAGCGCCTGTCCCAGGTCGAGGGCGTGGGCGGCGTCAATGCCAGCGGCGCCGACCAGCCGGCGATCCGGGTGCGCCTCGATCCCGACCGCATCGCCGCCATGGGCCTGGCGCTGGAGGATATCCGCACCGCCATCGTCAACGCCAATGTTCTGGCCCCGCTCGGCGCCATCGACGGTCCCGAGACGATGCTGGCGATCGAGACCAACGGCCAGTTGAAGACCCCCGAGGACTATGCCGATATCCTGCTGCGTACCGCCAGCGGCGCCATGATCCGCCTCGGCGACGCGGCGACGGTCGAGGCCGGCGTGCGCAACCGCCGCTCGGACGCCTGGTTCAACGGCCGCCCCTCGGTGCTGCTCAGCATCTCCAGGCAGGCCGATGCCAACGTCATCGCCACGGTCGACGCGGTCAAGGCCATGCTGCCGGAGATCGCCAGGCTGATCCCGGCCGGCATCGAGATCGCGGTGCTGACCGACCGGACGACGACGATCCGCGCCAGCGTCCTCGACATGCAGTGGACCCTGGCCGCCACGATCGTGCTGGTGATGGCTGTGGTGTTCGTCTTCCTGCGCCGCCTCGCCCCGACCCTCGCCGCCGGAGTGACGGTGCCGCTCTCGCTCTCCGGCGCCGTCGCCGCGATGTGGGCGGCCGGATTTTCCATCGACAACCTGTCGCTGATGGCCCTCGCCGTGTCTGTCGGCTTCGTCGTCGACGACGCCATCGTCATGATCGAGACCATCTACGCCAACCTGGAGAAGGGGCTGACGCCGATGCGCGCCGCCCTGGAGGGGGCGCGGCAGATCGGCTTCACCGTGGTCTCGATCAGCCTGTCGCTGCTTGCCGCCTTCATCCCGCTGTTCTTCATGGGCGGCATCGTCGGGCGCTTCCTGCGCGAGTTCTCGCTGACGCTGGCCTTCGCCATCATCGTCTCGACGGCGGTGTCGCTGACGGTGACGCCGATGATCTGCGCCCACCGCCTGCGCGCCGCCGATGCGCGGCCGTCGACCTGGTTCGACCGCCTCGTGGACGGTGGGCTCGGCGCGCTCGCCAGCGCCTATGGCCGGTCGCTGCGGGCGGTCCTGCACCACCGGGCGCTGACGCTCCTGATCATTGTCGCCACCGTCGCCGCCACCGTCTGGCTCTACATGGCCGTGCCGAAGGGGTTCGTGCCGCAGGACGACACCGGCTTCATCCAGGCCTTCACCCAGGCCTCCACCGACATCTCCTACCCCGCCATGGCGGCGCTGCAGACACGGGTGGCGGCGATCGTGCGCGAGGATCCGGCAGTGGCCAATGTCGGCTCCTCCGTCGGCGGCGGCCTGTCGGGCGCCGTCAACCAGGGCCAGCTCTCGATCGCGCTGAAGCCGCTGGGCGAACGGCCGCCGGTCACCGCGGTCATCGACCGGCTGCGCCAGCGCCTCGCCCGCGTCGCCGGCATGAACGTGTTCATGATCGCACCGCAGGACATCCGGGTCGGCGGGCGTTCCACCAGCTCGCAATATCAGTTCACCCTCTGGGACCCCGATTTCGACGAGCTGATCGCCTGGGCCCCCAAGGTCGTGGAGCGGCTGAAGCGCGAGCCCGGCCTGGTCGACGTCACCACCGATCGCCAGCCGAACGGCCTGCAGGCGACGGTGACGATCGACCGCGACGCGGCGGCTCGCCTGGGCGTGCGCATCGAGGACATCGACACCGCGCTCAACAACGCCTTCTCGCAGCGCCAGATCGAGACGATCTACACCCAGCGCAACCAGTATCGCGTCGTGCTGGAAGCCGACCCCGCCTTCGCCCGCGACCCCGAGCGCATCACCCGGCTCTACGTCCCCGGCGCCAACGACACCCAGGTGCCGCTCGCCGCCATCGCCCGGATCGAGCGCACGCTGGCGCCGCTGCAGGTCAACCACCAGGGCCAGTATCCGTCGGTGACCATCAGCTACAACCTGGCGCCCGGCGTGCTGCTGGAAGACGCCTCGGCCCGGGTGTCGGCGGCGGTGCTCGGCATGCACCTGCCGGCGAACCTGCACGCCGAGTTCACCGGCGACGCGGCGGCGGCCCGCATCGCCTCGGGCGGCCAGGGCCTCGTCATCCTGGCGGCGCTTCTGGCGGTCTATATCGTGCTGGGCGTGCTCTACGAGAGCCTCGCCCACCCCCTGACCATCATCTCCACCCTGCCCTCGGCCGGGCTCGGAGCGCTGCTGGCCCTTGAGCTCACCGGCGGCGAGCTGACGATCATCGCCTTCATCGGCATCATCCTGCTGATCGGCATCGTCAAGAAGAACGGCATCATGCTGGTCGACTTCGCCCTGGAGCGCGAACGCCGCCACGGCATCTCGCCCGAGGCGGCGATCTTCGAGGCCTGCCTTGAGCGCTTCCGGCCGATCCTGATGACCACCCTCGCCGCCCTGCTGGGCACCCTGCCCTTCATCGTCGCCACCGGGGCCGGCTCGGAGCTGCGCCGCCCGCTCGGCATCACCATCGCCGGCGGCCTGATCGTCTCGCAGGTGCTGACCCTCTACACGACCCCGGTGATCTACCTGATGCTCGACCGGCTGCACCGGCGCCTGGCCCGCGCCCCGGCTCCCCTTGTGTCAACCGGCACAGCCGGCCCCGCCCGCCCTGCCTAGTCTCCTCCCAGGATCAATCAAGCCTCGGGACCCGGAGACTCACATGCGCATCCTGCTTGTCGCTTCCGTCGCCGCCATCGCCTTCATGTCCACCGGCGCCGCCTTCGCCCAGACTGAACCCTCCAAGCCCGGCGCTGCGGCGCCGGCGGCGAACCGCACCCGACAGATCGTTCCGGTGGCTGCCGCCGAGGCGGCGCCGGCACCGGTGCTCGCCGCTCCGGTGATCAAGCCGGCCCCCCCGCCGCCGCCCGCGCCCGCTCCGGAGGTCGTCGACACCAAGGCGGCCGAGGCCGTCGCCAAGGATCTCGTGCAGCAGCAGCCCGCCGAGCCCAAGCCGGCCGACGTCACTGGTGACATCGCCGCCGACACGCCGGCTCCGCCGCCGCCGGCCCCCGCGCCCGCCGCCGTGCCTCAGCCCAAGGTCGCGCCGCCGCCGGTGGTGGCGGAGGCCCCGGCCCCGGCCGAGCCGGCTGAGGAGCCTGCCGCGGCTCCCCCGCCGCCGGTGGTCAAGAAGCTGGTCAGGCCCGTGAAGAAGCCGCGCAAGGTGGTGCGCTACTATCAGGACGAGGGCTACGTCTCCTATGCTCCGCGACGCAGCTATGGCGGCTACGGATATGGCGGCTACGACGACGGCTGCAATTACTGAGCGGCCGGGCCGGCTTTCGCCGCGACGCCAACCGCTTCTTCTCCCGGCGCCCCGACGTGCAGGCAGGTTTTCCCGAACCTGCCTGCACGCATGACTCCGGGCAGCGTCGATTTTGGCGAAAGCCGCGACAGCCGCTCCGGCGTCGCGGCCGACGCCGTCAGCCGCCGAGTTCGTCCTCGACATGGGCGCGGATGATGTCGTCGAACGAGGTTTCGGCCCGGAAGCCGAGGTCGAGCGCCCGCTGCGTCTCGAAGTCGCGCGGCCAGCCTGCGACGATCCGCTCGATGATCGGGTCGGTCTCGCGGCGGATCAGCGCCACCGCCTTGTCGCCGGCGAAGCGCCGCAGCGCCTCGATCTCCTCGCCCACCGTGGCCGAAAGGCCGGGCATGTTGAGGTTGCGCCGCGCCCCGACGCGGGTGAGGTCGACGCTCGCCGCATGGATGAGGAAGCCGACGGCCGAGCGCGGGCTGGCGAACCAGTGCCGCACCTCCTCCGACACCGGCAGCACCGCCTCCTGCCCGGCCAGCGGCTCGCGCAGGATGTTGGAGAAGAAGCCCGACGCCGCCTTGTTCGGCTTGCCCGGCCTGACGCAGATCGTCGGCAGGCGGATGCCGATGCCGTCGAAGAAGCCGCGGCGGCTGTAATCGGCGAGCAGCAGCTCGCCGATCGCCTTCTGCGTGCCGTAGCTGGTCAGCGGCGTCTGGAAGAACTCGTCCGCCACCTTGTCCGGGAACGGCGCCCCGAACACGGCGATCGACGAGGTGAAGACGAGGCGCGGCCGGTAGGGCGCGCGCAGGCCCTCCGCCCGGACGGCCTCGAAGAGGTCCCGCGTGCCGTCCAGATTGATGCGGTAGCCCTTCTCGAAATCGGCCTCGGCCTCGCCGGAGACGATGGCCGCGAGGTGGAAGATGATGTCAGGCCGGCCGGCGACGAGGCCGGCGGCGGCACCGGGCGCGGAGAGGTCGGCGGTGACGGTCGCGACCTTGCCGGAGAAGCCGGCCGGCGCCGCCGGCTCGACCACGTCGACCAGGGTCAGCGCGGTGATCTCGCGGCCGTCGATCGCCTTGTCGGCGACGAGACGGTCGGTCAGCTTGCGGCCGACCATGCCGGCGGCGCCGAGGATCAGGATGTGCATGGGCCTTCTTTCCTTCAGGACATGGGAGGAGCGCGGCGTCAGCGGCCGACGCGCTGGCTGACGACGCGTTCGATGAGCAGCGCGATGATGATGATCGAGCCGATGGCCGAGCCCTGCCAGAACGGCGAGACGCCCAGCAGGTTGAGGCCGTTGCGGATCATCACCATGATCAGCACGCCGATCAGGGTGCCGATGATCGAGCCGCGCCCGCCAAACAGGCTGGCGCCGCCGATCACCACCGCGGCGATGGCGTCCAGCTCCATCATGTTGCCGGCCAGCGGATCGGCCGACAGGATGCGGGCGATGGAGAAGGTGATGGCCACTGCCGCCAGCGCGCCGGAGACGACGTAGGGCAGGATCGAATAGAACAGGACGTTGAGCCCGGCGGCGCGGGCCGCCTCCTTGTTCGAGCCGACGGCGTAGATGATCCGTCCGCCCTTGGTGCAGGTCAGGTAGGCCCAGGCCAGGAGATAGAGCGCCGCCAGGAACAGCACATTGGCCGGAATGCCCAGCACGCTGGTGTAGACCATCGCCGACATGCGGTCCGGGATGGTCGAGAGTGCGGTCTGGCCCGAGAGGATGTAGGCGAGGCTGCGCCCGATCGCCATCACGCCGAGCGTCACCACGAAGGCGGCCAGGCCGCAATAGGCGATCAGGAAGCCGGAGAGAAGGCCGATGGCCGCGCCGGCCAGCACCGCAACCAGGATCGCCGCCTCCAGCGGCATGTGCTGGACGCTGAGCCCGAGGATGATCCCGGTCAGCCCCGCCACCGATCCGACCGAGAGGTCGATGCCGCCGGTGAGGATGACGAAGGTCATGCCGACCGCGACGATGCCGATCACCACGGACTGGTCGAGCACGTTGAAGATGTTGGTGCGCGTCAGGAAATAGGGCGACATCAGCGACAGCACGACCGCCAGGGCGAGGGCCAGCACCAGCATGCGGACCTCGAGGCGCTGCGTCAGGGCGGTGAGGCCGCGGCGCATCGGGCTCGATGCCGGCCGGAGCGTCGCTGGGCTGTCCGTGGAGCGGGACATCGGGGCTCCCTTCACAAGGTTGTCGCAAGGGTCTCGACGCGGCGCCGGACCTCCTCGGGGGGTGGGGTGGGCGCGCCGACCGGCAGCGTCAGGCCGACCCAGCCGAGGTCATGGCCGCGGCTGTTGCGCAGCGGCACCAGCATGGTCGAGCGCCCGCCCGCCGGCTCGGGCACGAAGGCGTCGTCGCGGCGGCGGAGCGCCGTGCCGATGCCGGTGTCGGCGAAGGCCCGGGCCTCGCCGGCGGCAAAGCCCGGATCGGCCGCCTTGTCGGCCACGACCATGTTGAGGCAGATCAGCCGCTCGCCGTCGAGCAGGGCCCAGAAGCCGGCGCCGCCGGCCTCGGCGGTGAGCGATTTCAGCACGGCCGTGTTGCGGGCCATGGAGGTGCGCGGCGCCGCCAGCAGCGTCAGCTTCTCCTCGTCCAGCAGCGCCGAAGGCAGGTCGGCGATGCTCTGGCCGTCGCTGATCACCACGATGCGGTCGGAGAGCCCCAGCAGTTCCTCGAAATCGGAGGAGACCAGCACCACGGCCACGCCCCTGGCGGCGATGTCGCGCAGCAGCGCATAGATCGAGGCGCGTGTGCCGATGTCGACGCCCTTGGTCGGCTCGTCGAGGATCAGCACCCGCGGCTCCAGCAGCAGCCAGCGGGCGATGATGATCTTCTGCTGCATGCCGCCGGAGAAGTTCAGCATGTTGGCGTCGAGCAGCCGGTCGGCCGGCAGGCCGAGGCTCTGCAGCAGGGCGTCGACCTGGCGCTCGCGGCTGCGATAGCCGAGGCCGAAGCCCCGGTGCGCGCCGAGATGGGCGAGCAGCAGGTTCTCCTTCACCGACAGGTCCGGCACGATGCTCTGGTTGCGCCGATCCTCGGCGACGAAGCCGATGCCGGCCTTCACCGCCTGGGCCGGCCGGCGCGGATCGATCACCTTGCCGGCCAGACGGATCGTGCCGGCGACGCGCGGCCGCAGGCCGAAGATCGCCTCGACGGTCTCCGAGCGCCCGGCGCCGACAAGGCCGCCGAGGCCGAGGATCTCGCCCTGGCGGACGCTGAACGAAACGTCCCGTACCGCCGGGGGCGCCTGGAGGCCGGCGACCTCGAACACGGTCGGCGTGCCGGCGCCCGAGATCGAGGTGCGCGGCGCATAGATGCTGCCGACATCCTGGCCGACCATGTGGCGGATCAGCTCGGCCTGGGTGAGCGCGGCCGTGGCGCAGGAGGGCAGCACGGTGCGGCCCTCGCGCATCACGGTGACGCGGTCGGTGATCTCGAACACCTCCTCCAGGCGATGGGAGACGAAGACCAGGCCGTTCCCGGCGGCGCGCAGCCGCGTCATGATGCCGAACAGCCGGTCGACCTCGCCGGGGCTGAGGGAGGCGGTCGGCTCGTCGAAGATGATCAGCCTCGCCTGCACGCCGAGCGCCTTGGCGATCTCGACCAGCTGGCGTTGCGCGGCCGAGAGGCGGCGCACCTCCATGTCGAGCGGCAGGGCGCCGGCCTGGCCGAGCGTCTCCAGCAGCTCCTCGCCGCGCCGGCGCAGCACCGGATAGGACAGGCGCCCCTTGCGCCCGAACTCCGGCAGGAAGATGTTTTCCACCACCGACAGGTCCGGGACCAGGCTGGTCTCCTGCATGACGATGGCGATGCCGATGTCGAGCGCATCGCGGGTCGAGCGCAGACGGATCGGCTGGCCGCGATAGACGATCCGGCCCTCGTCGGGAATCACGTGGCCGGAGATCACTTTCGACAGGGTCGACTTGCCGGCGCCGTTGGCGCCGAGCAGGCCGTGCACTTCGCCGGCGCGCAGCTCGAATGAGGCCCCGGCGAGCGCCCGGGTGCGGTCGAAGGTCTTGACGACGCCGCCGGCGGTGAGCAGCGGCGTCCCGTCCGCGGTCGGGTTGGCGGGAGGCATCGGCGGATTCCACGAAGGCACGGCCGGGCAGCGGCCCGGCCATGCATGACGACGAAGGATGAAGCCGCCCGCGCCCCGGCGCCGGGACGCGGGCGGGAGCCGATCAGCCCATCTCGTTGGCGAAGACGGTCTGCTTCACCGTGGGCAGGAGCTCCTCGATGTTCTGGCTGCTGACCGCCAGGATCGGCACCGAGACCTCCTTCTCGACGGTCTCGCCGGCGAGGTGCCTGACCATGGCCTCGCCCGACTTGACGCCCATCAGGTAGGGCTGCTGCATGCCGCTGGCGACCAGCTGGCCGGACTTCAGGAGATCGACGAATTCCGGGATGCCGTCGAAGGCCGCCACCAGGATCTCGCCGTCGCGGCGCGCCGCCTTGATCGCCCGGAGCGCGCCGATGGCCGGCGCGTCGGTCTGCACGAACAGGCCGCGCATGTCGGGGTTGGCGGTGAGCATGTCCTGGGTGAACTTGAAGGTCTCCTCGGCGGTGTAGGCCTGCATCTGCTGCAGCGCCGCCTCCTTGGCCTTGACGCCGCCCTCGGCCAGGCCGTCGCGGAAGCCCTTGGTGCGGGCCTGGCCGTTCTTGCGGGCCTGGGAGATGGTGATCAGGCCGACCGAGCCGTCCTGCCAGCCCTTCTTCTTCAGGGCCTCGGCCAGGGCCAGGCCGACGCCCTTGGCGCCTTCGTAGTTGTTCGAGATGATGAAGGAGACGTAGTCGCCGCTGTTGGTGCCGATGTCGGCGATCACCACCGGGACGCCCGCCTGCTTGGCCAGCGCCAGCACGCTGGGAGCGGTGGAGGAGTCGGTCGGCGAGATGACGATGCCGGCCGCGCCCTTGGCGATCGAATCCTGCGCGTTCTGCAGCTGGGCCTGCGGGTCGTTGTGGGAATCGAGCGCCTGATAGGCATAGCCCTTCGCCTTGACCGCAGCCTCCACGCCCTTGGACAGGTAGCGCCAGAACGGCAGGTCGAGGCCCGGCGTCAGGTAGACGATGGTCTTCTCGGCGGCGCGCGCCGGCATGAGGCCGAACGGGGCGGCTCCGGTCGCCAGGGCGGCGCCGGCGGCCACTTGCATGAAAGTCCTTCTCTTCACGGCTTCCTCCTATCGGCGCCGGCGTTGCGGCGCGGTTGTCATGTCTCTTCCTCGTCCCTTCTGCCGGAGACGTTCCATTGCGGGGCGGTCTTGCGCCACGCCGGCCGGGCCGCGGGGGCCGCAGGCGCGGTTTCGAGGATCGAGCGGGTGGTGGTGTAGATGCGGTCGAGATGCACGCCGAAGCCGGCCACGACGGCCTCGACATCATGCGCATGCAGCGCCTCGAGGATCACCGCATGGTCGCGGCAGCTCAGCGCGATGGCGCCCGGCCGCGACACGGCGCGGCGGCGGTGGTCCATCATGTAGGTGTAGAGATCGGTGACGAAATCGGCCAGCGGGGGGTTGCCGCAGGACCTGTAGATGGCGGTGTGGAACTCGCGGTCGCAGATCAGGAAGCGCACGGGATCGTCGAGCGCCTCGAGCTGGGTCTTCAGCGAGGCGTCGAGCAGGGCGAGCGTCGCCGCGTCGATGCGCCGGGCGGCTTCGGCCACCACCTGGCTCTCGACCAGCAGGCGCGCCGCCTGCACCGCCTCGATGTCGTAGGAATTGATCAGCTTGGGCTCGCGCAGGCCCGTCGCCACCGGCCCGACATCGTCGCTGATCACCCGGGTGCGGGCGCCGTGCGAGACCTCGATGATGCCGCGCGTCGCCAGGATCTGCATGCCGCCGCGCACGGTCTCGCGGCTGACCTGCAGGGCGGCGGCCAGATCCCGCTCGCTCGGCAGCACATCGCCGACCTGCAGCATGCCGGCGGCGATCAGCGAGGCGACCTTGTCGGCGACGATGTCGCGCACGCTGTGCCGCACCACGCCGCGGCGGAACTCCGGCACGGATTCGAGGACGGAAAGGTCGCTGCGCGACGCCATGGTTTCAACGCCAACTGATCTGGTGGTCCATACAGCAGACCAGTCCTATCAAGACGAGCTTCCCGAAGCCTGTCAAGGGGAGCATCGGCGGTCGCCGAACCGCGGCGACCACAAGAGGCATGCTGATCCGGAGGATCGGCGACCATCCGGGGTCGGCGGGGCGCGGACGGTCAGGCAGCGGCCGATCCGCCACCGCCTGCAGGTCCGCGTGCCGACGACGGCCGGGGCCTGACCGATCCCGGCAGTCAGGCTTCCCGCACGGCCGCCGCCCGGCGCCAGACGCGCAGGGTGACGAACACCGCGATGGCCAGATGGATGCCGGCATTGTGCAGGAACAGCGCGCCGGCGCCGAAGGCCTGCATGGCCCAGGAGGCCGTCACCGGCCCGAGGATCGCCCCGATGCAATAGAGGAACAGCAGCGCCGCCGACACGCCCACGGCATTCTCGCGTCCCGTCCGGTCGTTGGTGTGGGCCGAGGCGCAGTAATACTGCGTGGCGATGATGCCGCCCATCACCGTGCCGAGCAGGGTCAGCGGCCAGCCGACCAGGGCCGGCCCGTGCAGGAACAGCGCGACCTCGCACAGCGCCGTCAGGACGCACAGGCCGATCAGCACGTAGCGCCGGTCGGTGCCGTCGGAAATGCGCCCGACCGGGAACTGGAAGGCTGCAGCGCCGATGGTGATGGCGCTCATCAGCGTGCCGGTGGCGATGCTGCTCATGCCGATATCGGTGGCGTAGACCGGCGTCAGCGACCAGAACGGGCCGTTGGCGAAGCCGATCAGGATGACGCTGACGAAGCCGACGGGCGAGGTGCGGAACAGCCAGGCGAGGTTCATGCGCGCCGGCGCGGCGCCCGGCGTCGGCGCATCGTCCGACACCAGCGCCAGCGGCAGGAGGAAGATCGCCACCACGGCTGCGGCAATGGCGAACAGGGCGAAGGAGGTCGGCTCGCCCAGCCGCATCACCTGGTTGCCCAGCGCCCAGCCGCCATACTGCGTGATCGAATAGATGCCGAGCAGGCGGCCGCGATAGCGGTTCTCGGCCTTGCCCTGCAGGTAGCTTTCGACGATGGCGTAGATGCCGGCGAGAAAGAAGCCGCACAGGCCCCGGATGGCGATCCAGGCCAGCGGTTCGACGAAGCGCCCCAGCGCCAGGATACCCAGGGCGCCCAGCGCCGAGGACAGGCCGAAGGCCTTGATATGCCCCAGCCGCTGCACCAGCCATGGCGTCAGCGTCGCCCCGGCCAGCATGCCGCCGAAATAGGCCGAGCCCATCAGGCCGATGTCGAGCGGGAGGAAGCCCTCGATCTGCGCCCGGACCGGCAGCAGCGTGGTCAGGGCGCCGTTGCCGGTGAGCACGCCGAACACGGCGACCAGCAGGGCGGTGATGGAAGCATAGGCGGGGCGCACGACGGGATACTCGGCGGGAACGGAGGCAGGGAGGTCAGCGCGTGCTCGGCTGGGCGTCGGGCAGGGCGAAGGGGCGGGAAAAGCGGCGGATCAGCCAGGATCGGAACAGCGAGATCTCCGGCCGGTCGAGGTCGTCGGGATGGATGGCGAGGTAGTAGCCGTAGCCGTCGTCCACGTCGATCTCGAACGGACGCACCAGCCGCCCCGCCGCGATCTCGTCCTGGAACAGCACGGGGTCGACCAGGGCGAGGCCTTCGCCCGAAAGCGCGTATTGCACCGCCAGCTGGGCCGTGTCGAACAGGAGGCCGCGGTCGACCTGGGTCGAGGCGATGCCGGCGGTGCGGGCGAACGTCTCCCACAGGAAGCGCGGCGGCCGGCCGTCGACCTTGACATGCAGCAGGTCGTTGGCGGCAACGAAGGCGGCGAGGCCATCGGCCGGCTTGCGCGCCGCCACGGCCGGATGGCACAGGATGGTGAGGCGCACCATCCACAGGAGGTCGAGCACCTGCGGAGCGACGCGCGGCGGCGAGTAGACCACGGCGATGTCGGCCTCGCGTTCGGCGCTGCCGGGAACGGGCCTGGTGTCGATGTCGAGCGTAACATCCGGGAATTCGCCGCGGAAATCGCGCAGGATCGGCACGGCGAGGCGCTGGGCGAACGTGGTCGGCAGCAGCACGCGCAGCGAGCGGCGCGGCTGGCCGCGCTCGCGCAGGATCTCCTCCAGCGTGGCGTCGATGCGGTCGAGCGCCTTCTCCACCACCGGCAGCAGGCGACGGCCGGCATCGGTCGGCACCGGCTGCGGCGGCTTGCGGTCGAACAGCGCAACGCCGAGGAACTCCTCCAGGCCGATGACGTGGCGGCTGACGGCGCTTTGCGACACCAGGAGGCTCTGCGCCGCCGCGGTGAAGCTGCCGTGGCGACCCACGGCCTCGAAGGCGCGCAAGGCGTTGAGCGGGAGCCAGCGTCTGTCCATCGACGACTCGGGAAGGAGGGGAGGCTGCGGCCATCATGGCGTGCGGCGGCGGGCATCCTGTCCGCCGTGCGACGCTGCGAGGGCCACTGACGTCGGATTGACGCAAGTCCGTCTCACGCCATGGCGTGCCAAGCATCGGCGTGGCGTGCTATGGACAATGGTGATTCCCCTCCCCCGCAGGTGCGCGTGCTCCGCGTTTCGCCAGACACCGACGAACGTCCGCTGACCGGCATTGCCCTGGCCGGGCTCGGCTATGCCTTCTTCGCCATCCAGGACGCGCTGGTGAAGTGGCTGGTGGCCGACTACGCCGTGCCGCAGATCCTCATGGTGCGCAGCGTGATGATCGTCGCCTTCGCCGCCGTCCTGGTGCGGCGCGAGCGCCATCCGCCGATCTGGCGCAGCCCGAATCGCGGCTCGCTCGTCCTGCGCGCCGTGCTGATCCTGGCGGCCTGGTTCTCCTTCTACTCGGCGGCGCGGCACTTGCCCCTGGCCGAGCTCACCACGCTCTATTTCGCAGCGCCGATGCTGGTGGTGGTGCTGTCGATCCTCGTCCTGAAGGAGCGGGTCGGCCCGGCGCGCTGGCTGTCGGTGATCGGCGGCTTCGCCGGCGTGCTGCTGGCGGCCAACCCGGCCGGCGCGCCGGATCTGGCGCCGGCGGCGATGGTGCTGTTCGCCGCCTTCTGCTGGGCCTGGAGCGTGGTGCTGGTGCGCCTGGTCAGCCGCACCGAGACGACGCTGAACCAGATGCTGGCCAGCAGCGTGCTGTTCGCCGTGGTCTGCGCCGCGACCATGCCGTGGCTGTGGCGTACGCCGGATGCCGCAGGCTGGGGCCTGATGATCGCCCTCGGCGTCGTCAGCGCCCTCGGCCAATACGTGCTCTACGAGGGCTTCCGCCATGCCCCGGCCTCGGCCCTGGCGCCGATCGAATATACCGGCCTGGCCTGGGCCTTCCTCTATGGCTATCTGATCTGGGCCGAGGTGCCGGCGCCGCATGTCGTGCTCGGCGCCGCGCTCATCGCCGCCTCCAGCCTCGGCCTGATCTGGTGGGAACGGCGCCGGCTCGCGGTCCGGCGCCTCGCCGGCGGCTGAACGCCGGCGCTCAGCCGATCCGCGTCCTTGCCAGCACGGCTTCGTCCGGCTGGTAGCCCAGGCCCGGCGTGTCGGAAAGGACGATCATGCCCTCGGCGTCGACCTCCAGCGGCGCCGCCATCATGAAGTCGCGGCGTACGGTGCTCCATTCCGGCGGGTCGTAGGGAAATTCGATGAAGGGCGCATCGGCAAGGCCGGCGGTCAGGTGGCAGTTGGCGACCACGCCCATGCCGTTGGTCCAGGTGTGGGGCGTGAAGACGAGGTTGTGCTCCTGCGCCATCGCCGCCACCCGGCGCAGGCCGGTGATGCCGCCGACCAGGGCCGCGTCCGGCTGCAGCACGTCGAGGCAGCCCTCGCCGATGAGGTCGCGGAACTCGGACAGCTCCCGCGTCATCTCGCCGCCGGCAATGCGGATGTCGACCATCTCGCGCAGGCGCCGCATGCCCTCCCGGTCGGCCCGGTGCAGCGGCTCCTCCATCCAGAACACCCCGAGCCGCTCCAATTCGCGCGCCACCTGCACCGCATCCTTCAGCGACCAGGGCGCATAGGCGTCCCACGACATGCGCCAGCCCTGGTTGCAGTCGACCATCAGGTCGAGCTTGTGGCCGATGCGCGCCCTGACCGCCTCCAGCGCCCGGATGTCGGCGCGCCAGTCGCCACGGTGGAAGCGGATCTTCAGAGCCTTGAAGCCCTGCGCCAGATAGGCTTCGGCCGCGTCCGCCAGGGCCTCGGGCTGGCGCAGCGTGCCGGACGAGGCATAGGCCGGGATGCGGTCGGAAAGACCGCCGATGAGCTTCCACACCGGCTGGCCGGTGATCTTGCCGATGAGATCCCACAAGGCCAGGTCGAGCGGCCAGCAGCGGCCGTAATGGAACTGGATGTTGGACAGGATGCGGTAGTGCCGCTCGATCGCCATCGGATCCTGGCCGATGAAGAAGCGCTCATGCCCGGCGAATCCGGTCATGGTGTCGCCCGAGCCGACGCCGGTGAGCCCCTCGTCGGTGGTGACCCGCACGATGGTGGCGTCGAAGGCCGTGCGCGGCTGGGTGTCCCAGCTGGCATGGAAGGCCGGGTCGAGCGGCAGGCGATGATGGGTGATCTCGATGCCGGTGATCTTCATGGACCGCTCCGTCTCGGCGGGTTCCGCCAATGGTCACGCCTGCGTCAGCACGGTATGGGCGAAGGCGATGAGGTCGGTATCGGCAATGGGACGCCGGTTGGAATTGCGCATGGCCGCATTCTCCGGCCGTGCCATCTGCTCGGCCAGGCGCTCCGGGCTGACCCCGGCGAATTCCTGAGCCAGGGACACGGGCAGGCCGATCGACCGGGTCAGCGCCTCGAACGCCTTCGGCAACGCCGCCGCCGAGGTCACGCCCATCGCCCGCGCCGCGGCGGCGAAGGCGCCGTCGTCGCCGGTGACGTTCCAGGGCAGCGTCGCGATCAGGCCGAGCGCCACCGAGCGGCCGTGATGGATCGGCCGCAGCGAGGCCAGGGCATGGCCGATATTGTGTCCGACCGCCGTGCCGCAATTGTCGATGGCGACGCCGCCGAGCGCCGCCGCCCGCTGCAGCGCCTCACGGGCGGCGAGGTCCTTGCCGTCGCCCACCGCCCGCTCGAGATGGGTCGCGACCAGGCGGATCGCCTCATGGGCGAAGATGTTGTTGATCTCGGTCGCGTTGGCGTTGGTCGAGGCCTCCAGCGCATGCACCAGCGCGTCGATGCCGGTCGCCGCGGTGAGGAAGGGCGGCAGGGAGAGGGTCGTCTCCGGGTCGAGGATCACCTCGTCCGCCTTCAGCTCCTCGCCCCACAGCCAGACCTTGGCCTTGTCGGCGCGGGTGAGGATGGCGGTGCGCGTCATCTCCGAGCCGGTGCCCGACGTGGTCGGGATCACCACCGAGGCGAGGCGCTTGCGCGGGAACGGACGCTTGCACAGCTCGTAGTCGACGGCCGACTTGCGCGCCGTCGCCGCCGTGGTCGCGATCGCCGCCACCACCTTGCCGAGGTCGAGGGCCGAGCCGCCGCCGAGCGAGACCACCGCCCGGGCCCGGCTGCGGCGCGCCAGCGAGGCGGCGGCATCGGCGGCCGCCACGGTCGGGTCGCCGCCGAAGTCGGAGAACACCGAGACGCCGAACCCGGCCTTGGCGAGGCAGGCCTGGACGTCGTCGATCAGCCCGGTCGGCTTCAGGCCGGGGTCGGCGACCAGCACCACATGGCCGCCCGGCCCGACCAGGCCCGAAACCAGGGCTCCGGCGGCCTCGCGCGCTCCGGCGCCGCCGGTGATGCGCGGCACCCTCGTGTGCACGTAGCGGGTCATGACGGTGGTCCCCCGAGATGGGTGCAAGCAGGTTCGAGAGAACCTGCTTGGCGCGCGGCGATGCGCCGGCCGGCATCCCGTTTTAGCCCGGCCGCCGGACGGCGCCTCTGCCTTTATGCGATGAGCCGATGCAAAAAACCGATATGGCCGTTTCGCCGTGGCGAGGGGCGGACCGGCGCGCTAGCTTGGCGGGGCATCCGGCCGCAGGGGACGATCATGGAGCTTTCCGCCGAAACCAGCGAACGGCCGCGCCGTCGCGGCCGGGAGGAGCGGGCCCGCGCCGCCGGGCCGCAGGCTCCCAGGCCGCAGCCGCGCCTCCCCTTCCCGCCGGCGCCCGGCGTCTCCGCGGACGAGTTGGAGGCGATCCACCTCGCCTCGCTGCGGGTGCTGGAGGAGATCGGCGTCGACGTGCTGCACGACGAGGCCAGGGCCCTGCTCAAGGCCGAGGGCGCCGACGTCGAGCCCGGCTCCCACCGGGTGCGCTTCGACCGCGGCCTGGTCGAATCCAAGATCGGCCTGGCACCGCGGAGCTTCACGCTGCATGCCCGCAATCCCCGCCGCAATCTCGTGCTCGGCGGCGATCATCTCGCCTTCTGCTCGGTCGCCAGCGCCCCCAACGTCAGCGACCGCGAGGGCGGGCGCCGGCCGGGCAACAAGCGCGACTACCAGAACCTGATCCGGCTCGGCCAGACGCTCGACGCCGTGCACCTGTGGGGCGGCTATCCCGTCGAGCCCGCCGACATCCACGCCTCCGTGCGCCATCTCGAGGCCCTGTTCGACATGCTGACCCTGTCGGACAAGGCGATCCACGCCTATTCGCTGGGCCGGGAGCGCAACCTCGACGCCATCGAGATGGTGCGCATCGCCCGCGGTATCGACGACGAGACGCTGGAGCGCGAGCCCTCGCTCTTCACCATCATCAACTCCAACTCGCCGCTCAAGCTCGACATCCCGATGCTGGAGGGCATCATCCAGATGGCGCGGCGCAACCAGGTGGTGGTGCTGACGCCCTTCACCCTGGCGGGCGCCATGGCGCCGGTGACCATCGCCGGGGCCGTGGCCCAGCAGAATGCCGAGGCGCTCGCCGGCCTGGTCGTGGCGCAGTCGGTGCGGCCGGGCTCGCCCTTCGTCTATGGCGGCTTCACCTCCAATGTCGACATGCGCTCCGGCGCGCCGGCCTTCGGCACGCCCGAGCAGATGAAGGCGGCTCTGGTCGGCGGCCAGCTGGCGCGGCGCTACGGCCTGCCGTACCGCTCCTCCAACACCAATGCCGCCAACACCATCGACGCACAGGCCGCCTATGAGAGCGTGTTCTCGCTCTGGGGCGCGGTGATGGGCGGCGTCAACCTGCTGATGCACGGCGCCGGCTGGATGGAGGGAGGCCTGCAGGCGAGCTTCGAGAAGATGGTGATCGACGCCGACCTGCTCGACATGATCGCCGCCTTCCTGACGCCGCTGGCCGTCGGCGAGGATGACCTGGCGATCGAAGCCATGCGCGAGGTCGGGCCGGGCGGGCATTTCTTCGGCTGCGCCCACACCCAGGCGCGCTACCGCACGGCGTTCTTCGCGCCGATGATCTCCGACTGGCGCAACCACGAGAGCTGGCGCGAGGCCGGCTCGCCCACCGCCTACGACACGGCCAACCGACTCTACAAGGCCAGGCTCGCAGCCTACGAGGAGCCGCCGATCGATCCGGCCGTCCGCGAGGAGCTGACCGCCTTCGTCGCCCGCCGCAAGGCCGAGGGCGGCGCACCGACGGACTTCTGAGCCGGTGCCGCCCGCCGCCGCCATCCGTCCGAGCCGCGTCGATCGGCGCGGCCGGAAAACCACACCTGCAAAACGTTTGCGATTGCGCCCGGCGGTCACATTGTTTCGCCATATTCACCCTGCGACAATGCTTGGCGTCCGATGCCGCCCGATCCTTGGCGAAGGCTCGGCGTCTGTTCGGTCCGGCTCCTTCCATGTCGCTTGTCCTCCCGTCCCCCGCCCGCGCGCTGGCTCCCGGCGCGCATGCGGCCGTCTTCGCCACCTTCCTGGTGTTTGGCATCTCCAACGGCCTGTGGGGCAGCTCGCTGCCGGAAGTGGCGCGCCAGGCCGGAGTGACGCCGCGGCTGCTCGGCGCCGCCCTGACCTTCTTCATGCTGGCCTACCTCGTCAGCATGACCGCCGGCGGCTGGGTGGCGCGGCGCGCATCCCTGAGGCGCATCCTGCTGCTCGGGCTGCCGGTCCAGGGCCTGCTGCTGGCGGGGCTGCTGCAGGCGCCGTCGCCGCAGACCTTCTTCGCGGCCTTCTCGGTCTACGGCCTCGTCGCCGGGCTGGTCGACCTCACCATGAACGCCGAGGGCACCCGGGTCGAAGCCGATTTCGGCCGGCCGATCTTCGCCGGCCTGCACGGCGCCGCCTCGCTCGGCATGGCGATCGGCGCCATCACCAGCGGCTATCTCGCAGCCAATCTCGGCACATGGCCGGTCTCGGTCATCGCCCTGATCGCGTTCGCGCTGGCGGCCTGCGGCATTGCCGCCGGCACGCCCGAGCGGGGCATCGACCCGCCGCGCGGCGTGACGGCGGCCGGGGGCAGCGGTCGGCTGGTGCTGGTGCTGCTCGGCATCGTGGTCGGCATCTCCATGGCCGGCGAGATGACCGCCGCGGCCTGGTCGGCGCCGCTCCTGATCGAGCAGGCGCAGGAATTCGCGGCCTGGGCCGGGACGGGCGCGGCCGTGTTCGCGCTGGCGCAGGCGCTGATCCGTTTCCAGGCGGATCCGCTGCGCCGCCGGCTCGGCGACCCGCTGCTGCTGGTTCTGTCGCTGGTCCTGGCCCTGGCCGGCTTCGTCATCGTCACCGTCAGCCCGGCCTTCGCCGTCAGCGCCATCGGCTTCGGCCTGGTCGGCCTGGGCACCGCCTGCGTGGTGCCCTGCGGCTTCGCCATGGCGGTCGCCCGCTCGCCGCTCGCCCCGTCCGCCTCGCTGGCCCTGGTCGCCTTTGCCTCGGCGCTGCCGCGGCTGCCCACGCCTTATCTCGTCGGCGAGATCGTCACTCGCGCCTCGATCGGCGCCTCCTTCGGCCTGTTCGTGGCGCTGTTCGCGCTCGCCATCGGCATCAGCCTCTCGCTGCGCCGCTCGAAGCCCGTCGGGGCCTGACACGGGGCCCGAGGGCTCGTTCGCGAACACGTGCTTCGCCGCTCCCGCGGCACGCCCTCTCGACCGTCATGGCCGGACTTGATCCGGCCATCCACGCGCACACAACGACACGGAATGGGGTGAAGATAGGCCCCAATCGCGCCGTTCCCTTACGAGATCGCAAGCGATCTCGCAGCGAAATCGAGTTCGATTTCGCTCGGGATGGCCGGATCAACTCCAGCCGTGACGCCCGCGTTGATGAACCGCCCCCAGGGTCCGGCGCGCGGTTCCGAGAAGGGCGTAGGACTGCCTTCCCCACCTTCGGCGGAGACGGTTTTTCGCGCTCCGTCCCGCTTCCTTCCTCTCCCCATCCCTCGACCGGAGGATCTTCGGCATGAAATCCCATGCGCGCGTCGTCGTCATCGGGGGCGGCGTGGTCGGCTGCTCGGTGCTCTACCACCTCGCCCGCGCCGGCTGGACCGACGTGATGCTGATCGAACGCGCCGAGCTCACCGCCGGCTCGACCTGGCATGCGGCGGGCGGCTTCCACACGCTCAACGGCGACCCCAACGTCGCCAGGCTGCAGCAATACACCGTCGAGCTCTACAAGGAGATCGAGGCGCTGTCGGGCCAGAGCTGCGGCCTGCATCTCACCGGCGGCGTCATGCTCGCCGGCACGCGCGAGCGCATGGACTGGCTGAAGATGGCCCATGCCAAGGGCCGCTATCTCGGCATGCACACCGAGATCATCTCTGCCGCCGAGGCCAAGAAGCTCCTGCCGCTGATGGAGGAGAAGGAGTTCGTCGGCGCGATGTGGGACCCGTTCGAGGGCCATCTCGACCCCTACGGCACCACCCATGCGTATGCCCGCTCCGCCCGGCTCAAGGGCGCCGAGATCGTGCTGCGCAACCGCGTCCTCGACCTCGCGCAGCGCGAGGACGGCAGCTGGGACGTGGTCACCGAGCAGGGCACGGTGCATGCCGAGCACGTGGTCAACTGCGGCGGCCTGTGGGCGCGCGAGGTCGGCCGCATGGTCGGCCTGCAACTGCCGGTGCTGGCCATGGAGCACATGTACCTTCTCACCGAGGACATGCCGGAGGTCGCCGAGATCAACCGCTCGACCGGCAAGGAGATGATCACCGCCCTCGACTTCGAGGGCGAGATCTACATGCGCCAGGAGCGTGGCGGCATGCTGCTCGGCACCTACGAGCACGATTGCAGACCCTGGTCGGAGACGGTCACGCCCTGGGATTTCGGCCAGAACCTGCTGGAGCCCGACCTCGACCGCATCAGTCCGCAGCTGGAGATCGGCTTCCGCCATTTCCCCGCCTTCGAGCGCGCCGGCATCCGCAAGATCATCAACGGCCCCTTCACCTTCGCGCCGGACGGCAACCCGCTGGTCGGGCCGATCCGGGGCCTCAGGAACTTCTGGGTCGCCTGCGGCGTCATGGCCGGCTTCTCCCAGGGCGGCGGCGTCGGCCTCGCCCTCTCCAACTGGATGGTCGAGGGCGATCCCGGCTTCGACGTCTGGGGCATGGACGTCGCCCGCTACGGCGACTGGACCACCCTCGGCCACACCAACGCCAAGGTGCGCGAGAACTATGCCCGCCGCTTCCGCATCCGCTTCCCCAACGAGGAGCTGCCGGCGGCCCGCCCGTTCCGCACCACCCCGGTCTATGACCGCCTCGCCGAGCGCCACGCCGTGTTCGGCGACATGACCGGACTGGAGCACGCGCTCTGGTTCGCGCCGTCCCGGGACGAGGCCCGGGACGAGTTCTCGTTCCGCCGCTCCAACGACTTCCCCCATGTCGGCGCCGAGGCGCGCGCCGTGCGCGAGGGCGTCGGCCTGCTGGAGATCGCCAACTTCGCCAAGTACGAGGTGACCGGGCCCGGCGCCGAGGCCTGGCTGGAGACGCTGCTGCCGAACCGCCTGCCGGCGGAAGGGCGCATGGTGCTGACGCCGATGCTCAACGACAGGGGCATGCTGATCGGCGACTTCACCCTGGCCCGCGAGGCGGCCGACCGCTTCCTGATCCTCGGCTCGGGCCTGGCCGAGCAGTACCACATGCGCTGGTTCCTCGCCCGCCTGCCGGCGAGCGGCGTCGCCGTGCGCAGCCTCGGCCTCGACCTCGTCGGCCTGCAGATCGCCGGGCCGAAGTCGCGCGAGCTGCTGTCGCGCCTCGCCGGCCGCGACGTCTCCAACGCCGCCTTCCCCTTCATGGCGATCGACCGCTTCGATGTCGGCCCGATCCCGGCGCGGGTCGGGCGCGTCACCTATACCGGCGACCTCGGCTACGAGATCTGGGTGCGACCCGAGCACCAGCGCGCCCTGTTCGACCTGCTCGCGCAGACCGGCGCGGATCTCGATCTGCGGCCGTTCGGCGGCCGGGCGCTGAACGCGCTGCGGCTGGAGAAAAGCTTCGGCTCCTGGTCGCGCGAGTACCGGCCGATCTACACGCCCTGGGAAGCCGGGCTGGAGCGCTTCGTCTCGACCCAGAAGCCGGCCTTCGTCGGCCGCGACGCCATGCTGCGCGCCCGTGACAAGGGCCCGACCCAGCGCCTCGCCACCTTCGTGGTCGAAGCGCTCGACGCCGACGTGATCGGCGACGAGCCGATCTGGCGGGACGGCGCGGTGGTCGGCTGGGTGACCTCGGGCGGCTATGCCCATTGGTCCGAGGCCTCCGTCGCCCTCGGCTACGTCAAGGCCGCTGCCTTCGACCCTGCCGCCGCCTACGAGATCGAGATCATCGGCGACCGCCGCCCGGCCCGCATGGCGATCGAGCCGCTGTTCGACCCGAAGGGCGCGCGCATGCGCGGGTAGCGGCGGACGTCGACCGGCGGCATCGCAGCTGCGCGGCGCCCATTCGCCGTGCGCCAATGCGCGTCGCCGGGAGACAACAGCGCCGGTCGTCCCGGCCATGTCCTTCGGCCTCGCGACATCGGCCGGCTGCGGCAAGACAGCGGGGCTTGACGTCGGCGGGGACGCACCCGCCTGGGTGAGGTATCCGGGCTCGATTGCCGCCGCATCCGCCCGGCCTGACTTTTCCTCGCTGTTGGATCGGAGCAGATGCTGCAACGCTTCCAGGCAGGGCTGCATCCAGCCGCTGTCCCGGCGATGAGGAAGCTCCATCGGATCCCCAGGCTGTGGCACACCGCATTCGAGCCGATCGATCGGACGCATAGCTCGGTGTGCGCCGTCATGTCGCCGTGCTGAGAGATGCCATCGGGATCGAACCGCCCGGCGCATGCCTACGGCACAGGCGAGGGCCCATGATGGGCTCCCGGCGCAAAGACCGTCAGCAACGGAATCGTGGAGCGGCAGGTATCAGGCGCCGGTCGCATCTGTTCTAGAGTTTCCCAAGCTCGCCGAGGGAGACGGTGGCAGGACTCGATCGCTGCGCGGCCTCGCCGCGGTCCGACGCCGGCTCGCATCCGGGGAGTCAAGAGCAATCTCCCGACCATCCAGGCAAGGGACCGACAGATGATCAATCGGAGAGACCTCATGCTGGGAGCGCTGGCGGGTGCCGGCGCCTACGGCTTCGGCCGGGTCAACCCCGACTTCCTCGTCAACTCCGCCTTCGCGGCCGAGGGACGGACGCTGCGCTTTCTCGGCGCCGAGGCGCTGACCGGCAACTGGGATCCGACCACTCACACCAATCTCGGCCAGCTGATCGTCGAGGGCTTCGTCTTCGGCTATCTCACCCGCGCGCCGATGCGCCCGGAAAAACCGGACGAGCTGGTGTTCGAGCTGGCCGAATCCCTGACGCCGGTCGATATCCACACCTTGCAGGTGAAGCTGCGCAAGGGCATCAAGTTCCATGACGGAACGCCCTTCACCGCCGCCGACGTCAAGGCGACCTATGAATACGGCTCGCAGCCCGACCGGCCGGCCCAATGGTATCCCGGCCCGGTGACGGTCGACGTCGTCGACGACCACACCTGCAACATCAACACCAAGGCGCACGGCTATCCCGCCGGCCTCTATTATTACCTCTCCTCCTTCCTGCCGATCATGTCGGCCAAGGACATCGCCAACAAGGCCCAGCTCTCGGCGCGGATGAACGGCACCGGCCCGTTCAAGTATGTCGACCAGAAGGGCGACACCACGGTGCTCGCCGCCAATCCCGACTTCTTCCTCGGCGCGCCGAAGATCCCGGGCCTCGAATACCGCTTCGTCGGCGACACGACCACGCGCACCCTCTCGCTGCTCAACGGCGAGGCCGACATCATCGAGCGCCTGGAGCAGGAGCAGGTCGAGACCATCGGCAAGGACGACAAGTTCGCCATCCACAAGGCGGTCTCGGTGGAGAACAAGTATCTGTTCTTCCGCTGCTCCAAGAAGCCGTTCGACGACCCGCGCATCCGTCTGGCCGCCTGCCATTCGATCGACCGCGCCCAGGTCCTCGAGGTGCTCGGCGTCTCCGGCACCGCCTCCAAGGCGCATATCTCGCCGGTGAAGTTCGGCTACGTCGAGGTGGCGGACTATCCCGAGTTCGATCCGGAGAAGGCGCAGGCCCTGCTGGCCGAGGCCGGCTTCCCCAAGGGCGAGGGCCTGCCGGAGCTGACCTACTATTCCTCGGTCGGCTTCTATCCCAAGACCAAGGAATATGCCGAGCTGATCACCGGCATGCTGCAGGAGCAGGGCTTCAAGGTGAACCTGCAGACCCTCGAGGTCGCGGCCTGGGGCAACCTGCTCTACGACAAGCCCGGCGGCGGCGAAGGCCACATGATCGATTGCGGCTGGTGCACCGGCTCGCCCGAGCCGGATCTGGTCATCCGCACCCACTTCCACTCCTCGTCCAAACGCATCACCGGCATCGTCGACCCGGAGATCGACGCGGTGCTGGACAAGGAGCGCAATGCCGGGTCGATCGAGGAGCGCAAGAAGATCCTGCAGGAGGAGACGCTGCCCACCCTCGCCCGCAAGGCGCCGGCGCTCGCTTTGTTCACCTCGGTCTTCATCCACGCCTACAACAAGAAGCTCGACGGCCTCTACATCTATCCCAACGGCATGCAGGACATGAGCAAGGCGACGCTCGCCTGACGCCTGTCGCAGGAGCCGGCCCCGGCCGGCTCCCCTCCCTCCGGATGACGATCGGGACGGTCCGGCTGCATGTTGATCCTCGAATTCCTGGTCAAGCGGGTGGCGCAGGGCATCCTGATCGTCGGCATCACCTCGCTGATCATCTTCACCCTGCTGCGCGTCGTGCCCGGCGATCCCGTGCGCCTGATCGTCGGCGGCATGGCGCCCGACAACGTGGTCGAGGAGGTCGCCAGGAAGATGGGCCTGCGCGACCCGATCATCGTGCAGTACGGCCGCTACATGGCCGCCTTGGCGCGCGGTGACCTCGGCCAGTCCTATATCCGGCCGCGCAGCGGCGGCGTCGCCGCCGGCGGGCAATATGTCGACCCGACCAAGGCGGAGATGGCGCCGGTCGCCGATCTGATCCTGGAGCGGCTGCCGCTCACCCTGCAGCTCGCCGGCGTCGCCCTGGTGTTCGCGCTGCTCATCTCCTTTCCCATCGGCGTCGCCGGCGGGCTGCACCAGAACGGCTGGCAGAATTCGCTCGCCTTCGGCGTGCAGTCGCTGTTCGTGTCGATCCCGAACTTCTGGCTGGCGATCGTCCTGATCCTGTTCCTGTCGGTGAAGCTGAATCTCGTGCCGGCGCTCGGCTACAAGGGCTTCTCCTACGTGCTGCTGCCGGCCTTCGTGCTGGCGGTGGAGATTTCCCCCTTCATCATCCGCACCCTGACGACGGCCCTGGGCGAGGTCATGCAGGCGCCGTTCATCGACGAGGCGCGGGTGCGCGGCCTGTCGCGCCGGCGCATCGTGCTGTCGCACGCCCTGCGCAACTCGGCGGTGCCGCTGGTCAACCTGCTCGGCATCCAGCTCTCCACCCTGATCGGCGGGGTGCTCGTCATCGAATACATCTTCGACTATCCCGGTCTCGGCAACCTGACCGTGGTCTCGGTGCTCGGGCGCGACTTCCCGGTGATCCAGGGCATCGCCATCACCACCTCCGCCGTCTTCGTCTTCATCAACATCCTGGTCGACCTCGTCGCCTATCTCATCGATCCGCGCGTGGAGATCTGACCGATGGCGATGATCACCGCGGACACCGCCCCCGCCGCCGGCCGCACCGCCTCGGTCAACCGCCGCATCCTGGCGGCGGCCTGGCGCATGGTCAGCTTCCGCATCGGCTTCTTCATCTTCGTCGGCCTGCTGCTGGCCTCGGCGATCTATCCGGAGATCTCGTCGATCTCGGCCACCAAGATGGTGGTCAAGGACAAGTTCCTGCCGCCGCTGTTCCTCGGCGAGAAATGGACCTGGGTCCATCCCCTCGGCACCGACCAGCTCGGCCGCGACATGCTGATGCGCTGCCTGATCGGCCTGCGCTACTCGCTGCTGATCGGCATCGTCACGGTGGTGCTGGTCTTTCTCATCGGCTGCGGCCTCGGCCTGCTCGCCGGCTTCAAGGGCGGCTGGTGGGACACGATCATCATGCGCATCACCGATGCGCAGCTCTCCATCCCGATGATCATCCTGGCCATCACCATCCTCGGCGTGTCCAAGCCCGAGCCGCTGACCATCATCATCGTCCTGGCCCTGTCGGGCTGGCCGCTCTATGCGCGCGTCGCCCGCAGCGCCGCGGTGACCGAGCGCAGCAAGGAGTACGTGCGCGGCCTGCGCGTGCTCGGCGCCGGCGACTGGCGCATCCTGCTGCTCTACGCGGCGCCCAACATCCTGCCGCCGATCGCCTTCGTCGCCGTGCTGGACGTGGCGCGGATGATGATCTTCGAGGCGATCCTCGGCTTCCTCGGCCTCGGCGTGCAGCCGCCGACGCCGAGCTTCGGCAGCATCATCTCCGACAGCCGCAAATACCTGATCAATGCCTGGTGGATCGCCACCAGCCCCGGCGTGTTCCTGGCGCTGGCCCTGACCTCGATCAACCTGATGGGCTCGGCGCTGGAGAAGGCCCGCAACAAGATCTACGGAGGCTGACCCGATGGACGCTTCGCTCATCCTGGAGGCGCGCGACCTGACGGTGAGCCCGGCGGACGGCGCGGCGCCGGTGATCGAGGGCGTCGGCCTGCGCCTCAACGCCGCCGAGATCTTCGGCATCTACGGCGAGAGCGGCGCGGGCAAGACGGTGCTCAGCCGGGCCCTGGCCGACTGGCTGCCCGAGAGCCTGACCCTGGCGCGCGGCTCCGTCGCCTTCGCCGGCCGCGACATCCGCGAGCGCGGCGCCTGCCGCATCGGCCGCGACGTCGCCTATATCGGCTCCAAGCCGCAGAGCTCGCTCGACCCGACCCAGCCGGTCGGCGTGCAGATCGTCGAGAAGCTGCGCAGCGTCCGGCCCGAATGGAACGCGCGCGAATGCCGCGAGCGCGTCGTCCAGCTCCTGGCCGAAGTGCGCATCCCCTCGCCGAAGGAGCGCTTCTTCGAATATCCCTCGCGCTTTTCCGGCGGCATGATGCAGCGCGCCATGATCGTCGACGCCATCTGCGCCGAGCCGGCCGTGCTGATCGCCGACAACATCACCCAGCCCCTCGACGTGACCATCGGCGCGCAGATCGTGGCGCTGCTGCACGCCCTGTGCCTGCGCCACCGCATGGCGACGATCTACCTCTCCTCCTCGCTGGCCACGCTCGGCCAGTTCGGCGGCCGCACCGCCGTGCTGCACCGGGGCCGACTGGTGGAGCAGCAGCCCTTTGCCGATCTCCTTGCGGCACCGCAGTCGGACTACACGCGCCGGGCCATCGCCGACGTGCCGCGCATCTGGTCGACCCGCGACCAGCCGGTGTCGCGCCGCAGGGCCGGCGAAGCGCCGCTGCTCAGCATCCGGGACGCGCACCGCACCTACCTCATGCGCAAGCGCGGCACCTTCAACACCTATCGCCGCATCCAGGCGGTGCGCGGCGTCAGCTTCGACATCCTGCCGCGCGAGAATTTCGGCATCGTCGGCGAGTCCGGCTGCGGCAAGTCGACCCTGACCCGCCTGCTCGCCTGGCTGGAGGCGCCGGACCGGGGCGACATCGTGCTCGGCGGCACCTCGCTGGCCGCCCTCGGCCCGCGCCAGCTCCTCGACAAGCGCGGCGAGTTCCAGCTCCTGCTGCAGGACCCCTACAACGCCCTGCCGCCACGCACCACGGTCGGCCGCATGGTCGAGGAGGGGCTGCTGCTGCGCGGTGGGCTGAAGCAGGCCGAGCTGCGGCGGCGGGTGGTGGCGGCCATGCGCGAGGTCGGCCTGCCCGAGGCGCTCTACGACCAGCTGCCCAACGCCCTCTCCACCGGCGAGCGCCAGCGCATCTCGATCGCTCGCGCCCTGATCCTGTCGCCGAAGCTGCTGATCCTCGACGAGACGCTCTCGGCGCTCGACCAGGGCGAGCAGGCCAAGCTGATCGACCTGTTCTCGCAGTTGCAGGAGAAGAACGACCTCACCTACGTCTTCATCTCCCACGACCTCGCCATGGTGCGGAAGGTCTGCACCCGGATCGCGGTGATGTATCTCGGCGAGATGGTCGAGATCGCCGACAACCACGACCTGTTCTTCGAGCCGCAGCACCCCTACACCAAGGCGCTGCTCTCGGCGGCGCCGACCCTGGAGGACAAGCCCTTCGACCCCGCCCGCCATCTCCTGGAGGGCGAGCCGCCGAGCCCGATCGACATCCCGCCCGGCTGCAGCTTCGCCTCGCGCTGCCCGCAGGCCTTCGGCCGCTGCCGCGCCGAGGCGCCGCGCCTGCGCGAGCACAAGCCCGGCCGCTTCGCCGCCTGCCACCTGCTCGACGCCGGGGAAGAGGACGAAGTTGCGGCGGCGTGAGGGGCCGCGACAGGCTGAATCTGGCGCGAGCAGCCCTGCGCTGCGATACGTGCGTCACGGAACACATGGCGCGCGCCATGAGCGAAACGACGTTCACCTTCCGGGTCGACGAGACCCTGAAGGCCGAATTCGCCACGGCCGCGAAGGCCGATGATCGCGCCGGCTGAGCGCCTTCCCTCTCACTCCTCCCCCGTCACCATCCGCCACAGCACCTCGATCAGCACCGCCAGGCCCTTGTCCAGGGCCGCCGCGTCCGTGAACTCCTTCGGCGTGTGGCTGAGGCCGCCCCGGCTCGGCACGAAGATCAGCGAGGCCGGCATGCGCCGGTTGAGCGCCAGGGCGTCGTGCCCGGCCACCGTCTTCATCGCCAGCGTCGAGAAGCCGAGCTTCTGCGCCGCCTCGCGCACCAGGACCGCGCCGGCCGGATCGAGCAGCGCCGTGCCGCGCCGCTCGTCCGCGGCGACGGCCAGGCCGACGCCGAGCGGCCCGATTGCCGCCCGCGCCGCGTCGAGGAACCGGTCGCCCAGCGCCGCCGCCAGCGCTTCGTCCTCGTGGCGCAACTCGAACCAGACCTGCACCCGGTCGGGCACGACATTGGGGGAGTTGGGGTGCACGACGATCCGTGCCGCCGAGGCATGGGCGCCCGAGCCGCTCGCCTCGACCACGGCGTGGAGCGCATCGATGGCCCGTGCCGCCGCGCGCAGGGCGTCGCGCCGCCGCGGCATCGGCGTCGGGCCGGTGTGCGAGGGCTCGCCCGTGAAGACCAGCGACAGCTTGCGCGCCGCCCAGGCGCCCTCAACCACGCCGATGTCGGCGCCGGCCTCCTCCAGCCGCGCGCCCTGCTCGACGTGCAGCTCGACATAGCGCGCCGGCCGGAAGGGCAGCGCCCCCTCGCCGCGATAGCCGATGCCGGCGAGCGCCTCGCCGAGGGTGACGCCGTCGCCGTCGGCGAGCGCCAGGGCCGCCGCCGGCGGCAGCAGACCGGCCTGGACCGAGCTGCCGGTAAGGCTCGGCTGGAACCGCGCCCCCTCCTCGTTGGTCCAGTTGGCGACGACGAGGTTGCGCCGCGCCGCGCCCGGCTGCCGCGCCGCCCGCGCCGCCACGGCCTCGACCGCCAGCAGCCCCGCCAGCACGCCATAGGTGCCGTCATAGCGCCCGCCGGTCGGCTGGCTGTCGAGATGC
The DNA here is from genome assembly GCF_057554225.1 of Labrys sp. Lb11. Taxonomy (NCBI): domain Bacteria; kingdom Pseudomonadati; phylum Pseudomonadota; class Alphaproteobacteria; order Hyphomicrobiales; family Xanthobacteraceae; genus Labrys; species Labrys sp. Lb11. Next base: position 995,787 of record NZ_BAAJOT010000002.1, read on the forward strand.
GAGCCGACCAGCACGGCCTCGGTCGAGGCCGGCGCCAGGACCGCGGCTCCGAACATGTTGCCGATCGGGTCGACGGAAAGATCGAAGCCGCGGCGACGGCTCTCCGCGGCCAGCAGGTCGCGCGCCGCCTTGTCCTCGATCGAGGCCGTCAGGCGCCGGACGCCGCCGTCGCCGCTGTCGCCGTGCCTGGCGAAGGCGGCGATGAGATCGTGCAGGACGGGAAAGGCCGGCGATCGGGTCATGGCGGGTCAGGGGCGCGGCGCGAGCGGCCAGTCCATGGCGAAGCCCCGCCGGTCCTCCAGGGCCTTGGCGACCTGCAGCACGCCGAGGTCGTCGAAACGGTGGCCGATCACCTGCACGCCGATCGGCAGGCGGCGCGCATCGAAAGCGGTGCAGACGGTCGCGGCCGGCTGGCCGGTCTGGTTGTAGAGGGCGGTGAACAGGCTGTGCGCCAGCGGCGTCTCGAACACCACGCCGGGATCCTCGGCGGGGAAATTCACCACCGGCAGGGTCGGGGAAATCACATAGTCCCAGCCCTCGAAGGCGGCGAGCAGCCTGGCCTTGGCCCGGTTGATCTCGCCGAGCGCCCGGTAGACGTCGGCGCCGGAATGCCGCGCCCCGCCCTTCGCCCAGTCGCGGACATGGGGGTTGACGCCGCCTTCGCCGTGCGGCGGCAGCCCCATGACCTCGCAATAGCCGCGAACCTGGAGGAAGAGGTCGATCGGCGCGTAGGCGTCCTCGGAGAAGGGTGGGGCGAACGGCTCGACCCGGGCCCCCGCTCCGGCCAGCAGCCGGCCGGCCGCCTCCACCGCCGTGCGCACCGCCGGCTCGGGCCTGAGGCCGAAGCCCATGTCGGTGAGGACGCCGATCCTGAGCCCCGCGAGGTCGCGGTCGAGATGCGCCTGATACTGCGTCGCATCCGGCGGGAAGCTCCAGGTGTCGCGCTGGTCGGGGCGCGTCAGCACGGTCAGGAGCCGGGCGATGTCCTCCACCCGCCGGCCCATCGGCCCAGCCATGCGCATGGTGTCGGCGGGCAGGTGCGGCACGCGGCCATGGGTCGGCTTCAGCGCGGCGATGCCGCAATGGGATGCGGGCAGCCGCACCGAGCCGGCAATGTCGGTGCCGACCGACAGGAAGCCCATGCCGGCGGCGACCGAGGCGCCGGCGCCGGCGGAGGAGCCGCCGGTGTTCCAGGCAAGCCCCCAGGGGTTGCGGGTGACGCCATGCATCGAGCTGATGCCGGAGGCGAGCAGCCCGCAATCGGGCATGGCGGTCTTGGCGAAGATCACCGCGCCGGCCTGGCGCAGGGCCAGGGCGGGCGGCGAATCATAGGTCGAGGGCGGCAGGTCGGCGTTGGCGGCGATGCCGTGCAGATAGGGCCAGCCGGTCATGGCGACGCTGTCCTTCACCGTCATCGGCACGCCGTCGAGCAGGCCGGCCGGCGCCTTCGCCCGCCAGCGCTCCTCGGAGGCGCGGGCCTCGGCCAGGGCCTCGTCGGGCCGGATGGAGAACAGGGCGTTCACCGCCGGGTTGACCGCCTCGACATGGGCGAGCACCGCCTCGAGGACCTCGACCGGCGACAGGCTGCCCGCCGCATAGGCCCGGGTGAGGTCGCCGACGCTCAGCGCCACCAGCTTCTCGATCGACATGGACCCTCCCTGGCCAGGACGTGGCGACCCGCCGCCCACCGGGCCGCTTTCGCCGCGCCCTCGGCGGAGCCGGACCGGAGCCAAGCGCGTTTCGGTGGAAACGCGTTTTGCTCTAACGCTTTGTTTCGACGCGTCTTTGCGGCTTGACGCGATTCCGTCAGATCGCAAGACGCTTTAGCGGAGATTGCCGGCCGGGCGGTAGGGCGCCGGTGTGCCGGGCACGAAATGGTGGAGCATCAGGCATCCCCCTTTCGGCAGTTCCCCGCGACACTACCCTGGCGGGACACGGCTTTCGGCCGCGCTTCGCCGCATCCAGGGACCGGCAGGAAGACCGAAGGCGCGATATGAGAGGGTTCGACGGGGAATTGGCGCAGGTGCGGGCGAGCCTGCGCGCCGTGCCGGGCTGGGAGCACCGGGAGGTGACGGCCGAGCCCGCCATTCCCATCCTCGCCTCGCCGAGCTGGCGCGGCGTCGACGGCTCGCCCTGGCGCGTCGTCGACAAGGCGGGTGGCGAAAGCCTGTTCGTCAAGCTGATGGACGCCGACGCGGCGCTGACCATCGACGTCGCCTGCGCCTTCGAGGCCGCGCGCCGGGCCTCGGATCTCGGCGTCGGCCCGACGGTGCATCTGGCCGACGCCGCGACCGGCGTGCTGGTGATGGAGGACCTCGACCGGGGATGGCGCGTCGGCACGCTCGAGCGCCTGCTCGAGCCCGCGATCGTCGACCGCGTGCTCGCCGCCCGCCGCCGCTTTCAGGACGGCCCGCCGCTGCCCAGGACGGAGGGCGTGTTCGACGAGATCGAGCGCTTCCATGCCGCCGCCCGGGCGGCCGGGGCCGAACTGCCGTCCGATGCGGACTGGCTGGTGGCGGAGCTCGGCCATGCCGGCGAAGCGGTCAGCGCCCTCGGCGTCGCCGGGGTGCCGATCCATGGCGACGGCAACGTCTCCAACGTGCTGATATCGGACGCTGGCGAAGTCCGCCTGGTCGACTGGGACCGGGCGACCACCGCCGACCCGCTGGAGGATCTCGGCAGCTTCCTGGTCGAGGCCTTCGACGAGGAGCCGGAGGCGCGCGACGCCTTCATCCGCTTCACCGGCGGCTTCGACGAGCGGGCCTTCGACCGGGCCCGGATCTATGGCGTCGCCGACGACCTGCGCTGGGGCCTGATCGGCGCGCTCGTGGCGGCGAAATCGGCGCGCAAGACGCTGGAGTTCTACAAGTTCGCCTCCTGGCGCTTCGTGCGCTGCCGCATGGCTGTGCGCGAGCCGCGGTTCGGCGAATGGGTGCGGAGGATCGGATGAGCGTCGCAAAGCGCCTGGGAGAGGCGGTCACCGCCCATGAGCACGCCCTGGAGCAGGCGGTCGCCCGCGTCGCCCCCTGGCGGGGCCGCAACGTGCGCTACACCGCCCTGGTCGGCGGGCTGATGAACCAGAACTGGCTGGTCGAGGTCGAGGGCCATCCCCGCAGCTACTTCGTCAAGATCCCCGGCGCCGGCTCGGAGATGTTCATCGACCGCGTCGCCGCCAACGAGGCGGCCCGCAACGCCCACGCGGCCGGCATCGCGCCGGAAGTCGTGTTCTTCGACGCCGCCGACGGGCTGGAGGTCAGCGAGTTCATGACCGGCTACCGCGCCTGCACCAATGCCGACTTCTCCAATCCCGCCATCCAGGCCGACGTGCTCGACATCTATCGCCGCCTGCATGGCGGACCGGCGCTGTCGCTGACCAAGACCATCTTCGACATGATCGAGGAGCATCTCGACCAGGGCCGCTCGCTCGGCGCGCATTTTCCGCCGGCGATGCCCTGGATCGAGCACCGCTACCGCCAGGCCAAGGCCGCCTTCCTCGCCTCCGGCCTCGACCTCGTCCCCTGCTTCAACGACCCCATGCCGGGCAATTTCCTGGTCGGCGACGGCGCGCCGAGGCCGATGAAGCTGATCGACTACGAGTTCGCCTCCAACAACGAGCGGGCCTACGAGCTCGGCGTGCTGTTCGCCGAGATGTTCTTCGACGAACGGCAGACGTTGGGGCTGATCGAGCAGTATTTCGGCGCGGTCCGGCCCGACATGGTGGCGCGGGTCTGGCTCAACCGCGCCCTCGCCGACATCAAATGGGCGTCCTGGGCGGTGGTGAACCGCAAGCTGAACGCTTGGGACTTCGACTACCAGAAGTACGGGGTGTGGAAATATATGCGCGCTCGCGACGTGATGTACGATTCGCGCTGGGACGCCTGGCTGCGCGCGGTGTGAGCGGCCGGCCGCTCACGCCCGGGCCGCCTCGCCGTCGAGCCGCCGCGACCAGTCCTCGATCCGTCCGGTGTCGAGGCGCCGGGCGAACAGGCCTCGCCAGCTTTCGGCGAGGTCCGGCAGCGCCGCGAGCGCGGCCCAGTCCGCCGGACCGCCCTGCCCGTCATAGAGGATGCCGGCAATACGGGCGAGCGGCCAGGCCGGCTGCGGTCGCGCCGCCAGCACCAGGGCCGCGCCCGGCTCGACCAGCCCGGGCCGGAGCACCCGGTAGTACCAGCCGGTCCGGCCGCTGGCCTGGACGCGGCGGGCCATGTCGGAGCGGCCCGTCCGGGCGTTGAGGCGCCAGCAGGGCTGGCGGCCCTGGCTGACCTGCAGCAGGGCCGGGCCGAAGGCGAAGACGTCGCCGACATGGATGTCCCGTTCCGTCGCGCCCGTCGTCGAGACGTTCTCGCCGAACATCGGCGCCTGGTCGACGAAGGGGCCGGACGCCGGATCTTCCGCCGCCCATGCCCGGTAATGCTCGCGCGGATAATGATGCAGCGCCTTCTCCGGCCCGCCATGGTGGCGCGTGTCGCCCTGGTGGTCGCCGGCGAGCCCCGTCCGCGTGACCTGCCAGGGCCCTGGCTGCGCGGTCTTGGCGATGCCGCTCGGCAGGCCTCCCGGTCCGAGCGGCGCAAGGGCGCCGGCGTTGAGCGCGTCGACCACGAGCCTCACGGCGCCGCCTCCGCCAGGGCGGCCTGGATGCGGGCTCCCAGCGCCATGTCCTCCTCCTGGCCGAAGCCGTGATGGCGGATCCGGCCGTCGCGGCCGATCAGGATGCCGGTCGGCGTGCCGCGCATGCCGAAGCGCTGCATCGTCACCGGGATCGGGCCCTCCGGCGAGGCCTCGTCGACCCCGACCGGAAAACTGAAACGGTATTCGTGCAGGAAGGCGGCCAGCGCCACCGGCGTCATCGCGGCGTGATGCTCGAACACCGTGTGCAGGCCGATGCCCCGCGGCTCGAATCTCGTCATGGATCCCGTCCTTTCCGGGCTAGGGAGGTGCGGCCCCCGGGCCGGCGAAGCTCTTCCAGGCTGCCGCCTGGGCCGGGGGTTCGGCGATGTCATGCTCGGCGCAGTCGAGCCGGAGATGCCGGGTGCCGAAGGCGGCGTTCACGAGCGCGCAATGATGCGGCAGATCCGCGCCCGGATAGGCGTTCGGGCGGAAATGCCGGCAGCTGACGCACAGGCGCTGGTCGGGCAGCCGGCCGGCGCGCTGCAGGGCGCGGATCAGCTTGATCACCAGGAGCAGCAGGTCGGCCTGCTCGGCCGGCGCCAGCTCGGCCAGCGCCATGTCGGTCGCCATGGCGGCGAGGCCGACGGCGCGGACCGCCTCGCGTCCGGCCGGCGTCACCGCCACCGCCACGGCGCGAGCATCGGTGGCATCGGCCGTCTTGGCGACCAGCCCCTTGCGCTCGAGCGCGGCGACGGAGTCGGTGGCCGTGGGCTGGGTGACGCCGAGATGGCCGGCGATCGCCTTGACGCGCAGGCCGCCGGCGCCGCGGCCGGCGAGGAAGGACAGGACGTGGGCCTGGGTCGGGTTGAGGCCCACCGCACCGGCGGCCGACCATTGATCGGCCTTCAACACCGCGGCCAGCCGGTCGAGCCCGTCACGCAGGCGGCGCGGCAGCGGCTCGGAGATGGCATCGAAGGTGCTCATGGTAATCTCATAGGATTCCTATCTATAATCGTCAAGCCTCTTGTCCGGTCTGGCTCTTGAAAGGCGGACCGCGCCACAGCGAGCGGGTCAACATTCCACGCCGATCCACGATGGCCCTGTCCGGCCCGATCTCCTTGGTCAAGTGATTGGCCAAGGAGATGTCCATGGTCCAGTTCTCGGTTCACGAAGCCAAGATCAACCTGTCCAGGCTGATTCCCGACGCACTCGCAGGCGAGGCGATGGTCGTTGCCCGTGGTGCGCCTGATGCCGGTCACGCCGCGCGGGCGTCGGCCAGCCCCGGCCCCGGATGCGTCTGCCCGGGTCAGGCCGAGACGCCGCCCTCCGGCGCCGCCGCCTGCCAGCGTAGCGCGAAGGCACCGTCGAGGGGCCCGCCGTCCCGGCGGTCCGCGGCCGCTCGCCCGCGCGTCTTGGCGGTGCCGCCGATGCCGGAGAGGCAGGCGAGCTGGCGGGCATCGCGTGGGGCGATGCCGAACTGCCGGCTGAAGCTGCGCGAAAAATGCGAGACGTTCTTGAAGCCGACCTGGTAGGCGATCTCGGCCACGGTCAGGTGGCCCTTGGGGTCGGCCACCAGCAGTTCGTAGGCGCGTTGCAGCCGCCGGCTCTGCATGAACTGGCCGACGGTCGTGTTGTCGTCGTTGAACAGGCTGTAGAGATAGCTCAGCGAGATGCGGTTGCCGGCGGCGATGGTCTTGGGCGACAGATCCTGGTCGCCGAGATGGCTCTCGATGAAATCGAAGATGCGCCGCCTGAGACGATAGCGGGCATTGCGCACGTCGAGCGTCGAGCCGCGGTCCTCCGCGCCGATCGCCAGGGCGACGAAGCTGACGATCTCGGTGGCCAATGCCTCAGGGTTCGGCGGCGGCCGTTCGGCAAAGGCGTCGGCGACGCCGCGCACGAGATCGACCAGCAGTCGCGTCATCTGCTCATGCGCCTCGAAGCGCCGGCCGACATGGTCGTCGACCGAGGTGAGGCGGCCGCGCAGCTCCGTCGCCGGGATGCGCACCGTCAGCAGCGCCGCATCGGTCTCGGAGGCGATCTCGTAATAGTCCGCCTGGTTCAGCAGCAGGTACTCGCCGGCGGCGATGGTGCCGGCCCGGCCGGCCTGGCTGTAATGCAGCGGGTCGCTCAGCGGGATCACCAGCACATAGGCGCTGTCCACCGTCGGGGCGAGCCGGTCGCGGCCGTACACGATGCCGCGCGCCGCGGCGGCGACCTCGAGACAGAGCCGGCCGATGCGGATCTGCTGCCGCGTCGCCAGGCCGTTGCCGATTGCGGAAATCTGCATGGTGCTCGGTCCCTTGCAATTCCAGGCAGGGTTCGCTGACGCCCCCACGGGACGGTGCGGAAACCTGCAGATTTTCAAAGCCTCGGCGGAGTGCGCGGGATCGGAACCGTGCGCCGATCCGCGATGCTCCGCCCCGCGAAGTCGCGGGGCCGGCCGCTCACGGCTCGGCGACGACGACCTCCGTCCCGGCCTCCCGCAATGCCAGGGCGAGCGCTCCCGAGGGCGGCTTGTCGGTGACGAGCCGGTCGATCGCATCCCAGCGTGCGCAGATGGCGACGGCAAGCTGATCGAACTTGCCGTGGTCGGCGACCACGATCGCCTCCGCCGCCCGCTGGATCATGGCGCCATAGACGGCGCCCGCCTCCTCGTCGACGTCGTAGAGGCCGCGGGCGCCGATGCCGGTGGCGCCGACGATGGCGCGGTTGGCCTCGTAGCCGTTGATGCTGGCGATGGTCTGCGAGCCGAGCAGATAACCCTCGCCGGCATGGAGCCGGCCGGCGCAGCACAGCACCCGGATGGTCGGATTGGTGCCGAGCGCGATGGCGCTGGCGAAATCATGGGTGATGACGGTGATGTCGTGGTTGCGCGCCGCCAGGAAGCGCGCGACGTGATAGGTGGTCGTCCCGCCGCCAAGCATCAGCACCTCCTTGGGCAGGATCATCGCCGACACCGCCGCGGCAATGGCCTCGCGCTCGGCGATCATCACCCGCCGCCGGTCGTTGCGCGAGGCCTCTGCCGCGAAGGGGCGCGAGGCGCCGCCGTAGGTGCGGTTGATCAGCCCCTGCTCGTGCAGCTCGACCAGGTCGCGGCGGATGGTCTCGCCGGAGACGCTGAGCGCCACCGCCAGCTCCGAGGCCCTGAGGGCCGGCGCCGCCGTGAGCTGGGCGATGATGCGCTCATGCCGCACCGCCTTGGACAGGCGATCACGGTCCTGCCCCTGCGGCGCGCGCTGGCGCTCGCCTCCCCTGGCCGTCGGCGATGCATTGCCCGTCATCGCGCGCCTCCCTGCTGCGGATGCCGACGAAGCAGAATCCGGCGGCCGAACCACGGCCCGGCCGACAGAAGCCGCCTGCCGCTGAAGACCGGACCTCCAACCCCGCCGCTCTCCCGCGCCGACAAATCTTGCGCATGAGATGTCGTGGATGTCCACACAAATATGTGGCCCCTTCCTCAAACGCGAATGCGACCGCAGAGCCCTTCCTGGCCAGCCTCTTCGGGTGTACGTTCAGCGCTTGTTGCGAAATCCCGCGGCTTCCAAGGTTGCACACCGGGGAAATCGGCGGTGTCTCGGGTTCTGTCACTTCGTTGCCGTGGTTCCGCGGCCATTGTGGGAATGTCCACATTGTCGGACGATCCTCGCCGGATCGACGGGACACGATATCCGGGGCCGGGAAGACGAGACGGAGCCGGCGCGGACATCCAACAGGCGAGCCCCGGGGCGGGAAGGCGGAACCATGCAGCAGGACCAGGGAATTCTCGCTCTGAACGCCTTCGACCCGGGCGCCGGCACTTCCGCCGACGACAGGACGCGGCGCGCCGTCGCCCGCCGCCTCGGCGCCTTCGGCTCGAGCTCGGTGCTGTTCTATCGCGAGCCGATCGAGATGGTGCGGGCGGAGGGCGTGTGGATGCACGCCGCCGACGGCCGCGCCTATCTCGACGTCTACAACAACGTCCCCTCGGTCGGGCACTGCCACCCCCGCGTGGTCGAGGCCATCCGCGGCCAGGTCGGCACGCTCAACATCCACACGCGCTACCTCAGCGCGATCGTCGACGCCTACGCCGAGCGCCTGCTGGCGACCATGCCGGCGGCGATCGGCAATCTGGTGCTGACCTGCACCGGCAGCGAGGCCAACGACCTTGCCCTGCGCGTGGCCCAGGCGGCGACCGGCGGCACCGGCTTCGTCGTCACCCGCACCGCCTATCACGGCAACACGGCCGCGGTCACCGACGTCTCCCCGTCCTCGCGGCCCGGCCGGCCGCTGGCGGCGCATGTGCGGGCCGTGCCGGCGCCCGACATCTACCGCGACCCCGCGCCCGACCCCGGCGCGCGCCTCGCCGCGGCGGTGGCCGAGGCGGCGGCCGACCTCGAGCGCCACGGCATCCGCTTCGCCGGGCTGATGGCGGATACCGTCTTCTCCAGCGACGGCGTCCATGCCGATCCCGTCGGCCTGCTCGCCCCGGTGGTCGAGGCGGTGCACGCCCATGGCGGCCTGTTCATCGCCGACGAGGTCCAGCCCGGCTTCGGGCGCACCGGGGACGCGCTCTGGGGCTTCGCCCGCCACGGCGTCGTCCCGGACATCGTCACCATGGGCAAGCCGATGGGCAACGGCTTCCCCATGGCCGGCATGGCGCTGCGGCCGGACCTGCTCGCCGCCTTCAACGCCCGGGACAAATATTTCAACACGTTCGGCGGCAATCCCGTCGCGGCGGCCGCCGGCCTCGCCGTGCTCGACGTGATCGCGGATGAGGGGCTGATGGAGAATGCCCGCATCGTCGGCGACCACCTGCGCCGCGGTCTCCGCGAGATCGCCAACGCCCACGCCGCCATCGGCGACGTGCGCGGCGCCGGCCTGTTCATCGGCCTCGAATTCGTCACCGACCGTGAAGCGCGGACCCCGGCACCGGAGACGGCCGCCGCTGTGATCAACGGCCTGCGCGACCGCGGCATCCTGATCGGCGCAGCCGGCCCCTACGGCAACACCCTGAAGATCCGCCCGCCGCTCTGCTTCAGCAAGGCCAATGCCGACATGGTGGTGGAAGCCTGCGACGCCGTGCTGCGCGGGTTGCCGGAGAGGTGAAGGAAGCCGGCTAACTTAAAGAAGCAGGCATGGATGACCGCCCGCCTCGGCCTGCCGCGACCGGGCCCCGGCGCCCGTCGGTCCCGCCCGGCGCCGCAATCGAAGGGGCGGACTCGCGGCCTGATCGGCGGCATCCGCCAGGCTGTGCGCGGCGTCAAGCCGGACCTGCCCGTCGCCATCAACACCCTGCCCTTCCATCCCGGCGGGTTCGACAATGCCGTCGAGGAGATCGGCGCCGCCGAGTTCGTCGCCATGGTCGACGCCGTCGAGCGCAGCCCCGTCGACGGCCTCTGCCTGTTCACTCTCACCAACGTCCTGGAGCGCCGGGACAGCGCCGCCGGCCGCGCCAAGGCCGACCGCATCCGCCGCTTCCGCGCGTAACGGCGCCCGGAATTCGAGGAGGACACCGGCGCATGACCCGCATCTCCGCCCCGGCATCGGGGCGGAGATGCTGCCGTTGAGCAGATCGTCGGCCCGGCGCCTCCCGGCGGCGGGAGCCCGGATCCGCCGGAGGCTGCCGGTTGCGACTACACGACGAGGAAGTCGAGATGGGTCAGGACCGGCACGTCGCCGGAGAAATTGTCGGCGATCGCGAACTTGACGGCCGCGCCGGCCCCCGACCCGTCCGCGTCGTAATAGATCGCTCCGGTCTTCTGGTTGTAGATGATGCGGTCGTTCGCATCGACCGTCTGCCCGTTCCCGATGACCTTGAAGGCGCTGGCGGTGAGGCTCCCGCTCGTCTGTCCGAGAGCGGCGAAAACCGAATGATCCAGCAGGATCACGTCGTCCACCGGCCGGAAATCGCCGAGATGGTCGATGTTGCTCGGGCCCAGCGCGCTGTTGAACAGGAACCGGTCCTTCCCGTCGTCGCCGTAGAGCGTGTCGAATCCGAGGCCGCCATTGATGGTGTCGTTGCCAGCACCGCCACGCAGCGTGTCATTGCCCTTGCCGCCGGAGAGCTGGTCGCTGAAGTCGGACCCGGAGATGTCGTCGCTCTTGACGCTGCCGATGATCTGGACGGCGGACGTCGCCTGCTCGGCTTCGACGACCAGCTTCTGCGGTTCGGTGAACGTGTTCGTGAAGTCCAGGGCGCCGCCGGCCCCCCTCAGGAAGAAGTGAAATTGATCCGATGAGTTGTTGATGTCGAATTTCTGGATCCCCTTGAGCTGGGCCACGCTTGCAAACAGGTTCGTGGCGTCGACGACCAGTTCCTCGACACCCGAGATCTTCAGGTTGACGTCGAGCTCGTTGTTGACGCCGGAGCCGGTCAGGAACAGGAAATCATACCCGCTGCCGCCGTTGATCGAGCCGGTCTGCCCGGCCTCGATGAAGAAGAAGTCGGTACCGCCATTGCCGTTGAGGGTGTCGAGGCCCCCGGCCGCTCCCTGGAATATGTCGGTGCCGTTGCCGCCGTTGAGCGTGTCCTGCGCATTGGTGAGCGTGAATGTCGTCATGTCATCTTTCCGTTGCGTTGATCTTTGCCCTGGGTGAAAAATATCATAACTACTGTGAAATTCAAGTTATTATGTAAGTATTTCAAATGTAACAATGAATTTTCGAGAAAAATAACGCTACCACCCTCCAAATACGCATCAACCGACTGAGATATCGACACAATTGACCCACCGAAATCGCGACGGCTACGATCTGCCGTCACAGCATTACAAATGAAATATATCCGACCAATGCCCATGCGGTCGCCTCGCCGGCGCCGTGACCTGCGGGCTCCGCGTGGCCTGCGGGCGCGCTCGCCGTGCGCGGCATTCGGATCGCGAGCCGACCACGGCGGGAAACTCCGCCGTTGACAAGCCCACGGCTGCGGCAGATGCTTGCGGCATTCCGAGGGGTGCCCCGCGAGGGGCTGAGATGGCGCAAGCCGGACCCTTGAACCTGATCCGGGTCATGCCGGCGGAGGGACGGGAATGGGGGCATTCAGCCCTGCGGGTCTGAAGCCCATCCCCAACATCGTCACACCCGGATCTCCTTGGCTGCAGGAGGAGATCCATGAACACGCATATGCGCGCGCCGAAGAAAGAGATCCGCACCGCCCCGGACTCGGTCACCACCGGCCCGGTCGCCGGCTCGCGCAAGATCTACGCGGCGCCGAAGTCGCAACCGGACCTGCGCATCCCGTTCCGCGAGATTGTGCTATCGGACCCGCAGGAGCCGGCCCTCCGGGTCTATGACTCATCCGGCCCCTACACCGACGGGGCCGCCGCCATCGACCTCGGCCGGGGCCTGCCTCCGGTCCGCGAGGCCTGGATCGCCGCCCGCGGCTTTCCGGAGGTGGCGGGGCGCGGCGTGCGCCCGGAGGACAACGGCCATGTCGGCGCCGACCGGCTGGTCGAGCCCTGCCCTGCCCGCCGTACCCTGCGCGCCGGCAGCGCGGGCGCCCTCGTCACCCAGTACGAGTTCGCCCGTGCCGGCATCGTCACCGAGGAAATGGTCTACGTCGCCCATCGCGAGAACCTCGGCCGCGAGGCGGCGCTTGCCGATGCCGGCGCGCGCCTCGGCGACGGCGAAAGCTTCGGCGCCGCCATCCCCGCCTTCGTCACGCCGGAATTCGTGCGCGACGAGGTGGCGCGCGGACGGGCCATCATTCCCGCCAACATCAACCATCCCGAGCTCGAGCCGATGGCGATCGGCCGCAACTTCCTGGTCAAGGTCAACGCCAATATCGGCAATTCCGCCTTGTCCTCGGGCGTGGCCGAGGAGGTGGAGAAGCTGGTCTGGGCCATCCGCTGGGGCGCGGACACGGTGATGGATCTCTCCACCGGCCGCAACATCCACAACATCCGCTCCTGGATCATCCGCAACGCGCCGGTGCCGATCGGCACCGTGCCGATCTACCAGGCGCTGGAGAAGGTCGGCGGCGATCCGGTGAAGCTCGACTGGGAGGTGTTCAAGGACACGCTGGTCGAGCAGGCCGAGCAGGGTGTCGACTATTTCACCATCCATGCCGGCGTGCGCCTCGCCCATGTGCCGCTGACCGCGCGGCGCGTCACCGGCATCGTCTCGCGCGGCGGCTCGATCATGGCGCGCTGGTGCCTGGCGCGTCATCAGGAGAGCTTCCTCTACGAGCGCTTCGACGAGATCTGCGACATCATGCGCCGCTACGACGTCTCGTTCTCGCTCGGGGACGGACTGCGCCCCGGCTCGATCGCCGATGCCAACGACGCCGCCCAGTTCGCCGAGCTGGAGACCCTGGGCGAGCTCACCCGCATCGCCTGGGACAAGGGCTGCCAGGTGATGATCGAAGGCCCCGGGCATGTGCCCATGCACAAGATCAAGGCCAACATGGACAAGCAGCTCGCCGCCTGCGGCGAGGCGCCGTTCTACACCCTCGGTCCGCTGACCACCGACATCGCACCGGGCTACGACCACATCACCTCCGGCATCGGCGCGGCGATGATCGGCTGGTTCGGCACGGCGATGCTCTGCTACGTCACGCCCAAGGAGCATCTCGGCCTGCCCGACCGCGACGACGTCAAGACCGGCGTCATCACCTACAAGATCGCGGCCCATGCCGCCGACCTCGCCAAGGGCCACCCGGCGGCGAAGCTGCGCGACGACGCCCTGTCGCGCGCGCGCTTCGATTTCCGCTGGGAGGACCAGTTCAACCTGTCGCTCGATCCGGACACCGCCCGCGCCTTCCACGACGAGACGCTGCCCAAGGACGTGCACAAGGTGGCGCATTTCTGCTCGATGTGCGGCCCGAAATTCTGCTCGATGCAGATCACCCAGGAGCTGCGCAAGGAGGCGGCGGCGCTGGAGGCCGAGGCCCGTGCGGGCATGGCGCAGAAATCGCGCGAATTCCTGGACGGCGGCGGCGCGCTCTACGTCCCGGCGGCGGAGTGACGGCGATGCGCGTCACGGTGATCGGGGCCGGCGTCGCCGGCCTTGCCAGCGCCACCGAGCTCGCCGAGCGCGGTGTCCCGGTCGAGGTGCTGGAGCAGGGCCCGCAGCTCGGTGCCGGCGCCTGCTCCTGGGCTGCCGGCGGCATGCTGGCGCCCTGGTGCGAGCGCGAGAGCGCCGAGGCCGAGGTGACCGACCTCGGCCGGCAAGCCCTGGCCTGGTGGCCGCGTCATCATGCCGGCACCATCAAGCACGGCACGCTGGTGGTCGCCCCGGCCCGCGACACCGTCGAGCTCGACCGCTTCGCCCGGCGCACCACGGAGCACGAGCGCGTCGATGAGGCGGGGATCGCCGCGCTGGAGCCGGACCTGGCCGGGCGCTTCCGGCACGGACTTTACTTTGCCGGCGAAGCGCACCTCGATCCACGCGCGGCGCTGGCCTCGCTCGCCGACCGGCTGACGGCCCGCGGCGTGCCGATCCGCTTCGGCGTGGATGCGGACGCGGCCCCGCCCGAGGCGGACATCGTCATCGACTGCCGGGGCTTTGCCGCACGCCATCTCCTGCCGGATCTGCGCGGCGTGCGCGGGGAGATGGCGCTCGTGCACAGCCGCGACGTCACCCTGTCGCGACCGGTGCGCTTCCTGCATCCGCGCCTGCCGCTCTATGTCGTCCCGCGGGGCGACGGCCTGTTCATGATCGGCGCCACCATGATCGAGTGCAGCCGGCGCGGCCCGGCGACGGTGCGGGCGGCGCTGGAACTGCTCGGCGCGGCTTATGCCCTCCACCCGGCCTTCGCCGAGGCGGAGATCGTCGAGATCGGCGCCGACGTCCGCCCGGCCTTCCCCGACAACCTGCCCCATATCGTGCGGCGCGGCCGCACCCTTCATCTCAACGGCCTGTTCCGCCACGGCTTCCTGCTGTCGCCCGCCATGGCGCGGCAGGTGGCGGACACCGTCCTCTCGCTTCCGGAGACTCGCGATGACCATCATCGTCAACGGGCAAGCGCATGACTCGGCCGCCGCCACCCTCGAGGCCCTGCTCGAGGCGCTCGGCTATGGCGGCGCCGTGGTGGCCACGGCCCTGAACGGCCACTTCGTCCGCTCTGCCGAACGCCCGCGGACGCGCCTCGCCGAGGGCGACGCAGTCGAGATTCTCGCCCCGATGCAGGGAGGCTGACATGGCCGACACCTTCGATCTCTGCGGCACGTCGCTCGCCTCGCGCCTGCTGCTCGGCACCGCCCAATATCCCTCGCCCGCCATCCTGGCCGAGGCGGTGCGCCGCTCGCAGGCCGGCGTCGTCACCGTGTCGCTGCGCCGCGAGGGCCTCGCCGGCCGCAGCGGCCAGGACTTCTGGGGCTTCGTGCGCGGCCTCGATGTCCGGGTCCTGCCCAACACGGCCGGCTGCCACACCGTCAAGGAGGCGGTGACGACGGCTGAGATGGCGCGCGAGGTCTTCGGCACGCCCTGGATCAAGCTGGAGGTGATCGGCGAGACCGACACGCTGCAGCCCGACGTGTTCGGCCTGGTCGAGGCCGCCCGCATCCTCGCCGCCGACGGCTTCGAGGTCTTTCCCTATACCACCGAGGATCTGGTCGTCGCCGAACGGCTGCTGGAGGCGGGATGCCGGGTGCTGATGCCCTGGGGGGCGCCGATCGGCAGCGGCCGCGGCCTCAACAACGTCTACGGCCTGCGCAGCCTCAGGGCGCATTTTCCCGGCGTGCCGCTGATCGTCGACGCCGGCATCGGCCTGCCCTCCCATGCCGCTGCGGCCATGGAGCTCGGCTACGACGCCGTCCTGCTCAACACCGCCGTCGCCAGGGCCGGCAAGCCGCCGGCGATGGCCGAGGCCTTCGCCCGGGCGATCCAGGCCGGGCGTGCCGCCTTCCTGGCCGAGCCGATGCCGCCGCGCGACATGGCGGCCCCCTCGACCCCCGTGATCGGAAAGGCGATGCTGGGATGACGCTGCCCCGCTTCTACCCCATCGTCGACAGCGCCGCCTGGGTGGCGCGGCTGGTGCCGGCCGGGGCTCGGCTCATCCAGCTGCGCATCAAGGACCG
This sequence comes from Labrys sp. Lb11, assembly GCF_057554225.1. NCBI lineage: Bacteria > Pseudomonadati > Pseudomonadota > Alphaproteobacteria > Hyphomicrobiales > Xanthobacteraceae > Labrys > Labrys sp. Lb11. The sequence goes on from NZ_BAAJOT010000002.1 coordinate 1,011,395, forward strand.
CGACGAGCCCACCCTCCTCGCCGAGGTCCGGGCGGCGCTGGCGACCTGCACGGCCGTCAGCGCCCAGCTGATCGTCAACGATCATTGGCGCGTCGCCATCGACACCGGCGCCGACTATGTCCATCTCGGCCAGGAAGACCTCGACGAAGCCGACCTGCCGGCGATCCGCGCCCGCGGCATCCGGCTCGGCGTCTCCACGCACGACCATGCCGAGCTCGAACGGGCGCTCGCGACCGATCCCGACTATGTCGCGCTCGGCCCGATCTATCCGACGACGCTGAAGGCGATGCGCTTCGGCCCGCAAGGACTGGCGCGCATCGGCGCTTGGCGGCGCCTCGTCGGCGCCCGCCCACTGGTCGCCATCGGCGGCATCACCCTGGAGCGCGCGCCCCTGTGCCTCGCCGCCGGCGCCGACGTCGTCTCGGTGGTGAGCGACGTGGTCGGCCATGTCGACCCGGAGGGACGGGCGCGGGCCTGGGCCGCCGCTGTCGGATGACGGCGATCGCCCTCACCATCGCCGGCTCCGATTCCGGCGGCGGCGCCGGCATCCAGGCCGACCTCAAGACGTTTTCGGCTCTCGGCGTCTACGGCGCCAGCGCCATCACCGCCGTCACCGTGCAGAACACGCAGGGCGTTCGCGCCGTGCACGCCGTGCCGGCCGCCGTCATCGCCGGCCAGGTCGCGGCGGTGATCGAGGATTGCGACGTCGGCGCGATCAAGATCGGCATGGTGCCGAACCCGTCCGCGGTCGAGGCCGTCGCGGCCGCATTGGCGGGCAGCCCGGCGCCGTTGGTGCTCGATCCGGTGATGATCGCCACCTCCGGCCACCGGCTGATCTCGCCGGCCGCGGCCGCGGCGCTGCGCCGCCGCCTGCTGCCGCTGGCCGCCTGCCTCACCCCCAACCTCGCCGAGGCGGCCGCCCTCACCGGGACCGGCATCGCCGCCGGCGAGGAGGCCATGATCCGCCAGGGCGCCCAATTGCTGGCGCTCGGGCCGCGGGCGGTGCTGGTCAAGGGCGGCCATGCCGGGCTGGCGCGGGCCGTCGACATCCTGGTCACCGCCGACGGCGTCGAGCGCTTCGCCGCCGACTGGATCGAGACCGACGCCCTGCACGGCACCGGCTGCACCCTCTCGGCCGCGATCGCCGCCGGCCTGGCCCGCGGGCTGGCGCTGGCGCCCGCCATCGCCGCCGCCAAGGCCTATCTCACCCGCGCCCTCGCCGCCGGCCGTGACCTCAGGATCGGCCGCGGTCATGGCCCGGTGCATCACTTCGTCGACTGGTGGTAGCGGGCCGGCGATCGGCCGCGCGCGGCGATTCCTCAGGGTCCATTCGCGGATAACAGCTTCGGGCGCGACGCCGACCGCTCCCCTCTCCCTTGCGGGGAGGGGTAAGGGGTTGGGGGTTGGGGGTCGTTGGCGTAGGGCGCGTCCTATCCTGTTGGACCCCCACCCTTTATCCCTCCCCGCAAGGGGGAGGGAAGACGCTGGCGTCGCGGTGAGAGCGGAACCGTGGCGTCTCGCACGGCCGCAAGCAAAGCCGACAGGCCCGCGCCCCCCGGCTTGACTTCCTGATTTTGTGATCACAAAATCAGGCCAGTCTTTTTCCCCGAAAGCGCCGGATCATGAGCCTGCACCAGACCAACCTGTCGACTGCCCAGCTGCGCGCCATCGACGCCGCGCACCACATGCATCCCTTCACCGACACCAAGGGCCTCAACGCCGAGGGCGCGCGGGTCATCGTCAAGTCCAAGGGCGTGCATCTGTGGGACTCCGACGGCAACGAGATCATCGACGGCATGTCGGGGCTGTGGAACGTCAATGTCGGCTACGGCCGCGAGGAGATCATCGAGGCGGTGGCGGCGCAGATGCGCGAGCTGCCCTTCTACAACACCTTCTTCAAGACCACGCACCTGCCGGCGATCGAGCTGTCGCGCCTGCTGGCGGAGGTGACGCCGCCGCAGTTCGGCCGGGTGTTCTTCACCGGCTCGGGCTCCGAATCCAACGACACCATCATCCGCATGGTGCGCCATTACTGGGCGGCGCAGGACAAGCCGGCCAAGAGCGTCATCATCTCGCGTCGGAACGGCTATCACGGCTCGACCATGGGCGGCGCCTCGCTCGGCGGCATGGCGCCGATGCATGCCCAGGGCGGCCTGCCGATCCCCGGCATCGTCCATATCGCCCAGCCCTACTGGTACGGCGAGGGCGGCGACAGGTCGCCGGAAGAGTTCGGCCTGTGGGCCGCCCGGGAGCTGGAGCGCACCATCGACGAGATCGGCGCCGACAAGGTCGCCGCCTTCATCGGCGAGCCGGTGCAGGGCGCCGGCGGCGTCATCATCCCGCCCGCCACTTATTGGCCGGAGATCCAGCGCATCTGCCGCGAGCGCGACATCCTGCTGATCTCCGACGAGGTGATCTGCGGCTTCGGACGCACCGGCGAATGGTTCGGCTGCCAGCATTTCGGCTACGAGCCCGACATCATGGCCATGGCCAAGGGCCTGTCGTCCGGCTACCTGCCGATCGGCGGCGTCATGGTGTCCGACAAGGTCGCCGACGTCATCGCCAACGCCGGCGACTTCAACCACGGCTACACCTATTCCGGCCATCCCGCCGCCTGCGCCGCCGCCATCGCCAATCTGCGCATCCTGCGGCAGGAGAAGATCGTCGAGCGCGTGCATGACGACATCGGCCCCTACATGCAGAGGCAGTGGCTCGGCCTCGCCGACCACCCGATGGTGGGCGAGGCGCGCATGATCGGCCTGATCGGGGCGCTGGAGCTCACCCCGAACAAGGCGACGCGCGCCGCCTGGCCGGTCGAGATCGGCACGGTCGGCACGATCACCCGCGACTATTCCTTCCAGAACGGCCTGGTGATGCGCGCCACCCGCGACGTGATGATCATCGCCCCGCCGCTGGTGATCAGCCATGAGGAAGTCGACGAACTCGTCCGCATCGCCCGCAAGACGCTGGACGATGCCTGGGGCGAGGTGAAACGGCGCGGCTATGTCTGAGGAGCTCATGCCGCAGATCCTCGCCGGCATCGCCGCCGCGCGCGCCGCGGCCTTCCATGCCGCCGAGAGCGCGCGTTTCGCCGCGGCGCGGCCACAGTCCCGGGCGCTGGCGGCAAGGCTGGCGGACGGCTTCTACGACGGCGTGCCGATGCACTGGATGCGCGACTGGCCGACACCGTTCCCCATGGCGGTGGCCGAGGCCTGCGGCGCCTCGATCACCGATGTCGACGGCCATCGCCTCGCCGATTTCTGCCTCGGCGACACCGGCTCGATGTTCGGCCATTCGCCCGAGCCGGTGGCGCGCGCCGTCGCCGCGCAGGCCGGCCGCGGCCTGACCTATATGCTGCCGACGCCCGAGGCCGCCGGGATCGGCCGGCTGCTGGCCGAGCGCTTCGGCCTGCCGCACTGGCAGGTGGCGACCACGGCGACCGACGCCAACCGCTTCGCCCTGCGCGTCGCCCGCGCCGTCACCGGCCGGCCGAGGATCCTGGTGTTCAACGGCTGCTATCACGGCTCGGTCGACGAGACCTTCGTGCGGCTGGTCGACGGCCGGCCGGCGCTCAGGCCCGGCGTCCTCGGCCAGTTCGTCGACCTCACCGCCAACACGGCCATCGTCGAGTTCAACGATGTGCCGGCGCTCGAGCGGGCGCTCAAGGCCGGGGACGTCGCTTGCGTCATCACCGAGCCGGTGCTGACCAACTCGGCCATGGTGCAGCCCGAGCCCGGCTTCCACAACGCCCTGCGGCGCCTGACCCGGGCGGCCGGCACGCTGCTCCTGATCGACGAGACCCACACCATCTCCACCGGCCCGGGCGGCTACACCGGGCGATACGGCCTGGAGCCGGACCTGTTCGTGCTCGGCAAGCCGGTGGCCGGCGGCGTCCCCGCCTCGGTCTGGGGCTTTTCGGACGAAGTGGCCCGGCGCCTCGACGCGGCGCGGGCGGCCTCGCCCGGCTATTCCGGCATGGGCACCACCCTCTCGGCCAATGCGCTGGCCCTCGCCGCCATGCACGCCACCCTGACCGAGGTGATGACCGAGGCGGCCTATGCCCACATGGAACGCCTCGCCGCCGAGCTCGACGCCGGTCTCGCGGCGGTGATCCGGCGAGCGGGCCTGCCCTGGCACGTGGCGCGGGTCGGCGCCCGGGTCGAGTTCATCTTCTCGGCGGAGCCGCTGCGCAACGGCACCGAGGCGGAGGCGACCCACATCGCCGCGCTGGAGCGGGCCGTCCATCTCGGCCTGCTCAATCGCGGCGTGCTGATCGCCCCCTTCCACAACATGATGCTGGTCTCGCCGGCGACGTCGCCCGCCGATGTCGGCGCCCTGGTCCGCGCCTTCGCGGATGTCGTGGGCGAGCTCGTGAAACCCTGACGGGCCGCTCTCCGGCCCGCGACCTGATCCATCGACGCCGGCCGGCTCCTCCCCGCGGAGGGACCGGCCGGCGTCTCTGCGATCATTCCCTTGCTGTCCATTCCACGACCTCCCCGACGGGCCGACCGGCGCCGGCGGCGCAGCCTTGCCTGCTGATCGCGCCATCATGCTGAGATGGAGGAATACTGATTGACTCATCATACCAGTTCGATGTAACTGGCAGGACATTCTCGGCGCTTAGGGAGACGGGACAGTCCATGACGGCGATCGCACTCTTCGGCGCGGGCGGAAAGATGGGCTACCGCCTGGCCAAAAACCTCCAAGGATCCCGCTTCGCGGTCCGCCACGTCGAGGTCGGCGAAGCCGGCCGCCAGCGGCTGAAGGATGGGCTCGGCCTCGACTGCGTCACGCCGGATGCGGCGCTCGACGGCGCCGAAGTGGTGATCCTCGCCGTGCCGGACACGCTGATCGGCAAGGTCGCGGCCGGCATCGCCCCGAAGCTCGAAGCCGGGACCATGGTCATCGCCCTCGATGCGGCCGCGCCCTTCGCCGGCCATCTGCCCGAGCGTCCCGACCTCACCTATTTCGTCACCCACCCCTGCCATCCGCCGATCTTCAACGATGAGACGGAGCTGGCGGCGCGGCGCGACCATTTCGGCGGCATCGCCGCCAAGCAGCACATCGTCAGCGCCCTGATGCAGGGCCCGGAAAGCGCCTATGCCCTCGGCGAGGAGATCGCCAAGGTGATCTGGGCGCCGGTGATGCGCTCGCACCGCGTCACGGTCGAGCAGATGGCCCTGCTCGAGCCCGGCCTGTCCGAGACGGTCTGCGCCACGCTGCTCGACGTGATGCGCGAGGCCATGGACGAGGTCGTGGCCCGCGGCGTGCCCGCCGAGGCGGCGCGCGACTTCCTGCTCGGCCACATGAACGTGCTCGGCGCCGTGATCTTCAAGGAGGTCGAGGGCGTGTTCTCCGACGCCTGCAACAAGGCCATCACCTTCGGCAAGCCGGCGCTGATGCGCTCCGATTGGAAGAAGGTGTTCGAGCCCGCCGAGATCGCCGAGAGCATCCGCCGCATCACCTGACCGGCCGGGCAAGCCGGATCCGCAAGAACGACAACGGGAGGACGACCATGACCTTGAAACGCCTGCTGCTCGGCGCCGCCTTCGCCGGCGCCCTGACGCTCGGATCGGCCGCCGGCGCCATGGCGGCGGACCTGATCGCCATCATCACCCCCTCGCACGACAACCCCTTCTTCAAGGCGGAGGCGGACGGCGCCGCCGCCAAGGCCAAGGCGCTCGGCTACGACACGCTCGTGCTGGTGCATGACGACGACGCCAACAAGCAGTCCGAGCTGGTCGACACCGCCATCGCCCGCGGCGCCAAGGCGATCATCCTCGACAACGCCGGCGCCGACGCCAGCGTCGCCGCCGTCAAGAAGGCCAAGGACGCCAAGGTCCCCTCCTTCCTGATCGACCGCGAGATCAGCGCCACCGGCGTCGCGGTCGCCCAGATCGTCTCGAACAACTACCAGGGCGCCCAGCTCGGCGCGCAGGAGTTCGTCAAGCTGATGGGCGAGAAGGGCAACTATGTCGAGCTTGTCGGCAAGGAGTCCGACACCAATGCCGGCGTCCGCTCCAAGGGCTACCACGACGTCATCGACGACTATCCCGACATGAAGATGGTGGCGCAGCAGTCGGCCAACTGGAGCCAGCCGGAAGCCTACGCCAAGATGGAGACCATCCTGCAGGCGAACCCGGACATCAAGGGCGTCATCGCCGGCAACGACACCATGGCCATGGGCGCCTACGCCGCCCTCGCCGCGGCCGGCCGCAAGGACGTGATCGTCGTCGGCTTCGACGGCTCCAACGACGTGCGCGACTCGATCAAGCAGGGCGGCATCAAGGCCACCGTGCTGCAGCCCGCCTATGCCCAGGCGCAGATGGCGGTGGAGCAGGCCGACGCCTTCATCAAGACCGGCAAGGGCCCGGCCCAGGAGAAGCAGCTGATGGACTGCGTCCTGGTCACCGGCGACAATGCCGGCAAGCTCGAAACCTTCGCGCTCACCAACTGACGGGCGCGAGCCATGCCGGCCCCGGGGCGACCGCGGGGCCGGACCATGGGCGAGGGAGCGAAACGGTGCACCAGTCCCAATCCGCCGGCCGCGGCGCCCTGCGCCTGCTGTCGCAGTTCCAGCGCGCGATTCCGATCGCCCTGCAGGAACCGCGACACGAAGCCTTGCCTCGACGAGGGCTGCTGGCCGGCGGCTCGCAGCGAGCCGCCAGGGTCGGAACGCTGGCCCTCGTGGCCGCCGCCGGCCTGGCGCTCGCAGCCTGCAAGATCGTGCCCACGGCCGAGGTCAAGGCCCAGCAGAGCCAGGCCGCGGCTTTCGATCCCGACCGGATGGTCGCCGACGTCTGGGACACCAAGGCCCTCCCGGCGCTTGCCGCCAGGGCCGGGCCGTTCCCGGAGGTGATCGCCCTGGTCCGCTCGGCGTCCGACGAGGCCGGCAAGCGCTACGGCCACCGCGAGCAGGCCTCCGCGCCCTGGACCTATGCGGCGAAGATCGAGGGCCGCATCGTCGCCGCCGACACCGGCACACGGGCCGCGACCATCGGCGTCGACACCGACGGCGACAGCAAGCCCGACGCCACGGTGCAGATCGGCCCGGTGATCCGCGGCACGGCGCTGCGCGACGCCCTCGACTTCGTCTCCTTCAACGACTTCTCCAACCAGACCGACTTCGCCCGCTTCGGCAAGGCCTTCAACCAGCATGTCGACCGCGACAGCCTGTCGAAGCTGCCGCGCGACGGCCTCGTCGGCCGGTCGGTCACCGTCCTCGGCGTCTTCCAGGCGCCCGGGTCCGGCGAACCGCCGCTGGTGACCCCGGCCGAGATCACGCTCGGGCCGACGTCATGACCGCCGCCGTCACCGATGACGTCGTCCTGCGGCTGGAGGGCGTGTCGAAAGTCTATTCCGGCACCGTCGCGGTCAAGCATGCCGATTTCGACGTTCGCCGCGGCGCGGTCAATGTCCTCGTCGGCGAGAACGGCGCCGGCAAGTCGACGCTGATGAAGATCATCGCCGGCGTCGAGCAGCCGACGGCGGGCCGCATCCTGCTCGACGGCAAGCCCGTCGTCTTCCCCAATCCGGGCGAGGCGGTGCGCCATGGCATCGGCATGGTGTTCCAGGAGCTCAACCTGTTCGGCAACCTCTCGGTCGCCGAGAACATCTTCGCCGCCCGCGAGATCACCCGCGACATCCGCGGCATCGACCATCGCGGGCAGGAGCGGCGGGCGGCCGAGCTCCTGGAGCGGCTGGAGACGGGCATCGATCCGCGCACCCCGGTGGAGGATCTGCGCATCGGCCAGCAGCAGCTGGTCGAGATCGCCAAGGCGGTGGCGCAGGATGCGCGCATCCTGATCATGGACGAGCCGACCTCGGCCCTCAGCGCCGCCGAGGTCGAGATCCTGTTCCGCGTCATAGCCGACCTCAAGGCCCGCGGCGTCGCCATCGTCTACATCTCGCACCGGCTCGAGGAGCTGATCCGCATCGGCGACCACATCACCGTGCTGCGCGACGGCCGCATCACCGGGCACGAGCGCGTCGCCGACATCGACGTGCCGTGGATCGTTCGGCAGATGATCGGCTCGGACGCCAAGGATTTCGCCAAGCCGCAGGAGCATGCCATCGGCGCGGAGGTGTTCAGGGCCGAGGACATCTGCCTGCCGCGCCCGGCCGGGGGCCTCGCCGTCGACCACGTCTCGCTGTCGCTGCGCCGCGGCGAGATCCTCGGCGTCTACGGGCTGATGGGCGCCGGCCGCAGCGAGCTCTTCGACTGCATCATGGGCCGGCACCGCCACGCCACCGGCCGCATCCTCATCGACGGCAAGCCGGTGGCCGAGGCCGACGTCACCGGCCGCATCCGGCGCGGCCTGGCGCTGATTCCCGAGGACCGCCAGCGCGAGGGACTGGTCACCATGCTCCCGGTCGCGGCCAACCTGACCATGGCGAGCCTGTCGAAGTTCCTTGCCGGCGGCTTCCACATCCGCGCCGACCGCGAACGGCAGGCGATCGACGCCGCCATCCGCGACCTGTCGATCAAGGTCGCCGACCCGGCGCTGGAGGTCACCTCGCTCTCCGGCGGCAACCAGCAGAAGGTGGTGATCGGCAAGGCGCTGATGACCGGGCCGAAGGTGCTGCTGATGGACGAGCCGAGCCGCGGCATCGACGTCGGCGCCAAGGCCGACGTGTTCCGCACCATGCGCCGCCTGGCAGCCCAGGGCCTCGGCATTCTGTTCGTCACCTCCGACCTCGAGGAGGTGATGTCGCTCTCCGACCGCATCGCGGTGATGAGCAACGGCCGGCTGACGGCCCTCTACGACCGCGCCGAAGCGACGGAGGCGCTGGTCGTCGCCGCCTCCGCCCAGGGCCACGGCCCGGCCGGCCCCTCGCATTCCAGGGAACAGCAGCCATGACAGCCGCGCAGGACACCCAGACGCAGCGCCCCCCCGCCGGCGGCTCCCTGGCGCTCAGCCTGATGAAGCTGCGCACCTTCATCGCGCTCTTCGCCGTGCTGATCTTCTTCTCCTTCGCGGCGCCGAACTTCCTGAGCAGCGCCAACCTGATCCTGATGTCGAAGCACGTCGCCCTCAATGCCTTCCTGGCCATGGGCATGACCTTCGTCATCGTCACCGGCGGCATCGACCTGTCGGTCGGCTCGATCGTCGGCCTCAGCGGCATGGTGGCCGGCGGCCTGATCCTCAACGGGCTGGAGCTGCCGATCGGCTACACCGTCTATTTCAACGTGGTCGAGGTGGTGCTGATCACGCTCGGCATCGGCGTCGCCATCGGCGCCGTCAACGGCCTCCTGATCACCAGGCTCAACGTCGCGCCGTTCATCGCCACGCTCGGCACGCTCTATGTCTGCCGCGGCCTGGCGCTGCTGTCCTCGGACGGGCGCACCTTCCCCAACCTGGTCGGACGCCCGGATCTCGGCACCACCGGCTACGACATCCTCGGTGCCGGCCGCTTCCTCGGCCTGCCGCTCTCGATCTGGATCCTGGCCGTTGTGGCGCTGGTGGCCGCCTATGTCGCCCGCTGCACGCCGCTCGGCCGCCATATCTTCGCGGTCGGCGGCAACGAGCGCGCCGCCGGCCTCTCCGGCATCCGCGTCGCCCGGGTCAAGATGTTCGTCTACATGTTTTCCGGCTTCAGCGCGGCGATCGTCGGCCTGATCATCTCCTCCGAGCTGATGGCCGCCCACCCCGCCACCGGCGAAAGCTTCGAGCTCAACGCCATCGCCGCGGCGGTGCTCGGCGGCACCTCCATGTCGGGCGGGCGCGGCACCATCGGCGGCACCATCGTCGGCGCCTTCGTCATCGGCATCCTCTCCGACGGTCTGGTGATGATGGGGGTCTCCTCCTTCTGGCAGATGGTGATCAAGGGCCTGGTCATCATCGTCGCCGTCGTCGTCGACCAGGCCCAGCGCCGGCTGCAGCAGCGCGTGGCGCTGCGCCAGATCGCCAGGATGGGGTGAGACCATGGCCGAGCTTCGCGGCGCCCTGATCGGCTGCGGCTTCTTCGCCGTCAACCAGCTCCATGCCTGGCGCGACATCCCCGGGGCGACGATCGTGGCGATCTGCGACCGCGACCCGGCCCGTCTCAAGGCCGTGGGCGAGGCCTTCGGCATCGCCGCGCGCCATGCCGACGCGGCCGAGATGCTGGCGGCGCTGCCGGGACTCGACTTCGTCGACATCGCCACCACCGTGGCGAGCCATCGTCCCCTGGTCGAGTTGGCGGCGCGCCACGGCGTGCCGGTGATCTGCCAGAAGCCCTTCGCCGCCGGCATGGCCGACGCCCGCGCCATGGTCGCCGCCTGCGAGGCGGCCGGCGTGCCGCTGATGGTGCACGAGAACTTCCGCTGGCAGACGCCGATCCAGGCGGTGCGGGCCGAGATCGACCGCGGCACGATCGGGGCACCCTTCTTCGGACGCGTCTCCTTCCGCTCGGCCTATGACGTGTTCAGCGGCCAGCCCTATCTGGCGGAAGGCGAGCGCTTCATCATCGAGGATCTCGGCATCCACATCCTCGACATCGCCCGTTTCCTCTTCGGCGACGTCGCCCGGTTGACCGCCCGCACCCGGCGCGTCAACCCGGCCATCCGCGGCGAGGATGTCGCCACCATGCTGCTCGACCACGAGGGCGGCCTGACCTCGATCGTCGACTGCTCCTACGCCACCCGCCTCGCCGTCGAGCCCTTCCCGGAGACGCTGGTCGAGATCGACGGCACCGAGGGCACGATCCGCCTCGACCAGGGCTACCGCATGACCGTGACCGGCCGGGACGGGACACGCCGGCTCGACGTCCCCCCGCCCCTGCTGCCCTGGGCGTCCCGCCCCTGGCACAACATCCAGGAGAGCGTCGAGGCCATCCAGCGGCACTGGGTCGACAGCCTGCGCGAGCGGCGCGAGCCGGCGACCTCCGGCCGCGACAACCTCAAGACCCTGGCCCTGGTCGAAGCGGCCTATCGCAGCGCGGCCACGGGCGAAGCGGTGGATCCGGCTACGGTCTGAGGGCGCCGGACGGCGGACCGTATCCTCCGCAGGGCCGCCCAGTCCGTACTTTTGTTCCGCGCAGTCCAAGCCGAATCAGATCGGCCCGCCTAGATTGCCGTCGGGTTTCCGATCCGAGGCCCGTCGATCGATGGGGCGTCGTGCGGCATGCATCTGCAAGTGTCGGAAATCTTCGGGCAAGCCGGAGGCCGGGCGGCCCCGTGAGCCATCTCGTCCTCCGGCGCGGCGATCCGGACGATCCCTCCGCGACGAGACTGTCAGGCTGACCTGGCCGCGCGCGGCGCGTTGCGCGGCGCACGCCCCCCGTATCAATCACAGGACCCATCATGGCGACGAAATTCGGTACCGCCGGCAACGATACCATCACCGGCACCTACGACGCGTTTGACTACCTCTTCGGCGAAGGCGGCAACGACATCATCCGCGGCGGCTACGGCGTCGACTTCATCGACGGCGGCGACGGCGACGACAAGCTCTATGGCGAGACCGGCAATGACACCCTGTCCGGCGGCGACGGCAAGGACCTGCTCGACGGCGGCAGCGGCAACGACGTCCTGGTCGGCGGCCTCGGCGCCGACACCATCCTCGGCGGCGCCGGCGACGACATGATCATTGCCAACAGCGCTGCCGAACTGGCCGGCGACGTCATCGACGGCGGCAGCGGCATCGACACGCTCTTCGCCGACTTCTCCGACAGCGCCACGGGCATCACCTTCACGGCCGCCGACCCGAACAAGACCGTCACCATTCCCGGCCTGATGTCGGTGGTCAATGTCGAGCGCTACCAGCTCACCGGCACCAAGTTCAGCGACCGCTTCACCGGCTACGCGCTCAGCGACTATTTCGACGGCGGAGACGGCAACGACATCCTCAAGGGCGGCTACGGCGACGACATGCTGGTGGGCGGCGGCGGCGCCGACCGCCTCTACGGCGAGGGCGGCAACGACACGCTCGTGGGCGGCACCAGCAATGACACGCTGGAAGGCGGCCTCGGCAACGACGTCCTGACGGGCGGGGCCGGCGCCGACATCCTCAACGGCGGCGACGGCGACGATGTCATCTACAGTGACGACGGCGTCAGCGACACCCGCTCCGAGGTCGACACCGTCACCGCCGGCAACGGCGACGACTTCGTCCAGGTCGGCGTCAAGGACATCGCCCACGGCGACGCCGGCACCGACACGCTGTCGCTCGACTTCAGCGTCAGCACGGTCGCCGAGAGCTTCGTCTTCAGCCCGGCCCTGATCGCCTTCGCCAGCGGCGGCAAGGCCGACGGCTTCGAGATCCTCCACTTCCACGGCGGCTCCGGCGCCGACAACGTCACCGGCGGCGACCTCGACGACACCCTGAACGGCGGCAAGGGCAACGACACCCTGGTCGGCGGCAAGGGCAACGACCAGCTCGCCGGCGACGCCGGCAATGACACGCTGCGGGGCGGGGTCGGCAATGACAGCCTCGTCGACGACGCCGGCGCCGACAAGCTCTACGGCGACAGCGGCAACGACAGCTTCGACGTCATCGACACCGGCCGCGCGGCCGACCTGATCGACGGCGGCACCGGCATCAACACGCTCAACGTCACCGCCGGCGCCTTCAAGCTCGACCTGATGAACCAGGCCGCCAATGACGGCATGCTGCAGAAGGACACGATCAAGAACATCCAGATCGTCAACGGCAGCGCCGAGGACGACGTGATCCTCGGCGACGCCTCCGACAACATCTTCGACGGCGGCGACAGCGACGACGTGCTCGACGGCCGGGCCGGCAACGACGTCCTGCGCGGCGGCGCCGGCTCGGACACGCTCACCGGCGGCGCGGGCAACGATATCTTCGACCTGAGCGGCTTCAACGACCCGTCGGGCTGGCAAGGCGACATCATCACCGACTTCACCAAGGGTGAGGACCGCATCGGGCTCGACCTCTCCGAGTATGGCCTCGCCGGTCCGGCCGCGTTCAAGCTGGAGAACAGCGCGACCAACGTCGCCAAGACCAATGCGCCGACCTTCATCTTCGAAACCGGCTCCCATCGGCTCTGGTTCGACGCCGACGGCGCTGCCGGCAATGACGGCCCGGTGCTGATCGCCACCCTCGACGGCGTCACCAGCCTGTCGGGCAGCGACTTCCTGTTCAGCTAAGCGGCGGCGGTTCCGACCAACCGCCGGGGGCCGCATGTGGTGGCGCGGCCCCGACGTACCGGACGGTGCCGGGTGCCCGGATGCGGCACCGGACGATACGCGCCCGCCTGGCAGGCGACCCGCCCAGCTACCCCTGGGCGGGTCGCTTTGCCGTGGAGGACCTTGCCGCAATCCCGGGAGAGCGTCGAGGCCATCCCGCAGCACGGGGTCGCCCGCCCCCCGGACCGGCGCGAGCCGGCGACCGCCGGCCGCGGCAGCCTGGGGAACCTGGCCCTGGTCGATGCGGCCTGTCGCGACGCCGCAACGGGCGAGCCGGTGGATCCCGCCGCGATCCGATCGCGGGCCCGGCCTCGACCGGTTTCATCCACAGGACCGCCCAGTCCGCGCTTTTGTTCCGCTCAGTCCAAGCCGAAACCCGTTCGTCCACCTAAGGTGCCGCCAACAATCACGGGACCCATCATGGCGACCAAATTCGGCACTGCCGGCAACGACATCATCACCGGCACCTACGACGCATACGACTATCTCCTCGGCCAGGAAGGCAACGACACCATCCGCGGCGGCTGGGGCAGCGACACCATCGACGGCGGCGACGGCGACGACAAGCTCTACGGCGAGGCCGACAACGACACGCTCACGGGCGGCGACGGCAAGGACCTGCTCGACGGCGGCAGCGGCAACGACACCCTGACGGGCGGCCGCGGGGCCGACGACATCCGCGGCGGCGCCGGCGACGACCGGATCATGAGCTTCGACGTCGCCGAGCTGGCCGGCGACAAGATCGACGGCGGCAGCGGCATCGACACACTCTACGCCGACTTCTCCGGACACACCGCCGGCATCACCTTCACGGCCGCCGACCCACTCCAGGCCGTCACCATTCCCGGCCTGATGTCGGTGGTCAATGTCGAGCGCTTCCAGCTCACGGGCAGCAACTTCAGCGACAAGTTCACCGGCTACGCGCTCGACGACTCTTTCGATGGCGGCGGCGGCAACGACATCCTCAAGGGCGGCTACGGCGACGACACGCTGAGGGGCGACGCCGGCGCCGACCGCCTCTACGGCGAGGGCGGCGACGACATGCTGAATGGTGGCAGCAGCAACGACACACTGGACGGCGGCCTGGGCAACGATTCGCTGACGGGCGGCTCCGGCGCCGACATCCTCAATGGCGGGTCGGGCGATGACTACCTCTACAGTGACGGCGGCGTCGGCGACTACGGCACCGAGGTCGACAGGCTCACCGCCGGCCTCGGCGACGACCATGTCTACATCGGCATCAGGGACATCGCCCATGGCGATGCCGGCACCGACACGCTGTCGCTCGACTTCTCCATCAGCACGGTCGCCGAGAGCTTCGTCTTCAGCCCGGCCCTGATCGCCTTCGCCAGCGGCGGCAAGGCCGACGGCTTCGAGATCCTCGAATTCGACGGCGGCTCCGGCGCCGACAACGTCACCGGCGGCGTCCTCGGCGACGACCTGGCCGGAGGCAAGGGCAACGACACCCTGGCTGGCGGCGACGGCAATGATTGGCTCGCCGGCGATGAGGGCAACGACGCTTTGGCTGGTGGCAACGGCAACGACCGGCTCGCCGGCGGCGCCGGCAATGACACGCTACGCGGCGGTACCGGCGTCGACGTCCTCACCGACGACGCCGGCGCCGACAAGCTCTACGGCGACAGCGGCAATGACAGCTTCGACGTCATCGACGCCGGCCGCGTGGCCGACCTGATCGACGGCGGCACCGGCATCAACACGCTCGACGTCAGCGCCGGCGCCTTCAAGCTCGACCTGATGAACCAGGCCGCCAATGACGGCGTCCTGCAGAAGGACACGATCAAGAACATCCAGATCGTCAACGGCAGCTACTACGACGACGTCATCCTCGGCGACGCCTCCGACAACGTCTTCGACGGCGGCGGCTCCGACGACGTGCTCGACGGGCGGGCCGGCGACGACGTGCTGCGCGGCGGAGCCGGCTCGGACACGCTCACCGGCGGCCTGGGCAAGGACATCTTCGACTTCGGCGGCTACGGCCACCTTTCGGGCTGGCGCGGCGACATCGTCACCGACTTCACCCGCGGCCAGGACCTCCTGGAGATCACGCTCGCCGAGTTCGGCCTCGACAACCCGGCCGCGTTCAAGCTGGAAAACGGCACGACCAACATCGCCAAGACCAATGCGGCGACCTTCGTCTTCGAGACCGACACCCATCGGCTCTGGTTCGACGCGGACGGCGCCGCCGGCAATGACGGCCCGGTGCTGATCGCCACCCTCGACGGCGTCGCCAGCCTGTCGGGCAGCGATTTCCTGCTCAGCTGAGCGGCGGCGGCTCCGACCAGCCGCCGGGGGCCGCACGAGGTGGCGCGGCCCCGACGTACCGGACGATGCCGGGTGCCCGGATGCGGCACCGGACGATACGTGCCCGCCTGGCAGGCGCCCCGCTCGGCTATCCCTGGGCGGGGCGCTTTGTCATGCCTGGCCGATGCCGCGGCCCTGCCGCACCCCGAGCGGGCCGAGCCCGTGCCAGCCGCTGGCCAGCCCGTCGATGGCGACCGGCGAGAAGGCGACATGGCCGGCAAGGCCGTCCTCCGCCTCGGCCACGAGGGACAGGGTCAGCGCGCCGTCGGCGCGCAGGGCCTCGACGATGGCCGCCTCGGTGCGGCTGCTATGGGCGGCTTCGGCGAAGGCGGCAGTGACGAGAGCCCGGATGCCGGCGATGTCGCGGGGCGCTTCGGGGCGGATGGGCATGGGGGGCTCCCCCGGGGCAAAAGGCGCGGCTGCAGGCAGCCGGGATGGCACGGTCCCCGTACCCCCTTAATTCCGGATCGGAGGCGCAAACCCCGCGCCACACGATCCTGGCATCCTCGCCCACCACGCAGATGTGCGTCGACTTGAGGGACACGTCCAATCCAGCATAAACTTGCATCGCTTCCTCGGCTTCCTCAGGGGACATCGCCGAAAGCGCTGCTGATGCTCCGGGACGGTGGGCGGCTAGCACGCGCCCGCCATCACCCCAAAGTCCCCGTAACTCGTGGACCTGGAAGAGGCAGAACAACAGCCCTGCCGCCCAGGCCCGCCCGGCCTGAACCAAGCCAGCATCCCACGCCCACCGGCACCCGTAAACGTGGGATGATCACAACACTTACGTAATTCCCATCAAGAAACCCGCTCCCAATATTCATCCGAATACAGGAATCCGGCCCCATCGCTTGGATTATCTGACTTGTACAGAGACAACAAAAGTGACTCAAACACACTTTTATCTAAGAAACAATGCTTAGGAATCTTCCCAAACTCTACACCGGGCCAGTCAATAAGTTCATTGTCCGTGCCATTTTTATAAGCATAAAAAACTCCCTCCCCCCCCTGAAATCCCGAAACAGATCTTGAGCATATAAAGAACAACACATAATTGTGTTTGAATTTTAAAATTGACCATCCGTTCTCGTCGCCCTCTACACTTAGCACGGAAGCAGTGAATCCAACATCTCTAGATACTATCGTTCTATACGCAAACAAAATTCCACTCAAACCGCCAGACAAATCAACAACGTCAATCCAAGCAGACGCATTCATGACATCACATTCCAATTTTAGCAACATACTCATTTTGCCGCCTCTTCTTTTCCACCAGATTTATTATCCTGATTTTTTGACAAATCCTGCCCCTCAAACACTCTGGAAAGCTCTTTACCCTCAGAATCTTTCCATTTAACCGTCAATTTTGCCCCATCTTCTAAAAGAGATTTCAAGTTTCCGATACACGGACCACATGGCCCACTAGTATTATTAATTGTCAGGGTAGCTTCCTTTACACCAGCCTGCCTCATCAAAGCTGCCGCATGCCCCTCTACGTGTGAGTACGACTCTGCATTTGTCCGCACGGTTGGGTCGTCCTTCAGAGCTCTCCCTGGAAGTGCCTTTCCGCTTGTAAGAGTCAATTTTACACCAGCGATCTCCAAAATACCAGACGTTGGATCCTTTGCCCCCCGCACAGGCAACGTACCGGGGGCGCTAACAATTTTTCCAGAGACCCTGATATTTCTACCATTAATCGAAAGATATCTCTCACTATTTATTTTTTCATTCTCAGCAAGCAACCGTGCAGCTTGATATGAATACCCCATCCTTTCGTATTTCGAAATATCTGATATATCAGGCTCAACATCTATTTTTTCGTCAATGTTAGATAACGTAATTATACCGATCATAGCAACTAGATTAAATGTTGCTTGAGCAATAGTTGGAATCCCCAATAAAGCAGGAGCAAAATGTCCACTCGGATCGCTGACATTGACCGGGTTGTTGTCGGCGTAGGCGTAGCGGTTCGTCCCCACGCCCTCCTGCGTCGGGTCCCACCAGTCCGGGCTGACGAAGCGGGCGATCCTCGGGTCGTAGTAGCGCGCGTTGAGGTACAAGAGCCCGGTCTCGTCGAGCCGCTGGTCGATATAGGCCTTGGCCTCCCGGCTCGAGCCGTCCGCCGCGTCCTGGGCGCCGCGCTGGAAGCCGTAGGGGGCGTAGCTGCTGCGGCTGACCTCGGCGCCGCCCGCGTCCGTCACCACCCGGATCGAGCCGAGATGGTCCTTCAGCAGCGTCGTCACCGTGACCGGCCGGCCCGGCACCGCCTCGCGCTTGATCGCCGGCACGGGGTAGCTGACCCAGGTCGCCGCGGTCGGCACGCAGGAATTGGTCGAGGCGGAGTAGGTGACGCGCTCGTCGCCGAAGACGTAGAGCGTCGTCTCCTCCGGCTGCTGCGACAGCGCCAGGCTGCAGCCGCGCGGATTGGCCCGGGTGATCTTCTTCAGGCGCGCGCCGTCCGGGCCGTAGACGAAGGTCGAGGTGCGGGTCAGGACGCCGGCGCTGTCGTAAGTGTCGATGCGGGTCGGGCGGTTCTCGCCGTCCCAGGCGTAGCTGCGGTGGAGCTGGCCGTTGAGCCTGCTTTCGGTGAGGTTGCCGTTGGCGTCGTAGGTGAAGGCGTAGCCGCCGGCGGTCTTGGGGGCGTGCGGCCGGGCCTGGCTGGGCAGGGCATAGTCGTAGGCGCCGATGCCGGTCTTGGAGGTCAGGTTGCCGGCGAGGTCGTAGGCGTAGCTTTCGGTGTAGCTGCCGGTGACGTCGTTGCGGGCCAGGGTGAGCTGGTCGAGGCGGTCATAGCCGTAGGTCCAGGCCTCGGCCGGGGCCGGGCTGCCCGCGGGCACGGTGGTGCCGGCATCGGTGATCGCGTCGATGCGCCCGGTCGGGCCGCGCGTGTAGGACAGGCCCAGCAGCGTGGTCGTGCCGCGGGCGTGCGCGAGACCGGTCAGCCAGCCGCGGGCCGGGTCGTAGCCGGCTGACGTGGTGACGCCGTTGGCGTAGCGGGTGACGAGCGGCTGGCCGGAAGCGTCGTAGGTGACGGCATCGACCAGGCCGGGCACCTTGACCAGACGGCCGGCCGGGTCGTAGCGCATCCAGGTGCTCGAGGTCGTGCCGCCGACCGTCGAGCCGTCCGGCAGGCCGCGCTGCAGGATGCGCGAGCCGGCGTCGTAGGCCGTGGTGGTGACGTAGGGCACGGCCTGGCCCGGCTCGGCCAGGGTCTTCCTCACCTCGCGGCCGAGGGCGTCGTAGTCGGTGGTGAGGGTCGCGGTCGCCGGCTCGGAGACGGTGGTCAGCTTGCCGACGTTGGAGAAGCCCGGCCGATCCTCGTCATAGGCGTAGGTGGTGGTGATGCGCCCGGGGTCGCCGGCGGAGAGCTCGGCATGGACGATCTTGCTGCGGACGCGGTTGAGCGCGTCATAGAGGAAGGCGGTCTGCTGGCCCCTGGCGTCGGTCTGGCGCGTCAGGTTGCCGGCCGCGTCATAGCTGAAGGTCCAGAGGCCGAGATCCGGGTCGTCGACGCTGACGCGCCGGCCGAGCGTGTCGAAGACGTTGGTCCATTTGGCGCCGGCCGGATCACGGAGCTCGGTCAGGCGGCCGAGCCCGTCATAGACCAGGGAGCGGTGGACGGGATCGGTCCCCGCCGCGTCGCGGAAACGGGTCTGGCGCACGGTCCGGTCATAGGCGTCGGTGTGGGTGACGGTCTTGCGGCCGAGTTCGTCGGTGGCGGTGGCGGCGAGGAAGCCGTGCAGCCAGGTGCCGGCGATGTCGGAGGCGTGGTAGGCCAGCGTCGATGAGCTGCCGTCCGGGTTGGTGACGGTCACCGGCCGGTCGAGGGCGTCATAGGCGGTGGCGGTGAACTGCGGCGTCTCCGTGCCGTAGAACGGCCGGCTGACCTTGGCGACGGTGCCGCGCTTGTCGTAATCGGTGAGCGTGTTGATGTTCTCGGCGACCAATGCGCCGGCCTTGGCGTAGGTCTTCCAGGTGCGGCCGAAGCCGTCGAAGAAGGTCTTGGCGAAGGTCTCGCCGCCGCCGAACTGCGGCCTGTAGACCTCGATCCGCTGCGAGGCCGGCTGACCGACGGCGATGTACTCGTAGCGCTCATAGGCGCCGAGCGGCTGGGTCTTCTGGGTCAGGCGGCACAGGGGATCATAGGCATAGGTCGTCTGCTGGCCGTTGGCGTCGGTGACGGTCAGCGGCCTCTGGCACTGGGTGTCGTGGCTGGTCCGGACGACGTGGCCCTTGGCGTTGCGGACCTCGACCGGCAGCAGGTGATAGGTGGCGTCGTAGTCGGTCTCGGTGCGGTTGCCGAGCGCGTCGATCGCCACGGTCGGGTTGCCGTAGCCGTCGTAGACGGCCTCGGCGGCGGTGACCCAGGCGTAGCCGGAGGCACCGACCAGCTTGCGGCGGGTCTTGGTCAGGTTGCCCTTGCCGGGAGCCATGTCGTAGGCGGCGTTGTTGTCGTAGATCATCAGCGAGTCCGCCAGCAGCGGATCGGAGCTGAGCTTGCCGGCATAGACGCGGATGCGGCTGGGGGCCGAGACGATGTAGGCGGCGGTGTTCGGGGTGAACTCGGTCACGGTCAGCCGCTCGTCGCCGTCGCGGTCGGCGTCGCCGTCCTCGTTGAGGGTGATGAGGTTGCCGTAGGCATCGACGTCGCGCCGCGTCCGGGTGGTGCGCGTCGCCCCCTCGAATGTCATCTGCTTCTCGCTGGCGGTGTTGACGGCGGTGTAGGGCAGCGTCAGTTCGGTGCCCGCCGGCAGCGGCCATTGCGAGGTCAGCACGTCGCTGGTTCCGTCCCTGGCCTTGACGCTCCAGGTCTCGGTTGTGACGGCCAGCGCCCTGGCACCGGGCTCGTTGGTGGTTTCCTCCAGTCTCTCCAGCTTGCCGGCCGCGGCCGGGTCCTGCCGGAAGGTGTAGAGCCGGCGCGGACAGACGGTCTCGCCGGCATTGCAGGGCAGGTCCGCCGTCGCGGTGCGGAAGCCGAGGAAGCGCCGCTCCGCGGCCGAGTAGAGCCCGCCGGCATAGGCGTAGGTCGTGGTCGCCACCGAGCCGGGCTGGGCGCGGCGGTCGTCCAGGGTCAGGGACTTCACCACCTGCAGGATGCCCGGCATCAGGCCGTGCACGGCGCCGGAGGACGGGCGGTAGGCGATGCGCGTCTCCCCGCCGAGGGTGTCGGTCACGGAGGTCAGCAGGTCGGGGAAGGCAACCGAAGCGGAGATGTACGTTCCGTTTCCTTCGCGGCCATCCTGGCCGGTGGAGGGGATGACGTCGTCGCGCCCGTCCCCATCGAGATCCATCAGCGCGGACGCCGTCGGAACCCAGCCGGGCCAGAGCCCATTCTGCAGCGAAGCCGTCGTCCTGACGAAGTTCGAACCAGTTGAAAGGAGAACCGTCGCGCCGTCGAAGGCAGTGTTGATGAGAATATCCGACCGGCCGTCGCCGTCGATGTCACCGGTGAGCAGCGGCTGGGGGCATTTGGTATTGCTTCTGCAATCGAAGATGTCGGTGGTGGGAATCGCCGTTGCCCAGATCTGGTGGACGAAACCGGAGCCGGTCGAGAGCAGGACGCCGACATTGACCGTTGTTGCGGTCCCCGCCTCCAGCATCACTATGTCCATCCGGCCGTCGCCGTTCACGTCGGCAGCCTTGATGCCTTCCAGTGGAGCGTTTGGTCCCTTGTATGCTTCCGTATAACGCAAGGTTACGGGGAACTTCGAGACTTTCCACGCGGAAAATCCCGTTCCCTCCGACAGGGCATACCGCACGCCGATGCGGCGTGGGCCACCTGGCTCCAGCGGGTCCAGGTCGGCGACCCGGGCCAGATCGGATCGCCCGTCGCCATTCAGGTCAATGACGGATTCGGAGTTCTGGATCGTGAAGGGAAGGGTGATTGGATCATCCGTCAACGCAGAGCCGGCGAGGCGAGTCTTGAGCACATGAGACCACAGGACTTCCTGCCGGCCATCGCCGTTGATATCGAGCGGAATGGCCTGCGGCTGCAGATAGGGGATCGGGGCGTTCGCGTTGACTAGCGTAACACCCTCCAAGCTGAAATTGGGATCAGTTCCGTAATGCAGCTGATCATCCTCGCCGGAAATTACGAAGTAACCCGAATTATCCGAACGGGCTACATAGGGAGAATTGCAAGGATCGGCAGGATCTGCGGGGGCCTCGTAGGAGCGATGGGAATAGCCATAAAAATCGAGGTGACCGTCACCATTCCTGTCGAGCACAGCGGAAAGACCGGCGCCAACTCCGTTTCGTGGGTTGCCATTCGTGCCATTCTGGCAGTGCACTATCGGAAAATCAGGAAAACCACAGGGAGCCAGTATTGTCTGATACGGACCATCTCTTGTCTCGATATAGATATTGCATACATTTTGATATTCATGCTTGAATTTATAGCTGTCGATCCTTTGATCCCCGTCCGCATCTCCGAAGATACGAGAATAACTGTCACCGTCGAGCGACATTGGAATGGGCGAAGGCTTTATAGAATCCCATTCCATGACCGCACCTTGATACGCAAACCGAGTCGGCGGCAGGGCGGTCCCCTCGTAGACATGCTTCGAGACCGCGCCGACCTTCGCGTCATTGCCGTAGGGCGTGACCGCGACGAGACGCGAGAAGCCGGTCGCCTCGCTCGTCTCATAGGCGAAGTCGTAGGCCCGCACCTTCGCATCGCCGGTCTTGATCTCGATCGCCGTCAGTTGCTGATCGAGCTTCGAGAGCGACTTCTCGGTCGAGACGACGTCCAGATGGGCGTTCGGGTCGAGCTGCGCCCCGTTTGCCAGGGTCAACGGGGTATCGGCGTCCTTGCGATGGAAGATGATCTGCGTGCCGTTGTAGCTGATGGTCTTGGGCCAGCAGACCGGCAGGACCGGGCAGTCATAGTCGTAGGTCACGGTGTTGCCGTGGACATCGACGACGCTAGCCAGGAGGAAGCGGGCCTTGTCGAGCTGGACAAGCTCGGTGTCGCCGTCCGGCGCGCGCCAGGTCGAGACCGGCCTGTAGGTCGAAACCGTGCCGTCACGCTGGGTCACCGTCCAGATGTCCTGCCAACGCTTGATGCGCAGATGGCTCTCAACCCGGGTGGCGAAGTACTTGATCCCATCGCCGGCCGCGCCCGTCGTGCAGGCGGGGCTGTCCATGCCAGCCGTGCAGGCGACCAGTTCCTCACCATCGAGGGCATAGAGGTCGGAGGCGTCGAAGCGCGCCGCGCCGCCGCCCTTGGTCATCGGCACGATGTCGGACAGGCCGAGCAGCCGCATGCCCACGCCGGCGAAGCCGGACCACCAGCCTCCGGCGCGAGCGCCCGCGTTGGAATCGTAGGCCAGCGCCAGGGTCGGCTCGAGGCCATGGAAAGCAGGGACCGCGAGCGGCACGCGCTGGGAGAACGAGCCGTTGGAGGGCGCCGGGCGGATCTTGGCGGCCAGCTCCCCACCGGGGGACTGGGTGCCGAGCACCTCCTTCATTCCGGGGTCGCCGAGACCGCCGGATGCCGTCATGAGAGGCGACGCCTCGGCCTCCGTCTTGTCGGCCGGTGCCTTGCTCTCGCCTTCCGCGGACGCCTTCGTGTCCGCGGCGGCCTCGGCGTCAGGCGTGGCCGCGCCCGGCTCTGCCGGCTTGGCCGCGTTCTCCCCGGCAGCCGACCTGGTCGGATCCGAGACCGGCACAGGCGGGGCGCCGGCGGCCGGGTCGGGCGGCGCGGTGGGGGGCGGGGTGGTGAGCCCGGCCGTGGCGGCCGGGGGCGGCGCCGAGGCCGCCGGCCTGGCGATCTCGGCGGCCACGGGGCCGGCTCCGATCGCGAAGGCCAGGGCGGCGGTCAGCAGCACGCGGGCGCCGGCCCGCAAGCGGGCCGCGCCGGATCGTGTGGTCATGAGACCTCCTGGTGCAAAATGCCGGGCAAGCCGGCGGACGAAGCCCGGCGCCGGCCGGCCGGGGCCGGGCGGCGCGGGGCGGTGGATCGCGGGCGGGGTCGTCGCGGTCTGCGGCCGGCCCGCGGGCGGCGCGCAGGGCGGTTCGTGGCGCGGCCGGCTCATGGCGCGGCGCCGTGCAGGCCGGGCCGGGTGCGGCCGGCGACGGCGGGCGGCGCGGCATGGCCGAGGGCCTCGATGCGCGCGTCGATCGGCGCCAGGCACTGCTCCTCGAGATCCCGGC